>CAWBRH010000024.1:0-153175 GCA_963790945.1 uncultured Acidobacteriota bacterium
AGTGTGCTCGAGGTATTTATTTCCAGACAGCTTCCAGCAATGGCGATGAAATTCGAGATCGCGTTCGAAAAAATCTCGCGCTCTTCTTCCGATGGCTGCGGCCGCCATTGAGTCGACGATACTTTCCAGAGCAGCAATGTCAGATTCCTTCATTCGCAGCTTCGCCAATTTGAGAGCCAGAAGCTCTAACTCGATGCGAAGCTGGTAAAGCTGCCGGACTTCATCCGCGGAGAGTTTGTTGACATAGGTTGCGGTGTTTGCGACTCGCCGAACAAAACCTTGTTGCTGGAGCGTGATCAGGGCTTCGCGAACGGCGGGCGAGCCGACCTTCATTTGCTGCGCGGACTGCCGTTCGACGATAGCATCCCCTGGCTTGAACTGCCCTGAGAAGAATGCGTCTTTAAGCGAAGCGACCACTTTGTCACGCAGCGACTCGGCGGCAATTTCGGGAAACGGGTCGCGGCCCTCAGAAACTGCTGATCGCTCTCCATTCTTGGTCCCGCTCTTCTTCGCAATCTTCATAATCATCCGGAATGAGAGTCACTTAGCCCATCATAGATCATCTTAGGCGGTTTCGCGCCGAATCTATTGTTGCCAATTATGCGCTGCTCCACGACCATCTCCGTGGTCAGAACGGATCCGGGGCGCCGGCGAGACAATTGCTGAGCGAATTCGACAGGAGAATATGAAAATTTTGATAAACCATATCGCTCGACAACCTATCATAGGCGACAGCAAGGTTGTCGAGCATTTTGCAAAGCCTCCAATGGAATTACTCTTGTCCGTTCTGCTCCCATTCGCTGTCCTGAATCATCGCCTACGATGAGGTATTCTTTGATTCTTGCCTGAGCCGCAGAGAACTTTTCATATTCAAAGAGGCCGTATGCACACGTAAAGTCTTATTTTATGATAGATCATATATTCACCAGGCATCCATGAAGGTGTTTTTAAGATAACTGTCAGTAATATAATATAGTTAGTCGAGAATATTCCTCGAATTTAATACAAGAATTGACAACGATAGATGACCTATGATAGTGTCACTCTCGTTCTGTGAGAGCAGGATGGAGTGCGCCCAGAATTCAGAAGAGAGTTCTCAATGGGAAAGGCTGACGGCACTGAAGCGAATTGCGGGCAACCGAAAAATGCGCTTTTCACAGCGCTTATTCATAAAAGGGGGTCACGAAGTGACAATGAGATTCGCACTCCGATTTGCAATGGTTCTATTCTCTTTGGCAAGCGTGACGGGGCACGCTACCATAGCCTTCGCCCAAACATATACCACCAACGGCAACGGCGGGCCAACGGACGTCGGCGCATGGTACGAAGAACTTTATCCCCTGAATAACCCCTCCATTGTCTACTACGGTAAGAATGGCGATCCGGATGCTGGCGACTGGAATCCGAACGGGTTTGGTCTCAACGACCTCCCTTTGGTGCCCCTCGCTACGAATGAGTACACCGCCACGGTAGATGGCTGGACCTTTACTGGAGATGGCGAACCGCCTTCCGCGGCTCCCTTTCCTGACGGGATTTTTCGGTCCGGATCAGCAGCTTCCATACCAGGGAAGCTTTGAGCAATATGATGCCTCAAACCCCGCCGTCATCGCACAGGATATGGCCAATCTCGCGGCCGCCAAGATCGACTTTATCCTGTTCGATATGACAAACGCCACCCGGAAGAGTCGATCCGCAATATAACTGGCCTGGTAAGTATGCGAGCGCCGTGATGGCGGGAGCTGCCGCCTGGAACGCCACACACTCTTGGAAGATTCGAACATCCTTTGCGATCGGCGGTTGGCTAGGCGGCGTGGAGCAGCAGGCCCAGGAGGTTTGGGACGAATTTGTGCAAAATAGATCCCTTGGCACCCCGGATAACTGGTATCAGATCGATGGAAAGCCCTTGCTGGTTATCTACGCCGGCGCCCCTCTTGATCCCAATTGTGGTGTGAACAATGGCTGCCCCTATACGGGCCGCTTTCAGCTTGAATATGCCAATAACCAGGGTCCTGGAGCATGGGGTTGGGCTATACAACCCAAATCGGGTACGCCACTCGATCCCACTGGCCTTGTCGAACAGGTCTCTCCTGGATGGGAAGGTGAAAACCCATTCGCGCCAAGAAATGATGGGGCCTACTACGCAAGCAACTGGAACGTGGTCTTTGACAATCCCCGCCCGCGCATAGTCCTGCTTACCGCTTACAACGACTGGATCGAGCACCAGGGTTTCGGCATTGACGACACGGTGACCTACACCTATCCAGAAAATCCGCTGTGGTTTATAGCTGGCGATAGACAGGCCCCGGAGGTATGGACTCTGCCTGACGGAAACGTCACCCTGGACGGTTACTGGAACTACACCATCGACGCGATCCGCTACCTGCGCGACGGCGGCGCCAAGCCTGCGTGGCCGCAGGTTGCTCCGATCTGGCTGTTTCAGCAGACGATGTGACAGCCAGCAGTATGGAACCGGGGTCTGCTGCAGTAGCGGTGAGTGACGGGAATATCTTTAGTGAGTGGTCCAGCCAGGCGTTGTCGAAGAATCCATCGATCCCCGTGACCATCGACCTGCACTTTGACGAGCCCATCCTCGCAAATACGGTGGCGCTGGTCGGCAGCGACGTGCCGAACTGCTATCCGGTCTCTTTTAAGATCCAGATTTGGGATGGGAGCGACTGGCAAACCAGGGTGCAAGAAACCAACTTTCCTCAGCCCACAATTCCGGGAATACCGATCGCATTCCGCTGGGCCAGGGCGGACCGGACCACCGATGTTCGGCTCGAAGTGACCCAACTAAGCCAGGATCCTTCGAACAACTACCGCGTGCAACTGGCTGAATTCGAAGTATTCAACGAAATCAGTATGCCAACTGCCCCGATGTTTGCCAATTGGGGCTTTGAGGCGCCTGCCCTTTTCGCCTTGGATACCGGCGAGTACAACCCCACGGACGCTGGTTGGACCTTCACTGGAAAGGCCGGCATACAGGAGATTGGCGGTGGCACGGTCTGGCAATCGCCGATGCCTCCGCAAGGCGTCCAGACGGCTTTCATCCAAAGCAACACCGGATTAATCAGTCAATCGCTCGCCTTCCCGCCAGGAAAGTATGCGATCCGTTTTATGGCGGCGCAGCGAACCAATGCCGTTGACACTACTGCGGGGCCGGAGGGAATCCATGTGTACCTTGATTCAAAGCTGATTGGATCCTTTAATTCGCTTCCGAGCAGCGGCGCCTTCGTCCCATTGGAAACAAGCGGCTTTGAGACGGATGGCGAAAGCCACACCGTTAGCTTCAAAGGCACAAACTTCGGCAGCAACACGGCCTTTATTGATTCGGTACAAATCGTAAATCAACCAACAGCCGAGGTAGCAATGCGACAAGGGGCGTTGCGGTGAGGGCGGGAACACGGCTTCCAGCAACCGGATTCCGCTTACCAATTTCCCGCTCGACACCGTAACGTCGAGATCCGCGCCGAAGCGCTCAACGTTTCAACTACACGCAATTCAATTGCCACGATCCGGGGTTCCGAGCAAATAGCAGAGCAATAGGGTGGATGCTCTGCGTCCAGCGCAACCGCCCACAATTCTGCACACTGAAACTTGTCGTCCTGAGGGGACAGAGGGAGAAATGGTCATGCTTCGCACGATTCATCGGATTTTGGTTCCTGGAATTCATTGGTCCTGACCATGCTGGCGAACGCTCAGCAATCTGGCGGCCCCGTGATTGCATTCCCCAGTATTGGTGAAGCCCGGGCGTACATCGGAGATCCGACCGAAAAGCAAGCCGCCTCTCCGGCCGACTACACCGGTCCGGTCAGCGGCCTGGTGTTGAGTTCGCCAATGGGTGTTCAGACGGACCAGCAAGGCAACGACTTTATTTTGGATTCCGGAGAACACATCGTGCGGGTCGTGGCTTCCGGCAACGGTCCGATTCCTTCGCTGCCTTCGGTGGCAAGCCCGGTCGCCCAGACCGTGTACCCGGTGGCTCGGCAAGGCGCGTCCGGGTGCGCTAACCCAACGGATAGTTTCGGTGATGGCTGTCCGGCTAGCCCAGGCAACGTTTGGAACCGCTGTTCCCGCGCTGGCGGTGGACTCCCAAGGAAATCTTTACATTGGCGATAACACCAATAATCTCGTTCGGGTCGTCACTCGACGCCCTGATTCGTGATGATTTCGAAGGAAGGCATCGAGCGTTCGCGAACTTCCACTTCCACCATGCGCTGATCGAGCTTGCCTTCACGAAGCTGCACGCGAAGCTTTTCGCGGGTGCGTTGGACTTGCTCGCGGCGCTGCGATTCGGAGGCGGGGCTGGCGTCCGCCGGGACGGGCGAAGCCGGGAGGAGCAGGTCAAGCAGGCGCTCTTCGGCGGACTGCTCGGCGCGCTCGGCCACTTCATCGAGCTTCTCTTCGCGCACCATGTCGATCGAAGTTTCGACGAGATCGCGCACCATGGACTCAACGTCGCGGCCGACGTAGCCCACTTCGGTGTATTTCGAGGCCTCCACTTTGACGAAGGGACAGCCGGCCAGGCGGGCGAGGCGGCGCGCGATTTCCGTCTTGCCGACGCCCGTGGGTCCGATCATCAGAATGTTTTTGGGAAGGATGTCTTCGGCTAGCTCCGGAGTGAGCTTCTGGCGGCGCACTCGATTGCGGAGCGCGATGGCGACCGCTTTCTTGGCCGCATTCTGGCCGACGATATATTTATCGAGCTCGACGACAATTTCGCGCGGCGTGAGCTCGTCAAACGATGGAAGCGGTTCCGGCTCCGAAGCCTGCGATTCTCCGGCCAAGTAGATCACCATATCTTTCTCCGATTTACCGGTCATAGTTCTTCGATGCTGAATTGAGCGTTTGTGAAGATGCAGATCTCGCTGGCAATGCGCATGGCTTCCTGGGCGATGTCTTTCGCATTCATTTTTGTGAATTTGATCAAAGCGCGCGCCGCGGCCAGAGCGTAAGGGCCGCCGGAGCCTATCGCGGTGAGGCCGTCGTCGGGCTCGATCACGTCGCCATTGCCCGAGAGCAGAAACGTGGATTTCGCGTCGGCGACAACCAGAAGCGCATCGAGGTGGCGCAGCGAACGGTCGGTGCGCCACTCTTTGGCGAGCTCCACGGCGGAGCGCGAGAGATTGCCGTGAAATTCCTGCAATTTATTCTCGAAGCGCTGGAAGAGCGAAAGCGCGTCAGCGGTGCTGCCGGCGAAACCGGCGAGGATCTTGTCGTTGTAGAGGCGGCGCGTCTTTTTGGCGTTGTGCTTGATGACGCCTTCACCGAGCGTCACCTGGCCATCAGCGGCCAGAACCACTTTGTTATCGCGGCGCACGCAAAGCACCGTCGTGCTGCGTATCTGCGGAGATTTTCGCTTGCTGTGCATCAGGCGATTATACCGCGTGGAGCGCAATTGGGCGAATTAGGCAGGTCTTATTGTAGTGGGTTAGTTTCCGCCAACGCGACTAAACAGGAGTTATCAAGGACCGAGCGGCGGGGTAGCTGGCGACAAGAGGATTTCGCAACATCTATCCAAAAGCGTCTCGGCTTCTCTGCTGAGCCTAGTTTCCGATTACGCGACTTACCCGGCACAATCGCCAGGACCACGTTCTCGCAGTAGAATACTGATTAGCCTGGATCACCGACGAGGTCATTCGCGCTGCAGGCGGTCTCATTGTAGCCGCCTGAGTGCAATGTGCTGGCGTCGCAATGACAGATTCGGGTGAACACAGTCAGGGCAACAGAGAGGAGAATGCAATGCCGCTTCAAAATAACTACTTTTCGGACTATCACAACCTAAGACTGACACGCGATGACAAAGGTGTGCTGGTTGCTGAATTCCACACCAACGGCGGACCATTCATCATGACCGCGCCAGCTCACACAGAATTTGTCGATGCCTTTTACCGGATTGCGCAAGATAGGGCGAACAAGATCGTAATCCTGACGGGCGCAGGCGGGGAGTTCATTACTGATGTCGATTGGTCCTCTTTCGGCGATGTCACCGATCCCGGCGTCTGGAGTCAGGTTCACGACGAAGGCGTTCAGGTTTTGGAAAACATAGCCAACATACGAGTGCCGGTGATCGCGGCTATCGAGGGACGTGCCCATGTGCATTCAGACTACGCGCTACTTGCCAGTGTAATTGTGGCGGCGGATGGAGCGACCTTCCAGGATGTGGCTCACTTCTCCGCGGGGGTTGCGCCCGGCGACGGAATCTTTACCACCTGGAGTTATCGCGCTGGAGCGGGACGAGCGGAAGCGTTCCTGCTGAATCCACAGCCGCTCTCGGCGCGTACCGCGTACGAATGGGGAGTGGTTGCCGAAGTTGTGCCGAACGGTAAGGCGTTCAGCCGGGCGCGCGAACTCGCCGAGTTGTACCTGAAAGCGCCGGAAGTTACGCGCCGCAACACGCGCATCCACTTTATTCAACCATTGAAGGAGCGCATTGTGCGGGAAGTCGGCTATGGATTGTCGCTCGAAGGAGCATCGTCGGCCGATCTCGTGAAGTCCATGAAAGCCAAGAGTGAACCCGTCGCTCGCAAAGGAAAATCGGCTTGAAGAGCGAAGAACGCAAAAGATGATATCGCGTCAATTATTCTTGGCGTCTTTCTCGGCTTTCTTGCGGGCGCCTTTGCCGACTTTTTCCCAGCGCTCGTCGAGCGATTGCTTGCTGAAGAGCGAATCGGGAAGATTCGTGTTGTAGTCGCACTTGTCGAAGAACACCTGATAAATCTTGATGTGATTGCGCTCGCGGGTGAATTGGAAAGCTGTCTGGATGCCGTTGATCGGGTGATAATTCGAATAGTATTCGAGCTCATCGGTTTTCATGCGGGTGTTTGCATCGCGCGTATCCACGATCTTTCGAAGCGGAAGGTGGTTGGCTCGGTCAAAAGCAATCTTGATCGTGCGGTTGTCGCTATCGACCAGTTCCACCCACTCGGCTTCCCTCAAGTCCACGATGTCCTGGCCCGCATATCGGAAAACCATGTTGGGTTCCTTGATTCGGGTCCGCAGGATGTAGTCGAGATCCTTTTTCGTATCTTCCTGGAAGCGAGCTATGTCGGCGCCGGAAGCGTCGGAAACGCCGCCGCGATCGAGCGTCCAGCCTTTGTCGCCATCCATCACCGTAATGATGTTGCGCTTGGGCAGATTCTCGGTGCGGTCCTTGAATGGAGGGATGGTGTAATCCGCGAATTTCTCGAATCCATTCAGCTCACCGGCGCGGCCAAACTGGCTAAGGCGGCCTTCGCACGTGGCGTCGCGAAGGTTCAGATACGCGGTGCCGCCCAATGCTTGAATCGCCTGCTGCAGAATCTCTTTAGCTTTCGCGGCGCTTTCCGCCGGCATCATGTCCTGAGGATTTTGAGCGAAGGCGCATTGCGCCACCTGCAGCCAGGTGGCGGCAGACAAAAGCGAGAAAAGTAGAACGCGCGAAATTATCCGCACAGTACAGCGCCTCCATTTACGTTGATTACTTCACCGGTCACGAAGGTTGCCAGGTCAGACGCCGCGAAAAGGATCGGACCCGCGATTTCTTCCGCCGTGCCAGGCCGCTTCAGGGGAATCGCCGCGGCGGCTTGCTTGAGGCCGGCTTTACTGCGAAGAACTGAAGCCGACATGTCCGTATCCACCCAGCCGGGCGCCACGCAGTTCACGAGGATGTTGTGGCGCGCGAGCTCCGTCGAAAGGCCTTTCACAAAGCTGATGATTGCGCCCTTCGATGCGCCGTAGTGCGTGTGAAACGATTCGCCACGCTGGCCCGCCGTGGAGCTAATGGCGACGATCCGGCCGCCGCGCTGAGAGATCATATGCGGCACTGCGAAGTGAATCACGGAGTAGACGCTCTTCACGTTGACGCGCATCATTTCGTCCCATTCGCGCTCGGTAAGTTTTTCGATGGGAGCATCCGCCTCATTCCAGATGCCGGCATTGGCCACAAGGATGTCGATGCGGCCCAGGCGCTCGCGTGTGAATTCCACCAGTTTTTTTGCATCAGCCATTTTGCTCAGGTCGGCTTTGAGCGACTCGATGCGCGTGCCATTCTTGCGCGCTTCCTGTTCAAGCTGCGTGGCGGCTTCACGACTGCGGTGGTAATTGAACACCACGTCGGCCCCTGCCTGCGCGAAAAGCCGCACTGTAGCAGCTCCAATGCCCCGCGAGCCTCCGGTTACGAGAGCCGCCTTGCCTGCGAGCGAAATCATGTTTCCCCCAAAGAGTGACGTCCCAAAATGATGATGAACGACGAAGCGCCATGGCAGATGCGCGGATGCCAAGTTCATTTGCTCGCGCATCCGGGACAGCAGCGATGCCAGCGCCGAGCGCGGCCGCCAATTCTCAGCGCGCGCTACGCCTGCTTCACCGCCGCTTTGCGCGCTACTTCCATCAATGTGCCAAACAAGCGTTGCGAGAGCGGATCCGATTCCGCCATTCGCTCCGGATGCCACTGGACGCCAGTGACCCAGTTCGAGTCGCCCGTCCATTCGACGGCTTCGATCACTCCGTCCGGAGCCTTGGCGGCAATTCGCAGGTTGCGTCCGGGATCGAGGATCGATTGATGGTGGGAGCTGTTGATGCCAACTTCGTCCGCGCCCGCCAATTCCCGAATCCGCGAACCAGATTCAATTTTTGCAGCATGAAAGGGTTCCGGGGCGCCTTTATCGCGGTTTGACCATGGATGCTGAATCGGGGTGTGAAGCGCGCTGGGAATATCCTGAATCAGCGTGCCGCCGAGAAAAACATTCATGCTCTGAACGCCGTAGCAGATTGCAAGGACGGGTTTGTGTTCAGCGAAGGCGTGTTTGAGAAGCGCAAAATCGGTGCGTTCGCGGTCAGCGTCAGCTTCCGCGGACGCAGGATTTCGAGCAGCTCCGTAGAGCGACGGATTTACGTCTGCGGGGCTACCGGTCAGGACTACCGCATCGAGTGAGCTGGCCAGTTGCCGCAGCTTATCTGCCGAGAGTAAGAGGGAGACTTCGACGGGCTCACCGCCCGCTCTAACGACGGCTTCGCGGTACTTATCATACTTGCCGCGCTCGCCCTTAAGTTCTTCGTTTCGTGTGCGGTACGGGATTCCGACACGCGGCTTGGGAGACGTATCAGGAGCCATGAAAGAGCAATCGTACCATCAGAGTTGCGAGGCGGCAACTTGGATGAGCGAACGGGCCTTGAACAGTCCTGTAGCCCAATCTGCCGCGGCCACTCGCCCAAATTTTAGCCGAGTGGCTTTTGGAGGTCGGGACCCGATTAAAGTCCCGCGGACAGCGAGATCATTCGCGAAGCCACACCCGCACTCGATCTCCCCGAGGGAGAAGCTGGCTTCCTGGGAGGATTTGCCTTCAGCCAGAGTTCGTAATTCTGCTTCATTTGCTCGATGTGGTGCGGGATGTGGCGCTCCTGAATATCGACCCAGTCCTCCAAGCGAAGCAGGCCGTCGTCGGGCTGCTCCACGGCATTCGACCAGATCGGATCGGGCAGGGAGGCAAGCAGTTGATAGGTCATCTTGCGCAGCCTGCGAATGATTTCGAGCGCTTCGCGCGTGCTCTGATGAAAATATCCGAGCGAGCCGGCCCAGCGGGCTGCATCAAATTGCAGCACCGCGCTTCCCGGCTCGGCTATGAAGCGGCGGCAGCGAACGTACCCGCTGGCTTCGCTATCAGCGAGATGCAGAATCGTTTCGTGAATGCTCCACTTTTCGGCCGATGGCTTATACAGCCACATTTTCTTTGGAAATTGCCGTAGTGCGCCGGCAAGCAGTATGGGCGCGTGGCCGAAAGATTCCAGTTTGCTTCGTCTATCCTCGCGTGTCATTAGGCCCTCCAGCTATATCGCTTAGACGCTCGTTCGTGCAGATTGGGTACCAAGCTCCAGTTAAATAAACGAACAAAAGGCGTTAATTGTTTCCGCACATTCGTAATTCCTTGCACAGAAAATTTAGTTCCGTTCGGACATGAGAAAAATTCGTCCGCGCTTGGGACGTATAAGGCCGAATTTCGGATTCGCACTACGTGCGATTTTGGGCGCAAAATACAGGTTTCCCTGTAGCTCCACAAGGAACTAAATACGGGATATGGATTGCTGAATATACGATTTACGGGATTTAGGAGCGGGCTGGCGTTGGAAGCTTTCGTTTGCGCCAATGGCCCCGCAAGTCGCCAACCAGATAAAGCGAACCTGTAACGAAAATGGCGTCGTTTTCGCGTG
The DNA here is from genome assembly GCA_963790945.1 of uncultured Acidobacteriota bacterium. GTDB lineage: Bacteria > Acidobacteriota > Terriglobia > Acidiferrales > UBA7541 > Palsa-295. Next base: position 10,189 of record CAWBRH010000024.1, read on the forward strand.
CCAGTTCGAGTGCGCGATCGAGGGCCTGGAATGGATCTCGAATAATAACGGGGTGGGGCGATGCCAGATGAGCGGTCATTTCTGCTAGCAGCGGGACTGAAATTGCGCGCGGTTGTCGCGGCTCGGTAAGAATCACATTGTGCGCGTGAGGAAACAGCACGCCGGCAATCTCGTCCACGGCTTTATCGCGCATTGCCCCGTAAATAAGGATGATTCGGCGACCGGCAAGATCGCGCTGCCAGAATTCGAGAAGTTCGCGAGCGCCGGAGGGGTTGTGCGCGCCGTCGAGATATACGGCGGGCTTTTCCGATAGCCGCTCGAGGCGTCCTGGCCACTTCACATTTGCGATGCCTCGTTCGATGTCTTGATCTTCGATATGAAATTTGCGGCTTTCTGAAAGAACGCGCGCAGCGGTGGCGGCGGCGAGAGCGTTGCGGAGCTGGAAACGGCCAGGAAGCGCCGGAGCGATCGTGAGTCTCACGCGCGATTCTTTGGAGGTGGCGACGGCTTGATAGAGACCGGCCGATGAGGGCCCTTCTTCCAGCTCCCACGCGTCCTCGATATCGAGGAGGCGCGCCCGCATTTCTGCGCACTTTTGAGCGATCACGGCGCGGGCCTCCGGACGCGTGACCGAACTGACGACTGCCGCGCCGGGTTTGATGATGCCGGCCTTTTCCGCCGCAATTTCGGCGATGGAATGGCCGAGGAAATTCTCATGATCGAAATCGATGGGCGTGATGATGGCTACCTCGGGCGTGACGATGTTGGTCGAATCGAGCCGGCCGCCGAGACCCACTTCGTAGATAGCGAAATCGATGCGCTGCTCGGCAAAAATCAGAAAAGCCATCGCGGTGACGCATTCGAAGTAGGTGGGGTGCGCGGTCAGCTTTCCCGAGGCCATCAGCGCTTCGATCGAGGCGTGCACACGCGTCCATGCGGCGGCGAAGATTTCGTCCAAAACCGGTTCGCCATTCAGGCGGATGCGTTCGTTGATGCGTTCAAGATGAGGCGAAGTGTAGAGCCCGGTACGCAGGCCGGCGGAGCGAAGGATTGACTCGAGGATGGCGGCCGTCGAGCCTTTGCCATTCGTGCCGGCAATGTGAGCGCAGGGAGTGGCGCGATGCGGATTTTCCAGATCGTCGGCGAGCACGAAGATATTTTCGAGGCCGAATTTCTGGACGCGCGCCTGCTGCGGCGCCGCGAGTTCTCTGCCCAGCGCCAGAAGCGAGCGGACGGAATCTTCGTAATTCATCTTCGTGATTGGTTGCCGTGATTCGAACTACGTGATTCGATCTATGAATCGAGAAAAAACGTGAGCGCCTGGCTGACGTAAGGCTTCAGTTCCTTGCGTGGAACAATCGCGTCGAGAAATCCGTGCTCGAGTAGGAATTCCGCGGTCTGGAAGCCTTCAGGAAGCTTCTGGCGGATCGTATCCTCAATCACGCGCGGGCCTGCGAAGCCGATCAGGGCGCCAGGTTCGGCGATATTCAAATCGCCGAGCATCGCGTAGCTGGCCGTAACGCCACCGGTGGTGGGATCCGTCAAGATCGAAATGTAGGGTATGCGCGCGTCATCTAAGCGCGCGAGCGCTGCCGACACTTTTGCCAGCTGCATCAGGCTCACCACGCCTTCCATCATGCGCGCGCCGCCGGAGCAGGAAACGATGACCAGCGGATATTTCTTATCAATCGAGCGCTCAATGGCGCGAGCCGCTTTTCTCCCACCACCGCTCCCATCGACCCGCCGATAAAGCCGAACTCCATCGAACAGCAGATCACCGGGCGTCCATCGATCAGGCCTTCGGCGGTGAGGATTGCGTCCTTCATGCCGAGCTTGTGCTGCGCGTCTTTCAGCCGCTGGGCATAGGGTTTCGTGTCCGAGAAATGAAGCGGATCGCTCGAGGCGAGATCGGGGTCGAATTCATCGTAGCGTTCATCATCGAGCAGAAGCTCGAGTCGGCGGCGCGCCCCCAACCGGAAATGATGGTCACACTTCGGGCACACGTTCCAATTCGATTCCAGATCTTTCTTCCAGATAATGGCGCGGCACGAACTGCACTTCGTCCACATGCCTTCGGTGCGCACCCGGCGCTCCTCCACCGGCGTGGGGTTTTCAATCGATTTCTTTTCGCGCTTGAACCAGGTCATGTCTAGTAGTCGATTCCCCTCTGCGCCAGGATGCCTTTCGTGTACGGATGCTTGATTTCGCGCATTTCAGTGACGAGGTCGGCGGCTTCGACAAGCTTGGAATGCGCGTTGCGGCCGGTGCAGATCACGTGAATGCGTTCGGGGCGTTTCACCAGGGCATCCACCACTCGATCCGCATCGAGCATTTTATAGCTGATCACGTAGTTGATTTCGTCGAGCACCACTAAATCGTACTTTTCTCCATAAATTTGTTCGCGCGCGAATTCCCAGGCCTGCTCGCTCATCCGTATGTCTTCGGGATCCGTGTCCGCCCCGCCCACTTTGACGAACCCGCTGCCCATCGGGCGGATCTCGAACTTATCATCACCCAGCATTTTCGCGGCGTCGAGTTCACCGTAGTGCCATGAGCCTTTGATGAACTGCACCATCAGCACGCGAAGCCCTTGCCCGACGGCTCGAAAAGCAGTGCCGAGGGCGCAGGTGGTTTTGCCCTTGCCTGGCCCTGTGTAGACGATGAGAAGTCCTTTGCCTTCCGGCATTCGTTCACGCCCAACGTGAGTTCACAATAGTGGCCGCAAGCTGCATCAAAGGTCAAGCAGCGACGTCTAATAACCGATTTGTCCGTCCAGCCTTTCATGCTTTACTGAGAACCCAATCCAATAATATTAAAAGGGAGAAACACATGTCATCGCTTGCCCCCGCGGTGCCCACCTCCAAAGGAATGCTTTGGACAGGACGGATACTCAGCGGCTTGATCGTAGCGTTCTTGCTTTTTTCGTTCACGGTCGGTTTGCTCAAGCCGGAGATGTCGAAGCAGGGAATGAGAGACATGGGGTATCCCGAGTCCGTCGGGATGCCGATCGGAATTGCGTTTCTTATCTCCACGTTGCTGTACGCGATCCCTCGCACCTGTGTGCTGGGCGCGATTTTGATGACAGGTTATTTCGGCGGCGCGGTTGCCACACATGTGCGGGTGAATGATCCGAAATTCGTGGTGCCATTGTTGTTCGGCATGTTGACGTGGCTGGGGATTTATCTGCGCGACGCGCGACTGCGCGCCCTCTTGCCGTTACGAAATTGATGCGGCGATTCCTATCGCAATAGATCGCGCAGGCCGGGCGCACAGAGAGAGTGTGTGCATACGGAAAAGGACCCAGGGCGAGGCAGGTCGCGCGCTTAAGCCCCGCGAGCTAGTTTTGACAGCCCTTTCAATGTGGCGTCGTCAACCTTCACAGCAGCCGCTGCCACATTCTCTTCCAGGTGCTCCACGCGCGAAGTGCCGGGAATTGGCAGCATTACCGGCGAACGATGCAGAAGCCACGCGAGCGCAAGCTGCGACGGCGTGATTTTCAGCTTGGCTGCTGCGTCCTCGAGCGAGCTTCCCGATTTGGATACATCGCCTGACGCCAGTGGAAACCACGGAATGAAACCAATTTGTGCACGGTCGCAATAGTCGACGACGTCCTCGGCCGCGCGATCGACCACACTGTAGCGATTCTGCACGCTCACGATGGGCACGATGCTGCGCGCGTGCTCGATCTCTTTCACGCTGACTTCCGACAAACCAATGTGATTGATTTTCCCTTCCGATTGCAGAAGCTCGAGCGCGCCGAGCTGGTCGTCAACGGGAACTTTCGAATCAATGCGATGAAGTTGGAAAAGTTCAATCCGGTCGAGGCGCAGGCGTTTGAGGCTGCCTTCGCACGCTGCGCGCAAATGTTCCGGCTTGCCATTCGTCACCCATTTGTCCGGACCGGGCCGCTCGAAGCCTGCTTTCGTCGCAATCACGAGCCCTGCAGGATATGGATGCAAAGCTTCAGCGATCAGTTCTTCCGCCACATCAGGGCCATAGGAATCCGCAGTGTCGATAAAATTGATTCCGAGTTCAACGGCGCGGCGCAGAACTCGAATTGCTTCGTTGCGATCCTTCGGCGGCCCCCAGATTCCTTTTCCCGTGAGGCGCATCGTGCCGTAACCCAGGCGGTTGATGATGAGATCGCCGCCGATTCGGAATTGTCCTGATTTGGCGGCTGGTAGCGATTGCCATTCTATCTTTGCGGCTGCTGTAGCCATTTGTGTTCCCTCCCGATCGGCTGGTGGCTTTTCGATTTATCTTGATGTGATGTCGAGCGGAGCCTTTTGGACTCTCGGTAAAATCTGGGCGGGTGAGGCGCTCGCGTTTGACTCGCGGCAGCGGGCGGGGCAGAATCCAGAGTAGATTGATTGGCGCGTATCTGGCAATTTATTTTCCGCTCCAATTTATTTCCCGGTCAATTATTTCTCGGTCAAGGAGATGAGAGAACATGAAGAGAATTTTCGGGCTGTGCACGATGGCAGTGATGGCACTGACGGTTTTTGCGGCATCGAGCTGTGCGCAGCAGGAGAAGGGCGCGCGGCCGAGCCCGCCGGCCAAGGCGCAGTGCAAGTTGGCCGACGGCAAGACGATCACGATCGATTATTCGAGCCCGCGCATGAAGGGGCGGAAGATTTTCGGCGAATTGGTTCCCTATGGAAAAATCTGGCGCGCTGGTGCGAACGAGGCAACCACGTTTGTGACGACGGGCGACACGACCGTTGGCGGGACGATGGTGCCTGCGGGCAGCTACACCATCTTCGTGATTCCAAACGCGGACAAGTGGACGCTAGTGATCAGCAAGAAGACCGGCGAGTGGGGCACCGCGTATCCTGGGGAAGCGAACGACTTGGCGCGCGTTGATATGGCGGTGTCAAAGACATCTGCGCCGTTGGAGAACTTCACGATTGACTTCGATCAGGCCGGCGGCGGATGCACGTTGCAGATGAAGTGGGAGAATACGCAAGCGTCAGTGAAGGTCGCAGCAAAATAGCGAGAAAGACGGGCAAGCGGCGGCAAAACAAAATCGCCATCCGTTCTCGATTAGAAAATCTTAAGTGGCTGCTGCGGAAAGGGTTAGGCTTAATCTTAATCGCGCGTTCGCGATTAGAAATTCGGGCCTAATCGCGACAATTGGCCTGTCGATACCGACCATTGGATCAGTTGCAGCCGCAACCGCCTCCGCAGCATGAGCCGCCTGAGCCGGATGCGGGGCCTGAGGAAGATCCGCCGCTCGATTTGCTGCCGTTGGCGGGCGCAGCAAACACGGAGAGCTGAATTGTGTGCTTCGAGCTCTCGCACTTCGGGCACGTGATTGCTTGCTTCTGGCTCATGACGATGCGTTGGTAGAGGGCGCCGCAGTCGTCGCAAACATATTCGTAGATTGGCATCGATGATTCCCTCTCTGTCTAAGGAATTGTAGCTAAGTCGGCACCGAATACTCCAACGAACAGCAAAATCCACCAGCCGATCAGTAAGGCCCTCCCCCAGCCTTTTCCGGTAAAGGCGACCGCGAGGCAGAGGGCCCACAAAGCTACGGCGAGGTAGTTGAAAAGAAGCCAAGGTCCTTGCGCTGGCTTCAGCGTAAGGAATAGGTGAACCACGCTGGTAAGAAATAGAACCGTAGCTAGCGGCGCTAGGATCAATCCCTGCTGAAAGGTGTTAATCCGCCATTCCTTGATCGATGGCCTCTTCTTAGCAAACCATCCCAAGCAAACAAAAACCAGGCAAAGAATCGCCGGAAGAAAGAAAAAGAAGGCCAGAATTGAAGCGCTCAATATATGCATCGCGTGATTCTACAACCAAAACAACAGCCCCGGGTTGAGCCGGGGCTGTTGGTGAAGAGCGTACTTCAGGGGCTAAAGCCCCCGTTTTTCGATTTGGCTTTTCCCGCGGTTGAAACCGCGGGCTACAAAGTTCTGTTAGTCGCCAGCGACGGCGGCTTCCGCTTCGGTGTTGGCTAGTTTCGCTTCGCCGTTGCCGTTTGCGTGACCGTTGCCATTGCCGTTGGCTGGGGCGATCTGGACTGGCTTTACCGTTGCGCCGGGAACCGCCATTTGAATCTGCTGAATTGAGCCGATCTGAACGACAGCTTCCGTGGGCTTCTTCAGCACTAGCTCTTCGTAGATGCGGCGAACTTTGGCCGCTTCTTCGGTGGCCTTGCGGCGACGGGCGCGGTCTTCTTCGGCTGCTGTGAGCGGAATGTCGTGCTCGAGATGGCGAACGCGCGCGGCATCTTCCTGGTCGATTCGCAGCGAGTGCTCGTAGGTGGCGAGATCGACTTTCTTGCCCTTGGCGAAGATGTCGTGCTTGCCGTGCGTCTTGTACCACTGGGCGACAGTCGCGTTCTTGTACATGTTCTCGATGATCTTCCGCCAGCCCACGCCCGTGTTGTACGCGCAGAAGGAAATCTCACCTTGCTGCGTGGCGTAGGGGATGATGCACATTTCGGTGCGGCGGAAGTCGTAGTTGAAAAGATCCTGGAACCACATGCCGGCGATGAAGAGGAAGTTCCAGGGATCTTCCTTGCGGCGCTTCATCGCGTCTTCGAAGGTGCGATCCGGGCTGGTGCGGCCGTACTTCTTGTCGGCGTTCTTTGAAAGAGCCCAGGTCTTGTCGAATTTGATCCACAAATCCTTCAACCTCAAGCTCGGAGGCGCCTGGAACGGACTGTAATTCTTGAGGATGGCCAGCGCCATCATGAAGTTTGAGAATTTCTTGCTGCGCGCTGCGTCGGTGATGGCCGTAACGTCCTTCGTAAGCGACGGCGCGTTGAGGAAGCGCGGAACGGGCGCCCATTCTTTCGTTTCCTTGTTAATCATGAGCGCTGTTCCTACGCCGCAGTTGGGATGGCAGCCGCAGGAGAGCGAACCCCACTGCGAATCGGGGCCATGCGAAAGATCTGAGAAGCCCGCGAAAGTGGCGATGTAAGAAATCGGGAACCAGTCGCGCGTGGGCTCTACTTTGCCGACCTGCGCACTAACGTCCTGCGCCAGGTGCGAAAGCGTATAACGCTGGCGGATGCGGCGTTCCGGAGTGATTTCCTCATCACGACCGGTGAACGAAACGGGCTGAAATGACACGAAGGAGATTTTCTTGGGATTCTCCATCGCGAACTTCACAATGGGACCGACTTGGTCGTTGTTCACGTTATTGACGATCGTGGTGACGAGCACGATTTCGATTCCGGCTTCGTGCATGTTCTCGATGGCGCGGAGCTTCACGTCAAAGAGATTACCTACTTGCCGGTGGCTGTTCGCGTCGTTGCCGATCCCGTCGAATTGCAGGTACGCGTAGCGCATGCCCGCTTCGAAGGCCTTCTTGCAGAAATCCTTGCTCTTGGCGAATTCGATTCCGTTTGTGGCGGCCTGCACGCTGTTGTAGCCCACCTTGCGCGCGTAACGAACCGCATCGAGGAAGTAAGGATGCATCGTCGGCTCGCCGCCCGAGAATTGCACGGACATCTGCCGGCGCGGCTTGATCTTGGTGGCGTTCTCGAGAATTTCCTGAATTTCTTCCCAGCTGAGCTCGTGAACGTAGCCGACCTGGTTCGCGTCCATGAAGCAGGGATCGCACATCATGTTGCAGCGGTTGGTCAGGTCAACGGTGAGAACCGAGCCGCGGCCGTGGCGAACGGTGCTCGAGCCGTGGCGGTGCAGATCCTCGTCGTTGTGGGCCGGAATGTCGCGGCCCGGGAAATTGCCTTCGATCCATTCAAGGAACTTTGCGTCGATAGCCATCAGGTCTTCATACTTGCCGTGGATGGGGCACTCTTTCACCATCCAGACCTGGCCGTCGCGCTCGATAATCTGCGCCTTGATTTCGCCGACCTTCTCGTGAACGAGGTCGGTCCAGTCCTTCTTGCCGTTGAGGATCAGATCGCGCGCTTCCCGCACGCAGTCCGGACAAAGCGAGTCCGTGGTGCGCGGCCAGCCGAGCGTGGGCTTGGATTTCTCCCACGACTTCAGCAGCGGCTTTTCCGACCATTTCGGTGTGAATGAAGGGTTGGGATTGAACTTGTTGAAGTATTGAATCGTGTCGAAGGTTATGCCTGCTGTCTTGCACAGCGCCCAATCGAACGATTTCCAGAGCTTGTTAGAAACTGCGCTCGCCATGTCTCCTCCACCTTTTCTTAACCTGCTTGTGATGCGGCGGCCTCGTTACTTCCCCCGGAGGCCTGACCCTGAGCCCACTACAACGGGTGAACTACACCCGTAACTAGTTACAGTACTAAAGTTTGCGCCCATCCGAACCACCCGTCTAGCATTGTGCGTCCAATCGCGCACCTAGGGGGTCAAACGGCGGCCAGATGCAGTTAACGGGAGGCCCACTTTGGGACTGAGGCTGCAGTTACCATGCACAATCTTCGGGCTTTGCGAGTATTCTTCCTACGGGAACGATGTGGAATCATATTAAACCGTGTAAATTCAATTGTTTAGACAGGATTTGAATGGCAGGCGCCATGCACCCGAAAAGTGAAGGATTCAGGGTATCGTCTTTCGTGAATGTCTGGAGTAAAAAGCGAGAGTACAGATGAAAACGAAGAGAGCAATCACTTTAACCGTGGCTGCCTTGGGGCTTTCCTTTCTGACCGGGGCATCCGCTTACAGCGCAACCAACATCGAAACAGGCAAGACCAACAAGCTCCTCGCAGCGAGTCAGAAACGCGATTCGAAGTTCGAGACCTTTACCGGCACGATTGCCAAAAAAGGCGATCAATTCGTTCTGACCGACGATTCCAGCAAGTTTTCCTATTCGCTCGATGATCAGCAGACGGCAGAGAAATTTGCAGGGAAGAAAGTACGCGTGAAGGGCATTTTGGACACCGTCAATAACATAATCAGAATAGAAACCATCGAAATCGCCGCGGCTTAGTCGCGCCGGATTTCCAAAAATTTCGCAGCGAAGGGAACGCCGTGAGGCTCAGTCTACGGCTGATCGTATTTCTTGTAGCCGGCATTAGCTTAGTTACGTTCATCGTTGCCAGAAACCAGGTGCGCTCGGAAAAGCGCGCATTGCGCGCCGATCTGGTGAGGCGCGCCGAGACTCTTGGCGAGAGCCTGCAAGAACTGATCGAACCGGCGCTCGATAGCGGCTCGCGCGACCAGCTGCGCCACCTCGTCGAACGATTTGGAAATAGGGAGCGGCTTGCAGGCGTCGTGGTGTATGACGGGCGCGGCGGAGTGCTCGCCGAAAGCTCGAATCTCGTCTCGCGGTTAGATCCAGTTCAAATACCACTGGATCAGGTGAAGGCGCACGAAGAGGGATACGGCGAATTCGTAAAGCTGGGTGGCAAGGAGATGCAGGTCTACTTCTTGCCGCTTCATCGAAAAGGCGCTCTAGCAGGCTTTCTCGCGATCTACCACGACGCGAGTAACGTGGAAGCACAAAGTTCGCGCATCTGGCGCGAAACGCTTTGGCACGTAATCGCGCAGGTGCTTCTGATCGTTCTCATCACAGTGCTAATCGTGCAGTGGACTATCATCGGACCCATTTCGCGAACCGCGGAGTGGATGCGGCAAGTGCGAGTGGGCAAGATTTCTCCCCGTCCTGACCTCCCCAAGGAAGATTTTCTCGCGCCTTTCTCCGAAGAAGTGATGAATCTGACGCAGAGCCTCGCGGAAGCGCGCGCGGCGGCCGAAGAAGAGGCGCGGCTTCGCGAGACGGGGCAGGCGATGTGGACGCCCGAGCGCCTGCGGGTGAGCATGCAGAGCAAGACGCTGCAAAGTCCGCTCGTAGTGGTGTCGAACCGGGAACCCTACATGCACGTTCATCGAAACAAAGGAATCGAGGCGCTTGTACCGGCGAGCGGCCTGGTGACGGCGCTCGAGCCGATCCTGCGCGCGTGCGACGGAACGTGGATCGCATCGGGTTCGGCGGATGCGGACCGCGAAACGGTGGACGAGCACGATCGCCTGCGCGTGCCGCCTGATAAGCCTGAGTACACATTGCGGCGCGTGTGGCTGACTAAAGAAGAAGAGGAAGGCTATTACTACGGATTTTCGAACGAGGGGCTCTGGCCGCTGTGCCACATTGCTTACACGCGGCCGATTTTTCGCGCGTCAGACTGGAAAAGCTATCAGGACGCGAATCGGAAGTTTGCCGACGCGGTGCTGCAGGAAATCGAGACCGCCAAGCATCCGCTTGTCCTGGTGCAGGATTATCACTTTGCATTGCTGCCGCGCATGATCAAAGAAGCGCGCCCTGACGCACGCGTAGCAATTTTCTGGCACATCCCGTGGCCCAATCCAGAGGCGTTTGGAATTTGCCCTTGGCAGCGTGAAGTCCTCGATGGCTTGCTCGGCGCGGACTTGATTGGCTTCCACATCCAGGCCCATTGCAACAATTTCCTCGAGACTGTGAATCGCGCGCTCGAATCCCGCATCGAGTGGGAGCGTTTTGCTGTGAAGCGGCATGGCCAGACGACGCTGGTCCGTCCATTCCCAATCAGCGTGGATTTCCGCGAAAGCCAGGGGGAGGGTGGCGAGCCGGTTTCTCCTTACGTCCAGCGTACGACACTTTTGAAAAACCTCGGGATTGAAGCGAGTTTCATGGGCATTGGTGTCGACCGCATCGACTACACCAAAGGAATTATCGAACGATTCCGCGGCGTCGAGCGCTTCCTCGAACGCTGGCCCTCTTATGTCGGGCAATTCTCATTCGTTCAAATCGGCGCGCCCAGCCGCACGCACATTCCGCGCTATCATGATTTTGTGATGGAAGTGGAAGCCGAAGCCTTGCGCATCAACACCAGATTCCAAACGTCGAAATGGAAGCCGATTGTCCTTCTCGCGCGCCATCACGAGCACACTGAAATCCTGCCGTATTATCAGGCTGCGGATCTCTGCATGGTGACTTCGCTGCACGACGGTATGAACCTGGTGGCCAAAGAGTTTGTTGCCGCTCGCGAAGATGAACAAGGCGCGCTAATCTTGAGCCGCTTCACGGGAGCAAGCCGCGAATTACGCGATGCAATCATCGTTAACCCGTATGACATCGAACAGCTCAGCGACGCGATCCGCATGGCTCTCGAAATGGACGCCACAGAACGGCATCGTCGCATGCAGCGAATGCGGCGCAACGTGAAAGAGCACAATGTGTATCGCTGGGCGGGAAATTTGATTACAGACTTGTCCGAAATTCGAATTGACGAGCCGCGGCCCGAAGACGGCCATGACCGCGAAGAAAAAGAACCGAGCAATCCCGCGTCGCGATTGGCCATCGTTTCGAGAAAGGCTGGCGCTGCCAGTGGCGACTAGCGCGCAGGAGAAACGCGCCGATCCTTCCTCTCCCGCGGTCGGTTCAGCCCCACGCAAGCAGCGGGCAATAAGCGATGTGCGCAATTTGGCGAGTGCGTGGCCGGAGGTGATCGCGCGGATTCGCGATGCAGAACACCGGCTTCTGCTTCTCGATTTTGACGGGACCTTGGTGCGTTTGCGACGGCATCCCGACGATGTGCGGTTCTCAGCGCGCGGCAGAAAAATTCTTGAGCGGCTCGCCGGCCACGAAAAGCTTACGATTGCGGTTGTCAGCGGCCGCGAGTTGGAAAAAATTCAGAATCTCGTGGGCGTAGACGGCATACGGTACGTGGGCTTGCACGGTGCCGAGCGCGCCGGAGAAACCACTGTGCCGAGCATTGCGGCCCGGCAGATGGTGGAGGCTGCGTTAAAAGCCGCTCAAACGAGACTCGCCGGCCTGCGCGGAATCGAGATTGAAGATAAGCGGCTCAGCTTTGCCGTCCATTACCGCGGAGCGCGCCCGCCGGCCATCGAAACAGCCAGCCGCGTGGCAGCCGATATAGTGGTGAGTTCTAACGACAAGCTGCGCATTCTATGCGGCAAGAAGGTGTGGGAGCTGCTGCCGCGCGAATTTCCGGGCAAGGGTGTTGCGGTTCTTGAGCTTTTCGCGCGGTTGCCCGAGAAGAAAATCGCGATCTATTTTGGCGACGATGAAACGGATGAAGAAGCCTTCTCCGTGCTGCCGGGGCAGATCACGGTGAACGTGGGCGGCGCAGGCAACACGCACGCGTCGTTTTATGTGCGAAGCCCCTCCGACGTGTTGAATTTTTTGTCGCGGCTGGAAAAGGAGCTGTAGTAACCCGCTAAGGGTTTCGCTGGATTGTCTCCTGTATCCACCGGTTGGTAGGCTCGGGCTTCACTTCGATAGTGGTCATGTCGGAGGCCGAGAGAATGCCTGCACCGAAAGATCCGGTAGCTGATCCGCTCGACGCAGTAGAAATCGAAAAGGCGCCCGGCACGCGCGGTATCACGCGTCGTTTGTTTCTAACCAATGTGGCCACCGCCGGAATCGCGGCGGGCGCCGGCCCCTTGCTGCGGGTCACTCCGCACGTCATCGAGTCACCGCAAGCTCCCGCAGTTTCGAATCCTGCCGGCACGATTCCGGTCGAGTTGCAAATCAACGGGCAGCTCCACCAGTTGCAAATCGAAACGCGCGTGACATTGCTCGACGCGCTGCGCGAAAATCTCGGTCTCTTCGGAACGAAGAAGGGATGCGATCACGGCCAGTGTGGCGCCTGCACGGTGCACGTGAATGGCCGGCGCGTCAATTCCTGCCTCACCTTCGCGGTGATGCATCAGCAGGATGAGATCACCACCATCGAAGGGCTCGCAAAAGATGGCCAGCTTCATCCGATGCAGGCGGCTTTCCTCGAGCACGACGGCTTTCAGTGCGGCTACTGCACGTCGGGGCAAATCATGTCGGCCGTAGCGCTGCTGAAAGAGCCCTGCGAACCAAGATGACAAAGCTATTCGCGAATGCATGAGCGGAAATATCTGCCGCTGCGGAGCATACGAAAATATTGTGGCAGCGGTGCGTTCGGTGCGAGGCCGCGCGTAGCGCCGAGATTGTCTGCTGGCAAGGATCACGATGGACACCTTCCAATACACAAAGCCCGCGACTGTAAACGATGCGACGACGAGCGTCGCCGCCAGCGGTGCGAAATTTGTCGCAGGCGGCACCACGTTGATTGATCTGATGAAGTTGAATGTGGAGCGTCCCACCGCGCTCGTGGACATCAACATCCTGCCGCTCGATCGCATCGAGCCCGAGTCCGGCGGTGGCCTGAAAATCGGAGCCATGGTTCGCAATAGCGACCTCGCGCACGATTCCCGCGTGCAGCAAATGTACCCGGTGCTGTCTGAGGCGTTGCTCTCCGGAGCTTCGCCGCAACTGCGCAACATGGCGACGACCGGCGGGAACCTGCTGCAAAGAACGCGCTGCTACTATTTTCGCGACACGAATTATGCCTGCAACAAACGCGAGCCCGGGTCGGGATGCCCTGCGATCGATGGCCTTAACCGCATTCACGCGATTCTAGGAACCAGCGAACACTGCATCGCCACGCATCCTTCGGACATGGCGGTGGCGATGATGGCGCTGGGCGCCACGGTTCATTTGAATGGTTCTGCCGGAGAGAGAAGTGTACCCATCACTGAATTCTATTTGCTTCCGGGGACTACGCCGGATCGCGAGAACGTGGTGCGCAAGGGCGAAATCATTACCCACGTCACGCTGCCGGCTCTGCCTGCCAATGCGAAATCGCATTACTTGAAGCGCCGCGATCGCGCTTCGTACGAATTCGCGCTTGCTTCGGCCGCGGTGATTGTCGAGATAGACGGCAATAAAATTCGGAAAGCGCAGATTGCTCTGGGCGGCGTAGGCACCAAGCCGTGGCGGTCGCCGGAAGCAGAGAAAGAATTGGCGGGACGTGATGTGAGCGAACGCACATTCCGCAACGCGGCCGACGCTGCGCTTCACGGTGCCAAAACCTATCGTAACAATGGATTCAAAGTTGAATTGGCGAAGCGCACCCTCGTGCGCGCGCTGCAAACAGTTACCGCTTCCGCCTAGAACAGGATCGAGCTAAGAGAGGTTCGCGTGCCGCAAGAATCGACAATCATCGGAAAAGAGATCACGCGCGTTGACGGCGTGATGAAAGTCACCGGCGCGGCAAAGTATGGCGTCGAGTATTCGCTTGAGAATATGGCATGGGGCGTTGGCGTTGGAAGCACAATCGGCTCGGGGAAAATCGTAAGTATCGATTCGAGCGAAGCCGGGAAAATGCCCGGCGTTCTCGCGATTCTGCACCACGGAAACACGGACAAGCTCTATCGCCCTGCGAATAGTTTTGAAGAAAGCAGCCGCCCCGGAGAGAGCCGGCCGCCCTTCGAGGATGATCAGGTTTATTACTACGGGCAATTCGTCGCCCTGGTTGTGGCGGATACATTCGAACGCGCGCAGGCAGCGGCCACTCGCGTCGCCGTGAAATACGATGCGCGGACTCCCGACGTCTCGACCGATCAATTAGCGCCGAAGGATCCGCCTTCCATCAAGAATGAGCGCGGTGACGTTGACTCCGCGCTGGCCAGCGGCGCGGTGAAATTGGACGTCACCTACACCACGCCGGTGGAAACGCACAACCCGATGGAAATGCACGCCACCATCGCGTCGTGGACGAAAGACAAGCTGACTCTCTACGAAACGTCGCAGGGCGTCGTGAATCACCGCAATTGTGCCGCGGAGGTGCTTGCAATTCCGCTCGAGTCCATCGAAGTGATTTCCAGATTCATCGGCTCCGGCTTCGGATCAAAATTATTCCCCTGGCCGCATTCGTGGATGGCCGCACTGGCATCGAAACAGCTCGGCCGGCCCGTAAAAGTTTCCGTACCCCGCACCATGATGTTCACCACAGTGGGGCATCGTCCGTTTACGCGGCAGCGCATCCGGCTGGCGGCGGACACCAACGGTAAGCTCACGGCTTTTCAGCACGAAATATTCCAGCCCACCTCAATGGTCGATGATTACGTTGAAAACTGCGCTGAAGTCACCTCGATGCTGTATAGCTGCCTGAACCTGCGCGCCACCCAGTACCTAATTCACAAAAATATCGGCACTCCCACGCCGATGCGCGGCCCTGGCCGCACACCATCGCTTTTCGCGATCGAATCGTCGATGGACGAGCTGGCAGTAAAACTGAACCTCGATCCGATTGAGGTACGCCTGCGCAACTACGCCGAGACCGATGAAGGATCAAAAAAGCCTTTCTCCAGCAAGCATCTGCGCGAAGCCTACCAGACTGGTGCGGAGAAGTTTGGATGGAGCCAGCGCAATCCGAAAGTGGGGTCGATGACGAAGGGAAACGAAATTCTCGGCTGGGGCATGGCGACATGCACGTGGCCCGCGGGACGCCACAATGCCGAGGTGCGCGTGTCGCTGCTCGCGGACGGAACCGCTCGCGCCGTGTGCGCCACGCAGGACATCGGCACCGGCACGTACACAATTTTTGCCGCAGTAGTCTCCGATAGAACAGGAATCCCGCTCGACAAAATCCGCGTGCAGTTGGGCGATACCGCGCTTCCCCCGGGACCTACGTCTGGAGGCTCGTCGGCAACCGCTACTGTGCTACCCGCGATTGTAAAGGCCACCGATCAGGCCGTGAGCGAGGTGCTGAAAGTAGCGGCTTCGACCGCCGGCTCGCCATTCGAAAAAGCTGATCCGAAATCGCTGAAGATGACAGGCGGACGAGTTCACCGACAAGATCAATCACCGGAAAGCGGGGTGCCTTTTCCCGACATTTTGAAGCTTCGAAGACTCAGCGGCCTCGACGGACAAGCTAGAACGGAAGCGCCGCCTGAGGCAAAGCAATATTCGATGCACTCATTTGGCGCGCATTTCTGCGAAGTGGCTTACGATCCCGGCGTCGCGCGGCTGCGCGTGTCGCGCTGGCTCACCGTGATTGATGGCGGCCGGATGATAAACCTTAAAACTTCTCGTAATCAGATTTTGGGCGCTGTAGTGATGGGAATCGGAATGGCGCTCTTCGAGGAAACGATTTACGACCCTCGAAACGGCAAGCCGGTGAACAATAATTTTGCGGACTATATAGTCTCCGTGAACGCGGATGCTCCAGAGATGGATTGCATCTTCCTCGATTATCCAGACATGAAACTGAATGAATATGGCGCGCGCGGAATCGGCGAAATTGGACTAACCGGTTGCGCGTCCGCAATTGCGAACGCTACCTATCACGCCACGGGTGTGCGCGTCCGCGAGCTGCCCATCCGAATTGAAAATCTGCTCTGACCACATCTGAACCGTCGCCGCGCTGATTTGAAAACCCCTGCCCCTCTTGCTCCCCGCCAAAAAATGAGCCAGTCGCTTCCGTTCCGGCTACAATCCTGAGCCGATGGATTGGTCTCCGCTTTGGATTTCGCTGGCGACGAGCGTGACGGCAACCGTCATCACGCTTTTCCTGGGGCTCGCAGTTGCTGCCTGGCGCGAAGGCCGCAAGGGCCCGGCTATGGCCCTCGTTGACGGCATTTTTCTTCTGCCCCTGGTGCTGCCACCCACCGTGGTTGGTTTTCTTTTGCTGTTGCTTTTCGGACGAAACGGACCGCTCGGAAAATTGCTTCTCGAATTTGGCGCGACAATCGTGTTTTCGTGGCCGGCCACTGTGATCGCCGCCACCGTGGTGGCTTTTCCGCTGATGTACTTGACGGCTCGCGCGGCACTCGAGCAAGTGGATCCCAGCTTGTTGCAAGCCGCGCGCACCCTGGGCGCTTCGGAGTGGCGCGTGTTTCGCGAAGTGGCGCTGCCGCTCGCGTGGCCCGGCGTGCTCGCCGGGACGATTCTTTCGTTCGCGCGTGCGCTGGGCGAATTTGGCGCCACGCTGATGCTCGCGGGTAACATCCCCGGCAGAACCGAAACGATTCCGATCGCGATCTATTTTGCAGTGGAGGCAAACGAAATGAAGCAAGCCGCCACCTGGTGCCTGCTCGACATCGGAATCTCGCTCGTTCTTCTCGCCGGGCTTTACTACTGGACGCACCTGCAATCGCCGGAGCGGTTGCGGTGGGCTCGACGCTGATGGCGCTGGAAGTCCAGATCGAGAAAAAGCTTCCCGATTTCGCGCTAGAGGTTTCATTTCGCGCCGAGGCCGAGCCGCTGAGCATTCTGGGCGCGTCGGGTGCGGGCAAGACAATGCTCCTGCGATGTATCGCGGGACTCGAGCGGCCCGATCGCGGAAGAATCAAGCTGAACGATCGCGTGTTCTTCGATTCCGAATCGCATCTGAATCTCCCTGCAAGGCAGCGCCGTGTCGGCATGCTGTTTCAGAATTACGCGCTCTTTCCGCATCGCACCGTGGCGGAGAATATCGCGTTCGGTCTGGAGGGATTGCCACGAGACGAGCGATCGAAGAAAGTCACGGCCTTAGTTGAACGCACCCATCTCCCCGGCCTCGAAAGCCGCTATTCGCGCACGCTATCGGGCGGCGAGCAGCAGCGAGTGGCCCTGGCCCGCGCGCTCGCAATCGAGCCTGAAGCGCTGCTTCTCGATGAACCGTTGTCAGCTCTCGACACACATTTGCGAAGCCAGATGGAAATACAGCTTCAGGAAACTTTTGCGGCATATCGCCGGCCCACGCTGCTCGTCACGCACAACATGGAAGAAGCCTACCGCCTCGGCGCAAGGCTGCTGGTTTTATCGCGAGGAAAAGTGGTGGCGTCGGGCGCCAAAGAAAGAATATTTCAGCGGCCACCATCCGTCGAGGTTGCGCGGCTGACGGGATGCAAAAACATTTCCCGCGCCCGCGCAATTTCAGATCACAGCGTGGAAGCCCTGGATTGGGGCTGCACGCTGCGCGTGGCGCAACCCACATCGCAATCTACCGCTCAGGCCACAGGCTTCGTGGGAATTCGCGCTCATCACATCGAATTTGTAGAAGCGAACGGAGCCCCGAGCGAAGAAAATGTCTTTCCCTGCTGGCTGGTACAATCGTCCGAGACGCCCTTCCGCGTCACACTGTTTTTGACTCTGCAGCAACATTCCTCAAAGTCGCCGCAGCCAGAAACAACGCAACTACAAGCGGAGGTCTACAAGGAAAAGTGGCAACGGTTTCGCGACAAGCCGTTTCCCTGGCACGTTCGCCTTCCGTCCGATTCGCTATTCTGGATGAAGGAATAATTGCCGCGGAATAAAAGCTATTTGAAATGCCGCACGAAGCGCACTTCGAATGCATAGGTACCGTTAATGTCGCGCAAGAAAATCACCGAAATATCCCGCCGGATCGCATACTCCACCTGGATCAGCTGATACTGGTTTGTGGTCGCAGCGTTCGTCGAGTAAGTCACCGTCAAATTCCGCGAAAACTGCTGCTGAATCGTCACGCGCGCCGCAGCATTCGATTCCGTTGCCGTACCCGCAAGAAATGGATCGACGCGAAAATGGCTGATGCCAAAAAGCCGCTCGATGCGCCCGCCAAGTCCGCTCGAAATCGCTTCCGACAGCAACGCCGTCGCGCCATAGTTTTGGGAACTTGAAGTAGACGACCGCAAGCCGCTCTCCTGCCCAGGGCTGCCGATCGCGAGCAGCGCGATGATGTCCGAATCCGGCAACGGTGGGTCGGAGCGATAACTGAGCGTAGGATGACTCGCTTCTCCAGAAAAATTGATCGTTACCTGATACTGCCCAATGTTCGAAGTTGCTTCGACGTTCAACACCGGATCCAGGCGGAATGGATTCGCAAAATTTACGTCGCCGCGCGTCAGCGTGTAGGTGTTGCCGCGAAAAGCCATTTCGCCGCCCAGCAGATGAATATGGCCAAGCAGCACGGGACGATCCCAGGTACCGCGCAGCCGGATGTTGCCGTCCACCTCGAGTTGCGCGCCGCTCCACTGGATGCGCGCACCGGGCGTCGTTTGCCCTTCGATGTCGAACGTGAGGTTTCGCATCAGTGCCGAACTGGACGCCGGAGTGGCGCTCGTTTCTGAAGCGGTGGTGAACAGAGCTCCCAGGTCCACGCCCTCGGCCAGCAGCAGCCGCTGAATCTGAATTTTCCCGGAGAGAATCGCCGCCGTGCTCGAACCGGAAAGCTGCAGGCCTCCGCTCGCAAGCCAGCTCATGCCCGCCGGGTAGCGGATCCGAACGACCGTAGTAGACACGTTCAATTCGTAGCGCAGAGGTCCTTCGCCGTAATTCACAGCGCCGTTGAGTTGCAATTGGCCGCCGCCCGCTTGCGCCGAAATCCGATCGAACAGCATCCGGCTGCGATCGAAAACCAAATCGCCGCTCACATGGCTTAACCCCATCGGAAAATCCGAATACGTCGCCGAAGCGTCCTTCAAGCTCGCGCGTCCCGTGATTCGCGGACGCGACATTGTTCCTTCCACCGACACATTCACATCCGCGCGCCCCAGCGCAAAAAGTTCCGGAATCATGCGATCGAGGAATCGGAGATTCAAGCTGCCCGCCAGCGATAAATGCAGCGGACGATCGCGATCGAACCGCGCCGACCCGCTGAACTGCAAATCCGTATTGGGGCCATGAAGCCGCGCCTGATCGATCCGCACCTCATTGCGGCGATAGGTGAGCCGAATCGGCCCGTCATTCTTCAGTTCCACCAGATCGTAGTTGAACGAAATCTCGTCAATATTGGCGTTCATTTCGATTGTTTCAGGATGGCGAAGGCTTCCCGAAAGTGTGAACTGGCCGTCAACGCTGCTGTGTCCCGTCAGTTGTTTTAAATGCAGGCCCGTCATGATGAACGCATCCATCTGGAACTGCTTCACCGTCAGCTCTCCCGCCACTTGATTGTCGCCGTGCAGGCCGACGGAAAATTCACCCTGCAGCCGGCCCGCGTTGATTTCCGACACGAGCGATATTTTCGCGCTTTCGCCATCCGATTTGAGCTGGCCTCGAAAGTTTCCCTGCACATCCGCTCCAACTTGGAGGCCCACAAGCCGCACGTTGCCTTCCGCAACGGGCGACCGAATCGGCCCGCTGCCACGAATATCGAAATCGAGCCGGCCGGAAACGGGGATGGACGGCGTCTGCAGCGCGCCGATTTTGTTGAGGGGAATATTCGTGCCCTTGAGATTGAAATCGGTGTCTTGTTCCACGGGCCGGTACAAAATATTTCCGGTCACCAGGCCCTGTCCGCTGCGCACTTCGCCATTTGTTATCTGGTAGAGGTCATGGGTCACATGCAGCAGGCCGGCGAAGCGGTCCAAATGAATTCCCTTGGCGTCCACATCGTCGAGCGCAAAATTTGCGTCGAATAAAGGCGCGAGGCGCGTTCCCGCGCCATGAAAAGTGCCGCTCAAAATTCCTTTCACGGGATAGTTCAGGCCAAAAACCTGTTGCACGTCGCTCGTCGGCGTGTGCGCGAGCTTCGCGTCAAACGTCCACTGGCTCGTCGGAGAAAATCCCCAGCCGCCGTCCAATTCCAGAAAGACGTCTACATCCGCGCTGGCCTGCCCGCGGCGCACCGTGGTTTTCGTGAGGTGGAAATCATCCGGCGAATATTCCAGATCGCCTCCGAGATAGTCGAAATAGAAATTATCAAACCGCGCGTCCGTGGCCTGCAAATGTCCGCTGAAAGTCGGCCCGCCGAGCGGCCCTTCGATCTTTCCGCGAAACGTCAACGCGCCCGCAATACGGCTCGGCGTAGAGTCTGCTCCCCGGATCACATTGATGAAATCGTCCCACCCGTACACATCATCCGTGCGCAGATTCAGATTGAGCGCCGAATTTTTTGCTGCCAGATAGCCGTCCATTTGAATGTCGGTCTTGGGTGTCGAGATTTCGCTGGGCCCAAACGAAACGCCCCGGCTGTCTTCCGAGGTGTCGTACTCGATCCGCGCCGTCACAGGAATCAGTCCTGAGTCGAGTGCTTCGGGTGGCGTCCAGCGGCACTCGCCCTTCGAGTGGAAGTGCAGAAAATTTGCGCTCCAGGTGTTCACCGAATCGATGTCGATGCGCGCGTCCCAGTGCAGCGGCACCACGGGAAAGCTCGGATTTTGCACCGCAGCAAACGCGTCCTTCAGGCTCATGCCGCGAATTTGCGTCTCCGTCTTAAACGCCAGCGTTTAGTGTCCATCTGCAAGTGGCCCGTGATGGTGCCGCCCAGTGCGCGAATGTTTATCTTCCGCACCACCAGGCGATCCTTCGCCATCTCGTAATCGCCCCACGTCTCCATTCCGCCCGCGTGAAACCACTTGTACGTCATCAGAAAATCGTGCCCTTGATAATGCCCGTTCGCGGTCCACTCGCCTGATGCATAGCGCGCCTGCCCTGAAAAATCCGCAATCCCATCCGGCGTCAGCGGCGAACGGAAAATCGTGCGCACATCCGCCAGCGTCAGCCGGCCGCGATAGTGCAGGTTCCAATCCGATTGCGCGAAGCTCGGAAGTTCGGCGCGAAGATTCAAATCCGAATGCGGCAGCTTCAAGGCCAGGTCGTCCAGCTCGAACGCATTGGGATGCAAAGTGAATTTTGCTGAAATATCAAAACGAAACGGCAAGTCGCGTCGCGCCGCCAGCTCGATCTGCTGCCATTGCAGGTTGCCAACGTAGGATTCGGTTCCCGGTGATGACGCACCGTTCAAGTGCAACTGGAACTGGAGGTTCTTCCCGGCCATCGCAAGTGGAGCGCTTCGGTCGTTGAACGTAGCGCTGCCGTGGCGAAATTCGAGGTGGCCAATGCGCAAGCTGAAAAGAGTCTCGGGCCACGGCCGCTTGCTGCCCGGCACCCGCGGCGTGGGCACGTTACTCTTGCCGTTCTTGTCCACCCGCACCGCCAGTTGCGGCTGGTCGAACACCAGTTCATCAATGGCGATTTCCTTCCCGATGAACGACAAAATGTGGATCGCTACATTCACATGCGCCGCGTGAAAGAGCGGAGGAGTTCCCGGCGCTTCAAGCCCGTGCAGCGTCAAGTCATCGAGTTCTGCGCGAAGTTGCCAGATATGAAGATGGAATCCGCCGACTTCCACGCGAGTCCCGGTGTGCTCTTCGATCTGGCTCACCATAATCTGGCGCACCCATCTCTGCACGATTCCCGTTTCGATCAGCAGGAAAACGGCGACGCACACCGCCGCTACCGAAAGCGCGGCGAGCGCCAGCCAATGCCGCCAGCGCACGCTCACTGCTGCCCACCCTGCGCGACGATATCAATCTTGAGCTGTTCGCGCGTGTCATCGAGCCATTTCGCCGCTCGCTCGCTGATCGCCCGCTGAACCAGCACTTCGCGAATCGTGTCTTCCACATCGTCAAGCGGCGGAACGGGCTGTTTCTTCGCCTCGAGCTGACGCGTCAACTCATCGTGGTAATACTTTTCGATTTCCGCTTCATCCACCTGCGCCGCAGGACGGAACCGATAGTCAATGAATCGCGAAAGAAACAATTGCTGCGCAAGGATGCGCCGCACCGCAGCTTCCGTCAGTCCCAGCGCGGCACAGCGCTCCTGAAATTCCTTCTCAGACTGGAACTGCTTCACGAACTGCTGATAAGCCCGATCCACATCCGCGCTTGACGGCGATGGAAACGCCGCCAGCGCCGCTTCGCCTCGCACGATCCACTGATCGGCAAGTTCTTTGATGATTTCGTCGCGCGGCTTTTGTTTGCCGTCCACCAACTCCTGAAACGCGCTCAGCTCGCGAACTTCACTCTCGGTGATGACGTCGTCTTCAATCCGCGCCGCAATGCCATCCACCGTCCGCTCCCCGGAAGCATTACCGGCGTGCGAAGCCGCAGGACGCCAGTCGACGGTGGCGAAGATTCCGATCCGGAATGAGTTTGCGCGAAGGTGCGATGTGGTTCCAGGCCGGCCATCGCTGCACCAATACGAAGAAGAAAGTAGTCGCCGCATCAGAAAACAGGTCCAATGTTGAAAAAGAATTGGAAGTGCGGCAGCGCGAACTCCTTCGGAATCGGCGATCGCCGGCGGTGGCGGGAAATCTTCTCCCGCATAATGCGGAGGATTCAGCTGGTATCCGAAGTCAACGCGAACCGGCCCTATCGGCGTCGGGTAGCGCACGCCGAAGCCGATCGTATGCGAGAAGTAGGGCAGGTTATTGTTGTTGGCCGGCGGTTTCCATGCGAACGAGATGTGATTATATCGGTATATACGTTCCCAGCGTCATAAAACACTGTGCCGCCCAGCCGGTTTCCGACAAATGGCAGCCTCATCGGAAAGCGCAACTCCTGGTTGAACGCGAGCAGCGCAAGCCCTCCAATTGGAAATCCGGTCACCGGATCGCGAGGTCCGGCCTGGTTGAGCGAGAAGCCTCGAATGGATGTACCGCCGCCAGCGAAGAACCGTTCTGGGAGGGGAATGTCCACCTCTCGCCGTGCCGACGAAAGGTCTGCTCCACGCCGAAGCGCACCGAGCGCGCAAAGACGAACGCGCGCCCAAAAGTCGTGAACGTGGAGTTCTGGAACGAGCCGCGGAAAAAGCTCGCCGCTGAACCGAGTGACTTCAAGGCAATGCTGGCGTCAATGGTGTTGAAGCTGCCATGCTTCGCGTCTGCCGCATTGTCGCGATGGTCGCGCGCATACGTCACTCCAAAACCGGAGACCAGCGTCGGCTGGCTGAGCAGCGGGATTTCCTCCTCCTCGATTTTCAGGTTCGAAGCGTCCACCCGCCGGAAAAAATACCGGTACGCGATGTTCGTGCGCTGCGAAACCGTTTCCACCACGTTCACCGCTCCTTCATAACGCACCGATGTAAACGTATTGATGTCCTGCGTCTTGTCCGCGAACCCGGTGAGCTGCAGGCTCAGCTTTCGATTGGAAAGAAAATTGTCGGCGGTATAGCTGATCACCGCGCGGTATTGCAGCGTGCTGACCCGCACCTTGAACGAGAGTGTCTCCGCCCTGCCGAACATGTTGGCGCGCGAAAGCTCCAGGATTCCCCGCGGACTCGCGCCGACGATCGTTCCGTTGGGGCTCGAAGTGCTGGCAAGCCGCTGCACTTCGAATCCGCCGCCATACGCGAACGTGTACCGTTTTCCTTCCTCGGCATCCACCACCACCACTTTCTCCGGGTCTGTGCCGTTCGGATTCTGCGGCGCGATCGTCACCCGGTTGAAACACTCCCAGGTTGTAAAGCCGCCGCTGCGTTTCCACCACTTCGCCTTCGCGCAGCGGTCCCGGCACGATCTTCACCTGACGCGCAACGATTCCCGGGCGCGTGTACTGGTAGCCTGTGAGCAAAACCTTCGATACTTCGATCTGCGTTCCCTCGCTGATGTGGTAAACGAGATGAACGTGTTGGGGATCCTTCCCCGGCAAGACTTGATCCTCGAAATGCGCCTCCGGGTATCCTTCGTTGTAGTACATCGCGAGAATATTATTGCGGTCGCTCGCCACTCCGGCTTCTGAAAACGGCTGTCCCGGAGTGGAGCCGGTAACTGCCAGGAGCTTCTCGGTGCTCAGCGCATGATTACCCACCACCTCGAGGCTGCTTACCAGCGTCTGCGGACCTTCCTCGATGTGAAATGCGACGAAGAGGTTCCCCTTTTTGCCGTGATAATTGTCGTCCACGGAACTGGTCACTTGCGCGTCGCGAAAGCCGTTCGAAAGATAAAGACCCTTGATCGAGTCGATGTCCACGCGCAGCAGCGATTGGCTGAAACGCCCGCTCGATGCAAACGACGCGGTTTGCAGCTGCAGGCGCCCGCGAAAGCAGGTCCCGGCTGAAGTACTTGTTCCCGTCGAAGGAGACGGCTGCGAGGCGAAACCTGTCGCCCCTCGTAATCTCATAAGCTGATCACGCGATCCGCCGTTTTCGGGTCCTCCCGGGAAGTCACTTTCACGTCGGCATCGAAATATCCTTCCCGCTGGAAGAAATCGCGGATGTTGCGGCGGCCCTCTTGCAGCAAATCTTCATCCACCGCTCCTTCGGCATAGATGGGGAGCAGCTTCTGAAGGCGGCCTTTGCTCAAGCGTGCTCCCGTCAATTCCACTCGCACGTGCGGGCCTGCGGTCACATCCAGACTTAGCGGCACGCGATTCGTCGCCGTGTCGTAAGTTCCCGGCGTCATAACCACTCCCGCGCCCAGATATCCCTGGTTCACGAGATATTTCTTGATTCGCTGCGAGCCGCGAGTGAGCCGCGCGGACGTGAGCGCGTTTTTGCTCGTGATCTTGGATCGCTTGATCAGTTCCGCATCCGTGTAATGCGTTTCATTCTTGACGGTGATATCGCCAACGAGCGCGCGAACCCCGGATCGACGTGTACCGTGATGTCCATCTGCCGGGTGTCGTCATGCGGACCCAGATCCCAGGTGATTTTTGCGAGGTAGAGTCCTTCCGTCCGCAACAGGTCCTGCAGCCGGCTGATTGCTTCGCGCAGTGCGCTCTCGCGGAATGGCTCGCCGAGATTCAGGCGCAAGGCGGCGAGAGCTGCCGGATCGGTGGGAGGCTCTTTGAGTCCGTCGATGCGCACCACGTTGTTGTAGAAGTTGCGGCGAACGATGAAATCCACTCGCACGCCATCGCCCTCCGGACGCGGCAGTCACCCGAATATCGGCAAAATCCCCTGTGCGATAAAGGCGTGCGAAGGCTTTCGCGCTCCTCTCCGAAGTCGAATGGCTTCCCGACGGCAACCTTTAGAGCCAGCGATTTCACGGTGACGCTTGCGCCATGCTCATCCACGATACGAATCGCCTTGACGCGCCGGCCTTCAAACGTTGTTTCTTCGAAGCTCGCTGCGAGACTGCTTTCTGCGCACGGGAACACCGCCAGCAGGCACGCGATAACGAACCAGATTCGCGTCCCCACCCCTGAATTCGGCATTTTCCATGGGAATCTCATGCGCCGGAGAGTAAGAAGTCAGGTTAGCACAGCCCCGTTGCCTGCCGGACGCGAAAAGGCGCTATCATCACGCTTTAGGCACCGAAGGAAGCGATGAATCGCGAAGAGCGCGAACGATATTCCCGGCAGATTCTCTTCAGCGGAATCGGCGAGGAGGGGCAGGAGAAGCTGCTCGCTTCGAGCGCCGTCCTGGTTGGCTGCGGCGCCCTGGGCACCGTGACAGCGAACCTGCTGGTGCGCGCCGGGCTTGGGCGCCTGGCAATTATCGATCGCGATTTCGTGGAAGCTTCGAACTTGCAGCGTCAGACGCTTTTCGAAGAAGCGGACGCGCGCGACGCCATTCCGAAAGCGATTGCCGCCGAGCGTCACCTGCGCGCCATCAATTCCGGCGTGCGAGTGGAAGGAATCGTCGCGGACTTGACGCCCGATAATGCTCTCGATCTGCTCGGCGGATTTCCGCTCATCCTTGATGGAACCGACAATTTCGAGACGCGCCTGCTCTTGAACGATGCCGCGGTCTCGCTCGGCGTCCCGTGGATTTACGCCGCCGCCGTTGGCAGCTACGGCGTGACCATGACGATCCGGCCGGGCGAAACCGCGTGCCTCGCATGCATGGTCGAACGTGGGGAAGCAATCATTCGGCGCTCGGCGCGGAAGATACGTGCGATACAGTCGGAGTTCTCAACGCAGCAGCGGGCGTGATCGCTTCGATTGAATCCGCCGAAGCGACGAAGTTCCTTGCCGGCCGACCGGAAGCGCTGAACGACAAGCTGGTTTCTTGCGACGTCTGGAGCGGCAGGTTTCAGTCCATCCGCGTAGCGCGCAATCCGGATTGCCGCGCCTGCGTGCGGCGCGAATTCGTTCACCTCGAAGGGCGGCGCCCGCCCGCACGTGAGCATGTGCGGCCGCGATTCGGTGCAGATCCATGAACGGAGACGCGCGCTCGATCTCGCCGAGCTTGGCCGCCGCGTCGCCGGCGCGTCCGCTTCCGAAGTCCGCAACAACCAATTCCTTCTGCGCTTCCGCGTGGCGCCTTACGAAATGACGGTCTTTCCCGACGGGCGCGCCATCATCAAAGGAACGCAGGATCCCGCCGTCGCGCGTTCGCTCTATGCGCGCTACATCGGTTCATAATTCCGTAGTCGAAAACTTCCACGCAGCAACTCCGACTGAACTTTGCAAAGAGAGTTTCGTATGCAGAAAGCTTCGTGAGGAGAGTTTCGTAAGAAGTGCTTCAGCCGACGAAACGCCGCTGCGCCGATTGCCGCATCACCGCTCGATCGAAATTCTCGCGCGTATTCATCAGCGTCAGAAGCGTGCTCAAGATTCGCGCCTTCAGTTCATCAGACATCGGGAAGCCGCTCGTCGCTACACGCACGAGCGCTTCGCCTCGGTCCGCAATCTTGCCCATGAGTTCGTTCTGCCGCTCGTGGCTATTTTTGCCCAGCGCCGATTCGCGCCGCATCTCCGCGCATTCCTGCTCGACGAAAAGCGTGTAATGAAGCACGCACAGACGGTCACCGGCAAACCCGCCGGGGACAGTCATTTTGCATCCTTTTGACGTGCAGATTTCAGCCACAGCACACCCAGATAAAGCCCATACTTTTTGTAGCATCTCCGGAAGCCGATTTCCACAGGGTGGAAGCGGATTGATACCAATCAGATAGCGGGACGGGCGCCGACTTGCCAGGCCGATTGGCTAAGCAGGAGTGGTTTCCGAGGATTCGACGGCGACCGGCGCCGCGGCGACCTCAAGAACGAGATCCTTGGCGCGTATCGCAGCGAGAAGCACCAGAACATTCGTCAGAAGGATGATGGCAAACGCCAGCGGCGTGAGGAAATCAAGCTGGGGCTTCATGGCGCGAACCGCATCGAGAGCTAGCACTGCCGTAATTAAACCGCGTGGAATCAATAGGGTAGCGACTTCCCGTTCGCGGGGCGTCGTGCCCCGCCAGGCCACACGGCTGATCTGCACGGCGATCAATCGGGCGACGAACAGCACAGCCACAATTCCGAGCGACGCCAGAAACTCCCTCTGCAAACCACTGAAATCCACCAGCACGCCGAGTAACACGAAGAAGAAGCTGCGTACCAGAAATGCCAGTTCGGCGTGAAAGGAATGAATCGCCCTGCTCGGGTCCGGCGGAAGAATCCGGAAGACGAACGAGTCCGCGGAGTGGCGCGAATCGGGCAGGTTCGCGAGCGCCGCGCCGAATGCCATCACCGCAAAAAGAGCGGTGCCACCGATGGCGTGAGTGAACGCGTACAGCAGCAGCACTGCGGCGAAAGTGAGCACCTGCCAGAATTGCTTGTCGGAAACGAGCGGCAGTAATCGCAGCCAGAGATATCCCGCGACGATGGCAACGGCCAGCGCGAGTAAAAACTTGAACAGCAGAATCGCAGTCACCGCGCCTGCGATCGAACCATGGCTTCCGGGCGCGAGGCCTGCACGCGCGAGCAAATCCGGGAGCGGGCCGCTTTTGATTTCACTGCCGCCGAGCGCGAGATCGATCAGTACGCCAACGCCGAGCGCGCCAAGCCCATCGCCGAATGACGCTTCAATCACGAGCGTGGTTTTCACCGTGTCGCGCATCTCGAGCTGCTCGAGCACAGGCAGAATCACCGAACCGCTCATACAAGCAAGCGTCGCACCGACGAGAAGCGACGGCATGAGACCCAGATGCAACGCGTACATGCAAAAGTAAGCGACGCCGACGAAGGAAAGCGAATAGCTGAGCAGCGCGAGAACCGTTCCGGCGCCAAACTGTTTGAGCGCAGTGCGAAGATCAAGCTCGAGTCCAGCGGCGAAGAGAATCAAGATCAGCGCGAGCGTTCCAAATCCGCGGGTTACTTCGCTGAACTTCGAGCCGTCCACCCAGTGCAGCACCGGCCCGAGAGCAATTCCTGTGATCAGCAAAACGATCACATCCGGCACGCGCGTCCACTTCGATAACCGGTTGGCGACAAACGCCAGAACCAGCAGCGCGCCCAGCAGACCGAAGAAAGTTGTGAGGCTGGCGGTCACAGGTAGCTCGCGCTGTTTAGTTTGCGGTGCCTAGTGATTTCGGATCGGTTTCACCGATGCGGAATTGCGTCCACGGGCCGGCTTCCATGTCGCGCATCACCGGCGCCTGCCAATTGAATTCCGGATGCTCGCGCATGAATTGCGCGGCATCAAATTTCGCGCCGCAGGGATGCCCGATGCGCGCGACGAAGCTCATGTTTGCGGCCATTTTGCTGTCCATCACTTTGCCTTGCACGGCGCCCATTGGCTCATAGGGCGGCATGTCCCATGTCTTGTCGCCGTCCACGGACATGTCGCCGTGGCCGCAGAGGGTTCGATGATCCGGCATCACTTTTTTTGTGAAGGTATCGTAATGATCGGAGAGAAAAGCCTGGGCCATGGCGATGTCGATTTTGCCTTTGTTTTCGTTCATCAGTTCGTCCCAGCGAGCGTGCCGCGCGTTGGGTGAGCTGGCCATATTTTTCGGATCGAACGTAGTGTCGTCGCGCATCACAGCGGGATCGCTCGCGAAATTCGAGCCGACGAAAACTCCGTCCATAGTGCGATAGAGTTTCGTGTGCTGCAGGCCCTGCTCGAACTGGGCGATTTCGCCGGTCTTGCGGTCGCCGAGCAGCCAGTCGTTCGCATAGCCGCCATTGTTGCCGTCCATGATGATTTTCACGTAGTCGTCAATCGAGCCTGCATACTGCATCGCTTTGCGGGCGCGCGCGAATTCCGGTTTGCCGTTGTAATCCCAGCCGTGGAAATTCGAGATGGTGGTTTCGGTGATCATCATTCCGTCGGAATTGATTCCGAAATCATCGTCGCTCGCGATCACGCCGGGAAAGCCGTCCATCAGCATGCGGTAGCCCTGCTGCGGAACGATGTCGAAAATTATCCGCCAGCGCTCGCCATTGAGGTAGCTGGTCCAGTTATTGTGCGCCATCACGATCTGGTGATCTTTCGTCCAGCTGCCATTCGCGACGAACGCGCTGCAATTTTCCGGGCTGTTGATTTTTGGCGCGTTCTGCGCGTGAGTCTGCTCGTTCACCCACGGTACGTAGTAGCCGGGCAGCTCTTCGAACGCATTCAGGGCGACGATGTCGTAGAGATCGAGATTTACTTTGCGCGCTGCGAGTCCATCCACGATGCCTTTGAGCTCCGCTTGATACTCGGGATCGATTTTCGGCCAGAGCATCTTGCGCGCGGCGGCGCGGAAAAATTCCCAGTCGCGCTGCGTCACGTGAGTCATCTGCAGGCTGACGGCGGCGAAGGCGTCGCCAATTTCAGGCGCGAGCAGGTAGCCGTGCTGGTAGCCGATATCGTGAGGCGAGCCTTCGAGGTGAACGTAAATCCAGCCGCCGCTTTCGAAGCGGTAAGATTTCGCGAGGAGGGCGTCGTCAGGAGGCGCGGGCTTTGAGCTTCTCTGGGAGTTTGCTGTAGCGCCGGCGAAAGGTTGCGCCGCGGCTTCGACGATCGCTGAATGGCTCGCGACTAGAAGCTGAACGGCGAAAACGGTGAATCCCAGCACCATCAGAATGAATGGCAAATGATTGCGATTGGATCGCATCAGCAGAACTCCTTGGTGGAAGGATTGCGAGACGCCATGTTAGGCGTGGCGGGGACGCGATGCAAGAGGCGGGAGAAGCGTGACTCGTGACTGGTGACTCGTAACTCGTGATTCGTGAAAGCGCTAACTTTACCTTGGTCGCAGGAGCGAACGGCGAAGGCCGTGGCGCGGGAGAGAATCTGGGGTACAAACTGCCTGTTTTATCTCGATTAGAAAACAGCATCGAGCTTTGTTTTGTGCGAGTTGCGAGGAATTCTAATCGCGGTGTCTCGATTAGGTTCTGGAGCCTTGAAGCTGGAACTCGGAGGCGTGAAAAGGCTGCGGGTGGCCCGCCATCGGTGCAGAATTTCACTCCAAGAATCGCTAAAAATTTGCGATTAGAAAAAATTAGGCTGCTGATTCTTATGGGGCTTAGGTGGAATTCTAATTCCAGATTTGCGATTAGAAATTCGGGGGCGCGGGTGGTTCCGCCTCTTGCCTTCCTCCTGTCCGCTTTGGCCGCTATTTCTCATAACTTAAGCGTTACGGTAGCATATTTGTACCGCCAGTTCAACGGATTTCATCAACGGGTGGGCGAGATCGCTCCCCATCAAATTGCTACGGGGCTGCTGGCGAGCTTGAGAACCTAATGTTTGTGTTTTTGAGCTCCTGAAGCTCAGCTTCACTTCCGCTGGAAAATATCCAGACTAGCCAAAAATTGTTTGCGGAGGTGATGACCATCGAATTGTGCGCCTCGACAGGTGCCGAGCGACCTGGAAGATTCATTTTGGATTCACCTGAGACCACCAGGAAAAAGTGACCTTGAGCTGTGAGGGTACCCAGCCTGATATTTCCTTGTCCGAACAGAGGCGCTCCCTGGAAGGAGCGAACCAACGCTTGGCCTACTTGGCTGATGGTTTCCTGATCGTCGCTCGAAGTCGGGAACCTTATAGCAGGAAAACAATCCGGATCAGCTACGGAGAGCACAATCAAAGGGTTGACTTCCTTCGTGGGCGTGCCCTCTGGGTACTTTGTCGTCCAGAGCAGCGCTCGCATGCAGTTCTGCACTGTCTCATGCTCTCGGGCGGCATCTGGGCTGTTGCCCCAAGCAGCTTGATGCCCTGCCTCGATCACTTTGTCTTGAGTCGCCTTGTCGGCTACATACCATCCGACCGGGAAGTCTAGGATAATCCGAGGGCGGCGTTCACGTAACTGTTGCCTGACACTGTCCCTTCGCTGAGTACCTTAATTCGACCACTAGGGTGAGGGATAGCGGCCAGACTGCTCCGCGACAGCCCAACGGGCTTGTATGGCTGACTATCGGCACCGGCTATTTCCCTGGCTTTCTCCGGATTAAAGAAAGTGACGGATTCGATGCAGCGTTCCAACTCGCTCGTGAGTTTGCCGTCAAAGGAAACAATGTCGAATTCGAGAATATAGCCCATCAGCGCAGCAGAATATTTCACAGTCCACATCCTGCCGCCTGACTCTTTTTCCTGTGACTCGCTCTTCCAAAACTCTTTCCCGCCAATCTCAACCCGCTTCGCATTTTGTCCCTTCGAGCCCGATGCGGCCTTTCTCGCATCCTCAGCTGAGGCGGATTCAGACGATGCAGCAGTGACAGTGAGAGCCGTAACTCCGTGATCATGGGAGGTCAGTCCGAACAGAAAATGCCTCGAAGGATTGCCGGACGGCAATGACAAATCATGCAGTGACGTGTCTTGCGGTAACAGCAGTGTGAAACCGAAGAAGGCGTTCGTATATTTGCTTCGCGATACGAAAGCTTCTTCTGGTGGTCCCCCGGTTTGCGGTGCCGGTGTGGACTGTGCACTCATGGCCCCGGCGAGGCACAAAACTAGCAGGCTCATTCTGGCTAAACGCGACATGTTCGGCCTCATATGTATTGAGAACTAGCTAGTATTTTAGATTTCGATTATTTTACTGCATAGCTATGGTGGTCGGCTACTGACTATTTATAGGATGAATTGATGCCGATCTGTCGCTATTGCTGTTGCTTAAGAACTCAAGCAATATCGTCTCACCTATGAAGGTCAACCTTTTGTCGCGAGGCTTGGTCGTCGTACCCGCAGCGGTTCGGCGCAAGCTTCAGCTTCGGCCCGGAGATCCGCTGGAGGTAACGGTGCGAGATGGGCGGATCGTGTTAACGCCCCAAAAGCGGCGTGGGAAAGCCAAGGTTATCGTAGACCCGATTACGGGTTTGCCGGTCTTGAGTGCAGGGCCCGACGCGCCGGTGCTGACCAGCGAACAAGTGAATGAGATTCTGTTCGGCGAGTTGTAACCTCGAGAGAAAAGCGCCGGCAGGATGCCGGCGGTACCAACTGCGAAGGCCTCACCTCTGAAGAGATGAGCTACATTGGCCTGAGGCAATGGCAGTGGAGTGCCAAGGTTCGCGAGCGGGCACGGCCCTCCTGCGGCGGGTCTTCGACATGCCGTTCCCCTACTGCGGAGAAAATCGAAACCATCGGGACGGCGGTAAGGACTCGTTGACAGGGTTTCGCTCCGTCGTATAGATTGAATTGTGGGCCCGCAACCCCTCCGCGGGAAACGTAGCGTGATCAATCGTTTAGAGATGGGTACGCGATAGGATTCGAGCGCGCTTCAGGGGCTAAAGCCCTTTCACTGTTTGTCGCGAGTGTGTCGCGGTTGAAACCGCGACCTACAAAGCCGCTTAAATCAACAGAGCGGTTCAGATCAACAAAGCTGCTCGAACTAAGGGAGCAGCGCAGATTCATTACCCCTTCAGAGTAGGTGGAGCTTGATGTTGTTGTACTCCATGGCAAGTTGGTTCGCGCCTGTCGCGAATCCTGTGTCGGACTTTTGGCGGCGGAATCTCGACCCGCTGACGAATCCATTCCGGGGCCTCTACCAGGTGAATTCGTTTGACCTGGTGGTGATGACGCCGTACTTCGTGGTGATGATTATTCTGGCGATGTACGGGATCCATCGCTACGTGCTGGTGTACAACTTCTTCAAGAACCGCAAGCGAATCGCGCCGCCTCCGCCGGAAATCAGCGAGTGGCCGCGCGTGACGGTGCAGCTGCCGATTTACAATGAGCGCTATGTGATCGAGCGGCTCGTGGATACGGTGGCGCAGTTCGATTACCCGCGCGAGCTGCTGGATATTCAGGTGCTGGACGATTCAACCGACGAAACGCAGGAAGTGGCGCGCAATTGCGTGGAGCGTTATCAGCAGCTGGGGCTGCCGATTTCCTACATTCATCGCAACAACCGCGAGGGATTCAAAGCCGGCGCGCTGCAGGAAGGGTTGAAGGTGGCGCGCGGCGAGCATATCGCCATCTTCGATGCCGATTTTATTCCGCCGGCGGATTTCCTGCGCAACACGGTGCCGTATTTTGCCGATGCAAACCTGGCGATGGTGCAGACGCGCTGGAGTTATATCAACCGGAATTATTCGAAGCTGACGGAAGTGGAAGCGGTGCTGCTCGACGGGCATTTCGTGATCGAGCATTCGGCGCGTTATCGCAGCGGGCTTTTCTTCAATTTCAACGGCACGGCGGGCATATGGCGGCGGGCGGCGATTGAAGATGCCGGCGGCTGGCAGCACGACACGTTGACGGAAGATACCGATCTTTCTTATCGCGCGCAGCTTCGCGGCTGGCAGTTTATTTATTTGCCGGACATCGAGTGCCCATCGGAATTGCCGGTGGAGATGAACGCGTTCAAGTCACAACAAGCGCGCTGGGCGAAAGGCTTGATGCAGACGGCGAAGAAAATCATGCCGCGCGTGCTGCGATCGAACGTACCGGGAGTGGTGAAGGCGGAGGCGTTCTTTCATTTGACGGCCAATATCAGCTATCCGCTGATGGTGCTGCTCTCCATGATTCTGCTGCCGGCGATGATTGTGCGTTTTTATCAAGGTTGGTTTCAGGTGCTGGTGATTGACCTGCCGCTGTTTATCGCGTCCACGTGCTCGATTTCGTCGTTTTATCTGGCGGCGGAGCGGTCGATTTTCCCGAAGACGTGGAAGCGGACGTTTCTCTATCTGCCGTTCATCATGGCCGTGGGGATCGGACTTTCAGTGCGCAATGCGGTGGCTGTGCTGGAAGCGATTTTTGGAGTGAAATCGGAATTCGTGCGCACGCCGAAGTATCGCGTGGAAGCGGGCGCGAATGGATCGAATGGCGCGGGCGGATGGGCCTCGAAAGAATATCGAAAGAAGGCGGGATGGATGCCATGGGCCGAAGTGGGTCTGGGGATCTATTTTGCGGCGGCCGTGGTGTACGCGATTGAGATGGAAAATTACGCCACCGTTCCGTTTCTGGTGCTGTTTGTCTGGGGGTATTTGTATACCGGGTTGATGTCGCTGGGGCAGACGTATATTGACCGGCTGCGCTTTGGCGTAGTGGAGGCTGGCGAAGTGCGGCCGGCTTCGACAGGGGCGCCGGGGTTTTAATTTAGTAGTGTTATCCTACCTACCCTTTTACCATCGCGCTTCGTCTACTAGCATCGGAGGAACTCCTATGAGATTTCGGACGCTCGTGCTTCGCGGCACCGTCGCGGCGCTGGCCTTGCTATTTGTGGCGGTGCTGGTGCAGGCGCGATTTCCGCAACCGGCCGCGGAGTATCAGGGGCGGCGCGCAAAATTGCGCGCGGAAGTGGATGGGCCGGTGGTGCTCTTTGGTTATACAAGCCGGAATGATGCGGGCGAAGTGGCGGTGTTCTTCCAGGACGAAGATTTCTACTACCTCACTGGCTACAGCGAACCGGATGCGGCGCTCGTTCTGATTCCGGATTCAGCGGCTGCCAAAACCTCCGGCGGGCCGACGGAAATTTTGTATTTGCCGCCGCGCGATCCGCGTGAAGCCATTTGGGGCGGGGCGCACCTTGGGCCGAATGATCCGGGCGTGGCGGAGAAGACAGGCTTTCAGGCGGTGCGGCCGTTTGCGGAATTGCGCAGCGATCTCGCTACGCTGGCGAAGACGAATCCGAAATTTTATGCGCTGCTGCCGACTGGGCCGGAGAACGGCTATCCACAGCTTCAGACCTGGCACGATTGGCTGAAGGATGCGTTGCCACCGCAGTCGGCGATCGTGGATGTGCAGCCGACCTTGACCCAAATGCGCATGGTGAAATCACCGGGAGAAGTGGAATTGCTGCAAAAGGCGGTGGATGCGTCCGTGGATGCGCAATTCGCGGCGATGAAAATGATGAAGCCGGGGCTGATGGAATATCAGGTGGCCGCGAAGATGGAAGAAATTCACAAATGGGCAGGCTGCTCGCGCGAAGCGTATGCGCCGATCGTGGGCGCGGGATTTTTCTCCACGGTGTTGCACTATGACGCGCTCGATAATCAGATCAAGGATGGAGACGTGGTGGTGATGGACGTGGCCGGTGAGTATGGCGGCTACGATGCGGACATTACGCGAACTCTTCCCGCCAACGGGAAATTCACCGCGAGGCAACGCGAGATTTACGACATCGTCCTGGGTGCGCAGAATGCGGCGATTGCGGCCGTGAAGCCGGGTGTGTATATGTACGGCGGGCCTGGCAGCCTGCACTCGATCGCGGCTGATTACATCAATACGCACGGCAAGGATAAGGATGGCAAGCCGCTCGGAAAATATTTCGTGCACGGGCTGGGGCATGGCTTGGGGTTGAACGTTCACGACCCGACTGAGTATCGCGAGCCGCTGAAGGCGGGAATGACGATCACGATCGAGCCTGGGATTTATATTCGCGACGAAAATCTCGGCGTGCGAATTGAGGATGATGTGCTGGTGACGGCCGACGGGCACCGGTTGATGACGGAAAAGCTGCCGCGCAATGCGGACGAAGTGGAAAAGGTGATGGCGGAGGGACGGGCGCATCCGGAGCCGGAGCCGCAGCCGTAAGCGTCGCCGTCGCTATTGCGAGTTATTCGCCGGGCTTCGTGAAAATTACGCAGTAGTCGTTGCCCGACCAGTGATTGATTGTTTTCTCGGCGTGAAAGCCTGCCGCGGTTAGTTCATCGACCATAATGTTTTGCGGGATGCCGTGGCCGCCGCGGTTGGCGGGGACGCCTTCGACCGGCGGGAGGCTGTTGTCCGGCGCGAAGTCGATGATGGCGAGGCGCGCGCCGGGCTTCAGCGTGCGCAGCAGATTTTTGTCGAAGGCTTCGGGCGCAGTGATGTGGTGGTAGACACGGCGCAGGAAAATCGCGTCGCAGCAGGCAGTGGAGAGCTTGGTATCGTCGGCTGCGCTTTCGACAACAGTGACATTGGCGAGTTTTTGTTTGGCCACTTCGTCGCGAAGCGCTTTCAGCTTGGCTTGGTCGAGTTCAGTGGCGTAGACGTGGCCCGATGCGCCTACGATTTTCTCGGCGGCGAAACTGTAGCTTCCATCTCCGGCGCCGATGTCGGCGATGGTCATGCCCGGCTTCCATTGCATTTCGTCGGCGAGGCGCGAGATTTCGCTGTGGGCGTTGGGATTCGCGGAGGCGGCGGCGCGATGTGCGGCATTTTTCAGGAGGCCGTACGACGCCAGGGCGAGCGCGATTGCCAGGATTGCGTAGAAGCGGTTTCTGCGAGCCATAGTTATTCGATGCCTCTTTGAAGCCGAGCGAGTTTGGCGGGCCGTGATTCCGCCAAGCCACGCCAGGCCGACACTTTGGTTTGACGCGGGCCGCAAGCGTTGGATTCCTGCGATTTTCACGCCCTAAACTCTCCTAGATGTTTGACCCCATGCGCGAAGGGCCGCTATAATTGGTGTTTCGTCATAGCGTGAATTTCTTGCTTGGCAGGCGCCGCTGCTTGCGACTCTGCAGGAAACACCCAGCGAAATTCAGGAGCATCCGATGAGCGCCCTAAAGGCTACCCAACTGCGCGCAGGCATGATCATTCAGCACGAGGGCGACCTGTATCACGTATACAGCGTGGATCACCGCACGCCCGGCAACAAGCGCGCCGCCATGCAGACCAAGATGCGCAACCTGCGCACGGGGTCGATGACCGACTACCGCTTCCGCGCCGAGGAATTCGTGGAAAAAGTGATCGTGGATGAGATCGAATTCCAATATCTCTATAGCGACGGCGATGGCCACCACTTCATGAACACCGAGAACTACGAGCAACTGGCGCTGCAGAACGACATCGTGGGTGATACAAAGGATTATCTAATCGCGAATATGCCGGTGAAAATCGAGTATTACGATGAGAAGGCGATCGGCGTGCTGATTCCCGATACGGTGGATTTGATGGTCGTCGATACCGAGCCCAGCATCCAGAAGGCGACCGCGAGCTCGGTGATGAAACCGGCGAAACTTGAGACGGGGCTTGTAATCAACGTTCCGCCGTTCGTGGGAACTGGCGATAAGGTGAAGGTGGATACTTCAGAAGCGCGTTACATCCAGCGCGTGCAGTGAAAAATCGGCTCCAGCGGACTGCGGGAAGAGACGATGTGGAAGTCCCTCGGGCCCCAGGGTATGACCTCGCTAAGCTCGTGAAGAAGATCACGGCCGAGAATCTGCACCGCGAGATTGATTTCGGCGATCCAGTCGGCAAAGAGCTCTGGTAAGCAAGTCACCTCCGCGTCGCATTGCAGAGGAGAGATCCCTCGACTGCGAGTCGCTACTGAAACCGCGCGACCCTCCGCTCGGGATGACAATCCTAATCGGATTGTTACTTCAAACCTTCCACAACGTACAAATCCGAAAGCGTTCGCGAATAGGAATAGACGTAGGATTTTTCGTTGGCCGTGATGCCGATGCCGCCAATGGCGTCTACTCCCGCAGCGTCCGCGGGGGCAATCTGTTTCCAGTCCGTGCGCTTGCCGGTGGCCAGATCCAAGCGGACGATCGTGCTGGGCAATCCAGCGAAGTTGTGAACAAAAACGGACTTGGAGTCGGCGGAAAAGCCGATCAAGTGTTCCTCGGGTCGAATACCGGGAATCGGGCGCGGGTCGCCTCCGTCCAAAGGATAGAGAAGACGCCTGCCTTCCGTATCTACTCCTTGCACGAATTTTCCGTCCGGCGAGACCAAGATCACGGGAAGTCCGCCCCCTTCCGGGCTCACTGCTCTCGGTTTGCCGCCAGCGAGGTCTTGAACATAGAGGCGAACGCCTTTGCCTGGCTCGTTCCCGGCGAAGACAATCTGTTTCCCGTCGGGAGTGAAGCCGCCAGCGACATGATCGATCGAATCGTTTGTAGCGGTACGAGGCGCGCCCGCCTTTGTGGGAAGTAGAAACAACTGAGAGGGCGTAGCGTGCGTGAGAGCCAGAACCCATGCGCCGTCCGGAGAGAGCGCCTGGGGATTCCCGTCGCCCAGCCGAATGGCTGGTGAGCCGTCCGTACCGCGAATATAAATGCTATAGGTGGAGCCGCCCGCTTCTCCGACTTCAGCAAAGAGAAGAGTCTTACCGTCATTGCTAATCGCAGCGGGAAGGGAGTAATCAAACCAGGAGAGCTCCCTCCCGCGCGTATCTCCGTTGATAAAGGCTTTTACCTCCTGGCGGCTCGCGTCGCGAATGAGCAAGACGCGGCCATCGCGAGCCACGTCGAAGATCGTCAGCGTTCCGGGGACGCGCGCGAGCAAGCGACTGTGCGCCGATAGATCCACGGCAAAAATGGAACGTGACAGGCCCTCGTGTGTGGCCGTAAACCAGATTTCATCGCCGCGCGGCGACCACACGAGTCCATCAGCGCTGATGAATGTCTCGCTTAGTTTCGTCACCGTTCCCTTCAGATCGATGACGTTAATCGTGCCGCCATCGTCTTGCGGAATGGGATGGTCGATAAAAGCGATGCGGTCGCCCTTGGGAGATATGCGCGGGTCGCCGATCCAGCCCGGACTCTTGTACAGCACTTTGCCAATCGGATACTCGAGCTGATAGAAGCCGCCTTGCTGGCGAACGATGGCGAGATTCGTGCCGTCGGGAGACCAGTCCGCCCAGTTCACTTGATCGAGGATTTCGCGGGGCGCGCCGCCTGCGAGAGGCATTCGAGCCAGAGTGCCGAACTGCGAAAAGACCCCGGAGCGGCTGTGAAGCAGTACAGCCATCTCACCGGTCGAAGAAATCCCCATCACCCGGGATCCGGATTTCCCCAGAGAAGCGTATTCGGGGCTGCCGGTCCGTGTGGAATAAATGTCCACGGGATTTCCGTCCCACGCGGCGCTGAAATAGATGGTCTGGCCATCGGGACCAAACCGGGCCGAGTAAACAGTGCCGCGGCGGAAGGTGACCTGGTGATACACCGGCTGAGATGCGGGAGCCTGGCGCTTCGCGAGGAGAAGTCCTCCGGCAAGACCGGCGGCGAGAGCCACCGCTGCTGCAATGGCCGTTATCGTCCAGCCACGCTTGGGGGCGCCGACTGATCCGGTTGCGGATGAGGTGGGTGGCGCTTGCACGGCGGTGGATGTTTGAGCCGCAGAAGACGAGAAGCCGGAACCGCTTCCCGAGCGGCTCGATTCCGATTGCCGTTTCAGGCGCTTCAGATCGGCGCGCAGTTCTGCGGCCGTCTGGCAACGCATTTCGCGATCTTTTTCGAGCGCCTTCGCGAGAATGATTTCGAATTCTCCGGGCAGATCGGGATTCACGCGCGTGGGAGGTGCGGGCGAGCGGTTCAGGATGGCTTCGGTGATCACGCCCGAGGTGTTGCCGGTGAAAGCCTGCCGCCCGGTGGCCATTTCGTAGAGCACCGTGCCGAAGCTGAAGAGGTCCGAGCGCGCGTCGAGTTCTTCACCGCGCACCTGCTCGGGTGACATGTATGCCACCGTGCCGACCGCCGTTCCCGGGCTGGTGAGGAGCGCTTCGGCTGCAATCGTGGGCATCCCAGAAGAGCTGGCTCCGATACCCACTCGCTCGGGAGCGAGTTTCGCCAGGCCGAAATCGAGCACCTTCGCCTGGCCGCGTTTGGTGACAAAAATATTGGCGGGCTTGATGTCGCGATGCACGATACCTTTTGCGTGCGCGGCATCGAGCGCGTCGGCAATCTGGATTCCGAGGTCAAGCACCTGGTCGAATGCGAGCGGCTTCTCACCGATGCGATGCTTCAGCGTTTGTCCTTCGAGCAGCTCCATCGCGATGAAGGGAATTGTTTCGCCGCCGTCATCCACCACGTCGATTTCGTAGATCGTGCAGATGTTGGGGTGATTTAGCGCCGAGGCTGCGCGGGCTTCGCGCTGAAATCGTTCGAGTGTCGCGCGATCTTTTGAAAATCCTTCCGGGAGAAATTTCAGCGCCACCTGGCGGCCCAGTTTGGTGTCTTCGGCCTTGTAGACCACACCCATGCCGCCGCCGCCCAGCTTTTCGAGAATCACGTAGTGCGAAAGGGTTTTTCCGATCATTTTCCGGGAATGCGGCCAGTTAAGTGCGCGCGATGTTAGGCTGCGCTCGCGGTGCAAGTCAAGCCGCCTCGCATCGTGGTAGCCTGTCGGCACACCGTGCTACGCTCATTCGGTGAAAATTCCGGCCATTCGAAAGCGTTTGCTGGGTCTTTGGTTTGTTCTCTTTGGTGTCGGCGTCAGCACGTGTTTCGCGCAATCCGCACAGAAGATTGTGGACGAGTACGTTCACGCCGAAGGCGGCGCGAAAGCTCTGGCGAAAATCCAGACCGCCGGCATCACTGGAAGCTTGACTGACGATGCCACCGGACAGTCCGGTACTTATTCGCTGATCACCAAGGCGCCTGACAAGTTCTATTCGGAAGTTATCGTCGAGCCCCGTCGCATGATTGAGGCCTACAACGGAAAATCGGCTTGGGGCCAGGACACGGGCGCCGATCCGTCTTCAGATTCCACGGGCGCACCGCACTCGCTCACGGGCGCTGTGGCATCGGAGTGGGAAGCAGCAGGACGCTACCTGAACGGCAGGCTGGCCGACGCGAAGAAGTCCAAATTCGGCTTGCAGCTGATTGATACGGAGGATGTGGGCGGGCGCAAGGCATATCACGTTCGCA
Source organism: uncultured Acidobacteriota bacterium (assembly GCA_963790945.1). Classification (GTDB taxonomy): domain Bacteria; phylum Acidobacteriota; class Terriglobia; order Acidiferrales; family UBA7541; genus Palsa-295. Next base: position 51,267 of record CAWBRH010000024.1, read on the forward strand.
TCGCGCTTTCGCCGCGCGTTTCTCGCGAACTGTTTTTCGACACGCAAACTCACTTGCTGATCCGCGAAATCATTCCTGCCGCGGCACAGCAACCGGGATCGAAGAGCGCTGCCGCAGAAGAGCTGAACTATGCCGACTACCAGCGTGTTGACGGCATCGAAGCCCCCTACCGGATCACCATCCATCGCGCTGGCCGCAGCTATACCGTTTCTGTCTCGCGCATCGAGTGGAACGCGCCCGTCAACGATTCCGTTTTCGATTTTCCAAACAGCAAAGGCCGCCCGCTTCCCGATATCAAGGCGCTTCTTCTCGATGTGGCCAAAAACCAGAAAGCGATTGAGGAACTACAGAAGCAATACACCTGTCATGTAGTCGCGGAAGAGGAGAAGTTCGATTCCCGGGGAGACGTCACCTCGCGCGAGGTGAAGGAATACGACGTGTTCAACTGCGGCGGTGATGAAATTCGCCACCTCGTGAAAGACGATTCGAAGCCGCTCAGTGCCGAACAGCAGCACAAGGAGGATGAGCGCTTCAACAAGGAGTTCAGCGAGTTCCAGAAAAAGCAGGCGGAGCTCGCCAACGATCCCAAGAAACAGGAAAAGGAAGACGAACGGCAGCAGACGCAGATTTCCGATTTCCTTCGCGCCGAAAGCTTCACGAATCCGCGCCGTGAGCGATTTCGCGGACAGGATGTGATCGTCTTCGATTTTGGCCCCAATCCCGATTACAAGCCGCGCAAGCTGGTGGAGTCCATCGTTCAAAAATTGGTTGGCGTGGTGTGGATTGACGAGCAGGCTCGCGACGTGGCCCGGCTCGAAGCCCGCTTCAGCGACAAGGTGAAAATCGGCGGCGGGCTGCTGGCTTCGCTCGATAAGGGTACGAACCTCGTCTTCGAGCAAACGAAAATCAACGGCGAAGTGTGGCTGCCGTCGTACGCCGAAGTTCACGCCGGCGCCCGCGTATTCTTCGTGAGAGTGCGACAAAACGAAATCGACCGCTACAGCGACTACAAGAAATTCCGCGTCGAAACTAAAATCGGCCCGTCCATGCCGGTGGAAAGCCTCCCACAGCAACCAAATCCAGAAACGCCCGCGAAGCCGTAGCCGGTTTCGATGGCGTCAACGCGCCCACGCATTGACAGAGCCATGCGGCCACTCTAGAGTGGCAATTCTTTTTGGCGAATCGCGGAGGCCGGGTGCTCGAGCGCTATTTTAAGCTGGCGGAGAATCAGACCACCATTCGCCAGGAAATGCTCGGCGGGCTCACCACGTTCATGACGATGGCCTACGTCATCGTGGTGAATCCGCAGATTCTCGCGCAAGCGGGGATGCCGCCCGAAGGCGTTCTTTTTGCGACGTGCATTTCTTCCGCCGCGGCCACGCTGGTGATGGGGCTTTACGCCAATTATCCCATCGCGCTGGCGCCGGGGATGTCGCTCAACGCCTACTTTACCTACTCCGTTTGTCTCGGCATGCACATTCCGTGGCAGACGGCGCTCGGCGTCGTGTTCTTCTCCGGCGTGCTGTTCGTGCTCCTCACTGTTTCGCGTGTGCGCGAGCAGATCGTCAACGGAATCCCCGATTCGCTGAAACATTCAACGGCCGCGGGCATCGGCATGTTTATCGCCTTCGTGGGCTTGAAGAATGCGAAGCTCGTCGTCGCCAATCCGGCCACGCTGGTGAGTATCGGAAGCTTTTCCGACCGCCAAGTGCAGGCTGCGTGCTTTGGCTTGGTGCTGATGCTGGTGCTGATCGTGCGAAAAGTGAAAGGCGCGATGCTCATCGGCATTCTCGGCACCACGCTGCTGGGGATTCTTCGCGGAATCTCGCGTTGGCCCACCGCGCTGGTTTCGATGCCGCATCCGTCGCTCACATTTCTTAAATTTGATTTGCACGGCGCGCTGCATCTTGGACTTTTCGAGATCATGTTCATATTTTTGTTCGTCGACCTCCTGGACAACGTCGGCACGCTCGTCGCCGTCTGCGAGCAGGCAGGTTTCGTCAAGGACGGAAAAATTCCGCGCGTCGGCCGCGCCCTGCTCGCGGATGCCGTTGGCACCATTTTCGGCTCGATGACGGGAACATCCACCGTCACAAGTTATATCGAAAGTGCAGCGGGAGTGTCCGCAGGCGCGCGAACAGGCTTGAGCAATGTCCTCGTTGCCGCGCTGTTCCTGGCAGCCGTGTTTTTCTCCCCAGTGGCGACCGCGATTCCAGGTTTTGCCACAGCTCCAGCCTTGATTTTAGTCGGCGCGCTGATGATTCAGTCCGTAGCGCGCGTCAACTGGGACGATTTCAGCGACGCTTTTCCGGCGTTCGTCACCGTGCTCGCCACGCCCCTTACCTTCAGCATCGCGACAGGCCTGAGCCTCGGTGTGATTTCCTACACAGTGGTGAAGATCGGCGCGGGAAAATTTCGCGAAATCAGTTTGCTGCTCTGGATCCTCACCGCGCTCTTCATCCTGCGCTACATCTACCTCGCCGTGGCGTAGCGCTATTTTCACGGGTGAGGTTGTGCGCCGCGCGCCTTTACATCGCGACGGAAGCTTTCGTCCCGAAGACACGCCGGAAAATCGCATCCACAGCGCGCAACTGCCGCTGCAAGTCGAATGTATGCGCGAGCGCTTTTCCGTCGAGATACTTCCTGATATTCGAATCCGACGCCACGCGATCTCGGAAGCTCGTCTCCGAATCCCACGCTACCATCGCATGCCCCTGCACCCATTTGTAAGCGTCTTCGCGCGGCGCGCCGTGCTCCACAAGATCCTGCAGCAGCTGCCCGGAAAACACGAGCCCCTTCGTCGCATCCAGATTCCGCCGCATCCGCTCGGGAAACACTTTCATGTTCGCCACAATTTCCGTCGTGCGATGCAGCATGTAGTCGGTGAGGATCGTCGAATCCGGCAGAATCACCCGCTCCACCGAGCTGTGCGAAATGTCGCGCTCGTGCCACAGCGCGATATTTTCGAGCGCCGCCAAAGAATTCGCCCTCACCACGCGCGCCAGCCCGCACACCTGTTCGCTCGACACCGGATTCCGCTTGTGCGGCATCGCCGAACTTCCGCGCTGCTCCCCGCCAAACGGCTCCTCCACCTCGCGCACTTCCGTCCGTTGCAGGTGCCTCACCTCTTGTGCAATGCGCTCCAGTCCGCCCGCCACAATCGCCAGGGTCGAAAGATATTGCGCGTGGCGGTCGCGTTCGATCACTTGCGAGGTGATTGGCGCCGTCGCCAGCCCCAGCCGCGCGCAAATCTTCTCTTCGATTTCAGGCCCCAGGTGCGTGCACGTCCCCACCGCGCCCGAAATTTTCCCCACCGCCATCTGCCGCGCCGCCACTTGAAACCGCGCCAGGTCGCGGCGATTCTCCGAAAACCAGTTCGCAATTTTCAGCCCGAATGTAATCGGCTCCGCGTGCACACCATGCGTCCGGCCAATCTGCGGCGTGTCTTTGAATTCCCACGCGCGCTGCTCCAGCACCTCGCCCATCCGCTCCAGCGCTTTCTCGATCTGCTGCGAAGCTTCGCGCACCAGCAGCGCCTGCGCCGTGTCCACCACGTCGTTTGACGTAAGCCCGTAATGCAGCCAGCGCGCCGCTTCGGGATCGCCCACCGATTCCTGCACTGCCATCGTGAACGCAATCACGTCGTGTCGGACCTTGGCTTCCAGCTCATTAATTCGCGCCACGTCGACGCGCGCGCGTTCGCGCAGTTTCAGCGCCGCCTCGCGCGGCACGATGCCCGCTTCCGCCAGCGTCTCCGCGGCGGCCAGCTCCACTTCGAGCCATTTCTGAAATTTATTTTCTTCGCTCCAGACGCGGCCCATTTCCGCGCGTGTGTATCGCGGGATCAAATTGGAAGCTCCTTTTTGGCGTAGCTTTTTTCTGACAACCTGCAAACGGCGGGAAATTTCCCTGCTCCATCATACCCGTAAACGATGCTTGAAAACGACTGCTACCGCTTCGCAGGCCTATAGCTGAAAAGTTTCTGGCATTCGCGCCGCAGAAATCCCCCAAAGACAGGAATGCGGTGATTGCCCTTCTCGAAAATCAGCCGGCACGAAATCAAGCAAGCTCGCCACTTATAATACTCGGTGCCGTGCCTGCTCCCATACGCGGCAATATCTTCTTGCGACACGCCATACACCACCGCGCCAATTCGTGACCACACGCCTGCCCCCGCGCACATCGCGCACGGCTCATGCGTCGAGTAAAGAACAAAATCGGGAAGGTAGCGCCCATAGCCGCTCGACACATATTTCAGCGTTTCGAGTTCGACGTGTTTGATGCTCGACCCCGAAGTTTTCACCCGGTTGCCCGCGCTGGCAATCACCACTTCGCGCTTCCCGACGAGCCGCGTAATCACCGCTCCAATCGGATAGTCGCCGCGATCACCAGCGCGTTTCGCTTCGGCGATAGCCAGTTCCATGAATTTCTTTTTTGGTTTGTAGGTAGGCGGAATCATCGAGACGGATTATATCTGTTTATGGACAGTCCTTCCGAGTGCCGCAGTTTGATCTTGCGCGTTCCTCGAGCGCTTGCTGATTGGCTAGTGACGGCCAGTTCGCATCAGCTATCGGGAAATACGCAGGCTGAGCTTTACTGAACTAAGATACCTCAATCTCATAAGGCGTCGGTGAAGTTCGTGATGGATGACGACTGCACAAAGGCAACGTGCTGCCCTTTCGAGTCGGATTCTGGCTTTTTCGCCATGGCGAAGGCGTACAAGTCGTTGAAATTCCGTATCGCAATGCATCGGTTGCACTCTTCATTTTGAAACAGCTAATTTTGTTAATCGCGTATTAGAACTGTGGATCCGCCCTCGTTACGTGGCCGTGGATATAAGGGCACTCTCTTAATGGACAGGATTTATGGTCTGACTTAGTTTGTTAGCTTTAAATAGAATTCGAACTGAAGAGCAGCGCATCAAAAACTGGGTCATTCTTCTCGGCATTTTGACTGCGGTTCTTGCTCGGTTTATACCGACGTACTTCACGCGATACGGTTTGAGTGCGCCTTACTGGTACATGTACCGATCGGCTACTGGGTGTTTAATTACGAAGCGCCGTGCATGGGGATGTTCTTGACGTTCCATAATGGTCGCCACTATATCATTCTGATTCCTGCTATGGACCCACATTCTCGCTAGCCGAGTCTGTTTCGGCATGCCCGCTTCCACTAACTGGGCTGCGGCCACCACAATCTCCTCTATCTCATCTCGTCTAATATCTGCCACTTGGCGGAAATCCCGCTGCCAAACGACATAGCTTCCAGCAGCACAAATTCAATCGAAGAGGAGACCTACAATGAAGCTATCAGTCGCATGGTTTAACGTAAACGATTTCGAGCAAGCCAAGAAATTCTATGGCAGCGTGCTCGGCCTCAAGAAATCGTTCGAAATGGATGGTTGGGCGGAATTCAATGGCGGCGGCCAGGATGAAGCAGCCGTCGGCATCTCGACGGGCCAATACACGCCCAAAGAACACGGCGCGACGATCGTCCTTCGCGTTGACGATATCGAACGCGAACGCAAGCGCCTCGAATCAAGCGGGGTGAAATTCGAAGGCAAGACGGAGGAAATTCCCGGCATGGTGAAGCTCGCCATTTTCCGCGATCCTTCCGGCAATCGCCTGCAGCTTTGCCAGGTGCTGGTGAAATCCTAGCCGGCGTTCCAAGTACCAGCGTGATCGCACGGAGAAAATCTTGCAGGCCGCGGCAGATTATCGGCTCTCGGTGGGAACCGAGGTAAACTGTCGCGGCCCGAACCTCAAGGCAAAACCGCCAAGCGAGAAAAGTAAGATGACAAGCTATTCGCAGCCGACACTTCCGCACGACGACGAACTAAAACTCGTCGAGCGCGCACAACAAGGCGATCGCGATGCCTTCGGCTCGCTCGTTGAGCCCTGGCGCAAGCCGCTCTTCGGCTACATCTATCGCATGGTCACCTTGCGGCAGGATGCCGAAGATCTGCTCCAGGATGTTTTCATCCGCGTGCTCGAAGATATTCGCAGCTATCGTGGCGAAGCGCGATTCAAGAGCTGGCTTTTCGGCATCGCCACGCACGCCTGCCTCGACCATTTGCGCACCCGAAAACGCTGGCGCGTGGAAGCGCAGCGCATTGGCGAGCAGGAAACCACCGAGCATCCCGAACAGCTCGAAGGCCTGCGCGATTTGATGAGCTCCCCCGGTTTCGTCTTTGAAATCCGCGAGCACATCGCATTCTGCTTTTCCTGTATCGCTCGTTCACTCGAACCCGAAGAGCAAGCAACTGTGATGCTGAAAGAAGTGCTCGAATTCACGAACCAGGAAGCATCAGCGATCCTGCGCGTCTCCGAGCCCGTCTTTCGCCATCGTCTGTCCGATGCGCGCTCGAAAATGACCCAAGCCTTCGACGGCCTTTGCGCCCTCATCAACAAAACCGGAGTTTGCTACCAGTGCCAGGGCCTGCGCGAAATCGCTGGAGAAAAAAACCGTGGCCCGAACCTGATTCAAATTGAAGTAGCGCCAGGCATCGCAGTGAGTCCCGAAACTCTATTCGACGCCCGCACCGCCATCGTCCGCAACGCCAACCTCGAAAGCGGCACCACCCGCCAGATGCACGACATGTTCTACCAGAATCTTGTGAGGCGCGAAGAAGCCCAGTAGCACAGGCATTCCTGCCTGTGCCAACGCCAAAACACAGCGCGGCGTATGATGCTTGCCTAACCCACGAAGTCGTTCTTATCTGTGCTTTTCGAAGAGGCCCCTACAGTTCAAACGGCCCAAGCGGAGAATGCTGCGAAGCAATATGCAACGTGCCACCAAACGCAAACAAAGGCGCCCGCCGCCCCAGCGCTTCTTCAGCGGAAATACGCGCTACGGAAGGATTATTATTCTGCTCGGAAAGATGCGCGAGAACCAGATGCCGCGCGAGCCCGTCAAACACTTCACAATCCGCCAGGAAATCGCTCACTGTAGCGTTCGACAGGTGCCCCGTGCGGCTCATCACCCGCTGCTTGATGTGCCACGGATACGGCCCCACCTTCAGCATTTCGAGATCGTGATTCGATTCCAGAATCAAAAAATCGGCTTCGCGCAAATGGTGTTTCACAAGCTCGGGCAGATAGCCGAGGTCGGTAACGATCGCGACCTTGATTCCATTGGCCTTGAAGCAGTAGCCCACGGGATCGGACGCGTCGTGCGGAATCGCAAACGGCGTTACTTCAATATCGCCAATTTCAAATTTCTCGCCGGGATGCACGTACTGCACATGATCGATCTTTTTCTTGATGCCCTGATCTGTGAGCATCTGCTGGATCACGCGATGCGTGGGCTCGGTAAGGAATGCCAGGCACTTCCACTCGCGTTGTAATTGGCCAAGGCCGTTTGAGTGGTCAGAGTGTTCGTGGGAAATCAGGATGCCGTCGAGGTGATCGGGTTTCGCGCGGCCCAGCGCTTCAAAGCGCCGCAGCATTTCTTTTTTGCCCAGCCCGGCATCGATAAGGAGAGCGGTGTGTTCGGTCTCAAGCAACGTGGAGTTGCCCGCACTACCCGAAGCTAGAATCGAAATGCGGAACGCGATGCGCTCTCTCCGTCCGCTGGCCGTGCCCTCGCAGCACCAGCTTCGCAATGGATGATGGCAAACTGCTGCCTTCAGGTCAACATGAACCCGCGCAGCCGCCGTTTCTGTTACGCATCATAGTCCGGAACACTGTTGGGCTCGGAGCAGTAGGGGCGGGTCTCAGACCTGCCCGCGTAGCCCGCACCTGTGCCCTGCCATCGATGAAAGCGTCCTGTGATTTTCACAGTAGGGGCACGGCATGCCGTGCCCGCGCATCCACACCTCGGCCGTGCCATCAATCAAAGCGTAACGTCAGTGCTCTAGAGGGTAAGGTCGTGGCGGGTCAATTCGAAGCCGTCGAGGTTGCCCACAACACTTGCGGCAATACGCTCAGGCTGAAAGAATTCCTGCGCGATTTTCTGAACGTCCTCGGCTGTCACTTTTTCAAGCAGCGCGATCAGCTCGGTGGGCGAGAAGAACCGATCGAAATACATGTGATGGCGAGCCAGGCTGGTCATTCGCTGGCCAGTGCCTTCCGACGCCAGCAGCGTTGCACCCTTCAAATGGTCCTTGGCGCGGCGCAACTCTTCTTCCGGAAGCGGCTCATCCTTGATCCGGCGGAATTCATCGAGCACTGAGCGAACCACCTTCGAAACATTCTCGAGTGATGTCCCGGCATACACCGAAAAAGACCCGGAATCGCGATAGGAATTCATCTCGCTGAAAATCGCATACGCGAGGCCTTGTTTCTCCCGGATGTTCTGGAACAGGCGTGACGACATGCCTCCGCCAAGCACGTTGTTCAGCGCGGAAACCACGAAGCGGCGTTGGTCTGTCATCGGCAGCGCCGGCACGCCGATGCAGATGTGCACCTGCTCGAGTTCGTGCTTCGTGCGTTGCGTGATGTGCGGCGCAGCGACGGGAACGGAATCAGCGGCGCCATTCGACGACGGCACAAGCTTTGCGAACCGCTCGCTGACCAGGTCCACAAGCTGCCGATGGCTCAGCCGGCCGGCTGCGGTAATTACCAGATGATTCGGCGCATACCAGTGGCGAAACCAGCTCTCGAGCGTCTCACGCGTGAATGACGAAACCGTTTCAGGCGTGCCCAGGATTGGCTTTCCAAGCGCGTGCGGCGTCCAGAAATTCTGGGTGAAAAGCTCGTGCACCAAGTCTTCGGGATTATCCTGCGTCATCCGGATTTCTTCGAGGATCACGGATTTTTCTTTGTCGATATCTTCGTTCGCGAATTTCGGCTCGAGCACCATGTCCGCAACCACGTCGAACGCTTTCGGCAGATGCTCGTCGAGCACGCGCGTATTGAAGCAGACCATCTCTTTTGCCGTGAACGCGTCGAGCATTCCGCCCACGCTGTCCACTTCCCGCGCGATATCTTCGGCCGTGCGCCGCGCAGTCCCCTTGAAAACCATGTGCTCGATGAAATGCGAAATGCCGTTCAGCTCTGCCGGCTCCCGCCGCGAACCTGCGCGCAGCCAGATTCCCACCGAAACGGAGTGCATGTGCTCCATCGGCTCGGTGATTACCACCAGACCGTTGGGCAGCACTTCTTTTTGAACCGAGTTTTTCGCTTCAGCCATCAATTTTCCTGGTAAGTTAGGAGCCAAATCTTCGCACGCGCATGGCGCGAAGTCACGGGAAGCCCAGCGCGGTGTTTCCAATCACATTCTTGCTTCAAAAACCCGGAAAACTGCTTTTTGCGGCAACCTGGTTGCTGCAGTTACGACGACAAAAACTGTCACTTTCGGTCTTACCCACTACATCAATTTTTCGTCGGGCGACAACTTTCCATATTCGCTCGAATAATGCAGCGGCACATCCGCGTACGACCCGCGGTCCATCGAATACACTTCGCAGCTCGCATACGGATAGGAATAGATGTGAATGCTGGTCGCTTGTGCGCCGAATTCGGTAAGATTCAACACCTGATGCACAGGTTCTTCCGGCGAAACGGCGGCGGGATGAGTGGCGTCCATGTCGTAGGAATCGGTGGGAATGAGTTTGCAGGCGCCATGTGCTGCGTCGCGATTCTCCACCCGGAAATTCTGGACGCGCAGCCGGCCGATAGGCGTCACCATCCAGCAATTCTGGTCGCGATGATTGTGAATCCGGCTTACCTGTCCTATGTTCCAGCAGATCGCGAGCACTTCGAACAGCTCGCATTTATAGATCAGGTTCCGGGTGTAGTGGCTGTTCGCATAGAAAAGATAGGGTGCCAGCGTCTCCGGGCGAATCGCTTTTTCTTGCGTGAATTTCAGCACGCGCGGAATCGTGAAATCCTGCTTGGGGATCGCGCAAAGCTGCTTTGTCCATTCATCGATTGTCAGTTGTTGCATCGTCATTTGTTCCATCGCTTCTACCTCCTGCGCGCACAAAGAACCATTCCAAAACACTCTATTATATCGCTCCGCCTTTCGCGCCGGAGATAAAAATCGCGAATATCGGGCGTGCTATCATCAAAATAACATGGCATCGCAGATTACCGAATCCGCCTCCGCTCGCCCCCAGAATCTCCTGGGGAAATCCCCGCAAGAGCTGCGCGCGTTTCTTGAAACGCTTGGCGAGCCTGCCTATCGCGGCGCGCAAATCTATCATGCGCTCTACGCCGAGCGCCGCTTTGCTTTTGCGGGCATGTCGAATCTCCCCGCGAAATTGCGCGAACGGCTCGCCCGCGAAGCGGTGATTGAATTGCCGCGGATCGTGCGGAAACACTGCTCCGACGACGGCACCATTCGCTACGTGTTAGCGCTCGATGGTGCGGCCGCTGAAAATTTGGCGGCCAAGGATTCAGAGAAGACCGGCCGCTCGTTCACGCCTGCGACGGTCGAAACGGTGTTCATGCCGGAAGAGAATCGCCAGACGATCTGCATCTCAACTCAGGCAGGCTGCGCTGTGGATTGCCATTTCTGCCTGACGGCCACGCTTGGCTTGATCCGCAACCTGACCGCAGGCGAAATCATCGGCCAGGTGCTGATTGCGCTCGAAGAGAATCGCGCCGCACTCAAGCCCCAAACAAACGTTGTCCTGATGGGCCAAGGCGAGCCCTTGCTGAATTTCGACCCGGTAATGGCCGCGCTCGGAATAATGCTAGATCCCAACGCGATGGCGATTTCGCCGAAGCGGGTGACGCTTTCGACTAGCGGGATCGTTCCGGGGATCGAACGGCTTGCGCGCGAAAAAGTGCGGCCGAAGCTGGCAATTTCTTTGAATGCTTCTTCAGATGAGCAGCGCGACGAGATTATGCCGATCAATCGGAAGTATCCGCTTGAGGCGCTGCTGGAGGCGTGCCGGCGGTACCCGCTGCGGCCGTGGGAGCACCTGACGTTCGAATATGTGTTGCTTGGCGGCTTCAACGACTCTGTTGATGATGCGCGGCGCGTGGTGAAGCTGCTTGCGAATCTGCGCACGAAGGTCAATCTGATTCCGTGGAATCCCGGTGATTTGCCTTACTCGAAGCCCGATCCGGCGCGGATTGAGGCGTTCCGGAAACTTCTGGCTGACAAAGATGTGCCAGCGTTTGTGCGCTACTCGCGCGGGCAGGATGTGATGGCTGCCTGCGGGCAGCTGGCGCTGATGGAGATGGGCGCGGCGACCAACAGTCTTACGCAGATTTCGCCGCAGTGACTGAGCACGGCGGAAAGCAAATACCCACGACGGGAGAGCGTCGTCGTGGCTACCGAGGAGAGCGGGTGCTGCTCCTAGCGGATGCCGATGGCGGCGATCATGCGGCCTGTGGTGCGCTCTTTGCGAAAGCTGAAGAAGAGATCGCTGCGGCACGCTGTGCACAGCCCAGACGAAGAAATATTCCTCTGCGGGATGCCCGCTTCTTCGAGAATGGCGCGGTTCGCTGCAATTAAATCCAAGTGAACGCGGGGAGACGGTGGCGCATGGCCCGGAGGTTTCATCGTGAGCCAGGGGAGCCAGTTGGGGTCGCTATCGCTGTCCGCGAGTTGGTCGAAGGGGCCTTCAAACCATTCGCGCGCGTTTGGAAATTGAGCGTGAAATTCAGCGGCCACTTCGGTGCCTACTTCGTAGCATGACTGGCCGATGCCGGAGCCAAGCGCGACGATGACGTCTTCAGGTTCCGTGCCGAACTCCATTTGCATGCGGCCCAGCGCCTTTGCCGCGATGCGACGAACCGTGCCGCGCCAGCCGGAATGAATTGCAGCGATCACCCGGCACCTGGGATCGGCGAGCAAAATGGGGATACAGTCCGCAGTTTGCACGACGAGCAGGACGCCCCGCTCGCGCGTGATAAGAGCATCGCCTTGCGGAGCCGCTTCCGATGATGTGGTTCCTGGCGATTCGGCCCCGTCTGGCGACTGGTTCGCCGAGTGAATTATGTGGACGATGTCGGAATGAATCTGCCGCAATGCGACAACGCGCATTTTGCACGCGCCGATCGCCCGGAAGAATTTCTCGCGGTTGTCGCGAACACGTTCACTCTTGTCCCAATCCGTGAATCCCAGATTCAGCACCTTTTCGCAAACTTCCTGGCCTTCGCGCGTTGTTTTTAATTCGCTTACGCCGCCGGGTCTGGTGCTGAAGCCGTGAACGAGCCAGTTGAGCCGCGCGAGCGCAGGCGCCTCGAGAATTTGCACGCCCCCGGCTTGTCGTAACTGCCATTTCGCTCGAGCTGGTGCGCGCCGCTTTGGCTCCGGCCGTTTCAGTTTCCCTGATTTCTTCGTCCCTGTTTTCGCCGCCACGCGTCGCTCTCCGAGAGCAGATCATGAACCCGCTGCCACCAATTTGCTCGCGTCAATTATAGGTATAATCGCGGCGCGCTGCCGAGCCGCTTGTTTTTTATGCGAAGATCTCGGCACGCTGAGAAGCAGGGGACCATGATCGTCGGACTGGGACTGGACATCGCGGAAATCGATCGCATCGAAGCGGCGATTACGCGGCACGGAGCAGCAATCATCGAACGGTTATTCACGCCTCGCGAAGCCGCCTACTGCGAAAGCCATCGGAACAAATTCGAGCGGTACGCCGGACGATTCGCCGCCAAAGAGGCAGCAATGAAGGCACTGGGGACCGGCTGGCGCGCGGGAATACGCTGGCGCGATATCGAAGTGGTCCGTGAACCGAGCGGAAAGCCGACGCTGGACCTTCAGGGTGTCGCGCGGGAACGGGCGAACAAAATGGGGGTGAAGAATATCTCGCTGACAATCACGCACAGCGGGAACCTGGCCCTCGCCGAAGTGATTTTCGAAAACGGCGCGTAGTGATTCAGCGCGCCATGCCCAGGAAAATCAAGACCGCAGAGAGGCACGTCTAAACGCCGATTGACGGCTAGAGAAAATCCTTTGACGCCCCCCGGAAGTAATCCACTGCGCCGATTTCGCAGGCTCACGAGAAACCAAGGCGCGCCGGAGAAATCATTCCGAGCGAAGCGCTTGGATGATGTCGACGCGGGCGGCGCGCGATGCGGGCAGGATCGAAGCAATCACCGCGGCGGCGAGCAGCACGAAGGCAGAAACGATCACGGGCAATGCACCGGGCATCTGCAGATCGCCGAAATAGCTGCTGGCAACACGAGCGACGATGAAGCCGAACGCGGCACCAGCAAGCACACCCGCCGCGGCCATGATAGCGCCTTCGCTAACCACGGCACGCAGAATATTTTCCGGCTGAGAGCCGAGGGCGAGCCGGATGCCAAACTCGCGCGTGCGCGCGCTAACGGAAAAGGCCAGCACACCGGCGACTCCGACGACGGCGATCGCGAGCGCCACAATCGCAAAAACTCCAAAGACGAGCGAGTTCAAACGGTCGGGCGCGAGAACTTTCGCGCGAATGTCTTCGAGGGTAGCAGCATGCTCAACGGGCTGATCCACGGACATCCCGCGAATGATGCGGGTAACAGGGGTAACAAGCGAGTAGGGATTCGCAGTGGTGTGGACGAAGAGATGGCCTCCATATAGGCCTCCGCCTTCGGCAAAGGTGCTGTAGACGGCAGGGGTCGGCTCAGGGACGACGTGAATGTCGTCGATGTCGGCTGTAACGCCAATGATGCGGTGCGGCGCCTTCGCGCGCGCCTTTTCCGCGTCGTTACCGGAAAGGAATTCAAGGACGGGATCGGTCCAGTAAACATGGCGTCCGACGGCACTTTGACCGGGCCACATGCGCTCAGCCAGAGTTTTGCTGACGATCACGACGGGATCGCTCTTGGCGTCGTCGAGATCGTTGAAATCGCGCCCTTCCAGTAGGGGAACGCCGAGAGCGGCAAAAAAGCCCGGCGAGATGGTGCGAAACATGGCGCGAGGATCTTCGGCGGTGTGCGTGTGACCGTCGCCGGAATATTGAAGGCCAGGACCAAAAATCTGCGCATCGCGCCAGGGGGCCGTCTCAGCGAAGGCCGTGCCCGTGACACCCGGAAGGGCGTCAATCTGACGGATGGATTCCTTATAGAAATCGATGACTTGCTGGTCCGTTTTACCGTAGGTCATCGCCGGAACATCAATGGCGAGAACGCGCTGCGTCTCGAAACCAGTGCGGGTGGCTTGAAGAGCGAGAAGAGTGGTGACCAGAGCGGCAGCGCCCGCAAGAAGCACGAACGAGGCGGCGATTTGAGTGATGGCAAAGGCGCGCTGGCGGCGGCTGGTGCTGCTGGTAATGCGGACGCTGCCGCTCGAAACGTTGAGGCCGTTGGCCTTGTCAACGGAAGGCAGGCGCGGGACGAAGGCCAGGATCACGGCGGCGAGAATGGCGAGCGCCGCTCCGACCCAGAGCAAACTGGAATCAACCTTCAAATCCATTGCGCGAACCGAGAAACGCGAGGCGTAGCGAGCGAGGATCGAGACGAGCGGCTGCGCGCTGATCACGCCGATGGCCGCGCCAGCGCCGCAAAGGATAAGGCTCTCGGCTAACAGCATGCGACGCAACGCGCCAGAGCTGGCGCCGAGGGCCGCGCGAATCGAAAGTTCGCCTTCGCGGCGGACGGTGCGCGCAAGAATCAGGTTGGCCACATTGCAGCAGGCGATGATGAAGATGAGACCCGAGGCAGCGAGGAGGACGAGCAGGACTGTGCGCGCGCCCGAGGTGATCTGGTCTCGAAGCATTTTGGTGCTGATGGTGAACTGAGCGCTGGCGGGATAGGCCTCGGGGTGGTCCTTCTGCATGGAGGCGTAGGCGGTGCGCAGCTCGCTGCGCGCCTGATCGAGAGTGGCGCCGGGAGCGAGCTTGCCGAAGAGTTCGGTCATACGATGGACGCGGCCCGTGACCATCGTGGCAGACATGTGGTGGGGGCTGGTGACGATATTGGCGATGATGTCGGTATCGGCCGGATAAGGGGTGGAGGGTTCGAGGACGCCGATCACCGTGCCCATGCGGTCGCCAATGCTGCCGAGGCGAACTGTCTTGCCAAGCACGTTGGGATCTTGTTTGAGGACGGTCGACCAGAAGCGGTAGGTGAGAACGACAACACCGGGGGCGTTGGGGCCATCATCCTGCGGGCCGATCAAGCGACCGAGAACAGGATGAAGGCCCATCACGTCGAAGTAGGTGCCGTTTACCACGCCCCCCTGAATTTCGCGGGGCTCGCCGAGGCCGATCATTGTGAAGCCGACTTGACGAGAAATCGCCGAACTGTTGGACGGAGTGAACGCTGGACTCAATGTCCTTGATTTCGGGGACGGAAAACGTGGTGTTTTCGTCGCGCAGGCCAGGCGCGCTCTGGCGGATGTAGACGAGCCGGTCCTCGTCACGATTGACGAGAGGCTTGAGCAGGACGCCGCGAACGAGAGTGAAGATGGCTGCGTTGGCTCCGATGCCGAGCGCCAGGGTGAGAATCACGATGACAGCAAAACCTTTGCTACGCATCAGTGAGTGGAACGCAACTCTTAGATCGCGAAAAAATGACATGGTTCTTGTTCCCTCGCCGTCATGATTTCTACTTCTACTGCACTGGTCTTCGGGAGGGCCGATTGGCCCGCCTTCATTATATAGACGAACGGCCGAACCGGAATTCGACAAATCGCCCTGGAAATTTTGCTTCTTCCATGCATGCTGCAGGCTCCGGTTCCTGCTAGGTGAGGGCCTGAGCTCTCCCGGCATTTATCCGCACCACGCATGCCAATAGCAAGACCCGTGTTGTGAATCATTTACCACGGACTGCGTTGTAGAGAATGGTCGGATTCGGCAGCCAATGTCCAAATTCGGACAGCGACTCGCTTGTGAGAGGCCTCAGGAAAGAAGCGATTGTGACAGGCCTCAGGAAAGAAGAGGAACTAGCTTCCTGTAGCCGCCGCCCTCTTGAACGAAGCAACAGCGCTGGTTTCATCCTCGCTGATGTCGAAGACGGTGTCGAGCTTCGACATTTTCAAGAGATTGAGCACGCGGGTGGTCGGGCTAAGCAATTTCAGACTGGCCCCTTGCCTGTTAGCGCTCGCCAACGCGCCGGTGAGCTGACCAACGCCGGAGCTATCTACATACGAAACTCCTGCGAGATTCAGCAGAATATTTTTTTGCCCCTTCTTGACCAATTCTCGAACGGTCTCACTGAGGACCACGCCACTGCCCGGACCGAAAGCGACCGCTTCGCCGAGACTTAAGCGCCCTGTCAAATCAAGGATGGTAACGTCATCATTTTGGCGGGTGGCGCATTGCATCGTCATCGTTCATTCCTCCTTTGCACTGGCTCGGGGCCCATCCATGATTACCGGGTTGGACCTCTTGCTCATGCGCATCCTATGCTTCCCCCGCCCTAGACACAACGAATTTGCCACCAGAGCGCGGCCCCGGGAATGGAGGAGGTCGAATAACGAGTAAGAGGTTAACGACCGCAGGACCGGCGCTACGAATACACAGTATCCTGACGCCGCTGTTCTTAGAGGCGTGCCTCGCACCATTGGTTGGGCGGATGCTGCCCTGCGATTCTCACCTTGAGGTAATTTCCCGTCAGCGCTTCCGTCCAATCTTCACCGGTTCGAGCAAGCGTAAGTGCTCGGAGCTTGCGGCCAGACTGAGCGGCGCGAAAAGCGGAGGACTTTTTCTCGCTGAGTACGCGCAGACGCCGAGCGCGCTCGCGGACTACTCCGGGCGCGACGTATTCGCGCTCGGGAAGCACTGCGGCAGCGGTGCCAGGGCGCACTGAGAATGAGAAAACGTGCAGGTACGTCAGCGGCAACGCTTCAATGAAATCGGTGGTGGTCTGAAACTCCGCTTCCGTTTCGCCGGGGAAGCCAACGATCACGTCGGCGCCAATCGCGGCGCTGGGAGAATGGCGGCGGACTAGGTGAATTCGTTCTGCGTAATGCTCGGAGCGGTACCAGCGGTGCATCCCGCGCAGAATCCGGTCTGATCCGGATTGCAGCGGGACATGAAAATGCGGCGCGACGCGTTCCGACGATGCGACCAAGTCGATGAATTCCGCGGTAACGTCCTGCGGTTCGATAGAGCTGAATCGCAACTGCTCCAGAGTCGTTTCGTCCAGAATGCGGCGGACCGTCGTGATGAGTTCAGCGCGCGGGGTGAGGTCGCGGCCATAGCTGCCGAGATTGATTCCGCTGAGGACGACTTCCTTAGCGCCCGCGCCGACTAGTTTCTCGATCTCTTCGATCACGGTGTCGGGGGGCAAGCTGCGGCTTTTGCCGCGCACGAAAGGAATCACGCAATAGGAGCAGCGGTTGTTACAGCCATCTTGAATTTTGAGGATCGGGCGAGTGCGCCCGCTGTCTGCGAATTCGGCAGGAGCGACCTGCACCGCGACCTGCGCGAAAATATCGCCGGTAAGAATTTTGGCCGCACCACGCGCCAGCGACATTGGTTCTCGGTCGAACTCGGCAAGTGGGAAAAAACCGTCCGAGATACTTCGCGCATGAAGTTCTGAAATCGGTGAAGCCTGCGAATCGAGCGAGGCGCAGACCAGGCGCGCGATTTCGTTCTGATGCGAATTGCCCACGACGAAATCAACGCCCTCGAGCCGCGCAATCTCCTCCGGCGCTCGCTGAGCATAGCAACCCGTGACGACGACCCGCACGCCAGGATTCGCGCGATGAATCTTGCGCAGCGCTTCCCGCGCCTGCGCATCTGCCGCAGCGGTCACTGTACAGGTATTCAGCACCACGATATCGGCGCGCGCATGGTTGTCAACAAGCGCAAGCCCGCTCGCCAGGAAATCGCGTCGCAAAGCGGCGGCATCCGCGTCCGTGGCGCGACAGCCAAAATTTTCAACCGAAAATGTGGTCATGCGATCAAGTGAGACAATCCGCGAGAGATAGCCAGGGGATTATAGCAGCGCAAGAGCCGATTGATTCAAATCGCCGCCACGCCGGTACTCGCATCTACAGGTACTTACATATTGATTGATTCCGTTTTTGTGTGATATACCCCGCAGCACCACAGGGGTGGGTTACAGCTGGGCGCAAAACTCTGATAGTGGGGCGAACAGAGGAATTCAGCAGGAGGCCTAAACCGTTTGACCTTCAGAGCGTTTTAAAACGTCTCCGCAGCCTTGAAGACAGCGATTAATTCCTGCGTTTCTTGATTGGCAATCCTTCGAAGAGTTGACAACACCAGCAGCGACTTCTCCTTTGGTCCTTAGCCATAGCGAACGAGTAGAACTTACTCCTCGCTTCGCCGCCAGGCTATCGCGGGCCAAATTCGAGACTTGCAGATTCTCAAGGAGACTACATGCGAAGAATTGCCAGATTGTCGCCGCTGTTAGTAGTGATATTTCTGTTCGCGTTGGTGCTGCCGCAGTTCGCCGCAGCACAGCGTCTAAGACCGATTCCACATCCGGTCGGAGTAATGTCTCACCCAGCCGCGAAAGCTCAAGCCCAAACCCAAGCGAGTTCCGAGGTACGCGCCCAGGTAAAGAGCGCCAGTTCTTCAAAGACGCCTGCTTCGCCATGGACTCCGCTTGCGAACCAGCCGAATTTTCTCCTCGATGGCGCGTCGGTTCCAATTCTCCTCACTGACGGCTCCGTCCTTGTGCAAGACGCTGGCTTCCCCGATTGGTGGAAGTTGACGCCGGACAAGTTCGGAAGCTATGTGAACGGCACCTGGTCTCAGGTGGCTTCTTTACCCGCTACCTATAGCCCGCTCTACCACTCATCCGCCGTACTGCCGGACGGACGCCTGATTATCGAGGGTGGAGAATATTTGCTGAACGCCGATCAGACGGAGTTAGTTCGACGTGGACCGCGCAAGGCTCGATCTATGATCCTGTGGCGAATACTTGGACACCCGTGGCGCCTCCGCCTTTTTTCACCGGCTTCGGCCCGTTTCCGCAGACCATCAGCGATGCTCAAAGCATGGTTCTGTCCAATGGAACTTATATGCAGGCAAACTGCTGCACGCTGGAAGAAGCTCTGCTCAACGCCAAGACTCTTACATGGACTCAGACTGGTTCGAATAAATTCGACGTTAACGACGAAGAGGGCTGGACTCTGTTGCCCAGCGGCAAGGTGCTGACCGTGGACGCGTACGTTCCGGTGAACATCCCGTTCATCCCTGACGGCACAAACTCCGAGATCTACAACCCGAAGACCGGCTCATGGTCGAGCGCCGGTAGCACGATTGTGCAGCTCTGGGATTCCTCTGCGGCGTGCGGTGGCGAAAGCGTCGCGACGTTTGAGGTGGGACCAGCGGTTCTGCGACCAGATGGAACCGTGTTCTACATGGGTTCGAACACCTGCCCCGGCGCTTCCGGCAATACCGCCATCTATAATTCCTTCACAGGAAAGTGGACGGCGGGTCCGCAGATCCCCGGCGGAAATAACATTGCCGATGGTCCCGCATCGATCGAGCCCAACGGCAAGGTTCTCATGTTTGCGAGTCCCGGATTTGGCGATCCTCCGTCCGCCTTCTTTGAATGGGACGGACACAGCATAAACCCGGTGCCCGGCACCCCCAACACTCCGACCGATGGATCATTCTTCGGGAACATGCTTGTGCTCCCGACCGGGCAAATCCTCTTTACGGATTTCTCGAATGACATCGAAATCTTCACGCCCACCCCGGGGCATCCTCCAAATGCTCAGCCGGTTTTGCTCCTGACTTCGATTTTCCTGAAGCGCGGCGGGTCGTACGAGGCTTTCGGGATCGGGTTCAACGGCGTATCGCAGGGAGCGTTCTACGGAGATGACGTGCAAGGTGCGACCAATTATCCGTTGGTGCGCCTCACGAATCTCATCAACGGGCACGTGCAGTACACCCGCACGCACGACCACAGCAGCATGGCCGTTGCGTCGCCTGCTCTCGTGTCCACTCACTTCGACGTTTCCGCCAGCCAGGAGCCTTGTATCTGCAAGCTCGAGGTTGTGGCCAACGGCATTGCGTCGAATCCGGTGTTTGTGTTCGTGCAGTAGCTGGATTGCGGTCTTGTTTTGCGAATGTGAAAGGGCCACGGCGAACCAAAATCGCCGTGGCCCTTTCGTTGTGATGAGCGACTGGCGGTTTAGGAGAGCTCTGATTTAAGAGTGCACGGCAGGATACCCGCAGGTCTCTGAACGGAACGCGAACGAGGGCCGCAGACGTAAATATGGTCGGGGCGAATGGATTTGAACCATCGACCTCCTGGTCCCGAACCAGGCGCGCTAGCCAGGCTGCGCTACGCCCCGACCGATTGCCGCTCGAAGAAGGAAACGCCGCTCGAGCGCACACAAAAGAATAGCACAGCTCGATTGGGCCATTCACGTTTCATTGCGTATCGCAGCTGATATCTTAGCGAACGACAGCGGCCTCATCGCTCTGGTTTCGCGCCTCGTAAGCGTTTCGGTTTTCAGCGGCGGGTTTCGATTTTCACTGCCGCGCTTTCGGCGCATCCGGAAGACGAATCAGCCGCGCCTCCGTGATCGAAGGAATCTCGCGAATTTTTTCCGCCACCGATTCGCTCACCGCGCCATCGAGTCGCACCATCGCCACAGCCTCCGCGCCATGCACAGGCGAGCGCCGCCCCAGCGCAAACGTCGCGATATTCACGCCCAGATTCCCGAGCATAGTTCCAATCTGCCCGATCACGCCGGGCACGTCCCGATTTCGTGTCAGCAGCAAAGTCCCCTCGAGCGGCGCCTCGAGCCCGATGCCATCGAGCGATAAAATGCGCGGCGACCCGTCGGATACCACGGTCCCTCCACGCTCAGCTCGCGATCATTTTCGTCGCGACGCTATGTTCGCCGTCATCCGCTACCACCGTGCCTCCATGCGCTCACGTGCCCGCCGTCCGCCACCGCTACCTCTACGTATTCGGAAATCCGCGCTCGCGCCTCCGCGTGGTTTCTTCCACAATCAACCCGCGCTCCGCCGCCGCCGCCGACGCGTTCACCAAATTCACCTTCTCCGCCAGCACGCAGTTTAAGATCCCGCTCAGCACCGCGCTACGTACCACGTGCGACCCCAGCTCCGCCGCCTCCCCCGCATACCGAATCCGTACCCGGCTGAAACTCGGCGACGGCGCCGCCTGCGCAATCAGCGCCCCCAGTCGCTCGCCCAAATCAATATAAGGACGCAGCCTCCGATACTGCTCCGGCGAAAGCGCCGGCATATTCACCGCGTTGCGAATCAGCCCGTCGGCCAGATAATCGCGCACCTGCTGCGCCACCGCCGTGCCCACCTCTTCCTGAGCCTCGGCCGTCGACCCTGCAATGTGCGGCGTGGCGATCAGATTCGCCAGTCCAATCAGCGGCGAATTCTTCGGCGGCTCCTCCGCAAACGTGTCCACCGCCGCCGCCGCAAGCTGCCCCGATTTCAAAGCCTCCGCCAGCGCCGCTTCATCAATCAATTCGCCGCGCGCGCAATTCACCAGCCGGGCCCCGCGCTTCATCTTCGCAAACACCGCCGCGCCAAACATTTTCTCCGTCGCCGCGCTCAGCGACGTGTGCAGAGAAATCACGTCCGCGCGCTTCAGCAGCTCATCGAGCGTCACCAGCTCCACTTCCACCTCGCGCGCCGCCGCCGGCGTCACGTAAGGATCGTGTGCCAGCACTTTCATCTCGAGCCCACGCGCCCGCCGTGCTACTTCCGTGCCCACGCGCCCCAGCCCCACGAGCCCCAATGTCTTCCCGCGCAGCTCCGTTCCCGCCGCGCCCGATTTTTCCCAGCGCCCCGCGTGAATCGAAGCATTCGATTGCGGCAACTCCGCGCCATCGCCAGCATCAGCGCGAAAGTATGCTCCGCGACGCTCACTGCGTTCCCCCCCGGCGTATTCATCACCAGGATGCCGCGATGCGTCGCCGCCTCCACGTCAATGTTATCGACGCCCACTCCCGCCCGCCCCACCACGCGCAATTTCGGCGCATGCTCCAGCAGCTCCGCCGTTACCTTCGTCGCGCTACGCACCACAAGCCCATCAGCCGTCGCAAGCTCGCTCGCCAGCGCGCCCGCTGCCGGCGTCACCACATCCCATCCCGCTTCGCGCAACAGCGCAAACCCGCGCTCGCTAATCTTGTCGGCCACAATAATCTTCATCTCGCGCTTAATCCTCCGCTCCGATTTCTAATCCGCCGTTTCGCCCACCAATTCGTGGCGAAGAGCGTATCGGCGCAAGCCATGAGTGTCAAACTGTTGCGAACAGGATAGTCACTACCTAATTCCCGAGCGCGAATGGATGGTGGGAATAATTTCATAACAAGCACCAAGTCAGGGAGGTAAGAGCCAAATCAAACAGAGTGTCGTCTCCTATGCAAGATCGTCTCTCGTCGTACTGCCTCCAATCGATGCGTCGAATGGGCCGGGGTTTCTTCAGGGTCGGTCAGATTCCAAATGCGAATTGCCGCGGCCAGAAGTACACAGCGACGCGCGGAAGACAACAAATACGGAGGGCAAGTCTAACAGTAGAAACGGACGTCTCGCGCGATCGAGAATGCGAGTTGAGCCATGCTTTTAGATGAGGCAACATACTGTGTTGATGGTTAAAAAGAAAACAAACCCGCCATGGACGAATCAGCGAGCGGTTCGTCGCTGCCCACTTGTTGCTTCCGCTGAGGTAACCGATCTCCATTCTGGCACAAGACTCTCGGCTCGTATTTCGGAACTGGGGGTTGGGGGTTGTTACGTTGACGCGTTGACTCCTTTCCCTGAGGGAACGCACGTCAAATTGCGGATTATCAGGGATCAAGGAACGTTCGAGAGCACTGGCAAAGTGGTTTACACCCATGCGAATTTTGGCATGGGCGTTGCATTTACCAACGTCACGCCAGAGCAGCGATTAGTACTGGAAAGTTGGATCGCGGAAATTGTGAGTCAGCCCCGGCGAGTCTAGCGGAATTTCCGCCACAGCTTCCCAATCCGCCAAACGCGGTGGCCAACCGATACCAGTGCTAGTTCACGCGCCCTGCCCTAGCTTAACCCTTTTCGTTACCCGCATGATCTATAGCGCTGAGCAGTGATCTTCGGATGCATCTGGCACGAACAAGGAATGCAGTTGGGCGTGCCAGGGTGGGAGACGAATACCGAAGCGATCATGGAGTCGCGCCATCGAAAGCACAGAATATAAGGGTCGACGAGCTGGCGTGGGATACTCCGCGGTTGTGATGGGGACCACGCGTTCGGCGACGAACGGCATTCCCTTCTTGGCGGCATCGACCCACGGAAGAGTGTGAGTCGCGCGCGACGCCTCGCTGAGAATCGCTTTTGCGAATTCATACCACGACGTCTCGCCTTCGGCGGTCATGTTGTAGATTCCGCCGCTTGTGGATAGAGAACGAACACCCTCTTCTTTATCCATGAGTTGTGAAATAATTTTCACCGTTGCGGTGGCAATCTCCCGGCTCGTCGTGGGGGAACCGATTTGGTCAGCGACGACGCGCAACTCTTGTTTCTGAGTGGCGAGCCGCAGAATCGTCAATAGAAAATTGCGGCCTCGGGTGGCGTAGACCCACTCGGTGCGAAAGATCAGGTGAAGCGCGCCGCTTTCTTGGATGGCGCGTTCGCCGCCGAGCTTCGTTTTCCCGTACACATTGATCGGATTCGGAATGTCGGTTTCTTCATAAGGCAACTTTTTCGAGCCGTCGAAGACGTAATCCGTCGAGTAGTGAACCAGCGCTGCGCCAATGTTTTTGGCTTCCTCGGCGATTACGGCGGGGGCCTGCTCGTTCACCGCCCGAGCCGTCGCTTCGTCCTGCTCGGCCTGATCAACGGCGGTATAGGCAGCGGCATTGATGATCCATTGGGGGCGGATTTCTCGAATCGATCGACGAATGTCATCGGGCTTCGTCAGATCGAGTTCCTGGCGATTTAGAGCAGCGAGTTCACCCAAGCGGGGAAGCAAGGATGACAGTTCGGTTCCCACCTGGCCGTTCCTGCCTATAAGCAGAATCTTCGGCTTCATTTCACGAGGTATTGCGGAAGAAATTCTTTCGGGGTCTGCGATAGCGTGGTGAAGCGCGAGTCTTTGTCCGAGACGATCGGATTCGTTACGTTCCACGCGATGCCGATCTGCGGGTCGTCCCACAGAATGCCACGCTCATCCTCGGGATGATAAAGATCGGTGCACTTATAAAGGAATTGGACTCGCTCTGAGAGAGCCAGATATCCGTGCGCGAACCCGCGCGGAATATAGATTTGATTTTGTTCCTTTGCGGAGAGAATGAGCGAAACCCACCGGCCGAAATGGGGCGATCCAACGCGAATATCCACGGCTACGTCCAGAGCCTCGCCCTCGATCACACGGCAAAGTTTTGCTTGTGCGTGCTGGAGCTGGTAATGGAGTCCGCGGATTGTGCCTTTGGCCGACGCCGAATGATTATCCTGCGCGAAAGAATCGGTAATGCCGAGCTGGGCGAATTCTTTTTGATTGTAGGTTTCCATGAAGAATCCGCGAGAGTCGCGAAAAATCTTCGAGCGCAACTCCCAGACGCCCGGAATGGAGAGTTCATTTTTCTGCAAGGAGTTCACGCCTTCATGGGGATTTTAAGATCGCCCGACCGCGAGCACTAATTTTGCAGCGTTCCGCGCCGTTCGTGCGGAATCGCATCGAGCGAAGGATTGCGATTCTCGTAATATTTTTCGTAATAAGACTGATATTCACCGCCACGCACACCGTCGAGCCACTCGGAATTGGCCTTATACCACGCGATCGTCTGGCCCAGGCCCTCATCGAGGCCGATCGCAGGCCTCCAACCCAACTCGGTCTCGATCTTCTTACAGTCTAAGGCGTAGCGGCGGTCGTGACCGGGACGATCCTTGACGTATGTCAGCAAAGTCTCCGGCTTGCCCATTACGCGGAGCAAGCGCTTCGCCATCGTAAGATTTTCTTCTATGGCAATGCCGCCCAGATTGTAGACCTCGCCGATTTTTCCACGCTCGAGAACCGCGAGAATGCCGCGGCAGTTATCTTCCACGTGCAGCCAATCGCGCTGCTGCTTGCCGTCGCCATAGATCGGCAGCGGTTTGTTCTCGAGAGCGTTGGTGATCATCAGCGGGAGGAATTTTTCCGGAAACTGAAATGGGCCGTAGTTGTTGGACGAACGGGTGACCAATGCGGGAAATCCGTAGGTGCGAACGTAAGAGAGGACGAGAAAATCGGAGGCTGCTTTCGACGCGGAGTACGGGCTGCTCGGATTAAGCGTCGCGGATTCGTTCGAAAAGGCGCCCGCTGCGATGTCTCCGTACACTTCGTCCGTGGAAATGTGAACGAAGCGGTGGATACCAAGCTTCTTCGCAACTTGCAACAAGACGAATGTTCCTTTTACGTTCGTTTCGATTGCGGGAGAAGGATCATAAATGCTGCGATCGACGTGAGATTCCGCAGCGAAGTGAACCACGGCATCGCAATCGCGCATCGCGGATTCGGCTACGACGGGATCGCAGATGTCGCCACGAACAAAACGATAGTGCGAATCGCTTGCCACGGAATCGAGGTTCCCGAGATTGCCCGCATAGGTCAACTTGTCGTAGTTGACCACCGAATACGCCTTGCGAAGGCCGAGAACATGGCGGATAAAATTCGAGCCGATGAATCCGGCACCGCCTGTAACAAAAAGCCTCATTACGATGGTTCCCTCTGCGCGAAAGCTTTGGCGGCAGTGCCGCTTTTCAGCTTGTTTGCGCCTGTTTCGGCCACTAGATTGTTCGCTCGCAGCAGGGATTCGAATGTGCCGGCGTCGGTCCACCAACCGTCGAGTACTTCGTAGGTGAGCTTTCCTTCGTCAATGTAGAAATTATTCACGTCGGTGATTTCGAGTTCGCCGCGCCCCGAAGGCTTCAGGCGGCGAATCTTTTGAAAAACGGTCGCGTCGTAAAGGTAGATTCCGACCACCGCATAATTCGATTTTGGCTTCTTCGGCTTTTCTTCGATACCGACAACGCGGTCACCGCGAATCTCCGCGACGCCGAACCGATCCGCGTCTTCCACCTCTTTCAGCAGGATCTTCGCGCCGTCTTTTTGTTTCTTAAAATTTTCCACCGCATGGCAAATGTCGTTCTCGATGATGTTGTCGCCCAGGACCACGCAAATCGGCCCATCCCCGGCAAAATATTCAGCGAGACCGAGCGCCTCAGCAATTCCGCCTTCACCTTCCTGGTAGGTGTAATTCAGGTGCTTGAGCCCGAAATCGCGGCCATTGCCTAGCAAGCGCAGAAAATCGCCCGCATTTTTCCCTCCGGTGACCAACAGGATTTCGTGAATCCCGGCGTTCACCAGCGTTTGGATCGGGTAATTCACCATCGGCTTGTTGTAGACCGGCAGCAAATGCTTGTTCGTGACTCGCGTGAGGGGGTTCAGCCGGCTTCCCGTGCCACCCGCAAGCACAACGCCTTTCATATCGGCTCACCTGTCTATCAAAACTGGATCACTTCGAAACGATTCGATTCGCGGTGTTGCAGACCACTGGTTCTATTGTACCCGCGAAGCATGGCTCGCGCCGCAGCATTCATGCGGCCACCAATTCCCTGCCAGCGCTCGGATTCTTCCCGTTGTTCTTTTTGTCGATCAGCAGATCACCGGCGGCAATCCGAAGATCGCGAATGTCATCTCGGCACAACTCTACCGCGTGGGACAACTCTGGCCGCGCGGACAAGTAAGATTCTTCGAAACAGGATTCCCGACGCGATCCAGGTGTTGCGGGAACAGGCAGAATGGCTCGAGCAATTTTCTAGCGCAGGCGGAAATTCACGGTGATCGACGTTTTAGTTGAAACTGGTTTTTCGTCGAGGTAACCAGGCCGATATTTCCACGTGCGCAGCGAATCGAGCGCAGCGTTTTGCAGCAGCGGCGCACCCGAAACTACCGTCATATTCGTCAGCTTCCCGGTTGCGTCAATCACCGCAGCGATCACCACTTCACCTTCCACTCGGGCTTGCCTGGCCATCACCGGATAAATCGGTGCCGAGCTGACAAGCAGTTCCGGCTCTGTCGCTCGACCTCCGCGAGGCGGTAGCGTCGCAAGCACGCCTTGCAACGGACCTGCGCCGGTATTCGAATCGACTCCGCTCAGATCAGGCGGTGCCTCGCCAGCCATAACCGCCAAGCGATTGGCTGAGGAGTGGGGAGGAAGGAGCTTTTCCCTCGTGATCTTCTTCTCGGGAGCACCCCTTCTACTCGACGAACGAGAAGGGCGAATGTTGTCAGCCGATGCGTGAGTTTGAGTGCCGGGAAAATTCTCCGCCTTCGCGATCGGAAGCTGCGGCACCGCAAAACCTGCTTCGGTTTTGGGTCGCGGGCTCTGAACAACATTCGCTATTGGCGAACCCAAAGAAACCTCGGGCATTGGACCAGTCTGACCGATCGCAGAAGGCTGCCCCACGCCATCACGCAGAAAGAAAACTCCGAATACACCCAGCAGCACGAGTGCGGGCACGAGCGACACCAAAACCAAACTTCGCTTCGGCACAGGAGTTCCATACGTCGCGGTTCGCACGATTCGCTTCGGCCACCACGAAGATAAAAAGCTCGCAATCCTAAATCGTGCCGGTGTCTGATGTGAAGCCCGGGCACCTGAAACCCGGGGACTTGAAGCCGGCGCCAGAATAATTGGGCGGTTCGAACTGTTTCGGGCAGTCGCGTCCAGGCGCGCTTCAGAATCCGCTGCGATCGCGGCCATGTGCTGCACTGGCTGTACGTCGAAAGGAATTGATGGCTGATTTGCGATTGGCTCTTTCTTAGTCCGAATCACAGGAGCAGCCGGCGAAGCGGCCACGTCCTTCGGCGGAGCAGCGACCTCTTCCTTGGGATACCCATTGCTCCAAAAATCCGCGCTTGCAGACGGCATCGCCACCGCCACTTTCGCCGCCAGCCTCAAAATTCCTTGCGACGCGTACTCCCCCCAAAAGCCTGTCGCGGCGTGCATAAACTCGATTTCGGCATACCCTCTTATGTTTGGATAGGTTCGCACATTGACCACGCGGCAAAGCATGATCTGACCCGATTTGCGATTCGCAATCACAACCAGCTGGCCCGCGGCCACACCGGCCGACAATCGGATCACAGCGCCCTGCGGAAACACGATCACCGTGCAGGTGTCCTCCGCAAAGACCTCAACCCGTTCCGCCCGGCCCGAATCCGTTTCGACGCGGCGAGATCCCCAAACTCCAATCGGCACCTCAAGCACGCCGATCGGGACCGCCACAGACTCCCGAGTCTGCCTCTGACGCCGCTGTTCCCGCTAGTTCTGCAGGTGATTGCCCGTCTGGTTGGAGATCTGATTGTCCATCTAGTTGTGCATCTAATTGCGCGGGAAATTGACCGGCTGGTTGCGTCGCGGAACTTTGAGCGAAATCACCCAGTACGCTAAACGGCAGTTTCGTTGGTGCTGACATTTCCATCGTTGCGGCGGCCTTTTTCCCCGATTGGCCTCTCCCCCAAGAAGTGCAACTGACAGAATCTTGTTCCGGAACAAGTCAATCGACCTATAGTACTTTGCACGAATTCTGTTGCAGTTTTGGAAACGTGCTAAGCACCCCTTGGGCGATCGCGTAAGCCAGCAGGAATCGCCCCTGCCGGTCTTTTTCCCTTACCCTCCGGGTACGCGTAAGGCATAATTTTAACCGTCGAGCGCTGGAGCATTAGAAATGAAGCCTGATTCAAAAAAGAACTCTGTCCACGTTGCGGTAGTTCGGAGGTATTTCGGTCGCATCGGCACGGTGCCGTGGAGAGGTATCTCCTCCGCTCAATCGGTGTCCGTCCGTTTCGCTGCGTCAATTGCGATGCCGGTTCTATCGGCTCAACCACTCCGACGGCCGCACGTCGCAGGATATCAAAGCGGCCTAACGAACCCGCTCTTCAGTCTCGCAAAGAATCTGATCGCGCCCTGTGCTGATTCGCACAGTGACATTCATCCCAGCTAGTTCAAGTCGTCGTGAAAGAGGGATCGGGAGCTGCTTCTTCTTAACCGCTGAATTGCTCTGATTGGAAGCGCTTTCCGTGTCCTCGGAATTCTTACTCCGTTGCAAACTAGAGACTTACGATAGTTCGTTTTGTAATTTCCACTTCCCGCGGCACGGCTGGCTGATCTCGCCATAGCCGCCTGGTAATTCTTAATGTAAGTAATATTAAGATAAACAGCCAACCAGACTTGATGAGAACTGGAGCAAGAGATGCAAGCAGGGCCTCCTGGAACGCGCGACGGAAGACGTTCGCCAACATGGTGGCCCGGAACCGGGTCAATTGTTGCCGACCAACAGATCAACCGAACATCGCGGGCTCAGCGCACTCTCGGCGCGGCCGATTCTTATGACCTTTCGGAGCTAGCTTTTTGTCCTTCTCGAATGGGCGTCCTTTCGAAGTTTACGCCTTCTTCTTGAGACGGCGAACGGTTTCCAAAACGGCAAGCAAACGGTCCATTTTGCGCATATTCGCGGTACGGTAGCGTTCAATCCGATCGTCAACGTTAGGCGGTGGCAGAACCGAATCCGGCGCATAGTCGAATAACTCGTGGGCCTGTGCGAGCGCCCGCCGTACTCCCTGCGCATCGATTTCCCTCTGAATTGCCTCAAGAATAAGAGCCTGCTCATCCTCGATTTGCTTCTTGGTGCTCTCTTCGGCTCTATCGATGGGCGTATTCTCTTCGAAAATGTGGTAGCGCATTACAATTATCTCCGCTAGGTCAGTCCGCTGGTTGCCGTAAATCAATCTCAGGTACTCCAGGTCTTCGTCGGGCCGAAGGCCGCGTTGTTCGATCGTGGCTTTAAGGTGCGTCAGAAACATCGCGCAAAATCCGGGACGCAAGCGCGTGAAATATCCTGCTTCGGATTCATGCTCCTTTGGAATTGGAAGCCGAGCTGTGTGATTTCGATCATATTCGTCTAAATCAAGATGCGCCAGCATCCGAGCCTTTTTCAACGCCTGCAGAGCAAAATTCTCGACGCGGCCAGCTTGGAGTTCGTTTTGCACCAGGTCACGACCAATCCGAAGTTCCATGGCACCTTCAAGCCGAAATTCTGTCCGGATCTCGTCGTATAGCAATGACGCGGCATTTTCTTCCTCAGGAAGCACTCGGTCGATGAAAATCATATGCTTTCGAGAATTCTGAGAGGACTTGGATTTTCCGTGGGCTGTGCGTGGGCCCCCCGCTCCAGAGCGCGGCTTCGATTTTAATGTGGACATCTCTTCTGCCTTTAAATTCTGAGTTAACTCCGTCGCATCTTCCTGTTCGTCGAAAAAAAAGAATGGCCAGTGCTGCGCCTCTGCGGATGCTCGCGCGTTCGAGAGACAATGTTAGGACGCGTCAGGGACTGTTGTTCGCTGGCGTACCGGTTTCCAGCAGACAAAGCTCGCCCGTCAGGCTGATTCAGTGCTGCCCGCGGGTGCGGTCGACCTCGTGCTTGAGGCGGGGTGCCTTACGCGGATGCTGCGAAGATCTTCGCGATGATCGGTGGTGCCGTGCCGGCCCGTCGACCCGAATTATCGCGATTTAAGATTAGCAAATGGTTGGCTTGGTTTGTCAAACAGTTTTTTGGGGCTTCTAGGCTCCTCAGAACGGTACCAGCCACCCTGGCTATAAACAAGAAACGCGATCGAATCCCTCGCAGCGCCACATGTCCGCAACGATCGAAACACTTCGAAGAACACAAGTTTCTGAAGCCCCCAAGAAATGATTACAACCGTAGTCAAATGCCACGGCAGAGGAAAAACGTCCACGCGGCAGAATTAGCTCGCCATAGGTGGTCAGACGTGCCGAAGAGCGAGAGGGCCAAACACGTGCCGCGCTCTGGGGGCGGCCCAGAAAATATCCGAAGTGTCCTCGGTATGT
Source organism: uncultured Acidobacteriota bacterium (assembly GCA_963790945.1). Classification (GTDB taxonomy): domain Bacteria; phylum Acidobacteriota; class Terriglobia; order Acidiferrales; family UBA7541; genus Palsa-295. The sequence continues at coordinate 81,945 of CAWBRH010000024.1, forward strand.
ATCCCACCGATTCTCGCCTACAACAGGACGCTGTCCTTGCGGCTTCTGCAGACCCCGGCATAAGTAAATCCTCGTTGAGCGAGCGCTTGAAATGGCGGCGCACATGCTAGGAGCGAGCAAATCTCGCGGCTACTGCTTAGAGATGATTTGCGCCGATTTCCTTGCCGGAGTTCACCTCGAGAGTGGTGATTCCGACTCACTGCTCTTCGCACTCGGTCGACTCTATTCCCTGCTCCCGGATCCGCAGAAAATTAAATTCGTGCAGCGAATGGCGAAAGTCCAATGAACGATTTCCAACCACGACGACCGAGGCTTCGACTGGAGCCAGATTCTTATCGCAAGCTCCGTACCGAAGTGTTGGAGCGCGACGGCTGGCGACGCCAGTATTGCGGGACTTCCGATCGTCTCGAGGTTCACCACATTCGCTCGCGAAGCCGTTTGGGCGACGATATAGAAGAAAATCTAATCACGCTGTGCTGATTGTCACGGTCGCATCCATCAAAGGTGGCTCGACCCGACGTGAATGAGGGGTGCCACTCACGATCAAGGCTTTCAAGCGCGTCCTTAATGATTAGATCTGTATCGCGGTATACTTCGCAAGCAACTACCAGCGGCGCGAAGCGCTATCGATGCCCGATTTTATCGACGCAATCACTCCGACGGCCCTGCGTCGCGGATCAGAGCGGCCTAACGAACCAGTTCTTCAGTCTCTCGGAAAAAATTTGATCACCCGCTGAACCGACGGTCTCTTATCCATCAGTTCGCCGGAACTACGCGAGGATTTCACGGTGCAAGTGGCTGGAACCCTGAAGCGATATCTCACGCGCCGAACCAGTTGATGGACACTATTTGAGCAAGAAGATGTGCGACAGCTTAAGTCGCACCAGGTGGGCAGTTCTGAATAGACACTCTCGCCACCACCACGGGCCCCAGAAATCTCTCGGCCTGCGGTGATTCGCATTACGCCACCCACCCGTTTGTGGGCGGCCCCCTTGCCGAAATACGAGAGCATCGCGAGTTGCTCTACTCTTCGTCTGCGTAGTTCTTGGGAGAGGGACCCCGGAAGAGAGGGTGGCGTCAGAGGAAAAGCGCGTAAGGACCACTCGGACCGCCTGCAAGGACGTTTCTTACTCCCAAGCCCGAAAGGCACGACGGTCGTCGTGTGCATGCCGACGCCCGATCGGGCCAAGGCTATTCAGGGCTCGCTTCCACTTGAGCGGACGGAACATTCTTCGAGGAGGATCGAGAATGTTGGAGACGATACCCATCCCTCGTACGAATGTAATAGTTCTTATAATGTCCATTCACGAGTTTTACCTTGATCGTGCGCCATCCACGGTTGGGATTGGGCTGCGGATAGTAACTCAAAGAATAGAGATGGGCTAAGTCATCGCGGATGGAGGTAAAGGCGTTTTGTTCCTCTTTCCAGGTCTTGGCAAAATAGACTTTGCCGCCGGTGGCAGCGGTCATGCGTTGAAACACTGCGTTGGAGATTGGTTCCAAGTGCGCCTGGTGGGTACTCACCATGTAGATCGTCGTCCCGGTCGTTTGTGCCAACTCGGCCACCTCCTCAGGTGGCACCGTGCTGGCGTTATCGGGACCATTTGAGAAGACAATGACCACTTTTCTTCCGCTAGAGTTCGCCGCGTCTTGAACTGTCATTAGGAGGCAATTGTAGAGCGCGGCGTCGTCTCCGGCTACGGTCGTACGCACGCTACGCAAGACCTGCGACCGATCAGTGGTGAGGAGGGCGGCTCTGGAAAGATCCCGGCTGTAAGAATAGAAAGCCACCTTGTTAGGACGCTCGAGGGAGCGAATGAAATCAGCGATAGCATCCTGCGCGATCGCAAAATTGCGGTACATATAGTTGCTGGTGTCGAAAAGAACGAACACGTCTGCGCCCTCTACCAATCGAGAGGTTAATTCACTCTCGGACACAGATGCACCAGGGGTTTGTTGGTGGGCGGAGAAATCTGGCGGGCTGACTCCTGACGGCGTCGCGTTCACTGGCGCGCGGACCGATTCGTTGCCTTGTCCAAAAAGAGCAATGTTTTCTGAGATCCCGTCCTCGGTGATAACAAAGTCCTGCGGACGAAGGCCGGTAATGTAGTTGCCCTTGTTGTCAGTCACGGCCACATTCAATTGCACCAGGTCGACCTTGACGTTAATACGCGGCGCGACGACCTCCTGGGCTACCGCCGGGGATCCGGAGAGAACGAGGAATTCCATCAAAACGCCGAAAAACCCAAGGAATCTCTTTAACATAAACTGGCCTTAATGTTAGATACCTCACTTTCGTGGGGCTGGTCGAGTGACCCTTGAATTGCTTTGGCCTAACAGAGTCGTCTACGGCTCAGGCGCGCCCCCACTCGACGGCAGCGATGCAATCTTGCCCTTGAGAAACTCGTCTCCAGTTTCTCGCATTGCACGAAGCATCGCCGGCCAATCATCTAGGTCCACGGCAAAAATCTTCGCGACCATGCGAAGAGTGAGCTCGGGAGCGAGGCGATTTAGCGTCACTGGAGAATAGCCCATCTCATCCGTCAAGCGGGCCCAATACAGATTCGTAGAATCCCAGGTTTCGGCCAGCAGTCGGCTGGAATATCCTTCGAACGTGGGAAAAGGCCTCAAGTTCAACAATTCGCGAGAATAAGTGCCCGCCACTATGGGATGGGGCACGCCGAAATCCTGCGACAGGCGTTCCCAGTTGAGCGCCGCCGGGTCTTGGCGAGACAAATCTACCAACTCACGCCCAGCCGCCCCCCCAAAGTTTGTTTCCTCTGGAAATCTTCGCCGAATTTCAGCCGTCAGATAGAAGGTGTCGGCTGGTGTGATTTTAGACGATAGCTCCGCGAGACGTCCTTCTCGCAAAGCATGCTCCAACTGTTCCGATTTTCGGGGAGTCATTCGGTCGGAGAGGATACTCGACACTTTGCTGCGCAGCTCCTTATTTTCCGCCGAGGCCGCTAGGAGTTCCTCCCCGACGCGCTGATAAAGTGCGACTGCATGAAGCTCATTCCGGCTTACGTTCCACCAACGAGGCAAAACCGCATCGGTCAAAACGCCCGGCACTAAGTCGGACCAGATCAGAGCCTGCACGTTTTCCGGAGAGATGAAATCCTCCTCCAGTTTCGCCAGGACATACGGTAAGTCGGCCAGGGATCCGACGAGATGAGCGCCACCGCCTGCTGGAGATCCCACGCCGAACAACTGAGGAGTTAGCCACACGGATGTTTCCATGCCCACGACAGTCTCTCCTGAGAAGTCGTGGGATCGAATCAGGAGGGGGTTGTGGTGAAGAGCCTGAGCGCCGGGCGGTTCGTAATAGGCGTAGTTCAACCCGACCAACGTGTCTCTCAGGAAAAAAGTGAGTTGTCCGCGAGCTTGTTCTAATTCCGCGTATGAACCCGACTTCAGAACCTTTGCAAGATCCGTTCGCATCTCTAGTTCCGTGTGCCGGTCGTTGTAAATTCCTCCTGAAAACTCAGTTTTCTCGCTACGAGTAAAAATCGGGCGCGGCATCTGGAATTCAGTAAGTTGTTCGGCGAGCTGGACTAGTCGACTGTCTACGGGAGCTCCTTGCGACATTGCACCCAGGCCATCGCCAAGTGCCAGCAGCGTCTCGAGAGAGACCAAGCGCTGATCGTCTAGCACCCCCCGAATCCGGTCGGCCAATTCTCGGTGAATTCGCTGGTTTTCCAGATTTGTTTGCCGAGGGCCGGCGATCAAATCGACGATGTCATTCTGGGAACCCGGTTCGCGATTGGCCGCGCGCAGGAGTCGTAGCAGTGAGTTGTGTCCCGCATCGAAAAGCTGAGTCGATGAGGGGACATGGGCGAAAGGTCTGATCGTTTCCAACCATGAATCGTTTTGCGTGCCTCGGTCAATCTCGCCCTGGCGGGCTAGAATTTGCCAAAGTCCGACATTGGCTTCAAAGATTCCCATCGCGTTTCCTCGCAGCGTGTAATCGGGAATTTTCCCAAGGGCCCCGGCTGTCTTTAGAAAGGTCGCGATGGCAGCATCGTCCAACTCTGGAAACTCAGAAAAGATTAAATACTGATTTCTGAACTCGGAGAACTTACCGGCCATCAGCTCAACTGTTTGAGCACTCAAACGATGCCCCGCAGAGCGTCTGCCGTCCAGTTCACTCAGCACTAGAAAGGCTTCTGTCGGCCCTCCTTTCGCGCGCACTCGAGAGAGAGAAAACAGAGCTTCGAGAAGTCCTTCTGAATTGTTCCAGATCGGGATTTCCACATTCCAGCGACGGGCAATGTCGAGATTAGATTTCTGGTTGAGAATGCTCTTCCACACTTGGAGATTTCCAGGCACGCGTGGATCGCCATCGGGATCCCACTGAAGACGAGTTATCAAGAGTAAAAGAACGGGGTCAGGCCGAAATACCCCCACCATGGCGCTCGGCGAATTGGTCTTCCCCCGGAGTGCTTCGTAGCACCTCCGTAGGCGGGGAGGCTCGATGAAGTGGGCTTGCTGTTCCGGTGGGACGCGTGATAGCGAGTCAAAATAAGCCGCTAGCCAGCCATCGTCCTTCGCGATGAGCCGAAGGACGAATTCCCCAGGTGATTGCGGGCTTACGCCCACCAAGTCCTTCCATCCCCACTCGGCCACTGAACCGCCGGGCACCAGCACGCGCCCCGATCGAATTTGAATGTAGCTCCCATAAAAATCCAAGGAAGCGGCATAGGGAACCAGTTTTCTCAGTCCCGGCGATCGTGCCAGGGCAAACTGAGTTTCCAAATCAATGCGAGCCCAGGCCGCGTAGAAACGAGCCAAAGCAGGATCGTGCAGAAGCGCATCAAGCAAGGTTCCACTGCCTTCGTACTTCCCGCCCTCTTTACTTTCACTCACCGCCGTCCAATCGCGTTCCGCTAAAAATACTGGGAGCTGAGAATTCGCGAATGGATAAGAGAAGGGCCTACCTCCCTGTAGAGTCGCCTCTAGTTCGGGCAGGGGGAAGCCGGAGTCGATCGTGAGAAATGCCCTTCGCGGATCTGCAGTTTCGAGGAAGGCGCCGCTTTGACCGCAGGTCGGCGTCGGCCGGTAGCCCAGGATTTCCAGCAATTGCTTCCCGTCTTCGCAATTAGAGACATGAATAACGCCATCAGTCCTCGCCAAAGCAGCCAGCTCTCTGGCCTGTTGCACGTATCGTCTCAGCAGAATCAGAAACTCGGTTGGCTGGATCTTGGAGCCCTTCGCCTCATAACCGAGCAGGAATATATTACGAGCGAGAAAAGGCATCACTTCTTCAGGCGGAACCTTCTGGCTGATCGCCGCGATACGCAAAAAGGAACGCAGAGGACCTGGGATGGTAACTGTCGCAGGTTTGGGCGATTGCACTCCGCCCTCTTCCGATGTTAAGGAATGAGAAGAAGCCGTGCCCCAAACCCCAGGGGCGAAGCTGGCACAAAAGCACGCCAAAACGAGTAATGGAGCCGAAAAGCAAACGGGATATTTCACGATAAACTCTTTGTCGGACGCGCGCGGCGGTCACCGCAGGCAACCCAATCGTGATTCACGAAATCACCGATCGCAGTTCGAGGAACGATCACAAGGATCTCCTGAATGACCGAAGGCCGTCGCAGGCCTCCACCAGGACGCCAAGTTTTCCGCGGGTGATGTTCAAGGGGACGTGTCCGAAACCGCACTCGCTGGTGAGCAGGAGGCGATCGGGGGAGAAATAGTCGAGTGCCGGCGTGACTCGTTCACGGATTACGTCGACGCTTTCAATTGTGTCGCTGCGCTGGTCGACTACCCCGAGAGCCAGTTCGCCTTTGAAGTCCCAGCTCTTCCAGAGTCCCATCAGATCATAGTCGAGAGTGCAATGTTCGAGAGAGGCCTCGTCGATTTTAACTTCGCGGAAGGCGGGGACGAGGTCGGTATATTTGGTGAAATAGACGCGCTTGCGGCGCGGATTGCCACCGCAAACATGCAGGGCGAATTTTACGCGCGGAAGTGAATCGATCAGCTCGTTCAAGATTTTTGCCGACCAAAGGCTGTCTTCGGGCGACTCGGTCCACATCGGCTCGTCGAATTGAATGTAGTCGCAGCCGGCGGCGATCACTTCTCGAATTTCGTCCGCCAATACTTTTGCATACGCGCGGCACAGCGCTTGCTCGTCAGGGTAAAGGTCCTGGCGCTGGTTGATGCTGAAGCGTGTGAGGACGTGCGGGCCGGTGACCGTCTGCTTGACACGGCAGCGGACGGGAGCGGCATCTCGAGCAAGTTTCCAGTTGCGGGCAAGTTCGAAGCGGGAATTCTTGATCTCGCCGACCACGCGAGCGCATTCGATTCCGAATCCTGCGGTCCCGAAAGATTGCTTTACCATTCCTTCGAACGTGATCCCATCAAGCCGCTTCTGATAAAAGTAGTACATATTTTCACGATAGCCCTCGCCGTCGGTGATGACATCGAGACCGAGATCGGCTTGATCGCGAGCCGCCCATTTTATTAGTTCGTCGATTTCCGGGCGGGTGAGCGAGGGTTTCTTCATCGTGTCTTCCACGCTGGTGTTTCGTGGGTAGCTGCCCACGACGGTGCTGACGAATGGCGGCATGTTCCTCTTCTTCTCGAGTTCCTCTCAAATCGAAACTAGACAGCCGGAAGCCCCGCCGATGCGCGTGCCTCGTTAATGTGTGCACGAACGCCCTGTTCAAGCGGGTTCGGCGCGAAATCAATTTCGCGAATCAAGCGAGTGCCATCTTGATTGTCGATCAGCGGCGTGCCACTCCCGGGGCAGAAATCGATTTGCGCGCCGGGAAGCCATTTATTCACGATGGCGGCGAGCTCGGTAGCAGTGACCGAGTGTCCGCCGTTGTTGTAAGCGAAGTGAGCGAGCTTAGGCTTGAGTGCGAGGCGCACGAGCTGCTCAGCGCAATCATCTTTGTAGATCCATGTGTCGCGTGTTGCGGGTCCGAAGGGCAAGGTAACGGATTCCCCGATGGCCGGCTTCGAAGCGAAATGTTCAGCCCACATCACCGCGCTGCGCTTGCGGCCGTGACCGAACACGACCGGAGGCCTGGTGCAGACAATGCTTGCTCCGTGGCGCTCGACGTAGCGGCGACCCATGTGTTCATTTAAAAGCTTCATCACCGCATATGTAAACGTGTGGGAAGCGGGATCGCAGAAATCTTCCTCGGTCACTGGGCGGTCGCCGTAGGGCTTCTGCGATGGTCCATGGACTGTTTCGCTGCTGGTGAAGACGAGTCGAGCGAGCTTGCGGTGGAGCGCTGCTTCGAACATGTGGGTCATGCCAAGAATATTGACGCGTGTGGAGAGCGCTGTATTTTCATCGACGAGCGGCCCCATTACGTAGGCGAGATGAATTGCGTGCGTGATGTCGGGGTGCTTGTGAAAGACATTCATCACGTCGCGAAAATCGCCGACATCCATCGCTACAGAATCGAAGCTGGCTCCGGCGCTTTGAGCAAGACTTGTGAAATTGGCGAGAGCCGCCTGATCCGCGGACTGATCGGCTGCGATGACGGGAATTTTACGCGCGAGGAGATTCCGCATCACGGATTGGCCGATGAAGCCCATGCCGCCTGTTACGAGAAATTTCATGCACGCCACACTGTAATTTTAATTTCCATCCGAGCACTCTCTCAAGTATTCGGTTCGGCGACGGGCTCCGGTTTGTAGCCGCTGAACGAGAAATAAATCACGATCGCATAACAGACGAGAGGAACAGAAAAGGCCGCTTGAATAGAGCTGCGATCGGAAATATAGCCCATAACAGCGGGAACAATTGCGCCGCCGATGATCGACATTACCAGCAATGAAGAGCCAAGCTTGGTGTAGATGCCAAGGTTTTTGATGCTCAGCGCGAAGATCGTGGGGAACATGATGGAATCGAAGAAGCCGAGAAGAACAACGGCCCAGACGGACACAGTTCCGGTCATGAAAATCGCGATGACGGCACAAATGGTTGCGGAGGTGGAGAAAATGCCGAGCAGCCTGGCAGGCGCGACGCGCTTCATGATTGCGGAACCGGCAAAGCGTCCAATCATGAAGCCGAAGAGGTGCCACCAGAGGTAATTCGCGGCAGTCTTTTCGGGCGTGCCGGGAAGCACGCGTTGCGTGAAGCGAATCACGAAGCTCGTGACTCCTACCTGAGCGCCGACGTAGAAAAACTCGGTGATGACACCGCGGATCAGGTGTTTGTAATGCCAGATGCTCGCGTGGGTTGGCGGCGCAGCTTCTGGCTCCGCGAGCGTTTCTCCGGTAGCCTCGCGGACTTCGGGCAGATGAGCGAAATAGATCAGAACCGCGACGAACAAGAATATTCCCGCTATCGCCAAGTACGTTCCGGTGACGCGCTTGGCTTCGGAGGCCGAATAGATTTGCCACTGCTCGGGAGTCATTGTGGCAACTGCAGCAGCGGAATATTCGATTCCGGAGAGAATGAAGATTTTTCCGATATACGGAGTTACCCATGCACCCACGGCATTGAAGGACTGCGCGAAGTTCAGCCGTCGTTCGGATGATTCCGGCGGACCGAGAATCGTGACGTAAGGATTCGCGGCGACTTCAAGAACGCCTTGCCCGCAGGCCATCACGAAAAGCGCGAACAGAAAAAAACTGTAGGTGCGAATCGAAGCGGCGGGAATAAAGAGGAGCGCTCCAAGAGCACAGGTTCCAAGGCCGACCAGAATGCCTTTTCGATACCCGATGCGCTCCATCAGCCAGCCCGCGGGCAGCGCCGCGAGGAAATAGCCGCCGAAGAATGCGGTTTGAATTAGCGACGATTGGAAATCGGTGAGGTTAAAAGTCTTCTTCAAGTGCGGGATTAAAATGTCGTTGAGGTTGACACCGAGCGCCCAGAGAAAAAACAGGCTCGTTACAAGAATGAAAGGAATCAGATACCTTCGCTCGGTGATTGGCGCAGAAGGATTTCCCATGCGTCTCCGTTAAGTCGATTCAAGTTAAGTCAAGGCCCGGTCGAGGTGCACGTACCCGCCGTCCACATACATGTGCTGCCCGGTAATGTGCGAAGCCTGCGCGGAAATGAGAAATACAACCATCGCGGCGATTTCATCGGGCGTCGTCATTCTTTTTTCGAAAGGAATTTTGGCAGTGACCGCCTTGAGCTTTGCTTCCGGATCGGGAAATTTGCTGAGCCATTGTTGGTAGAGAGGCGTCATGACTTCGGCGGGAACCACCGCGTTGGCGCGGATGCCGTACGGCAAAAGTTCAACCGCCCACTCGCGCGTCATCGCCAGGATCGCGCCCTTCGAGGCGACATAGCCCGAAGTGTTTCCTTGTCCGGTGACAGCGGTCTTGGAACTGATGCTGACGATGGAACCGCGCGTGCGTTTCAAATGGGGCAGGGCAAAGTGCGTCATATTGAAGTAGTGCAGCAGGTTCAGTTGAAGTGACGCGACGAATTTTTCGGGGGTGCCGTGCTCGAGGCCAACGCCGTCGTTCACACCCGCGTTGTTGATCAGGGCATTGATTCGGCCGAAAGTGCGGGCGGTCTCTTCGACAGCTTTCGCGCAATCCTCTGCGGATTGAAGATCAGCTATGATGTAGCGCCCGCGCTCGGGGGCGAGCTTTAGTTCTGCAAAGAATTGTTCGCACGCTGGCCTGTCTCTATCGACGATTACGAGAATCGCGCCTTCTCGAATCGAAGCCCGCGTGATCGCGGCTCCGATGCCCTTCGCGCCACCGGTGATAAGCACAACGTGATCGTTCAACTGGAGGTCCATGAGCCTATCCCCGGACCGAGCAGACGGAATCGAATTTATTGGCCACGAAGATTAAAAAAGCCGCCATCGAGAGGATAGTCCACACCGGTTAAGAAGGAAGCTTCATCCGAACAAAGATACAGCGCGAGAGACGCCACCTCGTGAGGCTCAGCCATCCGGCCAATCGGCTGCGAATGGGATAGCTCGCCGAACATTTCTGCTTCGCGGCCCGGATAATGCTCGCGCAGGTATCCGTCCACGAACGGCGTATGGACTCGCGCAGGCGAAATGCAATTACAGCGGATGTTGCAAGCGAGGTAATCCTTGGCGACCGAGTAGGTCATGGCGATCACCGCACCTTTGCTTGTCGAATAAGCAAAGCGGTCGGCCAGGCCCGAAGAGCCTGCGATGGAGGCCATGTTGAGGATCACGCCCCCGCCGTTTGCTTTCATGTGTTCCACAGCGGCGAGCATGCAGTTATAGAAGCCCTTCACGTTCACTTCGAACACGCGGTCGAAGTCTCGCTCGGTCGTCGCTTCGAGTTTGCCAATGTGGGAGATGCCGGCATTGTTCACTAGCGTGTGAATGCGGCCGCGCTTGGCCAGGGCTTGAAATGCGGTTCGTACTGCTTGCTGATCTGTGACGTCGCATTCGTGTGCGGACGCGTGGCCGCCGGCTTCTGAAATTTCCCGGACGGTCTCTTCCGCCTCTTCTGCACGAATATCGATTACGTATACCTGGGCCCCACTCGTCGCGAAGCGCAGAGCGATGGCGCGTCCGATGCCGCTGGCGCCGCCCGTGACGATTACCGTTTTCCCGTCGAGCCGGAAGCCATTCGAATTCAGCGCGTTCTTCAGAGGGAAACTCCTCGTTTCCAAGGAATGAAATCATTTTGCGCCAGCTGTTCTGCCTTGGTCTGAACTTCACCGCTCGCGACCTGTACCACGCGCTCGAGAATTAATTCGCCCATCTCATCGATCGTTGACTTACCGACGATAATGTCACCCGTGTCAACGTCAATGATGTCCGGCATGCGCTGAGCGAGCGTCGAATTGGTGGAAAGTTTCACAACGGGCGCGATTGGATTGCCTGTCGGAGTGCCGAGACCAGTGGTGAAAAGCACGACGCTGGCTCCCGCCGATACTTGCGCGGTCACGCATTCCACGTCATTACCTGGCGTGCACTGAAGGTTCAAACCCGGCTCCGTTGAATACTCCGCGTAGTCCAACACGGCAGTCACCGGAGATGTTCCGCCCTTTTTCGCAGCACCAGCCGATTTCATCGCGTCGGTGACGAGTCCATCGCGGATATTTCCGGGTGAAGGGTTCATGTCAAAACCAGAGCGAACGGCCTTCGCTCTCGCGGCGTAGTCGCGCATCAAATGAATGAAGCGATCAGCGACTTCCTTGCTTGTGCTGCGATTCACCAATTCCTGCTCGACGCCGCACAGTTCGGGAAATTCCGAAAGGATTGTGCGGCCGCCCAGCGCCGCGAGGATATCCGAGGTGTGGCCGATGGCAGGATTGGCGGAAATGCCGGAAAAACCGTCGGAGCCACCACATTTCAGCCCGACGCACAAACGGGAAAGGGGTGCCGATGTGCGGAGCGAATTCTCAGCCATTTCCGCGAGACCGGCAAAGGTCTTGCGGATCGCTTCCGACATCATCCGAACCTCAGATCCGCTTTGCTGCTGTTCGAACAGCAGAAGCGGTTTCGAGAACTTCGGATCGCGCTTCTTGATTTGCTCGAGCAGGATCGCAACCTGGGAATGCTGGCAGCCGAGACTCAGAATCGTGGCTCCAGCGACGTTGGGGTGGTGAATGTAACCGGCGATCAGCGAACAGAGATTATCGGAATCCTCCCGCGTTCCGCCGCACCCGCCTTCGTGAGTCAGGAACTTGATTCCGTCCACGTTCTTGAAGACGCGGGGAGGCGATAAAGGCACGCTACTCGTCACCGTGACTCCGGTATCTATCTCGTTTGCGCGGCCACTTCGATATCGACGAACGAGGTCAGCGACCTGCTGACGGTAAATTTGCGGTGCCGCAAAACCCAACTCCTCCTCGAACGCCTGCTTTAGCACGCCGATGTTCCGGTTTTCGCAAAACACAAGCGGGACAACGAGCCAATAATTCCGGGTACCCACCTGACCATCCGCGCGCCGATATCCCTGGAACGTGGTAGCGCGCCATCGCGAAACGTCCGGAGGCGTCCAGTGATACTGCTCTTCTTTTTCGTGGAAAGGGGCGGCCTCATGATAGGTATTGCGGGGCGTCAGGACCTCGCCTTGGGCAATCGGTTTGGTCGCTTTCCCTACGAGGACTCCATACATGATGACGTCGCTGCCCGCGACGAGAGGTTCCGTCGCGAATTTGTGTTTTGCGGGAACGTCCGTAGCCAGCGTGTAAGTTGCGCCGGACCAAGCGACCATCTCATCCTTCCGCAAATCTGCAAGGGCCACGATTACATTATCTTTCGGGCTGAGTTTGAGCAGGGGTTCTCGTTTGATGCTGTTGCTCAACGCCATAGCAAAACACCCGGTGGCCAAGTGACCATCTTCATAAAATACACAATTCGAACGCCCAAGCGATATAGCAAGCGGGCCAAGGATATTCAAGATAAAAAATTCGGTTTTCACATTTCAAAATGTGAGGTATATAGTCCATTCAACCGGCGGCACCTTTGGAGTCGGTCTGTTGCGGGCCCAGAAGTCGGTTGCGGTTATCGGGAGGGGCATTCATGATTCATGCACGGCAGTCGAAATCAGCTCCGGTTGGCGTTGTTTCCAAGGTTCTTCGAGTATTTGAAGCACTGAACTCATCACCGGAAGGATTGCAACTCAAGGACGTCGCGCAGCGAACCGGGATTAACAAGAGCACTGCGTACCGGTTCCTCGCCCATCTTGAGTTTGAAGGCTATTTGTTTCGTGACGATGCAGGGGCATATCTGGTCGGCCCCAAGCTGGTTCGCCTAGGCTCCGGCGTCAGCTATCAGACCTCGCTGCGAAAAATCAGCCGTCCCGTGCTTCAGAATCTCTGGAAGGTAACCGGCGAAACGGTGAATCTGGGAACTTTGGACGGGCAGGACGTTTTCTATCTGGACGTATTGCAGAGCCCGCATCCGTTCCGAATGGCTTCTCCGGTGGGATCGTGGCGCCCGGTTTATTGCACGGCCATGGGAAAAGCGCTGGCTGCCTTCCTGCCACCCGAGGAGAAAGAGCACGTTCTGGGCTCCATGAAATTTGAACGGCTCACTCCCCACACAATTACGCAGGTGTCGCGGCTCAAACGCGAACTCGAGAGTGTCCGCGAGCGCGGATATGGGCTCGACGATGAAGAAGCGACACTCGGCGCCAGATGCATCAGCGCTCCGGTGGTCATCGATAATGGAAACGTAGCTGCCGCCATCAGTGTCGCGGGGCCAGTGGCGAGAATCGGGCGGGACAAGATCCCGTTTCTTGCAAAAGCAGTGATAACGAGCGCCAAGGCAATCTCTGCCCGGTTGGATGCTTCTGCGGTGGTTGAAATGGAGTTTGCGAACAAGGAGTTGCACTGACTGAGAATTGTCTCGGCAGAGCACAGCCTGGACACTACGATTCCGCGAAAATGTTCAACCGATCCATACCTTTCGGCTCATTTGTTTCAACCGCTGAAATCATTCTCGTGAACCGTTCGAATATCCTTGACTGAGTTGAGTTCACTGAATTAGGTAAGTGGCGCTGTTTTTCTGCACCGTTTTGCTGCAGGAACCGCACAAGTCTATGAAACTCGTCCGTTTCGGTGAGCGTGGTAATGAAAAGCCCGGCCTGCTTCTGGACGATGGCGCTTGCATCGACGTCTCTGCCTCGGGGATGGATTACGGCGAGGAGTTTTTCGGCGGAGATGGCGTCGAACGACTGCGCCGCTGGGTAGAAAAGAATGCCGCCGATTTGCCTCGGGTGAATTCGGCTGCGCGTTTGGGCGCCGCGATCTGCCGTCCGAGCAAGATCGTCTGCATCGGGCTGAATTACAAAGATCACGCCGTGGAAACAAAGCAGTCCATTCCGAACGAGCCGGTAATTTTCTTCAAGGCCACCAGCGCGCTCGCGGGCCCGAACGATCCCGTGATGATGCCGAAAGGAGGCGCGAAGCTGGATTGGGAAGTGGAACTGGCTCTTGTAGTCGGAAGAGAAGCTCGCAATGTCGAGAAGCGGGATGCTCTCGATCATGTCGCCGGTTACGTCCTGCACAACGACTACTCCGAGCGGGCATTTCAAATCGAACGCGGCGGCCAGTGGGTAAAGGGTAAGAGTGCGGACACGTTTGCGCCGCTAGGCCCGTTCCTAGCGACCCGCGACGAAATTCCCAAACCGGAGCATCTGGACGTATGGCTGAAGGTGAATGGCGCTCTGCGGCAGAAAAGCAACACAGAACAGATGATCTTCGGCATCGCCGAACTCTTGAGTTACGTGAGCCAATTCATGACCCTGCTTCCCGGCGATGTGATCAGCACCGGAACGCCCCCGGGAGTTGCATTGGGAATGGATTCGCCGGTTTACTTGAAACCCGGCGACACGGTGACGCTGGGAATTGAGTGCCTTGGCGAGTCGCAGCAGAGGGTTGTAGCATACAGGAAATGAATACACCGTCTCAGTACATCTGTCCCTCGAAAACTCTCCCGCCTCCGCACAATTTGTCGAGATATATCGAAAAATCCAAGTTGAATTCAGAAGACATCGCATGAAGCAGATGCGGGTCTCGTCTTTAGTGACTGCAATTCTCGCGGCAAATCTCGCAAGTCTTGGTGCGGGACAAGAAGCTCAACGCAGTCAGGAATCTGTGCCTGTCGCTGTAAAGCCCGGGGCGGTGCAATTCGTAGACATTGCCCGGCAAGCGGGAATCACGATGCAGAATATTTACGGCAGCGATACTCACAAAGAATTCATCATCGAAACGACTGGAAACGGAAGCATTGTTCTTGATTATGACAACGATGGCTGGCCGGATGTTTTTCTACCCAACGGTTCAACCGTGGAGGGGTTTCCGAAAGGAAAGAACTGACCGGCCACCTCTACCACAATAATCACGACGGAACATTTACCGATGTCACCGAAAAGGCCGGTCTCGCCCGCGCAGGCTGGGGCCAAGGCGGTTGCACAGGCGACTTCGACAACGACGGCAACCTGGATTTGTTCGTTACCTACTGGGGCCAAAACGCGCTGTACCACAACAATGGCGACGGCACGTTCACCGACGTAACGGAGAAGGCCGGCCTGCACACTCCGCGCGACGAGTGGAACACGGGCTGCAGTTTTATCGACTACGATCGCGACGGAAAGGCGGATCTGTTTGTCGCCCGCTATGTGGATTTTACGTACGATTCCGTTCCGAGGCCCGGTCAGGGACAATGGTGCCAATGGAAGGGACTGAACGTGATGTGCGGTCCGCGTGGCCTGAAAATCCCCATCAACGCGCTCTATCACAACAACGGCGATGGAACGTTCACGGACGTATCGAAGAAATCCGGCATTACGCATACGTCCGGTTGTTACGGATTCACATCAGTAACCGCAGACTTTGATCACGATGGCTGGCCAGACATCTATGTGGCCTGCGACTCGACTCCGAGTCTTCTCTACCACAACAATCGTGACGGAACCTTCACTGAGATGGCCAAGACGGCGGGCGTAGCGTACAACGAAGATGGCACCCTGCAGGGCAGCATGGGAGTATCGGTTGACGATTTCACTCACTCGGGCCTGCAAGACATCGTCAAAACAAATTTTAGCGACGATACCTCGACCCTCTATCTAAACCGCGGTAATAATCTTTTCGATGACGTGACGCAACTCGCCGGCCTCGCCAAAATCACAAGGCTGCTGGGTTGGGGCGTGCAGTTCTTCGACTTCGACAACAGTGGCTGGCCCGGAATACTGATCGCCAACGGGCATGTCTATCCGGAGGTCGATGGCAAGGGACTGGGGACAAGCTATCGCGAACCGAAGGTGGCTTATTACAACCTTCGCAACGGAAAGTTCGCAGATATCACCGCGCGGGCAGGTCCAGTGCTGAATGAACCCCACGCGGCACACGGCATGGCGCTTGGTGATCTCTTCAACAATGGTCGCGAAGCGGCGGTCGTGAACAACATGAACGAATTACCGTCGATCTACTACAACACAGCGCCCATCGGCAATTTCATCAGTCTGCAACTCGTGGGAGTGAAATCAAATCGTGCCGCGCTGGGCGCCGCGGTCACGCTCGAGCAAGGCACCGACAAGCGTGAGAAGGAAGTCCGCAGTGGCGATGGATACATTTCGCAGAGCGACCTGAGGCTACATTTCGGTCTGGGCCACGCGACGAAAGCAGACAAGATCGTAATCCACTGGCCGAGCGGGCTTGTGGAGACTCTGAACGACTTGCCGGCGAACCGCTACTACATTGTGAGGGAAGGCGGCGGCATAGATGCGAAGAAAACTCACGCAGTGAGCAACGTTGTAATCAAGAGCACGGGCAGTGGCTCGCACTGAATTTTTCAGGATGCATTGCCAATCGAAATCATAACAATTGCGAACACGAGGATCCCAACACCAGCCCAACAATAGGTCACCGCACGCCGGCTCGCCTGTTTCCATTCGCCGGTCACCGCGCCCCAGAAAATTCCGGCAATGATGTCGAGGGTCATGAAAACCGGCCAGCCGACGATGCCGCCGAGTTTCCCCAGCGAGGCAGCGCCCATCCCATAGGCCACGACGCCTCCGTACCAGAGAAGTCCTGTGAGCCCGCCGAGAAGCCAATAAGTCGACGGATTCCCCTCGCAATAGACGCTCCAGGTTTTGTTTTTGTTCAGCAAGTAGACGCAATAAACGAGATTCGAGAGGAAACCGCCCGTGACCGTGAGTGACCAGATCGGATTCGCGGCCATCGAATTGCTCGCTCCAGTCGCTAGCGCGCGGATTCGAATCTCGTCGCCAAATACGAAACTGAAATTCAGCATCGACGAAAAAATCCCCGAGAAAATACAAATCACCAAACCCAATGCAAATCCTGAACGCGGTGTGCCGCTCGCTCCCGCATCGCGCTCGCGCCGCTTTCCGGCGAGCGCGAGAAAAAGAAGACCTACGATCATGATCGCAGTGCCGATCATCAGGTATTCACCGCGCTTCGAATGAAGTTCCTCCGGATGCAGAACTGCAAGAGGGAAGAGCGATCCAAACGAGGCGGTAATTCCGAGAATGATGGCAAACCCGAGAGCCATACCGACGCGGGTGATTCCAATTCCGAACAGCGTCGAACCAACACCCCACGCAATGCCGAAGAGCACGACCTTCCACAGCGTCGCCCCGGACGCCCCGGAATAAACGGCGCTAACTCGAGGAATAGTCACGAGCGTGATGATCCACGGAAAAATGATCAGGCCTGTTACTGCAAAGAGGAGCCAGCTGTTTTCCCAGCGCCACGCCGGCATTCGCTTCATCGGAGCGGCGAAGCTACCGTTCAAAAGACCGGCCAGCACTACAAGGGCAAATCCAATCATGACCGGTTCGGTCATCAGATCACCTGTCAGGATTCACTTGTCGTTCGGTGCCACGGAAGCGCGCACAAAATGAGGCATGCACGTGCGAACGTCAAGGCAAAACTCGCAGTGCCGTTTCATGAGCTGAAACCCTGATTTAATTGACGCTGCCCGTCGCTTTCGCTAGATTTGCGACGCGTTCTGCGTCGGTTCAAAAAATTTCACTGTCAGCACGCGAAGGCGGGAACTGCTAGTGCGTATAACCTCGATTGAAATCCGCGTTTGCCAGAACACTCGACCGGCGATGTCGGATTCTGAGATGCGGTCGGGCGGCAAGTCCACTTTTGATTTTCTCGTGATCACGATGAAGACCGATGAAGGAATCGATGGGCATTCGTTCGGGTTCGCAGGGCGTGGCGCAGAGATGGCGGGAGCGGTCGCGGCCTCAACTTTAAAGCCGTTTTTTCTCGGCAAAGATCCGCTGCTGCGCGAAAAACACTGGCAGGATTTCCGGACCTACGATCGCTGGTGGAATCACGTACCGATCTATTCCTATGGGCCCTTCGATATCTGCCTCTACGATATCGCTGCGAGAAAAGCGGGCATGCCGCTCTACAAGATGCTGGGCGCGTATCGCGACAAAGTTCCGATCTATGCCAGCTCCTTTGTGCTCTCTTCGCCAGAAGATTATGCGAAGCAAGCGCTCGAAGTGAAATCGCGCGGATGGCATGCCTACAAGCTTCACCCGCCGGGCAAGCTTGCGTTTGACTTGGCCGCATATCGCGCATGCCGTGAGGCGGTGGGCCCAGAATTCAAGCTGATGGCCGACCCCGTGGCAGCATATTCACACGAGGAAGCTCTGCGCGTGGGGCGCGAGCTCGAAAAATTGAATTACTACTGGTTCGAGGAGCCGCTTTTCGACGTGGACTTCACGGGACTCCGCAAACTGAGCGACAAGCTCGACATTCCTATTTGTGGAACGGAAGTTCTCGCGGGCTCGCACTACTCGACAGCGGAATGCATAGCGAAGCGCGTCGTGGATATCGTGCGCACCGACGTTTCCTGGAAGGGTGGGGTGACGCCGGTAATGAAGACGGCTCACCTTGCGGAATCGTTCGGGGTGCACTGTGAATTGCACACCACGATTTATCATCCGCTCGAAATCGTCAATTTACACTGCTGTGCCGCGATCGCGAATTGCGAATTCTTCGAAGTCCTCTACCCGCTCTCGTACATGGATTTCGGAATGAAAACTCCGATCCAGGTCGATGCGGAAGGCTATGCTCACACGCCGGAGTCACCGGGAATCGGAGTCGATTGGGACTGGGATTTCATCGAGAAGTGCACGACGAAAACGATGTAAGCGGAGGATTTCGACAAGCGGTTTCGCGCGTAACGAAATCAACTTGCCAGTCTTCGCCCTTGGGTTCAGGATGCAAGCGATGAGCAGCGGATTTCTGCCGGCCATTTTTTTCGGGATGTTTATGAGTGCAGCAATCCCAGTCGCAGCCCAGGACATCGACACGCTCGTCACGACGACGAATCGCAGTCCATCCACCGTTGCAGACCAGATCCGTGATCCCGCCGAACGTGACGCATTCCTCAATCTTTACAAACCTCAAGAGGCCAGCGCCATTTTGCGGGCCGCGAAAAGCTTCCTTCAAAACTACCCTCAATCCGCGTTCCTGGCGCAAGCGTATGAAGTTGCCGCCGACACCAGCTTTGACGTGGGCGACTATATGGGTGGTTTGGACTATGCACGCCAGTCGCTTACCTACCTGCCGGAGAATCCACAGCTGCTAGTAGCCGTTGCGGATGTCGAGGCGCGCCAGCATCTGAACGGCGGTGCAATTAAGAATGCCCGGGCTGCTCTGTACTATTTCGATCGCTTTGGCCGTCCCGGTGCAATTGCGGAAAGCCAGTGGCCGGATTTGAAACGCCGCATGCGCGCCACAGCGAATTTCGCGCTGGGCCGCGCCCTGTTGCAGGAAGCGATCGCTGGGCCCGCAGGCGAAAACCGAAGCGCGCTACTGAAAGAGTCGGAAATGGCGCTTGAGCAGGCGCGTTCCTTGAATGCCGCGGACTCGCAGATCGTTTACATTCTTGGCCTGGTGCGCCTTTCATCTGGTGATTCCCAATCGGCCGCGGACAATTTCGCCGCCGTTTACGTGCAGAAAGACGAACTTGCGCCAAAGGCGCTCGAACACCTGCAGACGATTTATAAGACGCTCGATCCAAAGGCTCGAGGCGACTTCGATTCCTTTGTGGCACGCGCGGCGGAATCTAATCTGAAGGGCTCGGACCAGCCAGTGCCGGGAAAGCCCGTCGTCCAGTCGAAAAATTTGCCAGCCTATGCGGAATCCGATCCTGCCGCGGATGTCATAGTGGTGTCTATCGAAATTGGTCTCAATCCGGGATGTCGAAAATGTTTCGCGCATACGCGCCGCAGAACGTGATCGGTGATTTCACCGAGAACAATCAATTCTTCGCCGGTGACGAACCAAAGTATGAGGACGGAAAGCTGCAAATCATTCGCGGCGAGAAACGCTCGCCATTCGCGCGCATGGAACTCCGCGGCGGCAAACACTACTTCAACATCTTCGAATCTGATGGCCAGTGGCACACTTACCCGGTCGACTACACGATCGGTTCGAAATGGCAGCAGGCGTATGCGACAAAATTGGCGAATGGTCAGATTCACGTCTTCCCGATTCAATACAGCGCTCTCGAAAAGCAGTGGCTGAACTACTGGAAAGTGATTGACTCGCCCGGAAGCCCGCGCGCAGATTTGCATTTATGGGAAAAATTCGACTCGACGACAAGCTACCAGGCTGTTTGCGCCGTTTGCCACACGAGCCAATTGCGCAACATGAAGGATGGAGGCTTCGAACCCGATAATCTCGAGTTTCGCGAGACCGGTATCAACTGTGAAATGTGTCACGGCCCATCAGCCCAGCATGTGGCTTCGATGAACACGGGCGAAGAGTACAAGAAAGGGCCGCTCGATCCGCCCATCGAGTTTAAAAAAATCGACGATCGCGATTTTGTGGCAGTCTGCTCCCAGTGTCATATGCAATCCGCGATTCGCACCCCTGGTCCGCACGGCGAGCTGAACTATTCCACCACCGGGACGTTTTTTGTCCGCGATCCGATGATTCCCTTCGGAGAATTTTCGCGCAAAGGCTTTTACAAGGACGGCCGCTTCCGCCAGACCACCTTCATCGTCGAGGCCCTCGAGCGTTCGAAATGCTTCCAAAAGGCTGCGGTGAGTTGCGGCACGTGCCACAATCCTCACAGCCACGACGAAGCCACCAATCGAACTGCCTTGAAATTTAGTGACAATCCGAACCAGATGTGCACTGGATGCCATACCAAGTTTCAGGATAAGGCGAAGACGGCCACGCATTCCCACCATGCCAGCGGCTCAGAGGCGAGCCAGTGCGTCTCCTGTCACATGCCGCGCATCATGGATGCACTGCTGTTCCGCGCGCGCACCCATCAAATCGACGATATTCCAAATCCCGACATGACGCAGCGCTTTGGGCAGTCCGAAAGTCCCAACGCCTGTATCCAATGCCATACCGAAAAAAGCCCAACGTGGGTGAAACAACAAATCACAACTTGGAAAGCCGCGGACTAAAGTGCGCATCCGGCTACCAAAGCCCCGCATCCCGATACGAACAGTTCTTCACAGCGCTGCCCGACCCGCCGTTACGCTCAGCATCACGATCTTTCTGCTTGCGGCGATTTCGTTTTCCGAGAGTCGCGGCAATCACGCGCGCCAGGAAGGCTCGCAACAAGAGCAGCAGAAACCAAACGAAAATGTGAAAGGCGAGCCGCCCGGAGAGCTACGTGGGCTCGAGAGTTTGCGCCCAGTGCCATGCGCCGATCGCGAGCAAGTACTCGCGCACGGATATGGGCCGTTCGATGTCCGAAATCACCATCTCTCTGCTCGAGAAAATTCCTAACTCCACCTCAGTCGTGGACGACCGGACGCAGAAGCACTTCGGTCTCTACCTCGAGGATGGAAAGCTCTTCCAGAGCGAATTTGAGAAAGGTCCGGATGGCAAAGAGGTTTTCCGGGAAACGCATCAAGTGAAGTGGATCATCGGATCGGGCGCGAACGGCTTCGGCGCGCTGCTAAAACGTGGCGATTTCCTTTTCGAAGCTCCGCTTTCCTTCTATTCAAAAACCCAAAGCTGGGCCCTTTCACCTGGATATGAGTTTGGCGATTACGGCTTCAATCGCCCAATTCTTCCTGGTTGCATTGCGTGTCACAGCGGGCAGCCGCAGAGCGGTCCTCGAAGGAAACGGGCGGTTTCTCCAACCGCCTTTCCATGAACTGGCGATCGGCTGCGAAAATTGCCACGGCCCCGGAGCTGCGCACGTCCACGAAATGCAAGAGGGCGATTCGAAAGGGGGCACGAATGGCCCGACACACTCCATCGTGAACCCGCCAAGCTTAAACCATGGCTTGCCGACAATATTTGTATGTCGTGTCATCAGACCGGAGATGCGATGGTGCTGCGGCCCGGCAAGGACTACCGCGATTTCAAGCCCGGTATGCCGCTTGACGACACACTCGCGATCTTCATGGTCCCGCCACGCCGGGATTCACCGCAAACCGATCTTCTCGAACACTATTTCTCGATGACCCTCAGCAAATGTTATCGCAGTAGCGACGGGCGCCTCAGCTGCATCACTTGCCACGACCCTCACTCGAGCCCACGAAGCAGGAAGCGCCAGCTCAGTTCCGCGCAAAATGTCTCGAGTGCCACAATGAAAAAAGTTGTGCATTACCCCCGCGATCCGCCAGCGCAAGACGCCTCCCGACGATTGCGCCGGCTGTCATATGCCTAAGCGCCAAGTTCAGACGATCGCCCACGCGGTTCTAACGAATCATCGCATCGTCGCGCAAGCCGAAGAACCTTACCCCGATTCTGCGTTTCACTTGACGTCGCCACAAACGCCCGATCTTGTTCATATCACCGCAATCCCTAGCAAGCACGGAGACCGGTTTCACCGCTCTTGCTCTTGCAAGCTTACGGACAGCTGATGATTCCAAATCCGGAATATCGTGGGAGATACTTCGCGCTTGCAAAGCAACTCGAGTCAAGCAATCCGAACAATGTCGACGTGCTCGAAGCTCTCGCGACACTTGCTCTCGAACAAAAGAACGAAGCTAAGGCGATCGAATATCTTGATCGCTCCGTGATGAGAGGTTCCTCGTCTCCGCAAACCTACGAGCAACTGGGGAATCTACTGGTCCGCACAAAACGATTTCCCGAAGCAGTAAAACTGCTCGAGCCCGGGATCAAGCTGCTGCCTTTTGACGCGATGCTGTATCGGTTCCTCGGTGTCAGTTACCTTTCGCTGAATAAGAACGAGGAAGCACGCGGGCTCCTTCGACAAGCGGTGCAAACTTTTCCGCAGGACCGAGCGCTGCGCCAGCTTTTGAAGGACGCAGGAGGAGAGACTAACTCTGCAAATCCCTGAGGATGCGTTGCAAATCGGATCGATGATTTTTGCGTCAGCCGCTGGGTCAAGATCCGATAGAATGCAGCTTCCGTGGCGTTTCGAGAATGATCTGCTCCTGGGGGAAACCCATCGCGGAGGAAATGGCTCTTGCCGCCTGAACCACCGCTGCCGCGAGCGCCCCTACCTGTTCGTGTCCCACTCGAGTCACAGGCCCTGAAACGCTGATAGCGCCGATGGCCTCTCCGTCCGCGCCTAAAATCGGTGCGCTGACGCAACGGGCTCCGGGCGTGGTTTCCTCGTCATCCACCGCAAAGCCTTGATGCCGAACCTTCTCGAGCTCCTGCCGGAACTGCACCAGGTTCATGATCGTTTTCGGAGTGAGCGCCTGAAAATTCAACCCTTCGAGAATTTGTTCACGGTGGGTCTCGCGCAGGAACGCTGCAAGAGCCTTGCCCAGCGCAGTGGCATGCAGCGAACGGCGGCTTCCGACTCGCGAAGACAGCCGGAACTCATGTGGACTCTCCAGAACCTCGATGTACAGAACATGGCCTTGATCCAGAATCGCCAAATTCACTGTCTCACGAGTCGATTTCCAGAGTTCCGTCAGGATCGGCCGCGAAACCGCCTGAAGTGTCGCGCGATGATCCGCTCGAGCTCCCATTTGAGAGAGCTTTGGTCCGATCAGATATTTGCCTCCATCGGCGCGAATCAGATATCCCTCGGCCTCAAGGTGCTTTAGGAACCGATGAGCCGTACTCTTGTTCAGACGCGTCCCATCGCAGATCGACTTCAGCGCCAACCCCGAAGGGGATGCCTCGATTGCCTCTAAGATCCGAAATACCTTTGAGATAACGCCCACAGCCACAGCTGGTTTACCCCCTGTTACGCATATCAGACTAGTCAGCGACTCTCTAGCACTGGCATTTGGTTTCAATAGCTAAAACGCATCCTCTCGGGTACCCCGTTCGATAATCCATATCCCAATGCTAAGAGTCCAGGAATCAAAGCCGACATCCAGTCGTACCACTATTTGAAACGTTGTTCAAACAGAATAAAAGTTTTTTATTGACACCATTCCGAAATATTGCTAATCAAGCCGCACTAGGTAATGCATTTGTACTATCCGCCAATTCGCCGAGCTTTAAGAAACGTCGTTGTCCCGCTCATCAGGGGTACGCAGCTCATGGGTTTGCCTTGCAAGTTCAAGCCGGGAGAAGCGATCATGACATTGAATGAAGCATTGCAGGGTTTGAGGCTTCGCTCTCCGCGTTCAATTTTCTTGTTTCTCTTCGCGTGGTGTCTGTTGGTGCCAGGAACGGCCCGAGCCCAGGCACAAGCGGCGATCAATGGCACCGTGCATGACACGTCGGGAGCGATTATTCCAGACGCGTCGGTCGTTCTGCACAACAACGGTACAAACCTCGATCGCCCCGCGACTACCAATTCGGTCGGCGCATACGTCTACACAGACATACAGCCTGGCAACTACGACCTGCGGGTCAGCAAAGACGGCTTCACCACCTCCGTACAGTCGGATATCACTCTCTCGTGAATCAAACAGCGACATATGATTTCACGCTCAAGACCGGCTCCGTAAAGAAACCGTAACCGTTCAGGCCACTGCCGCCGCCCTTGAAACATCAACCTCTGAGTTGGGAGTCGCAATCAGTAGACGAGAGGTGAACGACCTTCCGTTGAACGGTCGCAACTTCACGCAATTGCTCTCGCTTACCCCAGGCGTAAGCACGATCAATGTCTCGCAAAACTCGTGGAGGCGGCGGCGTCTGGTCAAATCCGATCGGTACGTTTACGTATCCATCCGTCAACGGTCAGACGAACCGAAGCAATCTCTTTATGTTGGACGGCGTTAACAACCAGGGATCGTTCGGCAGCACTTATGCGGTGGCGCCCGTTATTGATGGCATCCAGGAATTCAAGGTTCAATCCCACAATGACGATGCGGCGTTCGGCGGCTCGCTGGGGGGTATCATCAACGTCGTAACAAAATCAGGAACGACGCAGTACCACGGGTCGGCATGGGAATTTCATCGAGGCGCAAGCCTCGATGCATTGCCCACTTTCCAGCCGGAAGGTGTTCCCTATTCTTTCACGCAGAACCAATTTGGAGGTGCTGTCGGAGGGCCGATAGAAATACCGGGACATAGTTCCGGCGCACCGAAGACATTCTTCTATTCCACTTACGAGGGGTTCCGCAATACCAGCTTGCCACCACCAATTTTCTACACCACACCCACAACCGATCAATTGAATGGTGACTTTTCCGCTTTCACAGGGCAGATTTTCAACCCCTATAGTGTCTCGGGCGGCGTCACCCAGCCATTCAAATGCACTGCTCCGGGCGTCGCGGCTCCGCTACTTCCCAATAACACGCAGGCTACGGGAACGGCTTGCAACATCATTCCCACTGCCTTAATCGATCAAAACATGGTCACCTACGCAAAAACGATTTTCCCGGCGACCGAACCTCATGGGCAATCCGAACGGCAACGGCATCGACACGACTTCCACGGTTACCCGCCAGGATACCGGATCGCTACGAATCGATCATCAATTCACCGAGAAGGATAACTTCTGGGCTCGCTACATTGGTTTCTGGCAGCCCGTTAGCGGCTCAGGTGGATTCATCGGACTTCCACACAGTCAGAAGACCGATGGCTTTAACATCGGTGCTGGTTACAGCCACGCTTTTTCAAGCAGCAGCCTGATAGATTTCACTTTCGGCCGCGTGTTTCTCACGATCAACCAGGGCTCAAATCCGTCGGGAGCGCCACCGAGTTTTGGTCAAACAATTTTCAACCCGAACTTCGCGGCTAATTTCAGAGGTGGAGTTGAAATGGTCCCGATTGTTGCGATTGCCGGCGATATCGGAAATTCTAATGCGAGTGCGCACAATGCCGCTCAAGTGGACTATACCAAGGCTTCCAATATTTGGCAGTACGGCGGCAACTACACAAAGGTATATCGTCGCCACACATTCCAGATGGGCGTAAACTTTGCAACCAACAACGCGAACGCCGAATATCTCAATTCTTCCGTTACATTTAGCTCTGCGCAAACGGCGAATGTGTTCAACGGCAACGGCGGGAATTCGATGGCGTCATTCGTATTGGGAATTCCCAATGGTGCCTCCCGACGCAACGTGCTCGAGACGGAACACGGAGGTTGGGTTGATGGTGCATATTTCAAGGATTCGTGGAGAGCTACTGACAAGCTCACCATAAACCTGGGCTTGCGCTACGACCTAACTCTCATGCCGATATACGGTGACAACAAGAACGCGAATAACTTTGTAGGTGATCTCGACGCCAAAACGGGAGTCTATTATATTGAGCGGAACGCTCCGGCCTGTGATCCCCCCGCCGTGAACGCCCCTTGCATTCCCGGAGGCGTTTTGCCGGGCAATGTCAGCATTACGCCCCTCAACGGTGGTGCCATTTATCACAATGATCTCACCAACTTCCAACCACGCGTGGGCGTGGCATATCAGCTAAGGCAGAGCACCGTGATCCGCGCCGGGTACGGAAGATTCTATGACAACTGGGCTGCGATTACTCAAACGGCCCAGAATTTCGAAGGAACATGGCCAAGCCTTGATCAACTTGGCGCAAACGTGAACTTCAACACCGCGGTACCTACCGTAAAAGCAGAGGATCCACTCAGTCAGGGCACGTCTGTACCAGTCACGACGGGCACGCCCTTCACCCAGACGACATGGTTCGCTGATCCTTACTTGAAGCGGCCCTACGCCGATCAATGGAACGTGGGAATTCAACAACAGCTGGGAAGCCACACCGTGCTCACCGCGAACTATGTCGGCTCCCATGGCAGCAAGCTCGATCTCGGCCCCTATGCGAATACAATCAATCCCGCGACAGGCACTCAGCCTCTTCAGTATTTCGATCCCAGCAGCGCCACTCCGAATAAGCCGATTCCAGTCACTCCAACTCCGTTCGACTACAGTGGAGGCAGCAGTAATTACAATGCTCTGCAGCTATCTCTGGATGGGAAGTCATGGCACGGCTTGACCTATTTGATTTCTTACACTTGGTCGAAAAGCACGGATGTCGGTTGCACCGGATGGTATGGAGTCGAGGGCTGCGGGATTCAAAACCCCTATAACGTCCAAGCGGACAAAGGGCCGTCCGCGATTGACCTCCCGCAGATTTTCTCTGCCGCCTGGGTCTATCAGCTTCCCTTCGGGAACGGACAAAAGTTCGATTCCGGAAACAAAATTGTGAATTACATCATTGGCGGTTGGAATCTGAATGGCATCGTCACCCTGACTTCCGGAGAGCCGTTCGATATCGGGCTAGGCGGCGATCCGGCGCAGACCTTGAACTTTGGGTGTTGCAACGGCTACTACGAGCGGCTGGATGTCGTGAAGGGCCAGCCCCAATACGCATCGAAAAAGGGCTCACCGCTCCCTGATGGTTCGATCCCATGGCTCAATGTGCAAACGGAAACCGTGGTTGATGCCATGGGGAATCCAACCACTGTTTGCACAGGCGCCTTTACCTGTACGTTCGGGAAATTCCAATTCGGCGACCTGGGGCGCAATTCCCTCCGCTCCGATTGGTTCAAGAACATCGACCTTTCATTGTTCAAGCAATTCCCCATCACTGAAAGAATCCGAGGGGAGTTCCGGTTTGAAGGATTCAATTTCTTCAACAGCCCGACTTGGAGTATTCCGGACCGGCAGGTTACAGACACCAATTTCAATCGCGTCACGACTACGGTCAGTACGGCTCGACAGTTGCAACTTGGCGTCAAGCTGTACTTCTAGGACGGTCGAATTTTTCACCCGCGCGGGCATCTCCTCTTGTGCCGGCGCCAAGAATCCGGGAATGGCACTCGCAATTTGCGCATCGTGGCCCAACGCACCGAACGCGCATAACATCACCCCCGACCACCCCAAGCGGAGTCATTCCCGGGGTTCTTGTGGCTGCCTAGAGTATCGGCAGCACGCACTTGGGTTTTTTCGGCAACGCTCGTTTTTGTAGGTTTGATTTTGGCGCCGGGCAATGAAATTCAGAATTTCCGGGTCGTAGGGACTGCAGTTGAGCTCCGAAAGACTCTTATATTTGCAGGATTACCGTCTCGACGTCCTTAACTGGCGATGTTGCAGACCTCTCCGCACCCTGCTACCGTCACGCGTGAGAGATGACTACGGGCTCCAGCATAGGTAAGGCGAAGAGGCTGATAAATGGGGCGTTCCGGCTTCTTACTGCAACCATCGCCTTTTCAAGAACTGGAAGCAACCCTAAGAAAATCGTTCAGACAGCAGAGCTCTCGTCAGCACGAAAAATGAGCATCAGGAAATGCGCGCTCTTTCACCATGCGCGCGCTGCGTGCCTTATGCTAAGCGTTGCCGTTACTCTCGTTAACATGGACACGCCGTGCTCGGCACAAACGTAAGTCTCCCGCCAGCACGCGCAATGAACCTAGTCCCGCACCCTCGAACTCGTTACCCAAGCAATGCCTCACGCCCAAGGGCGGCTCCGAACAAATCTCGATGCTCCTTGAAACGGTGAAAGATCATCCCACCGCCGGCGCCTACAACACTCTCGGTGCGCTCTTTGCTGCCGCGGGACAAGTCCATTGCGCGATACCTGCGTTCCAGGTTTCGCTCCGCCTCGACGCCAGGAACTGGGAAGCTCATTACAACTCCTCTCGCTCTCGCTCTCCTCTCGTCTGGCGATCGAGCGCATGCTGCCACCGAGCTGCGCGCCGCAATCCGTGAAAAGCCCGATTCAGCAACTTCCCATTTCGCTTTGGGGACCCTGCTGTACAATCAAAAAAAACTAACGCCTGCCGCCGTAGAATTCGATGCGGTCTTGAAGATCGACCCGAATTTCCCGAGCGCCGCGATTAGCCTCGCACAGGTTTTGGTAGCGCAGGGGAACTTGCCGGCAGCCATTGCACTGCTTCAGAAAGCCCTTACGCAGTCGCCTGCTCCCGAACAGGTCGTACCGCTTACCGTGGCTCTAGCGCTCGCATACTCCCAAGCGGGACAGCCGGCTAAAGCCATGGAAACACTGCAACAACTCGTGGCCAATCAACCCGATTCTGCGGAAGCCCATCTGGGTCTCGGGGTGCTCGAAGCCGGAGCCCAGCCACCGAGCCTCGAAGCAGCAATCGTCGAATTCCGTGAAGCCTTGCGACTCGATCCGAAGAAAGACGAAGCCCGTCTCGCCCTCGGTCGCGCCCTCATCTCGCAGCAGAAATTCTTGGAGGCGATCACTCCACTACGAGAGTATGTCGAGCACGAACCGCTCGACTATCAGGGCTATTACGCCGCGGGCACTCGCCTATAAAGGTCTCCAACAATGGGGCCCCTCGATCGAGCTGCTCGAAAGAGCAGCACGACTCAATCCTTCGAGCTACGAAGTTCACTACGATCTGGGCTCCGCATTCGCGGAGGCCGGCCAGACCGAGCGCGCCATTCGCGAATTGAGAGCAGCGGAAAAAATCCGCCCGTCCGCACCTGAAGTCCACGACCAGCTCGCTCAACTGCTCGCGAAAAGCGGACAAAAAGAACTCGGGCAAAAGGAGCACATCGAATCTGCAGCGCTCGCATCGCGCGGTGATCCGCGTGCCGCAGCCGCGAAGTTCAATGCCCAGGCAAACCAGTTTCTAGCTGCGGGAGACGCGCGCGCCGCAGCAGGCGCCTATCGCGAAGCCCTGCGCTCCGATCCGAACAATCCACAGTTGCACTACAATCTCTCGCTCGCGCTCGATAAACTCGATGATGAACCCGCCGAGCGCCACGAGCTCGAAAAAGCCATCCAGCTGAATCCAGATCTCGCAGTCGCCCATAACCAGCTCGGTATCCTGGAAATGCAGCGCGGCCGAACGGGCGAAGCCGAAGCCGCATTCAAGAAAGCGATAGCAAGTGACCCGCAATACGCCGACGCGCAAAACAATCTGGGCGTCCTTTACAGCAGGGAAGGAAAGGATTCCGATGCTGCAACGCTCTACCGGCAAGCGATCGCGAGCGATCCAAAATATACGAAGGCATACGTGAATCTGGGTCTCTTGCTCGCTCAACATGGACAAGTCGCGCAGGGCGAACAGCAACTGCGGACCGCCATTCAGATTAACCCGAACGATCCCGGCTCGTACACGGCTCTTGGAATGATCCAGGGTAAGACCGGCCGTGCAGCAGAAGCAGCGGAAAGCTTTCGCAAAGCACTGTCCCTCGAGCCTAATTCCGCAGACGCACACCTGAATCTCGGAATCGCCCTTGTGGATCAATATGATCGCACGAACGGCTTCAGAGAATTTTCAGAGGCCGAACGTCTCGATCCCCGCTCGCCGTCCGTTCACTACAATCTGGGCCGCTTCTATTTTGAAACCGCCAAATACGAAGACGCGCGCAAGGAACTTGAAGAAGCTTTGCGTTTGGAACCAAATCATACTGCCGCACTCTACTTCCTCGCCCTCGCCGCAAAGCAGGACAATGATCTCGATCGCTCCACCCAACTTTTTGAAAAAGTGATTGCTCTTCAGCCGGGCAATCCAGATGCGCAGTTTCTCCTCGGGCAGAACCTAGAACATCAAGGAAAAACCGCTGAGGCGGTCGTCCATTGGAAACTCGCGCTTCAAGCAGACCCCAACTATTCGCAGGCGCTCTACAATCCGGCCCGGGCTTTGAGGAAATCGAACGACCCCGAAGCCCCGCAGTATCAGGCTCGCTACGACACCCTGCAAAAGAACCAGCAGATTTCCGACCGCGTGCAACAACTCGGGAATTTTGCACTCGCAGCGTCGAACGCAGAAAATTGGCCTCAGGCTTTTGACCAGATACAAGAAGCTCTCGAACTTTGCGGTGAATGCCCCGAAGCCGCGCACCTGCACAAGAATCTCGGCATGATGTATGTCCGCACCGGCAAGCTTGACCAAGCTCAGAAGGAACTCCAAACAGCGCTGCAGTTAAACCCCGATGACAACGATGCCAAGCAGGGCTTGGCCGCGATCCAACATGCCACATCGGCCCAGAGCAAGTGAGACGAGCAAGTGAACAAATGAAAGGCGTTAGATCCGATTCGAAAAGAGGATCACGACATGGCTGACGTCTTCCCACATCTCGATTACAAACCAACAATGCCGCGCAAGCTCGACCGTGGAATAGGGATCATCGGAGCCGGTGGTATCGTCAATTACGCTCATTTGCCGGCTTATAAGCGAGCAGGGTTCAAAGTCGCTGGCGTGACCGACAGGAATCCCGAAGCCGCGGAGAAAACGGCTCGCGATCACGGCATCAAGAAAGTGCACGCGAACGTCGACGACTTGCTGAAAGACCCGCAGATCGAAATCGTGGATATTGCCGTTTATCCAGCAGCCCAAGCGGAAATCGTTAAGAAGGCTGCTTCCGCTGGAAAACACATGCTATGCCAGAAGCCCTTCGCCGATGAATTTTCGAAGGCTGTCCGCAATGTCGAACTCGCCGCGAAAGCAAACGTGAAAATCGCCGTGAACCAGCAGATGCGCTGGGATGCCGGCATCCGTTGCGCGCGGCTGCTCATCGACCAAGGTTGGCTCGGCGTTCCGTTCTATGGAACGATTCAAGTCCACTGCAAGACAGACTGGAGCCTCTGGCCCTGGATCTACGCAGGCAAGCGCCTGGAAGTAATGTTCCACAGCATCCATTACATTGACTCTCTGCGTTATTTACTCGGCCAGCCAAATTCCGTTTTCACGAGCGGTAGCCGCGCCCCAGGAGAAACAACTAGTGCGGAAACTAAAACACTCACAGTCTGGGAATACGCCTCGGGTCTCCAAGTGCTGATTGATGTTTGTCACTCCACCTGGACCGACGATCCTTACGCGATTTTTAGGCTGGAAGGTACGGAGGGGGTGATTAAGGGAACGATCGGCCTGATGTACAACTATCCGACCGGACGCCCCGACACTCTTGAATTCATGTCCAAGCGCAACCCGGGATATTGGTTTTCAGCACGCCTCGACACGATGTGGATTCCGGACGCCTTCGTCGGACCGATGGCTTCGTTGATGTGCGCGATTGAACAAGATTCTGAGCCGGAGACGAGCGGCAGAGACAACTTGAAAACGCTTCAGGTGGTATTCGCTGAGTACCGGTCAATGGCCGAAAAGCGAGCTGTACGTCCGGAGGAAATTACCGCATGAATTCCAGGCTCTAATTGATTTTAACGATTCAAAACTCCAGTGGTCTGCGCAATCGAAGCGATTCGCCCATAGAGAGGCTCCCATTGATGAAACGCTATGGCTCGGTTATTAAGGTAAGACCTGAAGCGCTCGCAGAATACAAACGCTATCACGCAGCAGTCTGGCCCGACGTCCTCGACATGATCGAGAAATGCAACATCCGCAACTATTCTATCTATCTTAAAGACGATTTTCTTTTTGGCTACTTTGAATACCACGGCACCGACTACAAAGCCGACATGGCACAAATGGCCGCCGACAACCGGACACAGGAGTGGTGGGCCGTGATGATGCCGATGCAGCAACCGCTCGAGACGCGCAAAGAAGGAGAATGGTGGGCCGAGATGGAAGAAGTCTTTCATACGGACTAGATGCCACCATGAAAATCGTCGACACCCACCAGCATCTCTGGGACAAAGATCTCTTTCGTTATGCATGGCTCGAGCCGCTGCCGAAACTCGACCGGTCGTTCCGCCTCAGCGATTACCGCGATGCGACGAGCGGGCTTGAAATCGATAAGACAGTGTTTGTCGAGTGCGACGTGGATGAAACACAAATGATCGGCGAAGCCTTGCACGTCCTTCGAATGGCGGACGACTTCGAAAATCGCATCGCGGGCATCATTGCATCGGGGCGGCCTGAACGCGATGACTTTAAGGCGCACCTAACCCGGCTTGCGGCGCACCCGAAAGTGAAAGGACTTAGGCGAATTCTTCACACGAGCCCAGATCAAGTCGGTCTGGGCGAGAGGTTCCTTGAGAACGTGTCCCGCCTGAAAGAGTACGGCCTCTCGTTCGATATCTGTGTTCTGGCGCGCCAGCTCCCCGTTGCGATTAACTTGGTCTCAAAGTGCCCTGATGTCACGTTCATTCTCGACCACTGCGGCGTCCCGGATGTGAAGGGGCAGGCGCTCGATCCGTGGCGCGAACATATCCGCGAGCTCTCAAAATTTCCCGATGTTGCATGCAAGATTTCTGGACTTGTCGCGTACGCGGATCCGGCGAATTGGAAGGCAGATGATCTCGTCCATTCGTTCGAACACATAATTGAGTCGTTCGGATGGGACCGGGTGATGTTTGGCAGCGATTGGCCCGGTGCAATCTCACCGCCAGTTACACAAGGTGGGTCGAGACGCTGCTTACTCTCACCCATTCCGCCGGGGAAGCGAATCAGTAGAAAACTGTTCCGAGAAAACGCAATTCACACCTACCGCCTGGAATGACAACGGCGTTAGGACGATGAAAGGTCGCGCAAGATTCATGAAAAAACAAAAGAAGCCAGGGCTAATTGAAAGGCTTTCAAAGATTCCCTATACGGGAGCGATCAGTGACATTCTCGATGAGATGGGCTACCACCATCAGGCATTGCCGAAGGAGATTCAATCCCTCCACTCCGGCCACACGCTCGGCGGGGCGGCGCCCTTACGATCGCGGGCGAGCCCACAATAAGCGAAGACCCCGAAGTCATTTTTATCCCGTATCTAAAAATGCTCGGCGATGTAAAACCCGGCGATGTGCTCGTCAGCCAACCGCATGATAATCTCGCTGCCCATCTCGGAGAGCTCTCAGCGAGACTGCACAATTTCGCGGCGCACGCGGTGCGGTGATTGACGGAGGCGCACGCGACACCGACTATATTCTGAAGCTGAAATTTCCGGTGTTTGCGCGATACAAGACTCCCGTTGACATCGTCGGCCGCTGGCGACTTGTCGCTCACAATATTGGCATCGCCATCGGCCGAGTCCACATCGAGCCGGGAGACTATATCGTCGGCGACCGCGACGGCGTCCTCGTAATCCCTCAAACGATCGCCGAGAAAGTAGTGAAAAAGCTGAGGCTGTGGTGCAGACCGAAAATCTGGTTCGGAAATCGATCTTGAAAGGCATGCATCCGGTCGACGCCTACCGGAAATTTGGGAGGTTCTAATCTCCGCTGCTACAGACCAAACTCTTCCGTGATAGCCGCAGTTTGTTCCCCCACTTTGGCTGCGAGTCTCGCGCTCAATAGCACATCGCCATCGATGCGAACCGGACATCGCGTTGTCAGAATCTCCAGACCCTTTCCATTCGCCAACGTCTGAAGCATCCGTAGCTCCCGGAAGCCATCGCTCGCAAGTAACTTGGGCCAATCGAGCACCTCGGAACACCAGATATCCGCGGCATCCAAAATGCTGAGCCAATACTCAGTCGACTCGTGCCGCAATCGATCGGCAATCAGCCGCTTGATTTCATCTCTCCGGCGGAATGCATCAGCAGAAATTTTCACATCTGCGAGTTCGGGAATGGCGATGAGCGATGCCAGCGTCGGGAAGGTGCGTCATCGCCACGCCAGATGTCCGTTCTTCGTGTCATACACGCCGTACGGTGCCGATAGATAAGAATGCGCATTTCGAAACGTGCCCCGCCGAGGCGGCCGTCTTCCGTCGTTTAAATAGGTGGTGAGAACTTCAAACTGGAAGTCGATGAGCGATTTGAGAAGGCTCGTTTCCACGTGCCCGCCATGCCCCGTGATGCCGCGACGAACGAGGCACGCCAGAATTCCCTGACACAAATTGTGCCCGGTTAGCATGTCGGCGATTGCCAGCGCAAATGGAGTAGGCGGATCGCCTTCGTCGCCGCTCAACCACATGATTCCAGAGCGTGCCTGTGCCAGTAGATCCTGACCGGGACGATTGCGCCACTCGCCGGCTTCTCCATACCCGCTGATTGACCCATATACGATGCGTGGGTTCGATTGGGAAACGCTTTCGTAATCGAGCTTCAGCCGCTCGATGACGCCGGGCCGGAAATTCTGAACCATGACGTCGGCACGTGCAATCAACCTCCGGAGTTTGTCCATGTCGCGCGGATTCTTCAGATCAGCCGCAAAACTTTCCTTATTGCGGTTGATTGCATGGAACAGAGTGTTCACGCCGTCGATGTCCAAGTCACTCAAATAGAGCGTTCGTCCAAGATCGCCTTGGCCAGGCCGTTCGATCTTAATAACGCGGGCACCCAAGTCCGCCAATCGAAGCGTCGCCAGCGGCCCAGAAAGAAACTGGCTGAAGTCGAGCACGAGCAGACCTCTTAAAGGTAGATCGTTTCTCACTTTCGTCGTGTCTGAATGGACCACGGTGCTTTCCATCAATGCTCCTCCAGAGGGTCGCCGCTCGGAGCGGTTCTGCTTACTTAGTATTGCATATATGAAATGATCTTTTCATTAGAGAATAATGGTATAATCTTATTCCTATTGATGTTAGCCCTTCGCTCCAAGCGCGCAATACCACGCGCTCCCTCACGCGCGGCCCGCGTCCGTTATGCAGCGCCGGCCCTCGACAAGGGTCTGGATATTCTCGAACTATTCGCATCTGAACCCGTAGGGCTCACCACAAGCGAAGCAGCTCGGCGTCTGGGCCGTACGGTCGGCGAAATTTTCCGGATGCTCGTGTGTCTCGAAGGCCGCGGCTATATTTCGCAGGCCGCATCCGACGAGCGCTACGAACTCACGCTGAAACTTTTTGAGCTCGCGCACCACCATCAGCCTTTGCACCGTCTCGCCGCGGAAGCGCGTCCTCTTATGGAGAAGGTAGCCCACGAAACTGGGCAGTCGTGCCACCTGGCGATGCTGAGCAATGGGGAGGTGATTGTCGTCGAGCAGGTGGACGCGCCTCGAACCGCCGGATTCGCATTGAGGCTCGGTGCGCGGATCGACCTTCTCAACACCGCCTCCGGTCACTTGATTCTTGCATTTCAACAAAGCGCGATGAGAGATCGCGCACTCGCAGAATGGAAGCAGCGAACCGGCCGGTCGCTGCCACGCGATCTCGTTCGCCATCTGGGCCGAATTCGCAAAAGGGGTTACGAGGAAATGCCTAGCTACCAAGTCAGAGGGGTCACGAACATTGCGTTTCCCGTGCTGAATCAGCACGGCGATGCAATCGCAGCGTTTTCTGTTCCATTTCTCGCACGCATCGGCGATCAGATCGGTCCGGCGCATGTGAAACTGGCCCTTCGGGAGGCAAGTCAAAAACTTTCGAGCGCTATAGGTGGTAAGAAGCACTGAAACAAGTCGAGAGAACAAAGGCGATGGAAAAAATCGAATATTTCGAAGACTACACCGTCGGCTCTCAGCGAAAAACCTCGGGCCGCACCATCACGGAGACCGATGTCGTCGTACACGCCGGCCACTCCGGAGATTTCTTTCCGCATCACGTGGACGCGGAATTCGCGCGAAAGACTCCGTTCGGCGAGCGCATCGCTCACGGAACAATGACGTTCACGATCGGAATCGGGTTGACGGCCAGTCAGACCAATCCGGTAGCGTTCACTTACGGATATGACAGGCTACGTTTTCCAAAGCCGGTTCTCATAGGCGATACGATCTACACGCGCGTCACAATCAAGGGAAAAGAAGAAGACGCGAAGCGTCCAGGCTTCGGCCGAGTCGTAGAAGCATGCGAAATGATCAATCAGCGTGGCGATGTAGTTCTCTACTGCGAGCACATTCTGGTCGTACAAATGAAAAGTGGCGTCCCGAAAGGGTAGTGCGCGCAGCGCTAAAGCGAGAAAAGGGAGGCTGAGAACTGAATTGGAAACAATTCTAAAAGGACTTACCTGGGATCATCCGCGCGGTTATTCCCCGCTGATAAAAGGTGCGTCCGAATACGAGGCGATTCATCCTGAGCTTCGCATCCACTGGGATCGGCGGACTCTTCGAGAATTCGGCGAGGCCCCGATCGAGCAGTATCTTGATCGCTATGACCTGATCATCATGGATCATCCCTTCGTCGGTTTCGCGGCAGCGCACGATGTTCTTGTCGAACTCGGCGAATATCTCACGGATGCGGAAAAAGTGGCGTTTACCCGCGATTCCGTTGGCGCTTCGTGGGATTCTTACCGTTACGCGAACGGAATTTGGGCTTTGCCCGTCGACGCGGCGACCCAAGTGGCCTCATATCGACCGGATTTGTTGTCGCAACTCTTCGGCACGTCGCCCCGAACCTTCGATGAGGTGCTTCAGTTGGGTCAGAAAGCGCGCGCGAGCGGAAAGTTCATAGCTGTGGCAGCGTGCCCAATCGATGCAATCAGCCTCTTCTTTACCTTCACTGCGAACCTCGGACATCCGATCGACGCAAACGCTGATCCATTCATCGACCAGCGCGTCGCAAAAGAGGCTCTCGATCGCATGCACGCCCTGATCGCGATCGCTCATCCCAACTCAACCGCCTGGAATCCAATTCAGCTTTACGACCAAATGGTCGCAGGATCAGATATCGTCTATTGTCCGTGGGCCTATGGCTACTCCAACTATTCTCGGCGCCAGAATCTAGTCCCGCTCGCGTTTGCTGATGCCCCAGCCTCAGGCAACCGTGGATGCGCCGGAACGCAGCTCGGCGGCACGGGTATAGCCGTCAGCAAACAAAGCCCTCATCGGGATGCGGCCGTGTCATACGCCAAATGGGTCGCCAGTCAAGAACATCAGTGTGGTACTTACTTCCGAGAAGGCGGGCAGCCTGCAAGCCTCTCTGCATGGGTCGATCTTCCAATCGATTCCGAAGCGGGCGGTTTCTTTTCGGGAACGCTCGAGACTCTGCGAACTGCTTATGTCCGGCCACGGTTCGATGGATTTATACGATTCTTCGAAGCCGCTGGAATCGAAATCAATCGCTGCTTGAAGAATCAAATCCCCGATGCGCAGATGATTGAATGGCTCAATAGATGTTTTGCCGAGCGGCTTGCCTCGGCAGCCGCGCGCGGATAGACCGTTTTTGCGTTGTGGGCAACATGGAGTGTAATGAAGAACCCAAATCCCGACCCAGCCAAACATACTCAAATCAAGATCTGGAATCAGGAAGTGTGGCTCTACGAGGATTTTGAAGTGGGCCTCCGCGCCCGCTCCATCCGCCGAACCATCTCTGAAGGCGAGAGCATGGCCTTCAACGCACTCGTTCTCGACATGCACCCTTATGTGGCGGACGAGCAGTTTGCCAAAGAAGAAGGAATTTTCGGCAAACGTCTGGTGGCCGGCGCGATGGTATTCAGCGTTGGCCTGGGCCTGATGGCTCACAACAATGTTGACACCTTTAGCTACGGCTACGACAAGTTGCGGTTCATCAAGCCCGTATTCATAGGCGACACGCTCTACACGATTCGCACCAATCTCGAAAAGCGGCCGAAATATCCGACGATGGGAATGGTGCGGGTCTCCTACGAAGTTTTCAAAGTCCCTGGCGAACTGGTTCTTTATTGCGAGCATCTGCAAACGGTGAAGTACCGTGATCCATCCAAATTTGCGAACGAGATCGAAAAGAAGTAGCCGCAACGGAAGAAATCAGGCGAGAAAAACGAGATGATGCTTCAAGGGAAGACGGCTCTCGTCACTGGCGCCACTACTGGAATCGGACGCGCGATCGCCCAGCGTTTTGCTCGTGAAGGGGCGCATGTCGCCGTGAATTTTCGCAGTTCTCGCGAGACCGCGGACCAATTGATCGCGCAGATCCGCGCAGCCGGAGGCGCCGCGATTCGGTTGCTGCCGACGTCTCCGTTGAATCCGAAGATCTGGCGATGTTCGAGCAAGTCGCGCGCGAACTTGGCCGGCTCGATGTGCTCGTCAACAATGCAGGCTGGAGCACTCGCGTTCCTCACCGCAAACTCGATGAGCTCACTGATGACATTTGGGATAAAACATTCGACGTCAACCTCCGTGGCCTTTTCTACTGCGTGCGAGCGGCTACCCCTCTCCTCAGAAAACAACCTGGCGCCGCAATCGTCAACTCAGCATCCGTTGCAGGCACCACAGGTGTGGGAAGCTCGATGGCCTATGCCGCTGCCAAGGCGGGTGTCATCACCATGACTAAATCCCTGGCCCGCGCCCTCGCTCCTGAAATCCGTGTGAATGCGATTTCTCCGGGACTCATTCGCACTCACTTCGCGGGCCGCCCGAATTCGAGTTCCGATTTCACCGCCGAAGAAATGGCTACACCCTTGAAGCGACTGGCGACTGTTGACGAGTGCGCCGAAGTTGCTCTTTTCCTGGCCTGCTAAGCCACCGCTGTTACCGGCCAAACCATCCTAGTCGATGGTGGATTGTATGTCCTCGGTCCAAATCGTTAGAGAAACCTATTCTCTAACGGGCAGGAATGCCTGAATCCTGCTCGTGGCTCAATTCCCTTTCGTGAAGCGGCGTACAAACAGGTGACGGTTGTGCCAATCTGAGAGGAGCATTTCCGATTCCGTTACTGGCGATACCCCGTATGGCAGCTCGAATACAGCAATGCAAAATCGATCTTCCGATCGGCCTCTATACCATGACGGTAGAACCCTCAGGGCAATATCTGGAATATCGACGCCCGCTATTTCGGGTAGCCTCGTCAACAAGCCTCACTTTCAACACCCTTCAACTGGCGCGGCAGACGTGCGATCTGGTGAGCCCTGTTGGAGGACCGCTTCCAAATGCGGTTGATGCTTTGAACGATGTGTAAATCTGCGCCACCTTTCGGCGCGCGAGGATGTGCTACCGGAATTGATCGACGAGCATGATGTCTTGGTTTTCCTCGTCTACTTTTGCATAAAGGATCCAGTGCCCATCCGGCGAGACTGACAAGCCATGCCAAAAACGTTTGTCCGATTCAAAGATCTGCCGGACTTGCTTGGTGTGGAAATCGAAATAGCGGATAGACTTAGGTGCATCCCCGGCAACGAAGTAGATGCCTCCCGGAGCAATCGTCCAGAAGGTCGCTCTTGCTATCGTCGGCATCTCTTCCAGTGCAACCTTCATACCGGGATTTCTCAGAGAGACTGCGTAAAGTAGGGTGTTGCTTTCGGATCCCGCGAAATAGACCGTCTCACCATCAAACGACTCAAGCGGATACAGACCCTGCTCTGTCGAAGGCAAAGCCGCAAGCAGTACAGCGTCGCCTCCGGTTACGGGGCAGCGGTAAACTTTCTGGCCGTCAGGTCCACGCGACATGAAGTAAATCCATTTGCCATCGTGCGACCAACTGGGCATCTCGGCCTCGAAAATGTTAGTAATAAGTTTTCGCGGAAGGCGTTCGGAAATGTCGACAATATATATTCCACTGACGCCCGAACCCTGCGAGACCCTCGACGGCCCGGAAGCAAACGCAATCATTTTTCCATCCGGCGACCAACTTGGATCGCCTGTCACAGAACTCTTGAGATTTGAAATCTGCACAGGTTGGGTTCCGTCGGCGTCACTCATCCATATTTCATCGAAACTCTCGCCGCGGTTAGATTGAAATGCGATGTGCATCCCATCCGGGGAGTATGCCGGTTTCTCTTGCTGCCATGTTGAGAAAATGAGCTTTGCGGCAGCCGATTCAGGATGCAACAAGTCTTCCCGCCAGATGTTGAGGCGGAGAGAGTACGTGGCGTAGGCAAGTTTGTCTCCCATGGGGGACACCGTCGGCCAAATCGCGTTTTGCCCGAGCGGGATTCGACGGAGCGAGCCATCTGCAAGAGTCAGTTCGTACAGCTCAAAATCCCCTCCCTCTGGTTGAAAATCGCCCGGGAAAATCAACTTCTTGTCGTCGACTGTCCAGGCTAAACCCATCAGCGGGCCCCATCCGGTTAAGGTCTTGCCCGGTGTTCTGATTTGTCTTGGCTGGCCACCCGAGATGGCGACGATATTGATGCCGGACTCCAGGCCGGACTCCGTATTCCCAATGTTTTTCCAACAGGTGTAGGCCAATTGTTTGCCATCATGAGAGAAAACAGGAGATTTCTCTCCTATGCACTCAGTAGCATGAGGAATTTGTCGACTATCGAAAGTCTCGAGTGAGAGCAGATAGAGTCTCAGGAGATTCTCGGGAGGTAATCTATCCTGGAATGCAATCCATTTGCCGTCGGGAGACCAGTCGATTAGTGCGCCAGTTCGATGGAGCTCTCGCGTGGAGCGCAACTTTCTCTCGGGGCCACCCAGCGCTGGAACGACATACACACCCGCGTCGGAACCGGAGATCCGATGAAAGGCAATCTGCGTGCCGTCGGGGGACCAGGCGGACGCAATCCAATCAGGGGAAGGGTGACGCGTCAGGCGCAATAAGCTCTCACTGCCGATAACCTTCACGTATAGATCGAACCCTTTGGAACCCGACGGGGGATCGCCGTCCCAGGCAAATGCAATCCGCGATCCATCCGGAGAGAAACTGGGCATAGTCTCCGTGCCTTCATATGTCGTGAACGGAATGGGGCTCAAAGTCACTGGCGCTGTGCGTGGGCGAGATCGTGGATAGATGAATGCCACGGTGAGCGCGACGGCCACGGCGGCCAGGACCCATCCCCCTGCCCTGAACCACACCGGATGAGCGGCGGCTGTGGCGGGATTCGTTTCGACGGCAGCAGGTACGGGTTGTGTTCCATCTTCCAGGGGCTCGGGGACAGATATGGGCGGTGTGATTGCGCCTATGAAACGGTATCCTCGGCGTGGGAGAGTCTCTACGAGCCGCGGGCTATCTGCGGAATCGCCGAGAGCTTCCCGGAGGCGGTTAACGCCAGCATGGAGGCCGTGCTCAAAATCTACGAATGTGTCCGAAGGCCATAGTGCAGTGCGCAGCTCTTCGCGGGTGACCAGTTCTCCCGGCCGGTCCAAAAGCATTCTCAGTATCTGGAAGGACTGACCCGGCAAGCGCAGGCGTCTCCCTTGCTTCCGCAACTCCTGAGTTTGCAAGTCCGCTTCGAATGGACCGAAGCGGGTAACGGTTCGGGTATGTTGATTTCCCGGCATTGGGGAACCTGAAGGCAGAGAGTAGCACATAGGAGCTACGGAATCCGAGAAGGTTGCCTTAGAGAGCGGATACAAACCGGTTTATTTCAGTGCATTAAGATGCGAGGAAGATGTGCGCTCTATGTGAGGGCGCATGCATTGAGATAAACCGGGACATCAGCGAGTTTTGCGGACACCGAGGAGGTGTTCCGTGAAGCTCGGAGCTGGTTTACGGATCGCTGCGCAGGTTCTTCTTGTTGCTCTCCAATCAAAGGCAGTCGCGGAGGCTGGGCCGCCGGTCGGAGCGCCCGCGCAACACTTCGTCTGCAACACCGGTTACAGTTTGCGCAAATGCCAGGTTGATATGGCGGTCTTGAGGAAGTCGCTCGCGAAGTACCCAGCTAACGAGCTTGGCGAATGGACCTGGGTTTTGGTGCGTTCTGCGGACTGGAAATATATCGTGATGCCGCGAGGAATAGATCCTGACAGCCCGGCATTTACCTACCTTCCAAAGAGAGAGACCTTCGTCGAAGAAGCGCTGGTTGCACAGGTACCTCATCGTGCTGAAGAGCTCATCGTGCGGTGGGGAATGAGCACGGACGTTCTGCTAGAGCTCGCGGTGGCACACGAGCTGACGCATGTGCTATGCGAGGAACCCGGCGAATGGAAGACCAATCGTGCAGCGAGAGCGTTGCTAAATGGGAAACCTCTGTCGTGCGAAGTAAGGCTCGCGGCAAAGGGCGCACGGAAGAAATGAAGGAGCGCCGGTGACGAGCTCTGTACGTTGGATACCGCACAGTTTGCTCGGCTCGTCGTGAGGCCGACTTCGTTATGTCATCAGTTATTTTGCAACGCACCAGTTTCGCCAGTTTCCGATACCGCGTTTATCAGGACCTAGGACCATGCCGCCACGAGGATGACCCAGCAAGTCTCATGGGACACGTAAGGTCACTTGCTCCGATCTGATTGTGATTTGTCCGTCTTCATCATGGCAATAACGGCGTTGGTTGGTAAGTGCATCATGCGTACCTCATTTGTAGTTTTTGCGGCGAGTTCTTTTAGCGCGCGCAGCGCATTCTCATGGCCCGCAACAGCTGCACGCCAGATCGGTTGGCCATCCGGCAAAACCTCGAAAATGTCGTAATCACGTTCCATAGACTGCGCACCAAACCATTTTCATCCTTACCAGTTTACTATAGAACGCTTACCCAAACGCCGGTCCGAGGTGATGCGTCTACAAGGTGCTTGGCGGTTGCCCCGCGACTGCGGCACGGCAACCATGTTGAAAGATACTTTCAGGTCAAGCGAGAGCCTTGTGACGCATTCAGCGATTACGCTGCTACGCTATTTCTCCTGTCCCGCCGACGCTGCTTTGCCCTTCTTGGTTTCGGCCATTCCCGGTTTTAGAACTACTTTGGTCCAACCTGTTTCGCGCGCGTCAAAGTGCTTGTATGCCTCTGGGGCGTCCTCGAGCGGAAATTCATGCGAGACCAGAAATGAAGGCTTGGCTTTGCCGATCTCAATGAGTTTTGCGAGATGCCGGTTATAGGTCTTTACGTTCGTTTGGCCAGAACCCATCGAGAGACCTTTCTCGAAGAACTTGCCGATGTCGAAGGCGATTTGGCCCTGCTTCTCTAGAGGATCTTTGCTCGTGGGATCCGTGGATGGAAAGACACCGACAACCCCGAGACGTCCGGTGGGCTTCACGCATTCAACAAGATTGTTGAGCGTCATGTTGGAATGCTCATGGCCCTTTGGATCGTGCGCCTGATAGCCGACGCATTCGCAACCTTTGTCAGCACCTTTTCCATCCGTCATCTCGAGCACTTGTGCGACGGGAGAAGACTTGGAATCGTCAATCGGAGTGGCACCGATTTTCGCTGCCAGCTTCAGGCGATCTCGCAGCCGGTCGACAATCATCACTTGGCTTGCGCCCTTGAGAATTGCGGAATATGCCGCGAACAGACCCACAGGGCCGGCCCCGTAGATGACGACTGATTCGCCCGGAAGCAGGCAGGCGAGCTCGGTAGCGTGGTAACCGGTAGGCCAGATATCTGCGAGCATCACATAGTCGCTTTGCTGATCTTCCGCGCCCTCGGGCAGCACAAGGCAATCGAAATCCGCAAAAGGTACGCGCAGAAATTCCGCCTGCCCACCCTCATAAGGGCCCATGCCTGCGTAACCGTATGCGCCGCCCGCTTTGCCCGGATTCACCGTCAGGCACGCGCTGATGTAGCCGCGTTCGCAGTTTTCGCAAAAACCGCAGCTAACGTTGAATGGCAGGCAAACCAAGTCTCCCTTCTTGACGCGGGTGACAGATTTGCCTGTTTCGATTACTTCACCGAGATTTTCGTGGCCAAGAATTTTTCCTTCTTCCACGTCGGTCCTGCCTTCGTACATGTGAAGATCGGATCCGCAGATATTCGTGGTGGTTATTTTGACGATGACGTCAGTAGGCTCTTCAATGCGCGGGTCCGGCACTTTTTCCACCCGCACGTCGCGCGGTCCCTTGTAAACAAGCGCTTTCATAAAACCCCAAAACAGTGCAATCAACATCGCACTGAAGGTTATTCGAAATTTAGCTATTCGACCTTAATTGCGGCACACAAGGCGAACAATCGGCGGAAAGCTGTAGGGCGGTGCCAGTATTGAAAATTACTGGGAACCGGGCTCATTTCAAAAAATCGGCGCCGGATGGCAAGTTCGCCGAACACAGGAATCCATAACATACCGAGAAATGCTGATTCACCGTTAGGGCAGTTTGCATTGTAATGCTCCAGCAAGGTTGGCTGATTGCGAGGGTCTGAGGCGAGTTACAGAGTGATCCAACTCCTTATCCGTTTCATTGTCGGCGGCGCCGTTGTCTCCTTGTTCGCTGCTTTAGGCGACGCGGTGAAGCCCAAGAGCTTCGCGGGCCTTTTTGCCGCCGCACCTTCGGTGGCAATGGCCACACTTGGGTTGACCATCAAGACAGAAGGAAAATTGTTTGCGGCGGTAGAGGCACGATCGATGATCTTCGGCGCCATTGCCCTGTTTTTGTATGCCGCCGCCGCCATTCAGCTGGTGATGAAATACAAGTCAGATGCCGCTCCGGCGGCCATCCTAGCTCTCACCGTATGGATGACTTGCGCGATCGGCGCTTGGTACGTGTTATTGCGATAATCGAGAATGCGAGTTCATTTCGACATTTCGGCGTTAAGAACTACAAAGTGGTATGAGTATGCGCTCCGATTCCTCTTCGGAGGCGCAATTACAGTTGTTACAGGAGTGCTGGCAAGCCATTACGGACCCGTATTCGGAGGTTTGTTCCTCGCTTTCCCAGCAGTCTTCCCCGCCAGCGCGACGCTGGTAGAAAAGCACGAGCGAGAAAAGAAACGAAGAGCGGGGATCGCAAAGACGAGTCGCGGGCGCGA
This sequence comes from uncultured Acidobacteriota bacterium, assembly GCA_963790945.1. Taxonomy (GTDB): domain Bacteria; phylum Acidobacteriota; class Terriglobia; order Acidiferrales; family UBA7541; genus Palsa-295. The sequence goes on from CAWBRH010000024.1 coordinate 126,939, forward strand.
GGCTGCTGCGCTCGACGCGCGCGGCGCGGCGATCGGAAGCATCGGACTTATCGGTTTTGCAGTTATAGCATGGCGGCTGGCGCCGCTTTGGCACGGCGCACTCGCTCTTTTGGCAGCCCTCGTGGTGTGGATGACGCTGTCGATTCTGTTCTGGCTTCTGCGCAGACACCGTCTTGTCCGCAAAGGCCGGGCCAGCGCCGCTCCGCACGCGAGGCTTCCCGAAAACGGGTGATTTGGCTTTGAAGCTTCGACGCGCATCGTCGCTGCTACACATTTTGGTGTTCTCTATCTTCTAATTTCCACGCTCAGAATTGGCGAGGCGCAAGGGATGCGGGCTGATCTGACAAATGCGGAAATTGCAGAACTATTGGCGCTTGAGGCCGAATCATCTCGTCCTCCGGCTCAGCGGGCTTTAAGGCGAGCGTCGCGCAGAGCGTTTCTTTGGGACGTAGAAGCCGTTGCTCTAATCCGGTCGCGTCGTCCGGTGACTGAGCTATCTGGGGTCGGCCCGTACATCGCCCGCCTTATCCGAGAGTGGATAAAGAGTCGTCCAAAAACGTCCCAGCCACCGCCTATCCGCTCTGGATTCCTCACGATTGACGAAGCGCGTGTCGCCCTAGCGGCGAAGAATCAGTGGCTCTCAAATATCAAGGGCGACTTACAAATGCACAGCGATTGGAGCGATGGCAGCTCCACGATTGCGGAAATGGCTGCGGCAGCATTGGACCGCGCCTATGAATACATTGCCATCACGGACCATGCGAAAGGACTGAAGATCGCGGGAGGTATCGATGAAGAACAGCTGGCTCGGCAAGGTAGGGAGATCGACAGTCTCAATGCGTCCATCGCGTCATCGGGTAAGAGATTCCGTGTGCTGCGGTCGATCGAATTGAACCTGAATCCCAAGGGAGAAGGCGACATGAGCCCGGCATCGCTTGCCCGACTAGATATTGTCCTTGGATGTTTCCACTCATCCCTACGGAGATTGGAAGATCAAACGGAACGCTATCTGTCGGCTCTACGCAATCCAACAATTCAAATTCTCGGACATCCGCGAGGCCGTATCTACAACTTTAGGATGGGGCTGAGTGCGGACTGGCCGCGCGTCTTTGGCGAGGCGGCAAAACTCGACAAAGCCGTCGAGATCGATGGCTATCCAGATCGCCAAGACTTGAGTCCCGATCTTGTTCGGCTGGCCGCGAAAGAAGGATGCCGAATTTCGTTGGGAACCGACTCTCATGGACCGTCGCAGCTTCGGTTTATGGAGTTCAGCACAGCATCTGCTTTGTTAGCCGGTGTGAAGCGCGAACGAATTCTGAATTTCATGACGACAGAAGATTTACTCGCATGGGTAGGGGGAGTCCGCGATTATAACAAGCTCCGAAATCGATCTAAGCGCGCTTCTTCGACCAGATCATCTTCAGGTAGGTCTTCACCTCGGATACCGCAATGACTTGAATTCCACTCGTGCCTATTTCGGATCTAAAACACGTTAATCAGTTGCGCATGGTTTTCCGTTGAAACTTGGACTTTGCGGGCCAGTCGGACGCCGCTCCGACGCCCGGTCTAAGGCCCAGCGGCCGATTTATTTACGCTGAGGTGTTTGTAGCGTGGGTAGAGTCAATGCCAGGAGCTTCATCGGATCTAAATAGGCTCCATTCCATCGCACCCCGAGATGCAGATGTGGCCCCGTCACGCGTCCGGTTTGTCCCGAAAGTCCCAACCGCTCGCCCTTCCGCAACTTGTCTCCTACGTTAACCCCTATCTTTGATAGGTGCATATAGATGGTGAAGAATCGCTGCCCATGGTCCACGATTACGCAGTTGCCCTCATAGAACAGTTCTGACGCTAACACAACAGTCCCCGAGTTCGACACCACAACCGGCGATCCCTCATTTATCGGGAAATCTGTGCCCCGATGGGTGCTTGTCAGCTCCTCATTAAACATTCTCGTCATACCAAACGATTTGGTCGCCTTCGCCTGTACAGGTGTCACAAAATCGCCTGACCATTGTGGTGTGGTTATGAGGTGCGAAAAGGCGCGATTCTTTAGTATCCGGTCCGCGGCGATTTTTCTCTTACTTGCCTCATCCGGCTCGACAAAATTCTCCGGTACGTTGGCCTCGCCGACGCCAAAGTCGGCCGCGTTAATATCCACCTGCTTCGTGGACCGCGCGACGCGATTCCCAGGGTTAACCGCGGCAACGGCTAAATCGTAAGTGCCAGGCTGTGTTTCAAGTCCGCGCCGGCCAGCGCGTACCAGATCTTGGGATTGTCCGACGCGAAAAATGCAAGATTCTTGCCCACCAACTTGCCTGTCAGACGACGAGGAACCCGCTCAAGCTCAACCGTGATAAAGGCAACCGATCCCTGCTGCAGTTCATTCGGTTGCCAAAAGACATTTTTTATATCCTGGGCTGACGACTGCGCGAACATTGGCAAGGTCGGAACCACAAGGATAATCCAAATAGCAATGTTTCGAAACTGCCTCATGGGTTAAATCCGACCGCCCTAGTTACGTATCGAAAGATGGCCTCTTGTAAGAAACACGCGACAAGTATGCTGCAGTGTGGATACAAAGTAGCACAATAATAGTTCAGCTCGCAGTAGGAACATTCGCGAGTTGGGATATTCGTGTCGGTCTGTCACGTTGCCAGGTTTCTCGCTCCTCAAAGTAGAGTCGTAGAGTCGCAGCGGGCGAGCTAGACAACTCCAGGAGTTTCACTTTCGCGTTCCCAGAAACGGCTCGTGCGGGCTGCTTCGATAAAGTCTTCGATGCTGTCTTCTCCATTCAGATCGATCAACCCTTCTCCGGGCGAAAGCTGAGCCTTTGTGGTGAGTGTGGGAATTCCTGACCACGCGATGGCTTTACAATGACGGAATGCATCCATCAGAAAGGAGACGGCGTTAGGATTTTTAGCGAGATCCTGGTCGCCCTTCTGACCGGATAAGATGACGACCGCATCGAACAATACCGACGGCGCGCCTCGCAGCGCCATCTCGCCCGGCTGCAGCGTATCACTCGAATCGAGTTCACCCTGCGGCTTGGATGTGATCAGAGCAAAGGTCGCGCTCTCTTTCTCGATTTCGCTTTGAACCTTCTTGAGCAGCTTTCGGTCAAATCCCGCTCCGAGAGCAATTCCAATCTTCCGGCCTTTGAGCATCGGTTTCACGCGCGAATAAAGCGAAAGTGCCGGGCTCGGCGGAAGGTCGATAGGCTTTCGAGCGGGAGTAATTTTCTCGGCGCGGCCTTCCGCCCCAAGCCCGCGTGTCACGCGATCCGCCAAAACCTCATCGATCCACTGTAGATGGCCGAGCATCCGAAAACGGATTGCTTCGGTTTCGACTTTGGATAGTTCGAAGATCAATGCCTGCGCTATATGTTTCTGCTCCGGGTCGGTCTGAGAACGGTAAAAGAGTCGCGCTTGTGAGTAATGATCCGCGAACGACTCCGAGCGCAGCCGGACTGGACTACCATCCATCGGCCTTTGGGAAGTCCGAAATCCTCGCTCTGCCGACTCATGCAGCCCCTCGGGATCGAGCGAATTCGGTTCGTAGGTCACGCGTCCTTTTTGCAAGGTCATCTGATGAATGCCATCGCGTTGCAGATTGTGAAATGGGCATTTCGACGCGTTGACCGGAATCTGATGAAAGTTTGGTCCGCCGAGTCTGCTGAGTTGCGTATCCAAATAAGAGAACAAACGTCCCTGGAGCAGGGGATCTTCGGAAAAATCAATACCGGGCACAATGTGACTCGGGCAGAACGCTACTTGTTCGGTCTCAGCAAAGAAATTGTCGACGTTGCGATCGAGAACCATTTTGCCGACCATTTCCAGCGGTACCAATTCTTCCGGAATAATTTTCGTGGCGTCCAAAACGTCAAACTCAAATTTATCGGCGAATGCTTGGTCAAAGATCTGCAGCCCTAGCTCGTACTCCGGGAAATACCCTGAGGAAATGGCCTCCCATAAATCACGCCGGTGAAAATCGGGATCCGTTCCATTGATCTTGAGCGCTTCATCCCACAGCACTGAGCTGTTGCCGATCGTCGGTCTCCAATGGAACTTCACGAACTTTTGATCGCCGGCGTCATTGATCAGCCTGAACGTATGCACTCCGAAGCCTTCCATTGTCCGTAACGACCGGGGAATCGCCCGGTCCGACATCGCCCACATGATCATGTGCAGCGATTCGGGCATCAGCGAAATGAAATCCCAAAATGTGTCGTGCGCGGTAGCGGCCTGTGGAAATGCGCGGTCCGGCTCAGGTTTGACGGAATGGATCAAGTCCGGAAATTTGATTGCGTCCTGAATAAAAAACACCGGGATATTATTGCCGACTAGATCGAAATTGCCCTCGGACGTATAAAACTTGGTCGCGAAACCGCGTACGTCGCGCGGTAAGTCGGCGGAACCTCGCTCACCCGCCACGGTCGAGAACCGCACGAAGACCGGAGTTTTCACTTTTGGATCGGCTAGAAATGCAGCTTTGGTTACGTGCTTTTGAGACTCGTATGGCTGAAAGTAGCCATGTGCCCCGACACCACGCGCGTGAACGATGCGCTCAGGAATGCGTTCGTGATCAAAATGGGTGATCTTCTCCCTCAGAATAAAATCTTCAAGCATCGTTGGGCCGCGCTTGCCGGCCTTGAGGGAATTCTGATTGTCCGAAATGGGGAGGCCTTGATTAGTCGTAAGGAACGCTTCGGCAGACTTTGTCATTTGGTGTGTTTCGCCACCGTCTGTTTGTGTGCGCACGTCGGTAGGAGTTCGCGTCGGAGTCAGTTTTGTTGACGGTCTAGTGAGCTTTTCAGCGGTAGGGGCAACCTTGCGAGCGGAAAGCTTGCGTTTCTTCATCGTTTGAACCTCGGCATTAGTCGAACGGCTAAATTGTGACGGGTCAGGCGCGAAGTGCCATACCTGAACTCACGTATGCGCGCTACCTTTCGCTTCGATTTCGCGACGGAAACACCTATTAGAATTTGAGCTAGTTGGCATTCTCTTAGGATTAGCAGCTCGAGCGTGGGTGGAAAGACATTATCCAGCTCAGGAGTCGGAATTGTCCAAGACGACTTATGAATGTTCCCTCTTCTACACACGAAAGGGCACTGGCATCCTGGTACGAATGATCCGGCTCATGAGCCCACAGAACAACCGTCCCAGCGATTCGTTAGCTCACATCATGTCGCGCCCTTATCTGGCGTCAAAAACGACGATTTGATTTTGTGACTTCAGAACCTACGACGGCTCCCCCGAGCTTTCGATATCAAGAGAACTTCGTCAGCAAGGCGGAGGAGAAAGAACTTACGGCAGCGCTTGGCACTTTGCCGCTGAAACCTTTTGAATTTCATGGTCATGTGGGAAACCGCCGTGTCGTTTCGTACGGTCTCCGCTACGATTACACGCGGCGCGAAGTCCAGACGGCCGCGGACCCACCGGCATTTCTGGATAAGCTTCGCACAAGGGTTGCGCAATTCACTGGATACCCAGTTCACAGTTTTAAGCAAATTGGTATCAACGAGTACGCTGCGGGTGCCGGAATCGGATGGCACCGGGACAAGCCGGAATTCGGGGACGTTGTCGGGTTTCGCTTCTGTCCGTTGCAAAGATGCGCTTTCGGAAGCGATCGGACGAGGGCTGGGCGCGCTGGTCTCACATCGTAGACCGGCGATCCGTCTATATTCTCAGCCGAGCAGCGCGTCAACTGTAGGCGCACAGCATCCCGCCGGTAGCAACATTGCACTATTCGTTGACTTTTCGGGCGCTCTCATCTGGGCCGCGCAGAAGTTGAGACCCATAAGCTGACTACTAGCTCGCCGCTGCCTGGCGCTTGCCGTATTGTTTCGCCAGCAGAGCCTCGCCGATTTCCGAAAGCTTTGCATCCGCCGCCTTTTCTTCGGCCAGTGTTTCGCTCAGCAATTGGGCTGCATCGCCCAAACCGAGGCCTTTCGCGAATGCCGCGAGTGACCCATAAAGGGCGATCTCATAGTGCTCGACAAAATTGCCGTTCACGATGAGTGCTGCGTCCCGTAAGGGCGAATCCTCGATGTGCGAGACAGAATCCTTGGCGGCGCTCGTTAATTCACCAAGAACCGCATTTGATTCGGTCCGTGGTTCGATGCCGGACGACGAAAAAACGCGCTCTAAGCGGGTTACGTGCCGGCGAGTTTCTTCAAGATGTTGCTCGAGCGCGGATCGTAGTTCGTGGGAGCTGGCGTTCTCGATCATGCCAGGAAGGCCCTTCTCCACTAGCTTTTTCTCGCAGTCGTATGCGTATCCTAACTCGATTTCGAATAGTTCCCGAAGTGATTTTATTTTTCCAAACAAGTTCCACCCCCTTTTAAATCGAAAGAATCCTAGCTGACGCGGTGAAATTAAAACACACAGAAACGCGACAAAACACTTCACGGAACCCTGTACTATGCTGGCGAAATCGGTGTATTGGCCGCTTGTATTCGCTGGTCTTTTACGGGCTCAAATCGGCCAGTTGACTCGCCGTAGCAAAAAAGAATCTACGGTTGCCCGTTTCCTCCCGCGGAACCGTATATTTGGCCGGTTGCGAAGCTGGCGTCGCTTGCCGCCAGTTGGACATAAATGGAACCCAATTCGGCCGGTTGACCTGGCCGCCCCAAGGGTGTGGTCTCTCCGAATTTTTGCAGCTTTTCCTGCGTTGCCCCGCCGCTTACTTGTAATGGTGTCCAGACCGGACCCGGGGCCACTCCATTCACACGAATACCTTTTGGACCGAGCTGTTTCGCGAGCGACTTGACGAAATTCATCGTCGCAGCCTTCGTGAGCGCGTAATCGTAGAGATCTGCAGAAGGATCATAGGCTTGCACTGAGGTGGTCGCAATGATCGCTGATCCTGGAGGAAGATGAGGTAGGGCAGCCTTGAAAATCCAGAACGGCGCATAAATATTCGTCTTCATCGTCCAGTCGAATTGCTCAGTGGAAATGTCGGCGATGGATTCGTGGGTTTGTTGTCTGCCCGCATTACTAACGACAATGTCGAGCCCGCCTAGCCCTCGAACCGCTTCCGATACCAATCGCTGGCAAAAGGCCTCCTCGCGCAGATCGCCAGGAATTGGAACAGAAACACGACCTTCCTTTTCGATGAGATTGACGACCTCGCGTGCGTCGGGCTCTTCGGCGGGCAAGTAGCTTATGGCGACATCGGCGCCTTCTCGACCGTAAGCTATGGCCGCCGCACGGCCCATTCCAGAGTCACCGCCTGTGATTAGAGCTTTTCGGCCTACTAGACGGCCCGATCCACGGTAGCTGGTTTCGCCATGATCGGGACGAGGCTCCATTTTGCTGGCGAGGCCCGGCCACGGTTGCGACTGTGCTTTGAAAGGTGGTTTGGAATATTTGGCGGTGGGATCCTGCAATGGTCCGGATGCCGGTTGCGTCATATTCTCGGTAAACGTGGGACGGACGACCGTCGCCGCGAGACCAACACTCAGACCACTAACGATCTGCCGACGGGAAAATCTATTATCATCCTGTGCCACGTTCCCCTCTCCTTTTTCTTGAAAGCCAACGAATACGTTTCGGGCGTTAACTACTACGGGTTAGGCTTGAAACGAAAGATTGCGTAAGGTTGAGTTCGCACGCTCTTCCCTTGGTTGAAGCGTGGAGACTCATTTAAGTGCGAGGTCGAAATATAAATATCGCCTTTAGGCCCCTCGCTAAACGTATCCGGCCAACGAAGCCGATCGTCGGAGATAAGCTCCTTTAACGTTCCATCTTTATCTCTGACAAAAACAGCGCTCTGCTGTAAACCGCTCAAATATAAATTGCCTTCTCTGTCCATCCATAAACCGTCCGCTGGAAACGTGCTCGCGATTTTTTCCGGAGAGATACTCTGAGAAGATGCCGCACGAAGCTGGTCGGTTTTCACGCGGTACAATGAAGATGAGGTTAGAGCCTGATAGTACAGATATTCTCCATCAGGAGAGAGCGCAATGCCGTCCGAATAAATTTTCGGAGTTTCGCCAGCCATATCTAACAGCGGTTTGCCTTGGATCACTATCTTAGTGTCCGGATCGGGCGACACCGATTTGTCACCATCCAGCTTTCGCGCTGCGTGGCCGTTGGTCAAATTCACCACCACTATTCCGCCAGCGCCGCTGTCGGTGACGTAAGCCGTATCGCGTGACGTATCAATCCGGACGTCATTTAAGTAGCTATTCGGATGAATCACATCTGAACCAATCGGAATTGTTTTGACAATCTGATTCGAGGCGAGATCAATGCCCACGAGCTTGGCGCCACCAGTTACAACAGGGCCCATCAACGGAGCGGCTGCGTCAACTATCCACAGCCTGTCTTTGTCATCGACAACTACGCTCTGTACGCACACGAAATGGGAAGCGGCTGTTTCCAACTTACCATTCCATATGTTCCATTCCTGATCCGGAAACGGACGAGCCTTACCTGACTGGATTTCGACGACTGCATAACGGTAGTGATCTGACCAGCGAGGATAGTTGACGAAAAGCCGCCCGGCTTTGGACACGGTTACGCCTGTTAACTGGAAGTCCGGGTCGCTAAAAACTTCGGTGAGCACGGTTTTGTGATGCTGCTGCGGAGCGAGACCGTTTCCGAGCACATTACCTGTAAGCGCAACAACCGCGGTAACGGCCGAGAAGGCGCCCGCCTTCATGATTCTCATGAGCGTTGTCATCAATAATTTTCACACGTAAGAACCCGAAGTTATGAACGCCTTCTGAGCCGCAAAATTAACTAATCCAAGACCGACGACATCCCGTCGATTGCTGCCAGAGCTAGTAAGAACCGGCGCTTGAAGAGCCAGAAACGGATTTCTCCATCTCTCGCGCCAGCCGCAGGTGCTCCTTCAAAGTGGGCAAGGTCTGCTGGGCAAATGATTTGATGGATTGATCTTGTCCCGTTCGACTTTCTTTTTCGAACTCGGCGACATCCTTCTCGTGGTCCTTCACCATGGCTTGAGCGTATGCCCGGTCAAAAGCAGCGCCGTGCAGTTTCGAGAGCCTGTTGTATGTCGATTGATCCTCGGTAGTCATCCCGGATGGTAGCGAGATGTTCGATTGAGAAGCCGCTTGCTTCAACTCGTCACCCGCTTTGGTGTGATCTGTTTCCATTCGGCGCCCAAATTCCTTGACGGTGTTTGAGGAACCATTTTCCTGGGCAAGGTGTCCGAGTTTCACTTCCGTCATTCCGCCTGAAGCGGCATCCGAGGCGAATTTTGAGTCTTGAGGTGATTGACTCGATTGTCCAAAGACCAGCACTGGTGCAGCGGCGAACAATAGACCCAGGAACGTGCCCCGCATCAAAGCGGCCTTCCAGGTATTTCGTATTGCTGATTCCATAGAGCCTCCCTAGACATCCATAGAAAATCCGTTTCTTAAATCTGTGGGCAATGCACTGAAAATTCCATAGGGGCAATTCTGTAGCCCCGCTCTCGATTTGCAGTAATCGCGCGCGTAGTTAATTTCAGCGGTAGCGGCGGTCGGTCGGCACAACTGCTACGCCGATTCTGCGGCAAATCTACAGGCAAGAATCGATACCCCTAGCGTGGGCGCTTGTTTAGGGTGAAATTGTATGGCTCTGCCCAGAGAATTGGGTAAACGGGCGAGCAGATGGAAGGGTTCGGTGTTCCAATCATTGCTCCGCTGGCCGTTGGTTCAGCAAATCATAAATCGTCGCGATGGCACGGGTCCTGAGGCGATGAGCGAAAATACAACGCAACTTCGCAGCCGGTGTGACGGTGCCGAAGTGACGCCCTCAGTGTGTCCGTATTGCGGCGTTGGTTGCGGTCAATTGGTGTTTCACAAGGATGGGCACTTGATTTCCATCGAAGGTGATCCGAAATCGCCCATTTCGCGTGGTCGCCTTTGCCCAAAGGGATCAGCGAGTTTCGAACTGCTCACGCATCCGGGACGCTTGACAAAAGTCCGCTATCGGCGGCCCTGCGGTACGGAATGGGAGGACCTTGACTTAGAGACGGCAATGGACATGGTCGCTGATCGAGTGTGGGAATCGCGCGATCGCAGCTTCGTTGAAACAAAAGACGGTGAGGTCGTGATGAATACGACCGCGATTGCGCACCTCGGCGGCGCAACCCTCGATAATGAAGAAAACTATCTTATCAAGAAGTTGTTCACCGCCGGGCTGGGTATGGTGTGCGTGAGCAATCAGGCCAGGATATGACACAGTTCTACTGTGCCCGGTCTGGGCACATCGTTCGGACGAGGTGGGGCAACAACCGCGCAACAAGATCTGGCAAACTCCGACGCAATTCTGATCATGGGCTCTTCCATGGCCGAGAATCATCCGGTCGGCTTCCAGTGGGTGATGGAGGCGCGTGAACGGGGCGCAAAAATCATTCACATCGATCCGAGATTTACGCGCACTTCGGCGATGGCCGACGTATGGGTCCCCTTGCGAGCCGGCTCTGACATAGTTTTGCTTGGAGCCCTAATTCGCTATGTGCTCGAAAACGAAAAGGATTTCCGCGAATACGTACTGAGTTACACGAATGCCTCGGTCTTGCTGCGTGATGATTTCAAGGATACAGAGGATCTGGATGGTGTCTTTTCTGGTTGGGACGAACAGAAGAAAGAATATGACTCCGAAACCTGGGCCTATCGAAACTCGCCGGCTAAGAATGGCGGAAATGCGAGCCATGGCCATGGGGGGCATGCAAAAGACCGAGGCGGAGAGAATAGTCAAGAGAGCGTTTACGAGCAGGACCTCACGCTAAGGCATCCGAAGTGCGTTTATCAGGTACTGAAACGGCATTTCGCGAGATATACTCCGGAACTCGTCGAAAGTGCTTGCGGCATTCCCCGCGACGTTTTCCAAAAAGTGGCAGAGACGTTCTGCTCAGCGTCAGGACCTGAAAAGACTGCAGCAATTTGCTACGCGGTAGGCTGGACGCAGCATTCTGATGGGGTGCAAATCATCCGTGCTGCCGCGATCCTGCAGCTATTGCTCGGAAACATCGGACGGCCCGGAGGCGGAATTCTTGCGCTGAGAGGGCACGCCTCCATTCAGGGTTCTACGGATATTCCCACTCTCTACGATATTCTTCCTGGCTATCTCCCTATGCCGTTTTTTCAATCCGACGCAAATTCTTTCGGTGAATATCTCAAAAAACACAAGACGAAAGCCGGCTGGTGGGCCAACTTTGATAAATATGCTGTCAGCTTGATGAAGGCGTATTACGGCGACGCGGCCCGAGAGGAAAACAATTTCGGATTCGACTGGCTGCCACGCGTAACCGGGGATCACTCACACCTGGGCTACTGGCTGGAGATGGCAAAAGGAAAAGTCGAGGGCCTATTCGTGATGGGCCAGAATCCTGCCGTAGGCGCTCCGAATTCGCGGCTCGAGCGAAAGGCGCTCGCCAAGCTGAAATGGCTAGTCGTGAGAGACATGGTCGAAACCGAGACAGCCTCCTTCTGGCGCGATTCACCCGAGATTTTGCGTCACGAATTGGCCACTCCTGATATTGAAACTGAAGTGTTCCTTTTCCCAGCAGCTGGCCATGCAGAGAAAGACGGGTGCTTCACGAATACGCAGCGTTTGGTGCAATTTCACTCAAAAGCCATCGACCCGCCCGGAGATGCGCGCAGCGAAACGTGGTTCATCTTTCATCTCGGTCAGCGCCTGAAGCAGAAAGCTCTCGATGACAGTCGAAATCGAAACGCGGGGCTCAGAGCCCTCACTTGGGATTATCCGGTGGAAGGACGCGTCGCCGAACCCGTCGTGGAGGAAATTTTAAAGGAAATTAATGGTTGGACAGTCGCGGACCGCAAATTGGTTTCCGGTTATAAGAATTTGAAGGCAGATGGATCGACGGCTTGTGGGTGCTGGATCTACTCCGGAATTTTCCCGAGTGCCGATGAAAACAAAGCGCTGAAACGAGAACCGAAAGGCCGGTATGGTCACGGCTGGGGCTTTGCATGGCCGAGCGATCGTCGAATTCTCTACAATCGCGCGTCTGCACGTCCCGATGGGCGCCCTTGGAGCGAACGCAAAAAACTCGTATGGTGGGACGAAAGCAAAAAGAAATGGACGGGATATGACGTTCCCGACTTCACGAGCAACAAATCTCCGGCGTATCAACCAGCCAAGGACGCCCAGGGCGATGACGCCCTCGCGGGTGACAGGCCTTTCATCATGCATCCCGACGGCTTCGGTTGGCTCTGGGTCCCGAGTGGACTGCAAGACGGGCCATTGCCCACGCATTACGAACCGCTCGAAACTCCCGTTGAAAACCGCTTATACCGGCACCAAGGCACAGATCCCGCCGCGAAAAAACTCGAGAACTCTGAAAACCGCTACGCAAACTCGCCTGATCCAAGGTTCCCCTACGTCCTGACGTCTTACAGGCTAACTGAGCACCACACCGCGGGCGGAATGTCGCGGTACTTACGGCATCTCGTCGAGCTGCAGCCGGAATTATTCTGCGAGATCTCGCCGGAACTTGCCGAGGAGCTCCACATCGACAATGGGGCCTGGGCCACGGTGATAACCGCACGTGGAATTGTAGAGGCACGAGCGCTTGTGACCTCGCGCGTGCGCCCGATCCAGCTTAACGGTCATACGGTTCACCAAGTGGGGTTGCCCTATCACTGGGGCTACAAAGGTATAGCGAAGGGCGACGTTGTGAATGATCTGATAGCGATTTCAGAAGAACCGAATGTCCGAATCATGGAAACGAAGGCGCTGCTCTGCAATGTATTCGCAGGACGGCGGGGGCGCGATTCGCAGGCGGTTCGCGAATGGAAAGAGATAATGGAGCCCAGCGGCTCTAAAGGCCGGTGGCCGCAATGAGGGTTACAGCGTTTCTCACAGATTCTACATTATGCATCGGCTGTAAAGCCTGCGAAGTGGCTTGCAAGGAATGGAATCAAATCTCTGACGACGGATTCAATTGGAGCGGGCAATCCTACGACAACACAGGCTCTCTCGGTCACTCCACTTGGCGCCACGTAAAGTTCATCGAGAATGGAGTGGTTCCGGGGTTTGGCGGTAATGCTCCGGATTTCAACTCGTGGGCATTCTCGTCAGACGTCTGCAAACACTGCGAAAATGCCGGCTGCCTCGAGGCCTGCCCCACAGGCGCCATCGTGCGCACAGAGTTTGGAGGCGTTTACATCCAGCCAGACGTCTGCAACGGTTGCGCATATTGCGTCGTAGCGTGTCCCTTTTGGCGTTGTCGAGCGCAATCCTGATGACGGCCGCGCTTTCAAATGCACTTTCTGTTATGACCGTCAGAAGTCCGGCCTGCAACCTGCATGCGCAATCGGCCTGCCCTACCGAATCAATTCGCTTCGGAGCTCTTGAAGATATGCGACAGTCCGCTCACGATCGAATAACTGATTTGAAAAAGAATGGTTTCGATGATGTGCATCTATATGACCCCGTCGACTCGAGCGTCGGGGGCATCCATGCATTGTTTATCGTACGGGGCGATCCGCAAAGCTATAACCTTCCAGATGCGCCTGAGGTTCCGACTGTGCAACTGAAAAAAGGATGGGTCTCAGCGGGGGCGGCTGCCGGTCTGATGTTCGTAGGATCACTATTGGCATTTTGGGGGAGCCCGCCAACGATGAGCAACGTGCACGAAACTCATACTCACGAAGATATGCTGTTAGATGTGCGCGAGGCCCGATTGCGCCAAATCCGTGAACAAGCCCGCATTGTGCCCGGCAAACTGAAGCTTCCCGACACGTCACTCCAGCAGCCGTCCGCGGATACCGGTTACTACGGAAAGCCGCTCTTGAAACCTCCTGCTTGGACCTTTGAGGTGCCTCTCTACTTTTTTACTGGAGGTGCAGCTGGAGCTGCCGCGATCATTGCGGCGGCTGCTCAAATGACGGGCGCTCCCTCTAGGCTTATACGGGATGCGCGCTACCTCGCAGCAATCGGCGGTACCGTGTCTCCCGCACTCCTGATCGCAGACCTCGGTATGCCTTCAAGGTTCCTCAACATGCTGCGAGTTTTTAAAATACAAAGCCCGATGTCGGTAGGGTCCTGGACGCTCTTTGTTTTTTCAAGCAGCAGCGCAGCAGCGGCTTTTCTTTCTGCTGCGGCGTAGCGATCGAGCACGACCTGTTCGAGCCGTTGCGAGTATGGGTGACTTTCTGTCGTTGATCTCCGGAGCATCATTAGCCTCCTATACCGGCGTGCTCATCGGCGCTACCGCAATCCCCGTTTGGAGTGCAAACGCGAGAATGCTTCCGTTACATTTCGCCGCTTCCGGAATGGGAACGGCAGCGGCAATGCTGGAACTCCGCAACCACAGCATTCCTGCTTTGAACGCGATTGGAATCGCGGCCGCTGCAACTGAGACGGTGGTAGGCGCCTCGATCGAACTTCGAAAAAGTCCGGCGTTGAACCCGTTGAAGCGGGGCAGAAGCGGATGGCTAACCCGCGTTGGCGGTTTTCTCTCAGGACCGCTTCCGTTGGCGCTGCGTCTCTTGGCGCTCACATCGAACCGTCGCGAGACCTCCGCCCGTTTAAGGAAAATCGCCAGCGTCTCTATCGTTGCTGGCTCCGTTTTAACTCGATTTGCATGGACGTCTGCAGGGCGCGAATCTGTCGCCCAACCTCAGCCTTAAACGTGGGCGGGAGCTACCGCAGCCGCTTTAGGCAAGGGGCTTGGACGTCATGCTCTCTAATAACGCGGAGCCGCCGCGTTCCGACGCTAGCGGAGCAGCTAAGTCGAGCCATCCCGTTGTCTGCCTCCGACTCGATCGCAGAGGGAATTGCAATGTAATGCCAGTTGGCTGGCGACTAGATTTCGGTTCGCTTCAGCAGGTAATCGAGCCCGCCAATGCGGAACCAACGGTAGCCGTAGGGCTCGAGCAGAATGCGATGTTTGCCCGAGGCGTCGGGAGTGCTGTGATCGTTCGCCAGAAGATTGACGAGCTGGCCATCGACTTTCGCACAGAGCCAAATGCGATTTCTGTGGGGATAGCACTCAGGTTGTGCACGAAGAGAACGGAATTGTTGCGCCAGTCATAGCGGATCGCAAAGACCTCGGGTTTGCCTGTGGGATGATTGAAAAATCGCCCCAGCCTATTTCGGGAACCTCCTTCCTCATACGGATCATGCGTTCGGTCCAGTCCATTAAGGAGTTGGGATCGCGCTTCTGCGCGGCGACATTCACGTGCTCGAACCCGTAAGGACCCTGGGAGATGACCGGAAGTACGGGCTTATCGCTTTCCGTGAATCCGGCTTGCGGCTCGTTGGACCATTGCATGGGCGTGCGGGCGCAGTTGCGTTCGGGCAGATCAAGATTGTCACCCATTCCGATTTCGTCGCCGTAGTGGAACACGGGAGTGCCGGGAAGAGTCATCATCAGGCTGTAGGCGAGCTCGAGCCTCCGGCGATCACCTTGTAACATTGGAGCCAAACGGCGTCGAATCCCTCGCTTGTAAAGCTGCATATTCGGTTCGGGACCGAATGCGGCGAAAACTGCCTCGCGTTGCTTCTTGGTCAGGCGGCCAAGATCGAGCTCATCGTGATTCCGCAGGAATTGGGCCCATTGCGCAGTGGCAGGGCGCGGCTTCGTCGTCTGTAAGGCTTTGATCAGAAGGCGAGCGTCGGCGGAAGCGAGTGCGTAAAAGACATGTTGGTTCACCTCGAAATTAAACAACATTTGCAAGCGCTCGCCGGAGGTTCCGAAGTAGTTCATGTCCACGTGCGGAATTACGTTCGCTTCCGCGAGAATGATGGCATCACCTACGCGCCAAGTGAGAAATTCGCGAAACATGCGAAGCATGTCGTAATTCTCAACGGGCCGTCGAACATTGGGGCCTTTGGCAGAAATGACGAAAGGCACCGCATCCATGCGGAATCCGGAAACACCTAGTTGAAGCCAGAATCCCATTATTTTTAAAATTTCCGCCTGCACTTCCGGATTGGAAGTATTCAAGTCGGGCTGAAAATCGTAGAACCGGTGGAAATACCAGGCCTTCGCCACATCATCGTAATTCCATGTGGACTTCTGGACGCCCGGGAAGACCATGCCCTTGTTCGCGTTTCGAGGTTTCTTCTTCGACCACACGTACCAATCGCGATACTTTGACTTCGTATCTTTGCGCGCCTCTTGAAACCACGGATGCTGATCTGAAGTGTGATTCACAACCAGATCGATCAGGACTCGAAGGCCCCGCTGTCTACATCCCTGCGTGAACTCGACGAAGTCTCCCAGCGAACCGTAGCGGGGATCCACTGCGTAATAGTCGGAAATGTCGTAGCCATCGTCGCGGCCTGGTGACTGCTGGAACGGAAGCAACCATATCGCCGTTATACCTAGGCCCTGTAAATAGTCCAGCCGGCGCAGAAGGCCTTGAAAATCGCCGACTCCGTCGGCATTGGTATCGAGGTAGGTCCCAACGGAGAGGCTATAGACGATTGCGTTTTTGTACCAGAGGTCGTTAATCATAGCTTCGTCATCGATCTAAGTTATCGAATCAGGGAAAAATCCTTGGGAGGCAATTCGGCTTACAGCTTGCACATTGATTTTACCTTGGGCCATATTGATTTGGACTAATGATTTAAGGGGCTCGCGCGAATGGAAGATTTGAAGTGGTGGCAGAGTGGCGTCATCTATCAAATTTATCCGCGGTCGTTTCAGGATACCAACGGAGATGGAATTGGGGATCTTCCGGGAATCATTCAACGCCTTGACTATGTTGTGGGTCTTGGCATCGATGCGATTTGGATTTCTCCGATTTACCCTTCGCCGATGGCGGATTTCGGATATGACGTTGCGAATTATTGCGACATAGCGCCAATTTTTGGCAACCTTGCGGATTTCGACCGGTTGATCGTCGAGGCCCACTCCCGAGGCCTTCGCGTCATTCTGGATTTCGTCCCCAACCATACCTCGAATCAGCATCCATGGTTTCTCGAGAGTCGAAGCTCTCGCGATAATCCGAAAAGAGACTGGTACATCTGGAAAGACACAGGGCACGAAGGCGGTCTACCGAATAACTGGTTGAGCCATTTCGGCGGCCCAGCGTGGGAATGGGATGAGACGAGAAGGCAGTACTACTACCATTCATTCTTGAAAGAGCAGCCGGATCTTAACTGGCGAAATCCTGCGGTGAAGCAAGCCATGTACAACGTTTTGCGATTCTGGCTCGATCGCGGCGTGGACGGGTTTCGCGTGGATGTTCTCTGGATGCTGATCAAGGACGACCAGTTTCGCGATAATCCTGTGAATCCTGGTTTCGTTCCCGGTGAATCGTCATACAAGCGGCTGTTGCCGCTGTATACCGCCAATCGACCGGAAGTTCACGAGATTGTTGCCGAGATGCGGGCTGTACTGGACGCCTACCCGGATCGTGTTCTGATTGGTGAAATTTATCTACCCATCGAAGAGCTGGTTACTTACTACGGGCGCGATCTGAAGGGCGCGCAGTTGCCGTTCAACTTTCAGCTTATTCAAAGTGCATGGAACGCGCCCGGTATCGCTGAGATCATGGACAAGTACGAAGCGGCGTTGCCGCGCGGGGCGTGGCCAAACTGGGTGCTGGGAAATCACGATAAAGCGCGGATCGCGTCGAGAATCGGTGAGGCTCAGGCACGGGTTGCCGCGATGCTATTGCTTACTTTGCGCGGCACGCCGACGATTTATTATGGAGAAGAAATTGGAATGAAGGACGTTCCAATCCAGCCCGAACAGGTCCAGGATCCGGCTGAGAAAAATGAGCCCGGGTTAGGATTAGGCCGCGATCCCGAGCGAACTCCGATGCCGTGGGACGGATCACCTCGCGCGGGTTTTACTACCGGAACCCCATGGCTCCCTTTGGGACCAGATCATGCGAGCGCAAATATCGCGGCGATGTCCGAGTCTCACGAATCGCTACTGAATCTGTATCACCGTCTCATTGAGCTACATCGAGGCAATCCGCTGCTTACACACGGGGCAATTGAAGCGGTCGGTGTTGAGGGCAACATTCTAAGCTACGAACGACGCCAAGGGAATGATCGTCTCGCCATAGCCCTCAACATGGGTCATGAACCAGCGCAAGTCCCCGTCCCTGCCGGTCGAGTGCTGCTCTCAACTCATCTCGATCGTGCCGGAGAGGATGTGTTCCAGAGCTTGTCGCTCCGCGCGGACGAAGGAATCCTTGTTCAAATTAGCCAGAGTTCTCAAAGCGGGCAGCGTAACCCCCGAAGCCGAGGCGAAGAAGCTAGGCATTCACAAGATCGTTTCAAAAGCCAACTCAGCTAAGCTCGTCGCAGCCCTGGAAGAAAATTCTAGGCAAACCCACATGACATTGGGCCAACGATAAACCAGGTCAACGGCCGGGGAAGTTTCGTCCTGCTCGGTTAGAGGTAGGTATTGATAAAATCCTTTTCGAAGCTGCCAGTTCTTACTGCGTACACAACATGCTCAGTAGTAACAAGACGCTCGAAAATAGTGAATTGAATCGCCCCCATCTATTGAATGTTCGTACTCGCATTGCCCTTTGGCGTCGATGGGGGCTCCAGTAGGATGACCCAAAACATCATGCACTGGACAAGTAGCCGATGGTCGCTGGGCATAAGCCAGTGACGCCAGACCACCGAGAATTGCAATCGTTGCTATCGCACATTTGATTTTCATTTCTGCGCCTGCTACGAACGAGTTTGTTTGCCGGGCTTCCTTGCCGAATTTTGAACTCGTGCTTCAGACGTGCGAATGGTACCGTTTGTCCAATCTGGCAATACAAGTACAGGGATGAAAAATCGAACAGACGAACCCGCATTCGCCGCGCATCAGGAAAGCAGGTTTTTCCGTACTTGGTCCGCTCCGGTAAGGCATAATTTAAAGAGGTGCCCTGTTTGACGCATATTCCGAATCGGGTGGTTAGCGGATGAGCCGGACGCTGAAACAGGTTAAAAATCTGAGCAAGCGCTATGGCCTCAGGCTAGCCAAAAAACATGCTCTAAAATTGTCAACCATGTTGCAGAACGCGTCCGCTTTTCAGTTGTTGGAATCGAAAATCAGAGACGCGGTGTGAGCCAGTGAGCGTTTCGCTGTGAACAAGACTAAATCATTTCTGAAAGCGCGCCTGAATCCGAGGGTCTATTCGGCGCTGAGCAAAACCAAACAGGCGCTGTGGCATTCTGGGAACACGTCTCAGCCAGAGCAAACGGACCTCGGTAAGCTCGCTGAAATCGGCGAGCCGTTTTCGAGCGTGCTGCGCTCGATGTATTCGGGACAGCCACAAACCGGATCGGACGGGCAAAAACACAAACTGCGCCCGGATACTAGAATCTCGGCGGAAGAGGGCGTGTGTCTCTATCGTCTTTGCCGCGACACTAAAGCGGAACGGACCCTGGAGATTGGCTGCGCTTACGGCTTCAGCACTCTGTATTTTCTGGCCGCCATCAGTGCCAATCCAGCCGCCACACACACTGCGATCGATCCATTTGAGAGCAAGGGTTGGGCAGGAATAGCAGTACAAAACGCGCGCGCCGTTGGAATGAGTAAATCGTTCCGGTTAATCGAAGAAAAATCGTTTCTCGCTGTTCCACGCATGATAAGCGACGGAACTCAATACGATGTGATTTTCATTGACGGTAACCATCGCTTCGATGACACCCTGGTGGAATTCACGCTATGCGGGCTGACATGCAAGATGGGCGGATACATTCTTCTGGACGATATGTGGATGCCGTCCATCCGCAAGGCGGTTTCCTTCGTGCGTCGGAACCGCAGGGACTTCTCCGAAGTCACAATGCCGGTGCTGAACCTTGCCGCATTTCAAAGAGTCGCGGAAGATGAGAGGTATTGGGATCACTTCGAGGATTTTCAATGACTCCGCGGATGCATGAAGCGGCAATTGGGGATGCGGTGTAAGGAAATGAAGCCTGACTCCAGACGACTTTGTCCACATTGTGGTAGCTCGGAGGTATTTCGGTCGCATCGGCACGGCGCCGTGGAGAAGTATCTTCTCCGCGCAATCGGAGTACGTCCGTTTCGCTGCGTCAACTGCGATGCCCGTTTCTTGCTTCTTAAGGGCTCGGACGACCCAGCGCGAGATGAGAGAGCGGCATGAGGTTTTGTGGGCAGACATATCCTGATTGGATGGTTAGCTGATGAGCCGGACCGTGATTCAAGTGGAAGGCCTGGGCAAGCGCTACCGCATCGGCCAGCCCAGGCAGCAGAGCGCGCTGAGCCACGCGATCGGCGACGCGCTGCGCGCTCCGCTCCGCCTGCTCGGCGGTAAGCTCGAATCCCGTGTTGCCAATGGCGAGCTGGCGAGCTCGAACGGGACCAAGAGCGCGAACAAGAACGCCAACGGCGGCTCGCCCTACATCTGGGCGCTGAAGGACATCAATTTCGACGTAAAAGAAGGCGAAGTCGTCGGCCTGATCGGCCGCAACGGCGCTGGCAAAAGCACCCTCCTCAAAATCCTCGCCCGCGTCACCCGCCCCACCGAAGGACGCGCCGAACTCCACGGCCGCATCGGCAGCCTTCTCGAAGTCGGCACCGGTTTCCACCCCGAGCTCACCGGACGCGAAAATGTCTTCATGAGCGGCGCCGTCCTCGGCATGCGCGCCGCTGAAATCCGCCGCAAGTTCGACGAAATCGTAGCCTTCTCCGAAGTCGAACGCTTCCTCGACACCCCCCTGAAGCACTACAGCAGCGGCATGCAAATGCGCCTCGCCTTCGCAGTAGCCGCCCACCTCGAGCCCGAAATCCTGCTCGTTGACGAAGTCCTCGCCGTAGGCGACGCCTCCTTCCAGAAAAAATGCCTCGGCAAAATGAGAGACGTTTCGCACGAAGGCCGCACGATTCTTTTCGTCAGTCATAACATGACCGCGATCAACTGGCTATGCTCTGCGATATAGTTCGATGGAGGATGGGGGAATCGGCTTCGACGGGCCGACGGCAGAAGCGACGGTCCGCTACTAGGAGCGATCGATGAAGGTTCGGAGTACATGACGGAAGGACCTTCTGCAGCGGCCGAGAACCGGTCGGGAACGGCAAGGCGCGAGTTCAGCTCAGTTGCCATTCAGCCTCTAAGCGCAGAGGGCGAGGATTGGACGTCGCCTACCCTGGCTGCGATTTACAGATAGAAGTTATGGTGGATTGTTTAAGTGGTTTTAGCGACTGCAATTTAGCGGTGTCTTCTGCGACTCGAATGGATATCGCGTCATCGACGCGAATACGGGACAGAAAGGACAATTCATCGGTCTCAGTGTCGGTCGAGCCGGGGCGTTCTCGTTCTTGCTTCGGGAGGTCCTCCTCAAGCCGGGCGCATATTTCGTGGGACTGTGGCTTGGGAAGGACCATATCGAGGCCGTTGACTATCTCGAGCATGCCGTCGCTCTCGAAGTTGTTGAGAGCAGAGGAAAACAGCCGACATTCCGTAAGTTATCCGGGCGTCTATCTATGCGGGTTTGAAAAATGAGTCTACGATCATCGCACCAAGCGGCGAAGGTTTGACGTCGCCTTTGCCGAGAAGCTTGCGGCCGCGCCTCGTGCCTTTCCCCCAGCCGTCTCGTCAACGACTTTGAGTGCTCTCCGGATTGGGGAAAATTTCGTCATTAACCCCGTGTACGGCCACGCAGCGAGAAGGTTCCAGCCAGTCATTCAAAGATAAGTCCCGGCATAGCGCACAATCGAATTTGCCGATACGTTTGGGGTCGTGATCGGGAATACCGAGGACAGCGCGAGCCCAATCACGAATGAACTGGTGACTTGCCGCATCCCCGCTTGAATCTCCACGTTCGAGCGCCAGACCGAACTCAATTTTTCTAGGATCTTCCGGCAAGTATAAGTCTGCAATTTCCAGGACACCAAGCCAGCTGCCAGCAGCCCCGCAATTAGCGAGGCGAACTCCTCGGGAGACGAGCAATGGACATGTACTGCTGCGCCTTCGGTGCAATTCGAGTAGTTCGGAATCAAGATGCTGCGGTTTGTACCACTCTCGCACGGCAGTCGGAAGAAATGGTGGCTGGTAGTAGATCGCAGAGCAGAACTCTCTTATTTCCGCGTCGCTGATCTGCGTTACTCCTTGTTGGAACTTGGCCAGCACGTCCGCTAGTGGACTGGCTTGGCGGACGGAATCGAAAGTCACATTTCGGTCCGGCACGACTAGCACCAGGCGTCCCTGAGGACGCAGAACCCGCTCGAATTCGCGAAGTGCCGCGATCGGATTCACCAAGTGCTCAATAACATGGCAAGCGATTACTGCATCCAAGGAACAATCGGGTATGGGCGCAAGTCCGTCGACGTCGAGATCGATGTTCCAGTCGGCACTGGGGCCGTGGGGTGAACCGACAAGCTCCGGAAAGTTCTTATCGCGGCCGCCCTCTATCGAACGATCGGCGTAGCTGGCACGCGCACCCGGGGCAACAGGAAATGGTTCATTCCCAGGCCCTATCTCGAGCACATCGCCCAAGAGGGTTCGCCCGATGACGCTGCGAGGGTCCATGGTTCATGCTACATTTGTTAAGGCCCGAAGTGAGAGGCCATTTTTATTATGGATGACAACATCATCGAAAAAGAGAATCCCCCCACCTCAGGCCCGGCCACTCCTCCCGCTTCGGAGTATGGCGCCGACTACTACGATACCTATGGCCGCCTCGGCCCGGACGTCTACACTCGCAATAACCCACATTGGCTGAGGTTCTTCGGAGGCATTGCCGACGAGATCGTTCGCCTGCTTCATCCAAAAACGGCCCTCGACGTGGGCTGCGCCAAGGGTTTTCTCGTGGAGTCGCTTCGGGACCGCGGTGTGGAGGCCTACGGATTCGATGTATCGGAATACGCGATCCGTGAGGTCCGGTCTGATATCAAGCCGTACTGCCGGGTTGGTTCCGCAACTTCCAGTATCAGCAAGAACTACGACCTTATCACCTGTATCGAGGTCTGCGAACATTTGTCGGAAACCGATGCTTTAAGCGCGATCCGGCAAATGACCTCACACACGGATACGATTCTTTTTTCGTCCACGCCGAGCGATTTTAGCGAAGCAACCCACGTGAATGTCCGCCCGATCATCGATTGGCTCAGAATGTTCGCGCAACTTTCGTTCGCTCCTGACCAGAAGTTTGACCCTGGTTTTCTGGCCCCTCAGGCACTCCTGTTTCACCGGGTGAAATGTGTCCCCCGGACCAAGATTTGTGCCGTTACGCGCAGGCTAGAAACCGGGCAATCCTCATGTGGGAAATCGAGAAGTCGGACGATCTTTCACCTCTGCAGCTACGGAAGGAACTGGACACGATACTTAATTCCAGGGGGTGGAAGCTCCTAAGCATGTACCGAGATTTGCGGTTTCGCGTGAAACACCCCATTGCTCAAGCGTTGCGCAAACTAAATCTAATCCGACGATGACTCTCCGAGGTAGATGCATTCATTGCTTTGAAGGGTGAAGGAATCTGAGCTTCTATCGCAATCTGAGCCTCTATCGCAAACTGCCCTTTCGTGTGAAGCACACGATCGCACGTTTAATCAAACCCTCCCCACAATTATCGTATGCACACTGGATTAGGAATAGTGAACAACGATTGTCCAACCCGTCCGGATCGCTCAAGCTATCGCGGCTTCCGCTACACGCCAAAGATTAGCGTCGTGATGCCCGTCTACAACACGCCTGTCGAAGTATTGGATTTGGCGATTCGATCCGTGCAAACGCAGGGTTACGAGAACTGGGAGTTATGCGTTTGCGATGACGCTAGCCCGAACTCAAACGTAGGGCATCGTTTGGAAAGCTGGCAAGAAAAAGACCCTCGCATCAAAGTCACATACTCTCACCAAAAACGAAGGGATCAGCTGGCGCCTCCAATCGCGCCCTCGAACTTGCCGCCGGCGAGTTCATAGGGTTGCTGGATCACGATGACGAGCTCAGCCCCCACGCTCTATATGAAGTTGTGAATCTCCTCCAAGAGCATCCTGACGCTGACATGATTTACAGTGACCAAGATAAGCTTGACCCAGAAGGACGCCGGGTTTTGCCCAATTTCAAGCCGGATTGGTCCCCTGAGTTCATGCTCTCCGTGATGTATACCGGCCATTTTGGCGTTTACCGCAAGCGTTTACTCGGAAGAGATTGGCGGATTCCGTGTCGGATTCGAGGGCAGCCAAGACTACGATCTTGTACTTCGTCTAAGCGAGAAAACGGATCGAATCCACCACATCCCGAAAATCCTTTATCACTGGAGGATGACGCCAAACTCGGTAGTCAGGGTCGGCCACGGCGAAGCCATATGCGTATGAGGCGGGAAAAAGGGCTTTGAGTGAACACTTGCATCGACGACGGATTCCCGGCGAAATCGTTGATGGAAGATGGCCCGGCTTGTACCGATTGCGCTTTAATCTCGAAGGCGCTGATAAGGTCTCGATTATAATTCCAAGTGTTGCCGGTCCGGATGCCCTCAGGGATTGCGTCAGAAGCATCGAAGAGGGAACTTCATACCGGAACTATGAAGTGGTCGTCATAGATACTGGTTGTCTCGATGAAGACACCAGTGGCTATCTGGGATCCCGGTCCCATCGACTTATTTCCAGCAAGGACTCGCTCGAATCTCTCACGGCTGATCAACCTTGGTGCCGCGCCATGCCCAGGGCGCATACCTCATGCTACTTCATGGACGATACAAGAGTGATCTCGGATGACTGGATCACTTCCATGTTGGGTTTTTGCAGGCAGCCAGAAATGGGTGCCGTCGGTGCAAAACTCTTCGATCGAAAAGATTGCATCAATGTGCTCCAGCGAGTGTGTTTGGGTCATCTGAGAGGATAGAATCCGATATATTAGAGGCTCAAAAGTCGGGTGGACCACCCAGTCAGTGAGCTAATTCGCAATTGTTCGGCGGTCAGTGGCGCTTGCATGATGGTTCGCAAGGAGGTGTTCGAACAACTGGGCGGGTTTGATGAGCGGTCTCCCGGGCGCGTACAACGATATCGATTTCTGCCTCAGGATCCGAGAAGCGGGATACCGGATCGTATTGACGCCCGAAGCCGAGTTTTGTCACGACGGGCCTCTGGGGAGCGATCCCCTAAATCGCAGGCAAGCTAAGTACTTTAAGGGCCGTTGGGCGAAGATTCTAAACAGTGATCCCTATTATAGTCCCAACCTAACTCTTCGATACGAGGATTTGAGCCATCGGTGTTTGAGTCACAGAAGGATTGCTAAGCAGGACAGTTTATGCCGAAAGTCACTGTGGTCGTCCCGAATTACAACCACGCCCGTTTCCTTCCGAAGCGCATCGAAAGCATCCTGAGCCAAACGTTCCAGGATTTTGAATTAATCCTGCTGGACGATTGCTCGACCGACGAAAGCCGGTCGATTCTGTCCAGCTATGCCAGCGATCCTCGCGTAACAATCGAATTCAACGAGGCGAATTCCGGCAGCACGTTCAAACAATGGAACAAAGGCGTCCGCTTGGCACGCGGAAAATACGTTTGGATCGCCGAATCCGATGACTATGCGGATGAACGGCTGCTGGAAGGATTGGTTGCAGTCTTAGACGCCGAGCCCGAAGTGGATATTTGTCAATTGCCGATCCTGGCGCGTGGATGCAGATGGGCAAGTGGACGGATACGCGGACTCCTACCTAGTGAATCAAGACCCAGACAAATGGGCAAACGACTTTAATGCTGACGGGCACGAGGAGTGCAGCAATTACTTCGTTCGTTTCAACCCGGTATTCAATGCCAGCAGCGTGCTATTTCGAAAAGAGGTCTACGATCGGGTGGGTGGCGCTGACGAAACGCTTCGATTTGCGGTGATTGGAAACTTTGGGCTGCATGGCGCTCCAGGGACGAATCGCACACATAAAAGAGCCTCTGAATTATTATCGGGTTCACGGCAGAAATGTGACCGGGGAAAGATAAAAGCGAGAAGGCCTGGCTGGCGCGGAATACCTTCGCGTGATCCGCTGGATGCTCGGTGAGGTGACGCCAACGGAGGCGGCGCGGCAAAAATTATCGGAAACGGTTTCCTGGTGTTGGATGCCGGCGGTCACGATGTGGCGCGTACCACTGAGAAGGAGATTATCGATTCTGCGGGACGCGGCAGCGATAGACCCATACATGATGTTCCGGGTGATTCCGGCGGGGCTAAGCGCTCTTCGGCGAAAGTTTTTGCGTACCTGGCGTACCCTGCGTTCAGGGGTTAATCCGGCATGAATGCAGTCAGGGTTTCCGTGATAATGGCGTGCTTCAATCACGGCGAATTTGTGCAGGAAGCCGTCGAAAGCGTCACTCGTTTAGGCCGCGATGATCTCGAG
>CAWBRH010000025.1:0-208149 GCA_963790945.1 uncultured Acidobacteriota bacterium
CGTAAGCACGTCGGTCGCGTCCCAAAATGGATTGAAAGCATGCCGAATTGGGACGATTAGCCATGCGCGCAGAGCTTTTCGTTTATCGCGCCGCAATCCATTTTCGACTCAGCGATCCTTCCCTATTCTCGTGAAGCGATAAAGGCTTAGCTGGGGCAAATCACCCGCCACGCCGTGTCAAAAATGCCTATCGTTCGCAATGCTCCGCGATGGCACATCCCTTGCGTTAAGCCGTCGCACAGATGTGCGCTCAATCAAATGCCGGTGGCTGAAAACGACTTTGAGTCGGGCGGCCACTCCATTTGCCCCATCGGATCGTCCGCCGAATCTGCTCTTGCTTGCGTTCTTTTGCATCGCTGCCGTGGCGATGCCCGGTTGCGCTGGAATCACATCGACAGATCCTGTCGGTGGTCACCGTAGTCCTGCAGCCAACACAAATAAGCGTCTCTCTTGAGCCAGTCACAGCAATTCCAGGCCACCGTCACAGGCACGTCAAACAAAAGCGTCACATGGTTTGTGGGCGGCGTTGCTGGTGGAAGCGCGACCGCCGGCACAATTTCATCGAGCGGCTTGTGCACCGCTCCAAGCGCAATGCCCTCGCCTCCGACCATCACCGTAACCGCATCAAGCAATGCCGACAGCACGGCCGACAGGCTCCGCCCTGTACGCTCACAGGTGAAATCGTAATCGGGATCTCGCCAACCTCCGCCACAGTTTCAACCGGCGCCGGACAAACATTTACAGCAAGTATCACCGGCGCAGGCGCCCTCTTCGAATGCCCTCACATGGAGTGTAAATGGCATCGCCGGAGGCAATTCGACCCTCGGCACAATCACCCCCAATGGAGCTGCAGGAGCGCTGTATGTCGCCCCCGCTGTTCGCCGTCGCCTTCCACCGTGAGCGTCATCGTTACGAGTGTGGCCGACCCCTCGAAATCCGCCACAGCAGGCGTCACCATTACGTGCTCGGCGACAAATACAATCTCGCCGCCCGCAGCCACGGTTTACTCGCGCAAACACAAACTTTCAGCGCTTCATTCTGTCTCGCCGCCGGCGCCTCCATCGCCTGGGGCGTCAACGGAGTTTCCGGCGGCAACTCGACGGTCGGAACGATCGTCACAAGCAGCGCAGATACGGCTCGTGTACACAGCGCCCATCAGATTTGCCCACACCGGGCACAGTCTTGATCCATGCCACCGCCGGTCTGCTCTCGCTTCCGCGTCCGTCACGCTCGTCAGCAACATCGCCGTCACAGTGTCGCCCTCATCAGCAACCGTTCAGACCAGCCAGCGCGCATCCTTCGCAACAACTCTCACCAACGCGTCTGACACGGCTGTCTCCTGGCTCGTAAACAGCGTCCCCAACGGAAATCCAACCGTCGGACAAATCTGCCAGTCAGGCTCCAGTCCTTGCGTCGCGCCAACCGGACCAAGTTCCAGCAGCGTAGATTATCTCGCGCCCGCCGCACCGCCCACGGTCGATCCTGTCACCATCACCGCCGTGAGCCACGCAGACCCTTCGAAAATCGGCAGCGCAATCGTAGCCGTCACAGGCATCTCAGCTCCGCTCTCAGTCTCCATCTCCCCGTTCTATGCTTTCGTTCCGCATTCCACCAGCACCCTCAGCACTCGCCAGTTTTTCGTCGCCGTCACTGGCAGCGGCAACACCGCCGTCACCTGGAGCGTTCAATCCGCCGTCGCCGGCCAAGGCTGCGGTGGCGCTGCCTGCGGCTCCGTAGATGCCAACGGCGTCTTCACCGCACCCACAGGAGCCCTTCGCCCAACGCAATCTCGATCATCGCCACCAGCCAAGCCGACAATACGAAGTCCGCCTCAGCAACAATCGCCATCACATCCGGCCCAACCATCGAAGTGATTCTGCCTTCCAGCGCGATGGCCGGCGCGATAGAGGGCTTCCCCCTGTCGATACAAGGATTGAATTTTGTTCCCGGCAGCGCCGGCACAGGCTCCACAATTCTCCTCAACGGCGTCGCGCGTCCCACCACGTGCTCCACAGCCACCATCTGCGCGATCGCGCTCACTCCCGCCGACCTGCAAACAGCCGCAACCTTCACCCTGCAAATCTCCAATCCCGGCGCTCCCGCTCCTCTCTCCAATCCTGTTCCGTTTGTCGTCGTCCCGTTCGACGCTTCGGAAGACGTCATCGCGCTGAGTCCCTCGCAACCGATCGCCGCCAACAAAAGCATCACCGTAGTCGAACCAACCACAGCCGCCATTTCCGTTCCGCTCGACGTGGACTTCGACGGCCTGCTGACGAACGCAACCTGCGAAGTGGAAGGCACGCCCCTCACCGTCACGCGTCCGCTCTCCGGTACGCAAACGGTAAGC
This sequence comes from uncultured Acidobacteriota bacterium, assembly GCA_963790945.1. Lineage (GTDB taxonomy): Bacteria > Acidobacteriota > Terriglobia > Acidiferrales > UBA7541 > Palsa-295. The sequence continues at coordinate 2,348 of CAWBRH010000025.1, forward strand.
CTCTGCATTCACGGCAACGGCCTCGATCCCACGATGACCTACGCATTCACCGGCCCCGGCGCGGTACATCGCCCGGCGACATCCCCGTCACCGCATCAGCCATCGTCGGCCTCTTCCCCAACACCATCGAGCTCGATCTGCAGATTTCGAGCACAACTCTTCCCGGCGTCCGCACACTTTTTATCACATCGCTGAATAACGACCGCGCCTCAGCCACCGGAATCCTGGAGGTGAAATAATGAAAACAATCCGAACTCTCGCCGCACTAGCACTCGTATCCGCATCGCATTGCGGCGACTACTCGCCCACCCGCGCCACAACCCTCAAGCGCATGTCCGTCGCCGATTTATCCGCGCAGCTCACACAGTCGTCCGCGCGCGATGCGTCGCAAATATCACCCGCTGGGACGCCGGCGAAATCTGGACCTTCACCACCTTCGACGTCGAGGAAACCTGGAAAGGCTCCGCCCCCGCGCAGATCACAGTCCGTCTGCTCGGCGGCCAAGCCGGAAATTTCACGTCCACAGTCTCCGGCGTGCCCCGATTCGCGCCGGGCGAAGAATTAATTCTGTTCCTCGAGCGCACCCCGGCTCAGGATTTCTCGATCGTCAGCTGGATGCAAGGCACCTTCCGAATCGGCCGCAGCCGCACAACCGGCGAAGAAATCGTCACGCAAGACACCGCCGCCTTCCCCGTCTTCGATCCGGCATCGCACTACTTTGAAACCACCGCCATCCGCAAAATGCCAATCAGCGCATTCCGCTCCCTCGTAATAGCCGCAGCCGAAGCTCCAAGCCGCGCAAGGGATCCGCCAATGAAGCTGCCAATGAAGCGCCCCATCGCGCTAGCCACCCTGTGCCTTTTGATTTTCGCCGCAGTTCACACTCCCGACGCCTTCAGCTACACCACAGATTCCACAGTCCCGCTCGCAGGTGGCTGCCCGCAACCAAACCACTGGAATCTCACCACCGCCTCGCCCCTCAATCGCCGCTGGAGCACCTCGCTCCCGCTCCCAGCAACACGATCCTCACCGTCGCCGCCCAAGGCACGCCCGCGCAACTCAACGAAATCGAGCAATCCATCTCGGACTCCTTCGAAGCGTGGACCGGAGTCACCGGCACCACCTTCAACACCGCCGCCCATCCCGGACTCGATCGCCCCACTCGCGCGCGTCACCGCCTCCAAATTCCTGCTCCGAACGATCAGGAAAACAACATCGACGGCCTCAACACAATCTGCTTCAACCAATCCAGCGCCGCCTTCACCACCGGCGTCCTCGCCTTCACCCGCGTCATCACCGCAAATGCTCCCGGCGTCTCCGTAGGCGCCAGCGGCCCAGCCGCTTTCGCCGGCCAAATCCTCGATGCCGACATCCTATTCCGCAATGACAATCAAGCCACCTACGCAACTCCCGCCGCGCTCGCCACTCCTCAAGGCCAGGGCGCTTACGATTCGAATCGCTGCTCGCGCACGAACTCGGCCACTGGTTCGGCCTCGATCATTCCGCCGTATGGCGCGCTCTGATGTTTCCTTACGCGCCTCCACCCGGCCAATTCCTCGGCGATCGCCCCACCGCGCAAGCCCCCGATGGCCCGCTCTCGGACGACGACCGCGCCGGCATCCGCTTTCTCTATCCCGATCCCGCCGATTCCATAAACATCGGCACAATCAGCGGCCAAATTCTTCCCGCCAATCCTTTCGCGCTCGCGCAATACTCCAGCTCCCGCCACTGGATCATTCGTCACAGGAATTTTCGGCGCCCACGTGGTAGCCGTCGACGCCGACACCGGCTCGGTGATCGCCGCCACGCTCGGCGGCTGGAGCTGCAACGCAGCCAGCCAGCAGTTGCACTTCGACGGCTCGTACGAGATCGAGCGCCTCCCCATGAATCACAATTACAAAATCTACGCCGAGCCTCTCGAAGGGCTGGTGACGCCGGCCAACTTCAGCGATCCGCTCACTGAGCCTGTGCGGCCCGCAATCAGCGCCTTCCTGCACCACGCCAGCCGCAAACACAAACTTCAACCCCCGCACCCGCCCCGCTTCGCCCTGATTCGCAAGAGGCAATGCCACCAAAATAAAAGCGGCTCCCGGGGGGAACGGGAGCCGCTAGGGGTGTTGCGGGGAAAACTGTTTCTACTGCGTCGGCAGCACGACCTGCGAGAATCCGATCGTGTTGATGGCCTGGAACATCGGCGTTCGCGGCGGCAGCAGGCTCGGAGTCAGGAACTCCGTCTGGAAGGTGTAACCGCGGGTCGGCGGAGCGTACACCGTGGTGCAGCACTTGAATGTGCCCACGCCCTGGTGGCTGTAGTAAAGGCTCACAAGCGATCCCTTGTAATACAGCGCGTGCCGCCCCATTGCTCGATGTAGCGCAGGAAGTTGTGCGCTCCGCCATCGGTACCGAAGTCGGCGGAACAGGCTGCGCCACCGCAGTTCACCGTCGGCTGCTTGAACGGAATCGTCTTGCCGCCCACCACAGCCATGCGGTACGTCGTGGTGTTGCCCGCCCGTGAGCCGAGGGTATACGGGAAGGCAAACGAATTCACGTCATTCCAGTTGTCGGAGAGCAGCGTCACCGCATCTCCGATTACTGCCGCGGCCACGAACGCGGTGGCGAAGTTGCCGTTGATTCCTGCGTTGTAGTCGCCCTGCACGTAGATGGGATTTTCTGCGACTACCGTCAGTCCGCAAGCCACGCCGTCGCAGATTCCGATCGCGAGCGGTGCTCCCGTTTACCAGCTTCAGTGCCCGGCGGAAAAAGACCGGCGGATTTCGCGAAGATCCTGGGCATTGGCCGCGACGGCAAAGGGCCAGTCGTTTCCTGTTCCTGCGCAGGTAGGATTGTTCAGGATTGCGGCTGAACCGCTGAGAAGATGTCGTCCCACTGGAAGCACCATCGAAATGTTGCCCGGAAGATTCCACAGATTCGGATCATTGCCTGTAGTCGCAAAGTCGGTCGGAAAAAATTCGCCATACTTCCGCGGGGTCGCTGGCGGATTGAGGTCCGTTCCCATCGTGAAATCTGACTCGAAATCCTCGGCATCCCTCAAGCGTGGTATTCGGGCATCCGTTGACGTCAGCTCGAATTGACGAAATCATCAAAACCGAATGCCCCGGTTTTTGTCGGAGTTGTTCCAACGGAAGGCGGCGGGGCTCGGGTCATGACGGTCGCCACGGCGATCGGAGAAATAAACCGAGTAGCCTGTGGTATTGTTCGCGCTGGTCCCGCTCGCTCCCAGAAGCGCCGGTGAACCATTTGTCCAAGTTCGCAACGTCAAGTTCAACGTAGTGCATCGCTCCCGCCAGCGTAACCGCGTTACCCGCCAGGGCCTGGTCTCGAAGCAGTCCTTCACGGGTATCGTAGAGGACGTTCGGCCATATGTCCGTCCCGTGTTGAGTCACTCCATTGCCCGGCAAGTTTGCGCAAGCTCCTGTCGTCGGATTGTCGCGGACTCTTGAGAGCCGAATCACCGCGTTCGGGCTTGGGTCGTTGCAACCTACCGTGGCAACACCTCCGTTAATCGTCGGGCCGGATCCGTTTACTTGGCCGCCCGGGCGGGTTGGACGCTGGGGTGCGGCCGGCGCTGTGTTCGGATTGATATTCCGGCCAGTCCAACCCAGCTTCAAAATCTCCTTCGTCACGTCCGTCCACGCCAGAACAGTCTTCTGCTGGTAGTCCATCTTGATGCAGCCCGTTTCAATCGGAAACCAATGTTGAACCCAATACCCGTCCTTCGCATTTGTGGTGCCGGCATAAGCAGCGCCAACCGCCCCGGAAACCGGCATCGGGAAAATGGTGGTTCCAATTCCCGGCAGAATTCCTGCGCTGGGCCCCGGAACCTTAAGTACAACTCCATTGCCAGTAAGCGGACTCGATGTGTCCCATGCCAGGTCTGCAAGGTCCACCGGAGTACCGGCCGACGCATACGGCATGTTGACGATGTCGCTGTCCACGCATGTCCCTGACGGACCGTAATCGGCGAGCAATATCCGCAAGCTGGCCTTGCTGTAATAGCGTTCGTTCAATTTGCCGGGGTTCGCTGTGAATTCCCCCTGCACCGGCATGCGGATCATGTCAATCGGAGTGCCGCCCAGTGCGGGAGTTGCGATGGTAAGGTTTAGAGCCTTTACGCCCGTGTAGCCGTTTCCGAGATTGCCGTTGTATGTCGAGCTCGCTAGGTTCTTGAATTGCGGCTCCCATATGGAACCGCTTACGCTGCCGAAAAAGCTGGTTCCGGTCACGCTTCCTTGCGACGTGGTCAAGTTCTGGTAGCTGCCCGATCCAGGATTCGTGGTGATGTTCACCGTCGTGTTATAGCTGCTCGTAGTCGGATATCCGTTCTCAAGGTTCGTGCGGATCACTTCCCCTACGGCTGTCGTCTTGCCCGAGAGAGTGAGCGTTCCGCCATTTTCTGCGAGCCACAAGTTGCCATTGGTATGTAGCCGGCCACCGAAGTTGAAGTCTGGGCCGGCGAAGAAGTCGAGGTCCGTGTCTGAAAAAAGTCCGAACTGGAAAACCGGAATCGCCACCGTTTGCACAGTGCGCTGAAGCCTTGCTTCGGAACCAAAAGCCGTCCGTGAAGTCACCTGCATGGTATAGGGCGTCAGTAAACCGACCAGGCCCGCGTAGGTGCCGGACAGAATCGTATGCTGCTGAGCGAGTGGATTACCCGCGTTGCTGGGTGCTGGATCGGGTGTGAACTTGATCACGAATCCGTTGGTGCCGTCCGGCGCCAGGAAACTGACTCCCGGAATATTGTTCGTCACCGTTTGTGTGTTGTTGACAATCGTAGTGATATCGCTCGCGCTCATCGCATAGTTGTTGACGAAGCTTGATTGCAATTGCGTCGTGAGCGCTTCCATCCCCGCCTCGGCGCCATAGAAAGCAGTCTGCCGGTCGGCATTGTTGCCGCCGAGCTTTTTGTCGGTCAACACCAGCCACGACATGCCCACAATCATGGCCGAAATCAGCAATAGCACCAGAAGGGCGGTCACCATTGCCATGCCTTGTTCGCGACGATTCCTCACGGCGTTTCTCCTTTGCGACGATTACTGGAAATCGGAAAAGAAGGCCAGGCTGCGCACACTGACCTGCGTTTGCAAATTGTTCCGGAAATATGCTTTGTTTTGCGTGAAGGCGCTATCCGAGCGCGACCCCAGCGAGAGGTTCACTTTCCGCACGGAGTTGGGAGAGTTCGGAGCAATCTGGCCGGTGTTGGGGAGCCCTCCATTGATGTCGTACGAAATCGAGAGATCCTCGATCACTTCGGCAACCGGCTGCGCCGCCTGGAAGTTAATCTCCCGCATCAGCATCGGCCGTTGCGGGTTTGCCGTATTCAGAAAGTACGTGACGATCCAGATCCGAGTGCAGGTTGTCGGCGGGTAAGGACCGCCTGGCGACGCGATGCCGTTCTGAATGTTAAGAATCGTGCCACTCGGCTCTCCCGATGCGTTCAGGGCAAATGCATCGTTGGCGAGAAAGTTCACCACCTGGCCCACGGAAGAAGACACCGTCTGCAAAGTCGTGCCATTGGCGTTGGTGAACATGATCAAATCGCCAGGGCTGATCTGCGTGTTGTCTGTAGGCAGCGTGATGCAGTTCTTGTCGAAGGTCGCCGAGCTGCCGTCTGCCGCAATCTTTCCGCCACAGCCCGCATTGGCTGGAGGGCCTGCGCTCGGCGCCAGGTACACCGGAAACGAATCGAGCGTATTGTTCGCCGCATCCAGGATCGAAGTGTCGGCATAAACCACCGTTATGAAATCGGTCGGGTTGCCAAGCAGCGTCGCACCTGGCACGTTCGGGTTAGGCGTCACTGCCAGCGGGCCCTGTTGCCACGCATCTGTAATGGCCGGAAGCGTTATGTAGTTCGCTGGAAAAGTCGCCGGTCCTCCCACGGGTCCCGGCCGGTTCATTTTCGAAGCAATGGCCGGATTGGGATTTGCGATCGTCACGGCGTTCGGGATTGTGATTCCGCCTTGTGGCAGGCCCTCTCCCGCCTCGATGATGTCTTTCACCATGTAATTCATCGCCGCGCGCAGGTTTTCCTGCGAATTGGCGAGCAGCGTGACGCCCTCGTTTGCGTGGGCGGCATCCGACAGCGTTTTCATCAGCGTGCCCACGATCACCAGCATCAGTGCGGTGGCCACCAGCAATTCCATCAGGCTGAATCCGGCTTCGCGCTTCATTCTTGGTCTCCCTCGCAAATCTCTATGAAAACGCCGAAATATTCGTGGTCAGCGTATAGGTCTTGTTGAATCTGCCGGAAATGTAAGTCACCGTTACCGCGATCTGGCGCAGGTCCGCGTTTCCCGGAATGGCGGTTATGACGATCGTGCGGGTATAGGTGCTAAGGGGTATATTCACGTCATCCGCGGTTCCCAGCTTCCCGTCCGGCCCCGGCGTGAGAAGGCTGTCGATAATGGCGCAATTGTCGTCGGCAGTTCCCAGAATGCCGTCAGCTCCAGGGTCACAAAGCTGCGTGGGAGTGGCGGTGAAGATTCCTGCGGGACAAATCGCTGAGCCGATGTTGCAAATCGAATTCCAAGTTTTCTGGCCGGTATTGCGCGCGGTGAAAATCGATTCCACAGCCTCCGCCGCTTTCTGCTGCGCGATGTAATCCTCTTGCGCAGTACTCATGTAAGCCATGCTCGCGGCGAGCATCGCAGCCAGCCCTAGAACGCCCACCGCCAGGACCACAATCGAGATCATCGTCTCGATCAGCGTAAATCCCGCGCTCGAATTTCGTCGCATCTTGTCCCGCATCGCGGCACTCCTTTCCATTAGTCGAACCATGTCGTTGTCCCCGAAATGTGATACGACCGCACGCGGCCGGTGGCGCCCAGAATCGTGATGGCTCGCGCTGTCGTCGGCTGATTTGGAACGCCAAGGAACACAGTGCCGTTAATGGGTATCCCGGTTCCGACGGACGTGAACGTCCCGTCGCTCTGGTACATCATCCCGGCCGGAGGACCGCCCGCAACGCCTGCAAAATAGATCGCGGCGCCTCTGCCGAAACCATCCGGCGAATCTGGCTCTCCTGCAAATGTGGTGTAAGCCACGCTATTTGAAATTGGCATCATCAGAATCACGGTGTTCGCGCAACACAGGCCGCCGAGCCGCGTAAGTCGCACGTACGACCCGGGAGGATTGGCGGGCGGGTTGACCAGGAACTCCACTTGCACGTTGCGCCGATCCGAAATGGCCGTCTCCCGCGCCTGCCGCAACGCGCCCTGCACTTCGTCCTTGGCGGTATTGGCACGAATTTGCATCAACGCCGGCTGCGCTTGGATGATCGCGATTCCTGCAATCACCATACTGATCGCGATCACCACCAGCATTTCGATCATCGAAAAGCCGCGCGCCTGGTCCCCACCTCGGCGCGCTTTCAATCTTGTCTTCAGCTCGCTCACGCTCACACCCTCGGGTCGCCCGTGCATGAAACTCCCTGGGGCGAGCCCTTCAGTCGCCGGTAGAAGTGCATTCGGAAGCCCATCCGCAGGAGCGCGCAAATGCCTCAAACGTCTACATTTGCGGGCATGAGCAGTAAGTGTCAGGAGCTGGATTGATTTTGGCGGGGAGAAAACGTTACCGATTTGAACGCCGCGTACAGATTTTGAGATGTTGCCAGACAGCTACTGGCCGCAGGCAGATCGGATTGCTTCGAGCAGAATCTCGCTGCATTCAACGACGGAATCCAGCTCTACGTACTCTTCTTTTCCGTGGAGCCCTCGACCGCTGGGGCCGAAAACGATTCCTGGAATGCCGGCTTCGGCGAGAAGTGCGGTGTCCGTCCACGCCGCCATTCCGACGCACTGCTCTGCGACGGTTGGTCCCAGGATCTTCCGAATTGCGTTGCTGACGAGTTGCACGATCGGCGCATCGTGAGAAATTTCGTATGCTGGACGCGAGCCGAGCCCGCGCAACGTCGCACGGAAATCCGGATCGCGAGCCGCAAGTCCGGCGATCATGCTGCGCAATTCCACTTCGACTTCGCCCGCAGATTCTTCGGGCAGCATTCGGCGCTCCAACTGCAAACGGCACTCGGCGGGATAGCTCGAAAGTTCCTGGCCGCCGCGAATCACAGAAGCGTGAAGCGATCCGTGGCCGAGAAGCGGATGCGGGGTGAGCGACGCGAGTTTGCGATCGAGCGCGTCCAGAATATTCAGCACGCGGCCCATCATGCGGATCGCGTCGCGACCTTCCAATGGCAAGCTGCCGTGCGCCGCGCGGCCGTGCGTCACAATTTCAAACCAGGCATAACCCTTGTGCGCAACGGTGAGGCGCAAATCGGTCGGCTCGATCACGATCGCAGCATCGGCCGAGTAGCGCTTGAGCAAAGCTTCCGTGCCGATGCTGTCGCACTCTTCATCCACAACGGCCGCGATCAGCAGTGGCTTCTGAATCGCGCCCGCATCGCGAGCCACAATCGCCGCTGCACACATTGCAGCCACGCCGCTTTTGATGTCGAGCGCGCCGCGGCCGTAAAGACGCCCGTCGCGCTCGCACGGCGTGAACGGATCAGGCATGTCGCCCGGGCCAACGGTATCGATGTGAGCGAGAATCGCCAGCGCCGCCGATTTTTTGTCGCTGATTTGTTTCGGTGCGTCCGAGGACGAAAGCAGCGCTACGACGTTCGGCCTGCCAGGCGCCGCTTCTTCGAGCTCTGCCGGAATTCCGCGCTCGCGAAGAAATTTGCAGAGAAATTCTGATGCGGCAGCCTCGCCGCGCGCGTCGGGGACCAGCGTGGGATTTACGGAATCAATTGCGACGAGATCTCGAAGCAGCTTGACTGCGAGATCTCGGTCAACAGGCATCGAAGGACGGCAGCCCGCGAATTATTCGCGGCTGCGAATTTTTGAGAGCAGGCGCAGGATTTCAAAATACAGCCAGATGAGCGTGACCATCAGGCCGAACGCGCCGTACCACTCCATGTATTTCGGCGCGCCGACTCGGACGCCCGTCTCGATGAAGTCGAAATCGAGCACCAGATTCAGCGCCGCGATAATCACGACAAAAACGCTGAAGCCGATTCCGATCACACCCGAACCGTTGATGGCAGTGAAGTGGATGCCGAAGAATCCGAGCACGATTTCAACAATGTAGAAAAGCGCGATGCCGCCCGTGGCGGCAATGATGCCGAGGCGAAACTTTTCAGTGACGGCAATCAGCCCAGAGCGATATGCGAGGAGCAAGACGATGAGCGTGCCAAACGTCAGGCTGACGGCCTGAATCGCAATTCCCGGAAAGCGCAATTCCAGCATCGCCGAGACGCTACCGAGGACGAGGCCTTCGAGCAGCGCGTAAATCGGAGCAGTGATTCCGGCCCACTGCTTCTTGAAAATCGTGACCATCGCGACGATGAGCCCACCGATGCCGCCAATAAGCGCAAGCGGCAGCACGGTTTGCTGCGAGTGCGAATGCAGGAAAAGATTCCAGGTCCAGGCCGCGGTGGCGACGACGCAGATCAGCAGCACGCCCGTCTTATTGACGGTGCCTTGCAGCGTCATCGTGTCGCCGAGGACGGCGCGCTCGCCTTGAAATGCGCGCTCGTTGAGGGCCGGATTCGAAGTTCTCATCAGATCTGCCACGGATTGTCTCCTTCGCGCGGAATTGGCCTGCTGCGCGAAAATGCCGTTTTTGTGTCCATTAAGAAATTGCTAAGCCACTTCTTTGCAAGCACTTGACCCTTTTTCTGAAAGTTCGATTGTTCCTATTAGAAATTCGGTGGCGTTCTAATCGGAACAATTGGCCTGCTCGACCTCGCGACGATTTCGGTAAAGAGAGAGCGTATCAGAATGCGGGGAAAATGGAAAACGTGGTGCGGTGAAGCGGGCTGAGGATTGGGGCGGAAATTGAGAATTGGGAAGGATGCAGAGAGTGACAGAAAAACGATACAGAAAATAACAGAACGATGTTTGCGGCTTTGCGGTGGGGTGGGCGTCGCGGTCGCGTCTTAGACGCGCCCCTACTGGGGCGGGGGGGCCAGCGCTACTTTAAGGATTGAGCTCCGCTGGGAATGTTTCTGTGCCTGCTGGGGCGAATTCGAAGCGGAGTAGCCATTCGCTTGGGACTTTTTGGCCGTTGGAGCTGGGTGGCGCGAAGGTCCAATTTCTGGCGGCTTGAATTGCGGCGTCGGCGAAATATTTGCTTGGGCCCGGGGCTTCGAATGCGGCGTTGGTGACTTTTCCTGAGGCGTCGACGTTCACTTTTACGCTGACGCGTACTTTGCCTCGAATTGTTTCGAGGGCTTTTTGGGAGACGTCGGGCATTGCCTTGTGTGCGACCTGGCCACGCGCGGGTATTGAGGCGGGCGAGGTGATGGCCGGACGCGGACTTGGCGACGACGCGGCGGCAGGAGCGGTGACGTGCGGGTGCGGACTTGGCGGAGTGGCGACGGGAGGAGCTGGCTTCTTGGCTGCGAACGGCTCGGGCGCTTTTGCGCGCGGTGCGCTCACGTGCACGGCGGGCTTGGGAGCGGGCTCGGACTTCGAGGATGCTAGTGGCGGCGCGGGTTGAGCTGCAGGCTTAGTCATCGGTTGTGCTGGAGGTTGTGCTGCCGGCTGTGCCACTGGCTGAGCCGTCGGTTGAGTTACGGGCTGCGATGCTACTTTTATTTTGGGGGCGTCGCTTTTTTCAGTGTCGGGTGCGGCGGCACTGGCGGATAAGGGTTCTGACTCGGTCGCCTTGGCGGAGTGGCGAAAATATCGCGGGATGGCGATGACGGCCGCGAGAGCCAGAACGAACGCGGCTGCTTGCACAACGAAACGCGAATTCGATTTCTGCGGAAGCGGATTCATCGCGGGCGCGCGTTCGGGTTGTGATGATGCCGCTCGATAGGAAGTGGTCTTCAGGGTTGGAGCTGTGTTTATCGCTGCAATGCGGGCGGATTCGGTCTGTGGAACCGGTTGAGGTTCGAGATTCTCGGAGATTTCCCGCAGCGTGCAGCGCATGGCGGGATCGCGGCGCAGGCAATTACGCACGATTTCGAGAAAAGGTACCGGGAGGTTGCGCGGCGCGGGCGGATCGGCATGACCGGTCCATTCCCAGATCGGCAGACGCTGGGTAAGCACCTCGACAATCGTCATACCGAGTGACCAGACGTCCCCGGCCGTAGAAGGTCCCGTGGGCGCAAGCTCGGGAGGATCATACGGGCTGGATTTTTCGCCCGAGGAGCCGCGCTCGTGAGGAGCGCAGACTCCGTCAATCGAGAGCTTCAATTGATCGTTGACCGCCTGAATATTGGAGGGCTTCATTCGCGCGTGAACGTAACCGTGCGAATGCAGGTATTGCATGGTGTCGAGAATGAGGGGGAGCATTTCGCGCACTTCTTCGGGAGAGAGTGCGCGATCGGGCAGGATCAGCGACAAGTCCTCTTCGGCGTAGTCGGTTACGAGGTAGACGACGTGCGCGCCGCCGATTTGCGCCTGGCCGATTTCGAGGATGCGGGCGAGATGAGGGTGGGAAAGCTTTGCGGCGCGACGCAGGCGCGCGAGCTGAGAATCGGTTTCGGCTGGATCGGAGCCAATCAATTTGATTGCTGCGCGCTCGCGGGTATTGGGCAGCTCGGTGAGGAAGACGGCGCTATGGTCTGAGCCACCGAGGTAGAGGACGAGACGGTATCGTCCGTCGACAATCTGGCCTTCCTGTTGTTTCCAGGCATTGGTCATTTGGCACCTGCAGCTTTCGAGTGGAGCGCAGAGGCGCTACACCCGATTTGAGGGAAGCTATTGGGCTTTGGGTAAGGGGTATTCTGAGGCGGTTGGAGCGGAAAGGCAAAGAAAACATTTGCGGGTTTGGGCGTGACGTGCACGGCCCCAGGTGAATTCTGGCGGAGGGTCGGCCAGAGTGGGACCTGAGCTGCGGGTGATACTGGAGTTGGTGCGATGTCGCGTGCGCGGTTGAGATTGAATGGGTTGCCGCGTAGCAACGGCGCACAGGCAGGAGTGCCTGTGCCACTGGGATTGCGATGTCGCGTGCGCGGTTGAGATTGAATGGGTTGCCGCGTAGTAACGGCGCACAGGCCCTTCCTACGTCAGGGCAAGCAGGAGTGCCTGTGCCACTGGAAGCTAGTTCACGCCTTGGGTTCCCTTCCAGTCGATGACGTCGTTCAATTTCCAGGGGCTGCCGATGAGGTTCATCTGTAGCTTGCCTTCCTTATCGATCACCAGCTGCGCGGCGGGATAGAGGACGCCCGTGCTCTTGGATTTGTCTTCATCGTTCAAATCGATTTCGCCGGCGGTGAGATTGTAGGATTCCGAGCGGGTGTCCCACCAAACTTCGCCGAAGCGGAGGAGGCGGTTGGTGATGAAGCGAATCTTGCGGCCGTTCGGCGTGGGGATCATGTGGATGTAGCTGACGTCGTAACCGATGGTGCCGGTGATTGCGATGTGGCCGACGGCGCGCATTTTGGAGAGCGCGTTGTAGAGGCCTTGATCTTTGCCCTTTTGAAATGCCTCGTTGAGGATTTGCTGATCGGAAAGAGGGGAGTATTCGTAGATGCTGAAGGTGATGGTGACGAGTTGACCGGATTGAAGATCAGTTCCGGTGGCGACGGCTTCGATGGTTTCGGCTTTGGGATGGGTCTGAGCGGAAGCGGGTGTGTTGCTGAAGGACAGCAAACAAGCCAATAGAAAAGTACCCATCAATTGCTTCGAATAGATTGCAATGCCCGGCATGATTTTCCCTCCGGCAAGAGCTGGCTGCTGGGGATTCTGTTTCGCGTTGGATTAGTACAACCGATCGCGGGATATGTCTATTACTGAATGCGAAAGGAACGTGATGGCGTTTGAGGCAAGATTTTGTGATTAACGCGCCTTGTAGCGGCTTGGGGCACAGGCAGGATTGCCTGTGCTACTGAATGCGAAAGAACGTGATGGCGTTTGAGGCAAGGATTTGTGATTGGTGCTGTGTAGCGGCTTGGGGCACAGGCAGGATTGCCTGTGCTACTGAATGCGAAAGAACGTGATGGCGTTTGAGCCAAGGATTTGTGATTGGTGCTGTGTAGCGGCTTGGGGCACAGGCAGGAATGCCTGTGCTACTGAATGCGAAAGAACGCGATGGCGTTTGAGCCAAGATTTTGTGATTGGTGCTGTGTAGCGGCTTGGGGCACAGGCAGGATTGCCTGTGCTACTGAATGCGAAAGAACGTGATGGCGTTTGAGCCAAGGATTGTGATTGGTGCTGTGTAGCGGCTTGGGGCACAGGCAGGAATGCCTGTGCTACTGAATGCGAAAGAACGCGATGGCGTTTGAGCCAAGATTTTGTGATTGGTGCTGTGTAGCGGCTTGGGGCAGGATTGCCTGTGCTACTGAAAGGCCGGCCGAAAAATCGGCGAAGGGAAATATGATTGTTGACAGGTGGTAGCGCTAACGGGAATCGAACCCGTATTTCAGCCTTGAAAGGGCCGCGTGCTAACCGTTGCACCATAGCGCCACAGTGGGGATTTCAGGGAAATGAGACATTCAATTATCGGAGAAAGGGACGGAATTGACAAGGAGAGCGCGCGAAGATCGGAGCGAGCGGTTAGTGGAGTGGGGCTGCCGTGCCCAGAAACTTATGTTCGGGCACGGCCTCCTGCGATGGGTGCGCGACGCGGGTTTCCGCGGTGCTTCGGAAGCAGATGTTAGCGGACTGCGCCGAGTAAGTAGAGGACCAGGACGATAACGATGACGGTTCCGACGATGCCGAGGCCGCCGCCTGCGCCCCAGCGAGAGTAACCGTAGTAGCCGCCGCCGCCGGCGAACAGAAGGGCGAGAATGATGATCAGAAGAAGCATGTTTCCTCCTTGAGTTTCAAGTACGAAAAATCAGCCGAAGTCAAAGGCCTCAGGTCATCCCGATCCAAAATCGATCGGGAGGGACCTGAGCTACGGGCGTTGCGTGACTTCTGCCGAACTTCGCGATATCCACTTGCGTTGCGTGATGCGCATCGCACCGCGAAACGGCTACGGCTTTGCTGAGCGTGTTTTGGTGCTGCTTGAGACTGTTGCTTCGCCGGTGGACGAAATATCTTCGGCACCGGTGCCTTCCATCAGATTTTTGGCTCGATGGATTTCGTCCGCGGTATTGCAATGGACTGAGAGCAGCACACCGCCTTTGTTCAAGCGGCTCTCGTAACGCTTCGCTTCGTATTCGGGGATGCCTAGTCCGATCAACGCGCCGGCGACTCCGCCTACCGCTGCGCCGACGCCAACTCCCGCGAGAGTGGCCATGATTGGTCCGGCTGCGATGAGGGGGCCAACTCCGGGAATGGCGAGAGCGCCGATACCGGCGAGGAGACCGATTGCGCCGCCTACCACTGCGCCGGAACCGCCGCCGGCAGCCGCACCTTCCGGCGCTTTCGTAGATTTTTCTGTGGCTATGGGGCGAGAGCCCAGGTTATCGGGCAGCAGCGCGGAAATGTCAGATGATGGAAAGCCGCCCTTCACGAGGACATCGGTGGCGTTGTTGGCCGCCTCGAGGCTTGGATAGATTCCGAAAACTGCGGTTTTTTTATTTCTGTCCATTGAGCTCGTCCTTTCGTTTCGAAGAGCTTTTGCAGATTTAGTTTTGGAACTGGATCACGAGAACGTGAGCGTGCGCTCGAACCAATAGACCCTATTTTCGGCGATGCGGCCATACGCAGAAGCGGGTAGGAAAAGAGGGAGTAAGCGGTATTTGGCGCGGCGGGCACGAGTAGGCCTTGAGTATCAGTAAGTTAGCGGCGCGAGAACAGACCTTGCTTCAGCGTGTGCTGAAAATCATCCTGCAAAAATACGGGGATTCATCTATTCGCCTGCGAGCCGATTGCGTGGCATAGCCGTACTGAGCACAACTGGAGGTCAACGTTTCGACATTTCGGCGATTTCGACACTCCAGCGAAGATTGGAAGCGGTTGGACGCAATTTGAGGAGGATTTATGCAAACTGGAGCAAGGCAGGCACCTGGCGCGTTTACGGTGGTGGTGAAGAAGTCAATTTTGGGAGCGAGGGTGATTAATACGGAGCAGGAGGATTTGGGGAAGATCGAGGATTTGGTGATCGATGCACGGAACAGCCGTGTGGCATATGCGATTTTGTCGTTTGGCGGCGTGCTTGGATTGGGCGACAAGCATTTTGCGATTCCGTGGGAAGCGCTGACCTTCGATTTGTCGCAGAAAGTGGCTGTGCTGGATATCGATAAGGACCGGCTGAAGAATGCGCCGGGATTTGATAAGGATGATTGGCCGGATTTGGCGAATCAGACTTGGGGCGCTGAGGTGTATGACTATTACGGGTATCGGCCGTATTGGCAGACGTGAGGAGGCGCGCTGAGGCGGATTTGAGCGGCCGCGGCCTCAGGTCAATTCTGGCCGAGAGTCGGCCAGAATGGGACCTGAGCTACGGGATGATTTGATCGCGCGTGGCTGGTCCTGCGTGTGCTGTTGCACTGCGCGTGCTACGGCCCGCTGTAGGTCGATGGGCGCGGAAGCTGCCCTTCGGCTCCGCTCAGGACAAGCCGCACTCCACATGGAATGTCAGCAGGGTTAAATTAAATCCAGGAAACTAGCGCCAGGAATTGCGTTCGCGCAGTGCGGTGATGTGTGCGACGTGGTGGCGGCTGTGCCAGGAATAGAGTGCGAGGGTCTGGTCGAGCGACATTTTTCTGTTGTGTTCGGGGTGAAGGAATTCGCGCTGCCAATCGGCGGGGGCGAGCGAGCGCAGGAGGACGACCCAGCGCTTGTGCAATGCGTCGAGAAGATCGAGAGACGGGGCGATGGGAGATTTCGCGTCGGCGAGTTCCGCCCAGCGGGCTTCGAGGTAGGGCTTGATCGTCGGTATGTCCTCGGTGAGGGCGAGTTTGAAACGGGTGAAGGCGTTCATGTGGCTGTCGGGGACGTGGTGGACTAACTGGCGGACGGTCCAGCCGCCGGGGCGGTAGGGCGTGTCGAGCTGCTGGTCGTTGAGAGCGGCGACCGCCGCGCGCATTTTTGCGGGGGCTTCTTCGATGTGCTGGATGAAAGCGCGGCGCTGGCTATCGGTGAGGGATTCGGGGCGCTCGAATTTTCCGATGGGGTAGCGCAGGTCAGTTTCGGTGGCGAAGGCCATTTGCTCTCCTCAGGTGTGCGGCAGGCGTATAGACGATTTTTGGGCGATTCGGTTTCTTTGGATGCGAATGGGCGAGGCAAGATTCCGAGAAAAGTGTGGGGCTCGTTGCGGGGTTAGCTCTGGCGGTCGGTGTATTCCTCGTGCCAGGCCATTTGAATGCCTTCGAGTTTGCCCTCGTTGGAGAGCTTCGGATCGCCGGTGAAATTCGGGAGTTCGCAGACCCATTTGTGGAGGTCGGTAAAGCGGACGGTGAGCGGGTCGATCGTCGGATATTTGTCGGCTAGTTGGATGCCGATTTCTTCTACGTCTTCCCAATCGAATGTGGGGGGCATGATCAGTGCTCGGCTTCCTTGGCATAATTTTTATTCCATTCGGGAATTTCGACGACGATGTCTCTTGTGCCGTCGGGGACGCACTGGCAGCCGAGGCGTGATTTCGGCGTGACGCCTGGCGCTTCGTCGAGCTGATCGAGTTCGGCGTCCGTGGCTTCATTGCAGGAGTCGAGGCCTTCGTGAACGATCACGTGGCAGGTGGAGCAGGCGCAGACGCCGCCGCAGGCGTGATCGAGACCTTTGTGGAAGCCCTGCGAGATATCGAGGATGCTGCCGGGGAGGCCGTCGTGACCGTAGGGGACTTTCTCCGGGTCGACTTCGATCGGCTGGCCGTCCTTGATGAAGGTGATTTTGTACTTCTTCGTCGCGGGCGTGAATTTTGTTTCTTCGATGTAGGGGTTCTTGCCACCCATTTTTGCTCCTTCGTTTGGAACCAGAAAGCTGGCCGGCCTGAAGGCCGCCGCTACAAGTGCGAAAGCGAATTCAACAAAAACCTGCCACCCTGAAGGGTGGCGCCACAGAAATCAAAACCAAGTCAAATTCAAAAGGCGCCGGCCGGAGGCCAGCGGTACAAAGTCAAATTCAAAATCGCCGGCGAGACGCCGGCGGTACGGGACAACGTTATACGTCGTCCAGGCGCTTGCCTTCCAGGGCCGTTTGCAATGCGCTATTCATCAGGATCTCTGCCAGGTTCGTGGTTGCCTGGTTTAGTTCGTCGATGCGGTGGCGAACCAGTTTGTAATCTGTGCTTGCCATTGCGCTGCGAAGAGCGTTGACGGAATCGTCGATTGAACGGCGCTCGGCGGAGCTGATTTCGGATGAGCGCGGATCGCGGAAGGCTTTTTCCGTGGCTGTGAGAATCGCTTCCGCTTCGGTGCGCGCTTCGATCAGCTGGCGTTCGGCGAAATCCTGCTCGGCGAATTCGATGGATTCTTCGAGCATGTGCTCGACTTCGGCGTCGGAGAGGCCATAGCTCGGCTGCACTTCAATGGAATGCTCGCCGCCGGAGCGCAAGTCTTTTGCGGCGACTTGCAGGATGCCGTTTGCGTCGATAAGGAATTTTACTTCGATGCGCGCGAGGCCTGCGGGGCCGGGCGGAACTTTGAGCTGGAAACGCGCGAGCGAACGGCAATCTTTGGCGAGTTCGCGCTCGCCTTGGAGGACGTGGACGTCGATGCCGGTTTGATTCTCGACGCCGGTGGTAAACATTTCCTGGGCGCTCGCGGGAATCGTGGAGTTGCGCGGGATAATCTTCGCGACTACGCCGCCCATCGTTTCGATTCCGAGGGAGAGCGGGGTGACGTCGAGGAGCAACATTGTTTTGACGCCGCTTTCGAGGATGTCGGCTTGAACGGCAGCGCCGAGTGCGACCACTTCATCGGGATTCAACTCGCAATGAGGCGGGCGTTCGAAGTAATCGCCTACGGTTTTGCGGACGAGCGGGATGCGCGTGGAGCCGCCGACGAGGACGACTTCGTCCATTTCCTTCGGGGCGAGCTTCGCGTCGGCGAGGGCCAGCTTCACGGGAGCCATGGTGCGCGCGACGATGGGACGAATCAGGCGTTCGAATTCGGCGCGAGTGAATTCGCGACTGTAGGTTTGAGTTGGCGAGATTCGACACTTAACGACCGCTTTTTCGCTCGAAGAAAGCTCATGTTTTGCGCGGATGAGTGCGCGGCGCAGTTCCTGGACGGCTTCGCCGTGGCGGTCGAGTTCCATGCCGAACTGTGACTGAATTTCGTGGCGGGCCACGTCCATGAGCGCGTTGTCGATGTCGTCGCCGCCGAGATGCGTGTCGCCGTTTGTTGAAAGGACCTGGTAGATATCGCCTTCGCTGGTGCTGATGAGTTTCAGGATTGAAATGTCGAATGTGCCGCCGCCGAAATCGTAGACGGCTACGTGGCCACGCTTTTGCTTGTGCAGCCCATAGGCTAACGCTGCGGCGGTCGGTTCGTTGACGAGTCGAAGAACTTCGAGACCAGCGAGGCGGCCTGCGTCTTTAGTGGCTTGGCGCTGCGCGTCGTTGAAATAGGCCGGGACGGTGATGACTGCGCGATCGACTATGTCGCCGAAGTATTTTTCGGCCCAGGATTTTAGCTCGCGAAGAATGCAGGCTGAAATTTCTGGCGGGGTGAAGAGTTTGTCGCCGAGCCGAACGCGGATTACGTTGCTGCTTTTCTCGTCGATGCGAAATGGGAAGCGGGTGAGTTCGTCCTGAATGTCGGCAACGCCGCGACCCATGAGGCGCTTTACGGAGTAGATTGTGCGGTCGGGATTTGTGAGCAGGCGCTCGCGGGCGGGTTCGCCGACTAAAATCCTTCCATCCATATCTACGCTTACTACCGAGGGGCACAACGAGGAACCATAGGGACCCTGGATACACTTCGGCGCGCCCGTTTGCGGATCCAGATATGCAATCAGGCTGTATGTAGTGCCGAGATCGATTCCTACTGTACGTCCCATTTTCGTTTCACCGAAAGCTGGCCCACCTGCCCTTCGTCTCTCAGGGTAAAAAGGTGGCCGCTAATCCAATTCTTTTTGCACGCTCGCTACTAGATTACGAATGTAGCTGCGGCGATTTAGGATTTCGTTCATGCGGGTGAGAAGCGCGCTTCGCGTTGCTTCGTTCGCACTCGCATCAAGCGCCGCATCCCATTTGCGCGCGACGTCGGCAAGCTCTTCATCAACTTCGCCCAGTTTTTCTTTGAAACTATTCTGTGCTTCGATGAGCCGAGCGCGCAAAGCTTCAACGTCGCCGCCGCCGACACGGGCTTCGCGGAGTTCGTCGAGCGATTCGTTCAGCTCGAAAACCTCTTCGAGGAGTTCGGGCGGCGCTTGCTGCTTTGTGGTTCCTTCTTTTCGCAGTCCTAGCTGCAACAGCAAGTATTCGATTCGCGCGATTGGATCACGCAGCGTGCGGTACGCGTCATTCAGCTGGGATGAACGGTCGAGCGAAAGATTGCGTTCCTCTTCACTCGCGCGAACAAAATTATCCGGATGCAACTTCCAGCTCAGCTTGTGAAACTGCTCTTCGAGCAATGCCGGATCGATCGTCAACTTTTGCGGCCAGCCGAAAAATCCGAAATAGTCGGTCCCGGGCGGAAGCGGCTGAATCTTGCCGCACGAAGCGCAGAAATGCGCTGCCGCAACGGGAGCCTTGCAGCTCCAGCAATTCGCGCCTGTAGTGGGTTGCGTCTGAGTTTTCGTCACACTCATGCTAGTTCACTCGCTGCTGGGTGCTGGCCCTCGAATCAGCAGCGATTCGCTAATCGCTGGACTGAGCGAACCGCCGCCGGGAGGAATTCTTAGGCGGTGAAGGAACTTCCGCAGCCGCAACTACGCGTCGCCTGAGGATTCTGGAAGACGAAACCCTGCTTCATCAGATCCTCGAGGTAATCGAGCGTGGTGTTGTGGAGGTAGAGGTAGCTCTTGGGATCGACAAATATACGCGCGCCATTTTCCTCGAACACCTTGTCGCGATTGCGCGCTTCCGTATCGAGCCTCATCGCGTACGTAAGCCCCGAACATCCCCCGCCCTGCACACCCACGCGCAGCCCGCCGGATTCGGCGGGGACGCCGTCTTTTTGCAGCAGCTCGCGGATTTTCGCAGCCGCTTTTTCAGTAACGTGAATCATAGTTATTCTCGTGACGCCGCGAAATAAGCCAATGCCGCGCTGTGATCCATGCCAGCGGACCAAGCTCTTCGGGCGTCGATTCAACTAGTGCGCGCTGGTGGCGGACTCGGCCGGCTTTGCTTCAGCCTCGCCCTGTTTCTTCTTCCAGTCACCGAGCGCAGCCTTAATCGCGTCCTCGGCGAGGACCGAGCAGTGAATCTTCACCGGCGGCAGCGAAAGCTCACGGACGATGTCCGTGTTCTTGATCGCCAGCGCCTCTTCGACCGTCTTGCCCTTCACCCATTCGGTGGCGAGCGACGAGCTGGCGATAGCCGAGCCGCAGCCAAACGTCTTGAACTTCGCTTCCTCGATGACGCGCGTCTCGGGGTTGACTTTCATTTGCAGCTTCATGACGTCGCCGCATTCGGGCGCGCCGACGAGGCCGGTGCCAACGTTCGGATCTTTCTTATCGAGAGAGCCGACGTTGCGCGGATTGTTGTAGTGCTCGACTACCTTATCTGAATAAGCCATGTGCTTTTGCTCCTTTGAAGAACTAAAACTCACCTCAGCGGCTAAAGCCGAATTTCCTAACCTTGCCCCGGCACGGCTGCCCTTCGCGTCTCAGGGTAAAAAGCCGTGCCCTGACGAACTACTAGTGCGAATCCGATGCTGCCAGCCATTTCATCTTGCTGATATCGACGCCCTCTTTCGCCATTTCGTAGAGCGGCGAAAGCTCGCGCAGACGGGAAACGGTTTCTACGACGCGGTCAGCGACGTAGTCTACTTCTTCTTGCGAATTGAAACGGCCGAGCCCGAAGCGAATCGAAGTGTGCGCCAGATCTTCACCGACGCCGAGCGCCTTCAGCACGTAGCTGGGCTCGAGAGTGGCGGAGGTGCAGGCCGAACCGCTCGATACGGCTACGTCGTTGATACCCATGAGCAGCGATTCGCCTTCGACGTAGGCAAAGCTGATGTTGATATTGTTCGGGAGGCGATGCTCCATCGAGCCGTTGATGAAGGTTTCATCGAGGCGCGACATGATTGATTCTTTCAAGCGATCGCGCAGCCGGCTCATTTTTTCCGACTCAGTGGCCATTTCCTGCTGACAAAGCTCGCAGGCCTTGCCGAGGCCAACGATTCCTGGAACGTTGAGGGTGCCGGAACGCATGCCGCGCTCGTGGCCGCCGCCATCGATGATAGCGGCAAGCTGGACTCGCGGATTCTTGCGGCGAACGTAGAGAGCACCGACGCCCTTGGGGCCATAGATCTTGTGGCCGGAGATGGACATCAGGTCGATGCCGTCTTTCTGCACGTCTACTGGAATCTTTCCGACGGCCTGCACCGCATCCACGTGGAAGAAGACGCCCTTTTCCTTGGCGATCTTTCCGATTTCAGCGATGGGCTGAACGACACCGATTTCATTGTTCGCGTACATGATCGAAATCAGGATCGTCTTCGGAGTAATCGCGCGACGGAGGTCGTCGAGATTAATGCGCCCGTCCTTTTCGACCGGTAGATAGGTCACTTCGTAACCGTACTTCTCCAGGCGCTTGCAGGTATCGAGCGTGGCTTTATGCTCGGTGACCTGCGTGATGATGTGATTGCCCTTCTCGCGGTACATCTCGGCGACGCCTTTAATCGCGAGGTTGGTGGATTCGGTGGCGCCGCTGGTGAAGACAATTTCCTTGGGCGTCGCGTTGATGAGTTTGGCGATCTGTCCGCGAGCGTTTTCCACGGCCTCTTCGGCCTTCCAGCCGAATTCATGGTTGCGGCTCGCGGCGTTGCCGAATTTCTCCGTGAAATATGGAACCATGGCTTCGACGACGCGCGGGTCGACCGGCGTGGTCGCGTGATTATCAAAATAAACCGGAAGCTTAATTGCCATTCGCTTTCTCCCTCACCCTTAAATCTATTGGCCCCTAAACTAAACTCTGAGCTCGACGACTTCGTGCAGCGGCGATTCGTCGGTCATATGCGAAATCTTCACCTTCTCGAGCACTTCCAAGATGCTGTCGTTCACGCGGCGCAGTGGCTCGCGGATCGAGCAGGTGGTGGTAAGGTCGCACGTGCCATGAGAGGTGACGCACGACGTGATGAATAAAGGACCGTCGATCGCGCGAATCACGTCCAGCGCACTGATATGAGCCGCATCCCGCGCCAGCGCGTATCCGCCGCTCGAACCGTGTCGCGCGGCAACCAGGCCACCCTTGGCCAGCTTCTGGAGCACTTTCGCCATCAACGGGGCGGAGAGCTTGTACATTTCAGAGATGTCCGCCGCGCTGCAGGAGCTTCCGTCGTTCATAGCACCGTTGCGCATCGCGAGATGCTTCAGCGCGATGAGCCCGTAGTCTGCTTTCTTGGACAGCTTCATCATGGATGCATATGCGACTGATTCGGTCGCAGTTGAATTTTAGCGCCTAGGCTGCCTCTCTGTCAAGTGAAGTGGTATGGGCAACTCCATGCCAGACAGTGAGTTAAACTACGACTAGTTTAGTCCTATTGGTCAATGCTTGGTCAATGCACGGCCAGCCAAATGTTGCTAATAGGCAGTGACTGGGGATTCGGGGCGACTGAATGGCGCTTGCGCCGCGCTATCAGGCGCTCGCGCGCAAAGCCGCTTTTTCTCGGGCACGTTGGAAATTCTAGGTTAGAATCAGCAACCGATGGCTCACGAAATCGACCGACCGGTGGTTGCGATTTATCCCGGCACGTTTGACCCTGTGACAAACGGTCACCTGGATCTCATTTCCCGCGGGGCAGCAATTTTCGACCGCCTGATTGTGGGGATTTCGCAAAACCTCGAAAAAGATCCGCTGTTCGCCGTGAAGGAACGCGTGGAGATGCTCGAGGGGGTGACGTTCGAGTGGAAAAACGTCGAGGTGGAAGTGTTTGATGGGTTGTTGATGGACTATGCGCGCGCGAAAAATGCGCGGGTGATCCTGCGGGGAATCCGCGCGGTCTCCGACTACGAGTATGAACTGCAGATGGCGATGATGAATCGCAAGATTGAGCCGCAGATCGAGACTGTGTTCATGCTGCCGGCGGTTGCTTACAGCTTTTTGAGCTCGCGGCTGGTACGGAGCTGGCGCGGCTGGGCGCCTGTGGTGAAAGATCTGGTGCCGGCGCTGGTGGAAGAGCGATTGCGGGCGAAGGTGGGATGAGAGAAGCGGTACGATTTGTCGAATTGAATTGATGGTGATGCTAGTGCCGAGATGAGGAGCCGGAATGGAATCTGCCACGGGAATGAAAGCGGAAGAAATTATCGAGTTGGCTGACCGCGTAAACCGGATCAGCGTGTCGCAGACGATGATGGTGCTGCAGGAGGCGGAGCGCTATAAGGCGCGCGGGGTGGACGTGGCGGACTTTGGTCCGGGCGAGCCGGATTTTCCGACGCCGGACAACATCAAGCTGGCGGCGATCAAGGCGCTCGAAGAGAACCGCACGAAATACACTGCGACTCCGGGGATCATGGCATTGCGCCAGGCCGTTTGCGATTGGCACGCGGCGCAGCTCGGGTCGTCGTATCAGGTGACGGAGTGCATCGTCACGTCGGGCGGGAAGCACGCGATTTACAACGCTGCGTGTGCGCTGCTGAATTCGGGCGACGAGGTGATTATTCCCGCGCCGTATTGGGTGAGCTATCCCGACATCGTAAAGGTGAACGACGGCATGCCGGTGTTTTTGCAAACGCGGGCGGAAGATGGTTTTCGGTTACGCGCGGCTGATCTGAAGAAAGCTCTCACGCCGAAAACAAAGATTGTTATCGCCAATTCTCCGAGCAATCCGACTGGCGCGGTGATTCCGCCGGATGAGTTCGCGCGGATTCTCGACGTTTGCAAGCAGCATGGCACGTGGCTGCTGACCGACGAATGCTATTCGCATTTCACGTATGGCGATGCGAAGCCTTTTTCGGTGGCAAGCCTGCCGGGATCGAAGGAGCGGCTGATCGTGGCCGGGTCGCTTTCGAAGACATTTGCGATGACCGGGTGGAGGATCGGTTATGCGCTGGCGCCGAAGCCGGTGGTGGATGCGATGACGAAGCTGCAGAGCCAATCGACGTCGAATCCCAATTCGATTACGCAATATGCGGGGCTCGAAGCGTTGCGCGGGCCAATGGACTCGGTGGCAAAGATGCTTGCCGAGTATGCGCGTCGGCGCGAAAGGATTCTTGCTGGCTTGCGGGCGATTCCAGGCGTGACGTGCACGACGCCGGAAGGGGCGTTCTATGTGTTTCCAAATATTTCCGCGCATTTGAATGCCTAATATGCCGGACAGTACGCGCGATGGCACGCGTGCTTTTGGAGCGCGAGCATGTGGCTGTGGTGCCGGGTGATGCGTTTGGAGCGCCCGGGCATTTGAGAATTTCCTACGCGACTTCGATGGAGCGAATCGAAGAAGGACTGCGGCGGCTGGCGCGCTTCTTCGGTCGAGCCGCGTGAACCTCTGTCCGGCGCGACTGGAGCCGATTTTTAGTCCGCGGCCTTGGGGTTCGCTTTCGCTCGCGCCATTCTTTCCGGAAAAAACAAATCTCAAAGAACCGCTGGGCGAAGCCTGGATGACGGGTAGTGAGTGCCGCTTCGCTTCGGGACCGTTTGAGGGGAGGACGCTCGGGAGCGTGTGGCCCGAGATGCCTGTCGAATGGGCTGGGCACAAAGGCCGATCGCGGTTCGGCGTTTCCTCTGCTGGTGAAATTTATTTTCTCTGAGGACAAGCTTTCGGTGCAGGTGCATCCCGATGATGAGTATGCGGCGAGACATGAGAAAGCCGCGGGTGGACGCGGGAAGACGGAGATGTGGTATGCCGTGCGGGCCCGGGCCGGTGCTGAGGTGCTGGTGGGATTGAAACCCGGAGTTAATCGCGAGAAATTCGAGCAATCCATCGGCAACGGGACTGCGGAAGAATGTTTGGAGCGCATCGCGATGCGTGAAGGAGATGCGGTTTTTGTTCCTGCGGGGACGGCGCATACGATTGGCGCGGGACTCGTGCTGTGCGAGATTCAGGAGCATTCGGATTTGACGTATCGCGTTTACGACTACAGCCGGCGCGACGCGCAGTGGCCGACGCGCGCGAATTGCATATCGACAAGGCGCTCGAGGTAATTCGTTTCGGGAAACAGAGCGGCGGGAAGATTGAGCCGGTGACTGTTACGCGCGGGCCGGTGACTGAGACTTATTTCGTCTCGTGCCGTTATTTTGCGACTGAGAAATGGGAGTTGGCGGAGTCCATAGCGGCCACTACCACTCGTGAACATTTCGATTTGATGATCATTCTCGAAGGCGCCGGAAACTTTGCATGGGGAGACTCGCGTGTGGAGTATTCTCCGGCACAAGTGTGGATGATTCCGGCGGCGCTTGGCGCTTTCCGAATCGAGCCATCTTCGCGCACGACGCTTCTGCGCACCTACGTTCCTGGCGGTTCCGACGAATTTTCACGGAGCTTGAAGGAATCGGGCGTTGAGGAATCGAAGTGGTCGCGACTGGTGCATAAGTGACGCAGTCAAAGCTACCAGCCTGTGCGGTGCTGCTCGCCGGTGGACGAGGCACGCGTTTTTGGCCGCGCAGCCGAATGCGCACCCCGAAACAACTCTTGAACATCGCCGGGGACGACACGATGCTGCGGGCCACGCTGCGCCGTCTTGAGCCGGTGCTCGGGCTGAAGAATTTCTGGGCAGTGACAAATGTGGAGCAGGCAGCGGGTGTGCGCCGCGAAATGCGTGGGGTGCCGGCTTCGCATATTTTGGCTGAACCGCTTGGCCGCAACACCGCAGCCGCGATTGGTCTTGCAGCGATACATATCGAACATGAGCGTGGCGATGCGGTGATGGCCGTTCTTGCCGTCTGACAGCTATATTGCGGATGTCGCACGCTATCGAAAACTCGTTCGAGCGGCAACGCAGATGGCGCAGGAGTCCGGAAATTTGGTTGTGATGGGAATTCCGCCGACGCGGCCAGAGACCGGCTACGGTTACATTGAACGAGGCGGGTTTGCGAGCGCTCGTCAGGAATCGGCGCGTTTGAGGTGCGGCGCTTCACGGAGAAGCCTGCGACTGCTGCTGGCGAAGCGATACGTGGCTTCTGGACGCTATTTCTGGAATGCGGGGATGTTTTTCTGGCGCGCCTCGACCTTTCTGAGCGCTCTGAAGCGGTTTCTTCCCGCTACACACGATGCTCTTATGGGGCTGAGCCGATTTATCGGCAAGCCACAATATGCGGCGCGGCTGAGACGTATATACCCGCGGCTTGAGAACATCTCCGTTGATTACGCAGTGATGGAGCCGGCAACACGGCGCGAAGGGCACTTTTCATGTCGCAGTGATCCCAGCGAAGGTTGGCTGGAGTGACATCGGATCCTGGGCCGCGGTGTACGAGTTGCTCGCGCAAAAGCCTGGAGTGACCGTGTCGAGCGGGCCGTTTCACGCGCTGGACGCGAGCGGCAATTATTTCTGGAGCCCGAAGAAATTCGTAGCCGCGATCGGCGTTCAGGATTTGGTGCTGGTGGAGACGGATGACGCAGTGTTACTTTGCCGCCGCGAGCGCTCGCAGGATGTGGGGAAAATCGTGAAGTGGCTGGAAGAAAATCGGCGCCGAGAACTGCTCTAGAGGATGGCCTGCTGATGGGAATGAGCATCCGGCTCGAAAATAGAGACGGCAAAGCAGTTGAGGAGATTCCGGACCTTGAAAGTCTGCTGAGCCGATTTTTCCCATCGTGGGATGACGTCACCTATCATTTTCTGCGTTACATCGATCCCTGGGGCGAGACCGTCTTCAACCATCTTCAAATGGACGAGCTTATTTTCGAGTTGCGTCGCATCCGGCAGAAGGCAGATACCGAAGAGCAGCGTGCGTTCGTCGATGCGATTGAAGGCATGGCTGATCGCTGCAAAGACGGCGAAGGGCTGTACTTGAAGTTTATGGGCGACTAGCCGCGCCGAGTTTCTCCGAGTTGCTTCTCTCACGTTTGCGCATCGCTTATACTTCTTGCAGATGACTCAAATTCGCTTCGGAACTGACGGTTGGCGCGCAGTAATCGCTGAGGACTTCACCGCTGATAACGTGCGGAAGGTAGCGCACGCGATCGCGCGTTACGTGGTACGCGCCGAGAAACCCGGCAGCGGCGTTTTAGTCGGCTACGATACGCGTTTCGGTTCTGAGCGCTTCGCGCGCGCGGCGGCAGAGGCCGTCGCCGCCACAGGAACGCCGGTATGGCTGGCAAGCGAAGCGTGCCCTACACCCGCGCTTTCCCTGCTGGTGCGGCTTCGCAATGCCGCAGGTGGAATCCAGATCACGGCGAGCCACAATCCGTACCAGTGGAATGGAATGAAGTACAAGGCGAGCTATGGAAGCTCCGCTTCGCCCGCCATCGTTGCCCAAATTGAAAATGAGCTCGAGAAGGTGTTGCGAGACAGCGTGCCCGCGCTGCCGCCGCGCCAGGACCTAATTCACTCGCTCGATGTGCGAGCGCCCTACCTTGAAACAATTTCGGGATTGGTTGATTGGGATCGGCTGCGTGCGGCGAAGTTCCGGTTCGTCGTCGACCCGATGCATGGGGCGGGGCGCGGGCTGTTGAGTGAGCTTTTCCGGCGAAATGGGATCGAATGCAAAGAGATTCGAAGAAATCGCGATCCGCTTTTCGGCGGCGTAAATCCCGAACCGATCGAACCTCACGTGGAAGCGCTGCGCAAAGCGACGCGTGACGGGAAATACGATGCCGGATTCGCTCTCGATGGCGATGGCGATCGCATCGGCGCCGTGGACGCCGACGGGACGTTCGTGACGCCGCACCAGATTTTTTCGCTACTGCTCTGGCATCTTGCCGGCACGCGCAAGCTTACAGGTGACGTGGCCAAAACATTCTCCACTACGAAAATGATCGACAAGATCGCCGCGAAATTTGGACGCAAAGTGTGGGAAACCCCCATCGGGTTCAAATATATTTGCGACCGAATGCTCGACGGCGATGTTCTCCTCGGCGGCGAGGAGAGTGGCGGAATCGGAACGAAGCTGTATCTGCCCGAGCGCGACGCCACTGTGAACGCTCTCCTGCTGGCTGAAGTGATGGCCTGGCACGGGAAGCGGCTCGGCGAACTGATTGCGATGTTGCACGCTGAATTCGGAGAGCATCATTACGGCCGTGCGGACCTCACGTTAAAACCGGGGCAAAAGGAAAAAGCGCTGCAGCATTTTGCAAATGGAAATTTCAAACGTCTGCTCGACTGGCCTGTTGTGCGCCGCGAGGATCTCGACGGAGTGAAAGTATATCTCGGTGAGATTGGCTGGGTGATGGTGCGTGCCTCGGGAACGGAACCTATGCTGCGAGTCTATGCGGAGACCCATAAGGCCGAGACGACGCGGCGACTGCTCGATGAAGTGATCGCTCTCGTTTCCCGATTGTGAGCTGATTTGCAATTTCCGGCGACCCTGAATCGTCTTCTGAGAAAATACAGCTTTGGGCTTGCTACGCGGTCTCGTTCCGTCTAACCTTCCGCCCCGTAATATCCACAGCGCGACTACCACGCGCAGGCCCGAATCAGCCCGGGCTGATGTCCGATCCAAGAGCGATCAGGAGAAACTCGATGCTGAAGGAATTCAAAGAATTCGCGATGCGCGGGAACGTGCTCGATATGGCCGTCGGTATTATCATCGGCGCGGCATTCGGAAAAATTATCACCTCGCTGGTGGGCGATGTCTCTGATGCCGCCACTGGGCTTGATCCTGGGCAAAGTGGACTTCTCGAACCTGTTCTTGAACATTTCCGGAAAATCGTACGATAGCCTCGCGGCCGCGAAAGCCGCCGGGGCGCCGACGATTAATTACGGCGTTGTTCCTGAACAACATCATTGATTTTCTGATTGTGGCGTTCGCGATTTTTCTACTGATTCGCATGGTAAATCGCTGGAACAAACCCGCTCCGGCGCCCGCAGCAAAGACCAAGGATTGCTCTTACTGCGCGACGGCGATTCCCCATCGCTGCCCAGCGCTGCCCCAATTGCACATCGCAACTAACTGCTTAGATGAATTACGGCTGCGGCTTACCAGGAGGAAGCTGCGGCGTTGAGCGGTGAGTTTCGATATCGTGCAGATGGTCGCGAAGCCTCTGGATTACAGCATCTCCCTGCCCTTCATCGATTTCGCGCTCCACTTCGTCGAGAGCGAAGTGAACGATATCGTGGTGATGGATTTCTTCGCCTGGCAGTTTCTCGCTCAGCTGCAGCCAGAGCTTGTGCAGCAGATCGATTTCTTTCGGCGTCAGGCGCGGCGCGTGCGGGCCAAGATAGAAAATCTGTTCCTGACCGGAAGGAGTGAAAATCTCCAGCGTCACGCGCGGTCTCGGTTCGGGCATTCGTTCCCAAGCCAGGCCGATTGCGCGAGCCTGATCCAGTCACCGGCATTTTTGATGAACTGCCACAGACGATGCTGCTCGATCGAGATTGGCAGCCGTGCGCAGAATGCCTTCCCACAAATCGTTGGCGGCGGCGACTGCCAAACGAACCGGCTTGCCTTCTTTCTCAGCAACCGCCAAAACTTTGGTGAAGAGCAGCTGCTCGATCGTGCTGAAGAGCTGATCGGGCGCCAAATCGTACTCGCCCGAGGCGGCGCGCCGCAACATGCGAACATGCAGCACGACAACTTCCGCGTCATGACTTCTCACGCGCCGCAACACCGCTTCCAGGTGATAAAGCGCATAATAAGTGCTTACCGGCACGAGGATGTTCCCGGGCTGCCACGCCCACGCTTGTCGGCGTCAGTTC
The DNA here is from genome assembly GCA_963790945.1 of uncultured Acidobacteriota bacterium. Lineage (GTDB taxonomy): Bacteria > Acidobacteriota > Terriglobia > Acidiferrales > UBA7541 > Palsa-295. The sequence goes on from CAWBRH010000025.1 coordinate 32,107, forward strand.
GGCTTCCTGCGCGAGATTGAACTGGTCGAGTTCGACGTGGGATGCGCCCGCCGCGCTTCCTCGATGCGGTGCTCGGAGATTTCAAATACCGTAAAGAGCAAGCCGAAAAGGTGAGCCCGGCGATCGTGGCATCCGGCTTCGTAAAGAGGTTGACAACTGCAATCGCGAGCAAAACCAGTGTGATAAGCGCCAGGCCAATCGGAACTTCCTCCAAAAATCACTGAAGATTCAGCGGAACTCGATACTCGCGATCCTGGGGATGCGTGTACCGCAGCACGAGACCGCAATCCCCTTCAGTCCGAAAGCTCCAAATCACGCCGAACGCATACAGGTTGCCAAGAAAAGTCACGTCGCCACGGCTTGCAACGATGGTGAGAATCTGAAAGACACACGACAAGATTGATGATCCGGTGGGTCGTCCCGAATCGCGGGTGCGGATGCCGGAACCAGTCGGTGAGTACTCCATCTTCGGAGACACGGTTCAAGACACCGTTCGAGCCAACGATAGCGGTATTCACCGCGCCGGCCAAAATCAGCGTCCCGACAACCACTACGAATACGTGGAAAGCCAGACGCGCGGGAAACGGTCCCGCCAGATGCATCGAAAGTCCGCCGATTAGATTCTCGTGATACTGCAGGACGAATATTATCCGGAATGATCATCACTGCAAAAAACGAAACCAAAGATGTGAATACCAGGCTGTAAATAAAAATAATCAACCCGGCCTTCTTGAGGTTCTTTAGCTTTGGATGCTCGATTTCACGGTAGACCTGCGCCAGCGATTCTTCGCCGCTCATCGCCAGCACCGAGTGCCCAAGGCCGACGAAAATCGCGATCAGAGTAATCATGTGCGCCCATTGATAGCGATCGAGCCAGCCGAGCGAGTCCTTTGTCGAGCTCATATTCCAGGGATGCGGCCACGGGGGAAGATGCGGGACGGGCCGTAAAGAGTGTAGAGACACCAGCCGATCAGTATCACCACCATCACGGTGGTGAGTTGCATGATGCGAAGGGCTTTGCCGCTCGATTCGTGAACGCCTTTGATGTTCTCCCACCAAAAATAAAGGGTGATGGCGATCGCGACGGCCGCGGCGGTGGCATTGACGTTCAAGGTGAAGGGGACGTGCGCGTAAGCGAAGAGCTCGTTGAGCACACCCGCCAGATACTGGCCTGCGGAGACGCCGCTGATCGGGCCAGTGAGAACGTAATCAAACATCAGCGCCGAAACGGAGAACTTCGCGAGGGTTCCTCCCAGCGCTTCTTTCACCACGCGATAGACACCGCCGCGCACAAACATGCTGCAGCTCTCGACGTAGACAGCTGCGCACCGCGTACGAGAGCAGCATGATGCCGAGAATGAACCAGGGAGCGGTCTTGCCGATGAACTGCTCGGCCTCACCGCCTGCGTAATAGGCGGACGAAGCGAGGTCGTTGAGGACGATCGCGGCGGCCCGCCAGAAAGAAATGAACGCCAGCATGGCCGTCGTGGCCACGAGGACTTTGGCTACGGGGCGGGGTCTACCCGGCGTGAATGTGTTGCCCGTGGTGTTTGATGCCATACGCTATTAAATGATGAGGGGATGAACTATACGTTGAAACAGGCTCCCAAGGAAAGCACGGCACATAACGCGTCGCTGGCGATTGCTGCCTGCTTTCGAGGATCTGCTCAAGACTTGGTCCGAGCAGGCGCTGCGTTGGCTTCAGGCTGCGAAGATTGTGCGTCCCGGAAATCCCGGCCGCAGGCCTCGCAGGGGCAAATCTCGCGCAGGTGTTCGAAGCTATAAATCCCGGTGGCGTGACCGTCCGAGAACGTTATCTGCAATGCGTAATTGCCCATGGCCTGCGCGCTCTTCGCTGTCACGCGCGGCTTGAACATTGGCAGCTCAATCGAAGCAGCGGGCGAGCTTCCCATGCGAGCCTTTTTATCGCGCTCATCGTTGCACAACGCGCAGGGACACAAATCACGCAGATAGGGAAACGGGTAGTGGCTCGTGTGCGCGTCGGACCAGGTGATATCTACTCCCTCTCCGGTCGAGACGCGGACCTTTACGTCGGTTGGTTTCTTACGAACGTCCTGTGGTATCGGCATCGCTCGAATTCTAACAGAGACGGGTGCAGCGCTAGCGTGAGGGACAGCAGCGGCCCGGCGGGATCGGGTTGCCGTGCGGGCAGGTCTGAGGATGGCCCAGGAACGAGCAGATGCGCTGGTCGAGTTCGGGGCTGATGATGTGCTCGAATTTGCAGGCGTGCGAGTCGGCTTCGGAATCGGCGATGGAGAATGTATCAGTGAGCAAGCGTTCCGCCAGACGCCGGCGGCGCACGATATCGCGCGCGCGATTCTCGCCGTGTGCGGTGAGCGAGAGTTCGCTGCCGCGCAATTCGAGCAGTTTCAAGTCCGCGAGCCGCGAAATAGTCGCATCGGGTCGTGGCCGCTCGATTTGCCGGATTCGCTCGAGGGCCGGCGTCGATTCCCTCTTCACCGCAGATCCACACTTGCTCGAGCAGATGATCGAAGCGGATTTCGTCCTCTTCCGAGAATTCTGATGATCTGCACGAGGCGGCCGTGCGCGAGATCGATGCGACGGTCCGCTAGCCGGCCGATCGCTGGATCGTGCGTGACCATCAGGATCGTGTGTCCCTGATCGTGCAGTTCGCGGAGCAGGCGAATTACGGTTTCTGCGTTAGCTTCGTCGAGGTTGCCGGTCGGCTCGTCGGCGAGAACCAGTTTCGGATGATTGATCAAAGCGCGAGCAACGGCAACGCGCTGCTGTTCGCCTCCGGAAAGCCGCGAGGGAAGATGTTTCAAACGGTCGCCGAAACCGACACGTTCGAGCGCGAGCGCGGGCTTCATTCTCATCAGTGGTGCTGTGAAAATATTGCGCGAGCATCACGTTTTCTAGCGCCGTGAGGTACGACACGAGATGGAATTGCTGGAAAACAAACCCGATTTTCTCGGCGCGAAATCGTGTGAGGCCAGCTTCGTCGAGGCGCGCGACATCTGTGCCATCCACAATTGCCTGCCCTGCGGTCGGCGTGTCGAGGCCGCCCAGGATATTGATCAGCGTGGTCTTGCCGGAGCCGGACGGGCCCATGAAGGCGATCCATTCGCCTTCTTCACCTGGAACGAAACACCGTCAGAGCGCGCACGTGCCCGAACTCTTTTCGCAGACCCTCCACTTGGACGAGTGGCGCCACTATTCTCCTCGGAAGATCACGGCTGGTTTCACTTTCCAAGCATTCGCAGCGGAGAAGCGCCTGCCAGGGCGACCGCAATCATGAGTGCAATTGTGAGGGGGATTATTTCCCAGCGCATCGAAATCGTCGCTTCAAATACGCGGTGGCCCATCCAGCGCGTTAACACCATCCCTACGATGCAGCCCATCGCGCCGCCCACAGCGCCGAGTACGCCCACCTCGGCGAGAAATAATCCGACGACCCGAGAGATGGAGCCACCGAGCGCTTTCATCAGGCCTACGTCCTCGCGGCGTTCGATCGCGAGGGCCGCCATCGTGGCGAGCACGCATAGCGACGTGAGCACCAGAATTAGCGCAACCATGGAAAAAATCAGCAGGCGAAGCCGGCCGAGGAGCGCTCCCTCTGCTGCCGTCACTTGGCGAATGGGATGCACGTCGTAGCCCGGTAGCGCTGCGGCCAGCTTCTCCGCTACATCGGCAACGCTTTTCGAGCCTCCGCCCACGTTCAGTTGAACGAGCCCGATTTGTCCATCTAGATTGGATAGCTGCTGCGCGACGGCAAGATTCACGAATACTTGATTGTCTTCCGCATCACCGGAGTCGACGATGCCCGCGACGGTCAGCTTCGCCGTGCGACCCAAGTAATCCAGCGCGAATTCGCTGCTGGGCGCGAGATGAAGCTCGCGTGCGACGTTCTGACCAACAAGCGCATACACCAGATCGCCGCGCGAATCGACCCGGTTCCCTTCGATTTTCCATGTTGGCGAGAGTTTCTGAGCTTCGTCAAGCCAGGTGCCGGCCACTACCACCGGCGTCTTATCAGCGCGGGCAATCACGTAAAGGTATGGCGCCGCTGTTATTTCTGGCGTCTTCATCGATTTCATTTGTTCGAGAACTACATTTTCGTCCATCAGCCCAGCGACATTCGACGAAGGCAGGCCGTTTCCTGTCAGCGGCACGCTCCCTTGGGACTGACTCGGAGCGATGACAACATTCGCACCCAGGGTGCGGAATTCCTGCGTTAGCTTGGAGGCGACGTCAAGATTGAGGTTAAGCAGCGCGGAAATTACGGCCGCTCCGCTTACTATCGCGATCAATGCGACCGCCAGACGCCCGCGGCTTCCGCGCAACAGTTGTAACAGCAAACGGCCGAACATCATTCGCCTCGCAAAATTGCCGCAGGCTCGAAATGCGCGGCGCGGCGCAACGGGAACAAGCTGCCTAGAATTGCTACCAACGCGGCCAGCCCCAATACCACTGGAAACAGAATCATTCGCGGCGAGCCCGGCACGCCGAATACGCTTTGTCCCAGCGCTCGCGCGAGCAATATGCCAAGCAAATAGCCGGCTGCTCCGCCCACTACAGCCAGCATCAATTGTTCGGCCAGAAAAATTCCGCCCACGATCGCATTTCGCGCGCCGAGTGCTTTCATCACGCCCACTTCAGCGCGCCTCTCGAGAACGGTAGTCGCAGACGTCGCCGCTACCGCCAAAGCTGCCGCGCCGAGCGCCGCTAAAGTGACAATCCATAGCAACGTACTGATGCGCGAGAGAATCCTACCTTCTGTGTCGGCGACGCGGCGGATGGCGCGCACGTCAACTCCGGGGATTGCCTGGCCGATTTGGTAGCTGATCGAGGAAATGTACGGCGAGCAGAACCAACGGTCGTATTCGGTGGGCGTCAAAGATCGCGGATCGCGGACCGAAAGCGCGTCGGCGGGCTTCGTGAGCGCGCTCACAAATAGTTGCCGGAATTGCCCGGGATGATTCGAAAGCGCCTGTGCGAACGAGAGAGGAACCAGCACCGAATGATCTTCTGCGCCGCCGGTCGAAACGATTCCGGTCACCAGGAGAGGAGTTCTAACCTGCGAGACTATCGACGAACCAATTTCGATTGTCTTCCCGACCTGAATTGCGTCTGGATGCGCAGCCGCAAGATCGGCTCCTACCACGCACTCCTTTGCGTCGTCAGCAAACCATTTGCCGGTGATCTTCCACGAAGGGTGAGTGGTCTTCAGCCCCGTACGAAAGTGCGTCCCATCAGGAATCGGCACCTCGTGCTCATACCATGTACCGATGACCGTGGATGCCACCGGCGGTTCGGAGACATCCAGAATTGCGGGCACATCGAGGAACGGGGTGAATCCCAGAATATTGTGCCGCCAGAAAATCATCTTCAGCTTGCCAAGATCGGAGTCTTGCAGGTATGCACCCTCGTCGACGGGGCGATAATCCACGCCGCCGATTTCCACCGGAAGGGTGTCCGATTGCGGCCTCACCAACAGATTCGCGCCGAGGCTGCGGAATTCGCGCGCCAACCGGTCGCCAGCATCGAGCGCAATCGTAAGAGTGGCTGTCGCAACAGCCATGCCCACCACGAGCGCCGCAGCCGTCAGTATTTTGCGGCGTGGATTGCGAACGAAGGATTCACCTACGAGGCGGGCAAACATTCTATTTGGCGTGAATCGTCGAGGCCGCGTCCATTAGCGCCGAAAGGTCGACCACCACTTCTCCGTTTTCCACTCGCGATTTCACGGCGATTGGATTGCAGCCACCCGATTGTCCAATCGACGGGATGTAAATCGCTGCGCCGCAATTCCGGCAGATTACGTTCTGCCCTTCCTGCCGGTATCCGACGGCGCCGCAAATCTGGCAGGCATCCAGAGCGGTTGCGTAATCGCCGCCCGACTTGTGAATCACGACGAATCGGATGTCAGCCTGATTCACTTCGGCGGTGTAGTAATGAAGACTTGAATCCATCAATTGCGAAAGTGGAATGTGCACCTCGCCGTTTTGCGCCACGAGCGCAGTGGCCTGCACCGGCGCATTCGCACTACGCGCATATACAAATTCGGCTGTCAATGCCAGCACGACGACTAAACACAGAGCTCGCTGCCGCAAAACTCCAGGCGCGCCGGCGTCGAAATTCCCATTGCAACTTTCTCCGCTCGGCCGGGTTCGCGGTCTGGTCGGCGACGGGCGCCTTCGATCCAAACCATTCGCGTAGCACCACAAGTGTCGCAGCGCCAAGGATCACGATGAAGAAGAAAACTTCATTGCGCACGATGGGGCCAATCGTGGCCATCTCCGTCTTACTCGACGGCAACCACATTGCCTCGCTCAATTCGTGCAGGCCAGTAAGCGCCAACTGGAACGCTACCACCATCAAAATCACGCTCGTCGCAGCGAAAAACCGGTGCAGCGGAATTTTCAGCGTGCCTTGGAAGAAGAAGAGTCCCACCGCGACGGCAAGCCCGATTCCTAAAAGGGTTCCGATCCAGACTTCCACGCCCGCGCTCGATAGTTCCACGGCGCGCAGAATCAATACAAGCTCAGCGCCTTCGCGGACAACCATCAGAAACACGAAAGCTCCGATTCCCCATCCGGCCGCGCGAGTGGATTGCTGGGCGTATGTTTCGAGCCGCGATTCGATATCTTTTCGCAACGTTCGCGCCACGCGATTCATCCACACGATCATCGTCACCACGAGCGCCGAGGCCACCAGCATCAGCAATCCTTCGAACCCATCCTCGCTTACCTTCCAGCGATCGAGCAGGATGGCAGCCACAACGCTGGCCGCACGCGGCTAGCGCAACCCCGGCCCACACATATTTCGTGAGCGCCCGGCGGCCGGTGCGGTTCAGATACACCAGGACGATGCCGACGACGAGCGCGGCTTCGACACCTTCGCGAAGGGCCACCAAAAGAGCAGAAAGCATGGAGTTTCCAGTTGAAACCCAGTTACAACTACGATTACAAGTCTAGCTCCTCGGTATCGTTAAAATCAAGGGCTTTCGGCCTCTCGGCAGCCACGCCGCCTTCTCACTCCTGTAGAATGGAAGCTCTTATGCATGAATTGCGAGGGCTCGCACGAATTCCGACCGTGGCTGCTTTTTGCCTCTCCCTAACGCTATCCGCGCGCTCCGCTGAGCTCAAAGCAGCAGGCTGGCTCGCCTCAAAAACAAAGCTCGTCGTCCACCGCCACCCCTGCAAAACCGGCTTTTAAGCCCGACGCCAATAAGGCCCTGGCAGCTTACAAGCGAGGTTTGCGTGCCGAACACGAAGGTAACTGGCAGGCCGCATTCGACTCTTATTCCGATGCCGTGAGCTGGGCTCCGAATGACGCCAGTTACTTCTCGAGCCTGGAGATCGCCAAAGGGCACGTGGTCCAGGAAAAGATGGACCTTGCCGAGCGTGAAGCAATCTCCGGACGCCTCTCCGAGGCGCTTCGGCTTCTGATTTCAGTTCGCGCACTTGACCCTTCCAACCGCGTGCTGCAGGCTCGCTACGCCGAACTCAGTGCTCTCTTCCGAGGACAAATCAAGTCGGCGGCAAGCGCACAAGAGTCTGGCGGGCGAAGTTCATCTCGAATACACAGCCCGGAAAAAAGAACTTTGATCTCCGAGGAGACACACAGAGCGCTTACAACGAGATCGCGAGTCAATTCGGGGTCGAGGTCGCGTTTGACGTGGACCTGCGCCCACGAACGGTTCGGTTTCACATTGACGATCTGGATTTCCCCACCGCGATGCGATTGCTGGGCGAGGAGACCGGCACTTTCTGGAGGCCGCTGACGAAGCACCTTTTTCTCGTCGCCGAAAACACGACACAAAAGCGCAAGGACTATGCGATTTCGGTGGTGCGCACCGTGATCCTGCCCGCTTCAGAAACTCCCGAGCAAATGACGGAGATCTTCCGCCTGGTGCGTGAAATCGCCGGCATCACGCGCGCCGACCTCGATACGCGCACCAGCACGATCACGATGCGGGCTTCTCCGCAGGCGGTCAGTGTCGCATCGAGCTTGATCGAGAACCTCGAAAATCCCACAGGAGAACTGATCCTCGAAATCGAAGTGTTGGAAGTGGATCGCAATTACGCACGGGACCTGGGAATCACTCCGCCTCAAAGCACCAAGGTATTCACGCTCAGTCGCCAGCAAGTGCAGGAAGCCCTGCAATCGCAGCAAGGGTTGATCGACGTCATAACCCAGCTTTTCGGCACGCCGTCGTCGCTCGCCGGGTTAACAGCCACTCAGATTGCTTCGCTACTGGGCTCAGGCCAAGTCGGTATCGGGTCCTTGGTGCCGCCACTCGTCGCTTTCGGCGGTGGCTCAACTACATTCCTAGCGACGGTGCCGGGTGCCAGCGCAACTTTCTCTGAGATGCTATCGCTGGTTCGCACAGGACGGCGCATTTTGCTGCGCGCCGAAGACGGAAAGCCCGCCACGTTCTTCGTGGGTGAGCGTTTTCCGGTGGCACTCGCGCAGTTTTCGCCCAGCCTCGCGGGAACCGGCACGGGCGTAGCAGGTTTGATATCGGGGAATCTACCCACAACGGCCCTGCCGACCGGCGCAGTGCCCGTTTTTGTGACCACAGGCAGCGTGCGCAATAACAGCATCGATGACATCATCGTCGCCAACAATACCGACAACACGCTTTCGCTTTTTCTCGGCAACGGCGATGGAACTTTTGTCACGCCAACAACCGGCGTTCCGACCGGGGCTGGCCCGGTGTGGATCGCCAGCGCGAATTTTAATCCAACGGTAAACAACGATTTGAATCTGGACTTTGCCGTCGTCAATCACACCGCAGACACCGTCTCGATTCTTCTCGGCAACGGAGACGGAACCTTCAAGCCTAAAGTGGACATCTCAACCGGCAACGGGAACCGGACCCGTAGCTGCAATTGCAGCCACTTTGACCAGTAGCGGCTTCGCCGATCTTGTGGTGGTGAATAACGCGAACAACACCCTGGGCGTTTTCCTGGGTAATGGCGACGGCACATTCAAGACGCCGACTTTCATCGCTGCCGGTCATGCACCCTCTTCAATCGCGGCGGCTGATTTCAACAATGACGGTCACATCGATCTGGCCGTAACGAATCAAAACGACAATACGGTTTCAGTCTTTATCGGGAATGGTGACGGAACGTTCCGAAGCCGCACGGACTACGCAGTTGGAACGGCGCCGGTTTGGGTTTCGACCGGCGATTTTAGTGGCGACGGATTCCCCGATCTTGCCGTCGCGAATAATACCGACAACACGGTATCGATTCTTAATGGCGTCGGCGACGGAACATTCCAGGCGCAGAGTGTATTCCCCGCCGGAAATGGCCCTACTTCGCTTGCCGTCGCAGACTTCAACGTGGATGGCCGGCTCGATCTGCTGGTAGCAGACGAGAACGACAATGCGGTTTCGGTTCTGCTCAATCTGGGCAGCGGATTATTCGGACCCAATTTCGAGTTGCCGGTCGGAACCACGCCCGTTGCCGTCGCCAGCGCGGATTTTGACGCAAACGGAAGAGCGGACGCCGTTACCGCGGACAAAGGTTCAAACACCGCGACGGTAATTCTGAACAACACAAACTTCAGTGGAGCGACCAATCCGTTGGCGGCCACTGCATTTCCGGGTGTCGAGTACCTGGATATTGGAACGAAAGTGAAAGCGACGGCCCGCATTCATCCCAACGATGAAGTGACACTGCACCTGAATCTCGAAATCAGCAGCATCGCAGCGCAGTCGTTTAACGGGATACCTGTGATATCGAATGAATCCGTGGAACAGACGATTCGGCTTCGCGAAAACGAAACGACGATGGTGATGGGGATCAGGCAGCCAGAAGTTTCAACAACGTTGAATGGTTGGCCTTACGTCTCTTCCGTCCCTGGAATTGGCATGCTCGGCAGCGTGCAGGGTAAGACGGATCAAGATAGCGACATAATCGTGATGATCACGCCGCGATTGGTTAGATTTCACGCCGCGAAAAGATCGTCTGATCTATGCGGGCCGCGGCACCGGGGAAGGTGAAGGAGGATCCTTCGGTGGTGGCGGGCGCGGCATCGATCGCAGCGAAGCTCCCATCCAACTACCCCAGCCTCCGCAGCAGCCGCCGGCTCAGACCTTGCCCGCAACAACCTCTCGCGCCGCAGCCCAATCCGAATCCTCAAAATGAAACGCCCCCGCAACCTCCGCCGCAACCTTAGCGGTAACGCAGCTATGAAAATAGCCGCGTGCGAGTTGGGGCCTAGGTCTGGGATGTCCCTTCCAACACGACGAGTGGCTGATACGTCCGAGGCACCACGGGCTCGGCAATCGCGATGAGCTGCCCTTGTTGATTGAACACGCGCAATCGCGCCGGTTTCCACTCGCCTGAGTTCAACTGCTCGGGCGCGCCTTGCGCGATGGTGGTATGGCCCGGCTGAATCTGCGCGAGCGACAAATTAAATTTCGCTCCATGCTGCACGCGCTTCTCAACGATCGGCAGCACCGTTGCTCGTGGCAGCTCCGGCAACATGCCCTCGAGCTTGATTACCCGTTCCGCGATACGTCCGGCTTTTGCGTCCTCGGCCAAGTCCGCCAGCGATGTTGCTTGATCCAGCGTGAACTCGCCGACTGCAGTGCGCGAAATCTCTGCGAGATGCGCATTCGCTCCATGCAGCTTGCCCAGATCGTGTGCGAGCGATCGTATGTACGTGCCGGCGCCACATTCCACCACAAAGCGAGCTACCGATCCCTCCACGCCCGTGAGCCGAAACTCGAATACTTCCACCTCGACCGGCTCGAGATTTACCGGCTTGTGTTTTCGAGCCAGCTCATGCGCCGGCGTTCCGCGAATTTTCTTGGCGGAAAAGGAAGGCGGCGTCTGCTGAATATTTCCGACAAATTGCGCCGCAAGGGCAGCAATCTTTTCCGCATCAAGGGCAGGCGCCGAATCCGGACCGAGTGATTCGCCATCCGCGTCATACGTATCAGTGGCAAAACCGAACCGCACCGCACAGCTATACCGTTTTCGACGACCCGCGTAGAAACGGGCGAGTCGCGTTGCCCGTCCCAGAGCCAGCACCAGCACACCGGTCGCGAGCGGATCGAGCGTTCCGAGGTGGCCGATCTGGCGAAATCCAACGAGCCGGCGCACGGATTCGACGATATCGTGCGAAGTCTTGCCGCGAGGTTTGTCAACGACAAGAATACCGTCGATGGCAGGAGGTTGTGGTTTCCGGGGCATACGTCTTCGGCTATTTCCCCGGACTTTTTGACGTTTCGCAGCAACTGATCGATGCGATCGCCAATTTCTTCAGACTGATCGAGGATGAACAACACTTCCGGAGCGCGGCGAAGTTGCAGGCGCTCGACGAGTTCGTGGCGCACGTAGCCTTTCGCCGCCTGTAATCCCGCGAGAGTGCTGGCGCGTTCGGTTTCGTCCTCATCCGCCAGACTCACGTAGACGCGCACGGTTCGCAGATCGGGCGTGACACGCACTTCCGTGATCATCACGGTTCCGGCGAGACGCGGATCTTTCAGCTCACCCGCCAGCATCAGGCTCACTTCGTTCCGGATTTCTTCGGCGATCCGCTCCACGCGGTGCCCTCCGGTGCGATTTGCTCCTGTATTCATTCTCCATCCTCAAAATATTCAATGTCACGCGATACCAAGTCGCGTCCCAGAATTCGTTCGGATTCCGACGCAATCGCTTCGAGCGATTCTTCGAGATATTTGCCGTCGCCTGAAATACTCACCACGCCCACGCGCGAGCGTTGCCAGAGTTCCTGATGCTCCAGCTCCGCCACCGCCACATTGAAATGCGCGCGCAGCCGGTCTTTCAGGCTGCGGAGCACCTGCCGCTTATCCTTGAGGGATTGCGCGTCGGGAATGTGAATTTCCAGGGTAAGAAGGCCGATCGGCATATCCGCGCTCGTGCGATAGAACAGCAACGGACGATTTAAAAATTCGCTGACTAATTTCGCCGAGCTTCCGCGCTTTCCTGCGGCCGCCCGCGATCTCCCACGTTGACGAACTCTGGAGCGACGGTCTTCTCGATCTTGAAGCACTCGAGAATGTCGCCCACTTTCACGTCGCTGAAATTCGAAACGCCCACGCCGCACTCGAATCCGGCGCGCACTTCGTTCGCGTCGTCCTTGAAGCGCCGCAGCGAACTGATTCTTCCCGTGTAGATCACCACATTGTCGCGCAACACGCGCACTTCCGCGTCGCGCTTCAGAATGCCGTCCTGCACTGAACAGCCGGCGATCATTCCAACGCCCTTTACGCGGAACGAGTTGCGCACTTCCGCCCTGCCCAGGTAGGTCTCCTTGATGACCGGCGCGAGCAGACCGGCGACGGCCTTCTTCAGTTCATCCAGCAATTCGTAAATAATCGTGTGCAGCCGGATGTCCACGCCTTCGCGCTGCGCCAGTTCGTTTGCTTTTCTTTCCGGGCGCACGTTGAATCCGACGACGATCGCGTTCGAAGCCGAAGCCAGCAGCACATCCGTCTCGCTGATTGCGCCGACGCTCGCCTGAATCACTTTCAGCTTCACCTGATCGTTTGAAAGCTTCGGCAACATGTCGTTCAACACTTCCACCGACCCTTGCACGTCCGCCTTCAAAACCACCGGCAGATCCTTCACTTCGCCTGCTCGAAGTTGTTCGTGCAGTTGATCGAGCGTCAAGCGGCCCGAAGCCGTCTTGGCCAGCGAGGCTTCGCGCTGTTTCCCCTGCCGGTATTCGACGATGTGGCGCGCTTTCGCTTCGTCGGTTACCTGGAATTGGTCGCCCGCCTCCGGCACGCCTTGCAGACCGAGAACTTCTACTGGAGTGGAAGGCGCTGCTTGCTTGATCGGATGGCCCATGTCGTCAAACATCGCGCGCACTTTTCCGTATACGGCGCCAACCACAAAGAAATCGCCGACGTGTAGAGTGCCGTTCTGCACCAGCACTGTCGCCACAGGACCACGTCCTTTATCAACGCGCGATTCGAGCACGGTTCCACTGGCAGGCGCATCCGGGTCAGCTTTCAATTCGAGCAGATCGCCGACCAGCAAAATCATTTCGAGAAGCTTCGGCACATTCTGTTTCGTCTTCGCCGAGACTTCCACCATCACTGTGTCGCCGCCCCACTCTTCGGGCATCAATTTACGGTCGGCGAGCTGGCGCTTCACGCGCTCCGGCTCGGAGCCCGGCTTATCGATTTTGTTGATCGCCACGATGATTTTCGTATTGGCTGCTTGCGCGTGCGCAATCGCCTCTTCCGTCTGCGGCATCACGCCATCATCCGCGCTCACCACGAGCACAACGATATCCGTAACTTTCGCCCCACGCGAACGCATGCGCGTGAACGCTTCGTGGCCCGGCGTATCGATAAATACGATGCGGCGCCGTCGATGCGCGCTTCGTACGCGCCGATGTGCTGCGTGATTCCGCCCGCTTCGCCGGCGGCCACTTCGGTCTCGCGGATCGCGTCGAGAAGGCTGGTTTGCCGTGGTCCACATGTCCCATCACGGTCACCACCGGAGCGCGCGGCTGCTGATTGCCGGAACGGACTTCCTTGACCTTTTCTTCCTGAACGATCTGCTCTTCGAAGCTGACTACCTGCACGATCCGTTGAACGCTTCGGCCAGACTCGTTGCGGTAGGCGCGTCTAGCGCTTGATTGATGCTGGCGAAAACGCCGCGGTCGAGCAGCGTCTTCAAAAGTTCCTTCGCACGGATGTCAAGCTTTTCGGCCAGCTCGCGAACCGTGATTCCTTCAGTGACAATCACTTCGCGGGGCTCGCGCTGCACTGGCGCGAAGGCTCGGCTGCGCGTCCGTCCTGCGCCTGCACCCGCGCGGGTACGCACCGGATGGAGTTTGCGTTCACCTTCTGCGTAGCGCTTCTCGATGAGCGGACGGCCGCGCGACGCGGCGGTTTGCGCGCGTAAAGCGGCTTGCCGGGTTCGGCTTTCGGAATTCCTGCTCCGCCGGTTGCGCCGGGACGCTGACCGCCGACAGGTCCTTGATTGGGCCTCCCGCCTCGTTCGCCGGGACCGCCGGGACGCTGCGGATATCTTCCGGGAGGTCCGCCTCCGGGACGCAATGGCATACCGGGTCGCGGCCCGCCAGGACGACTTTGGCCAGGTGCGGCTGCGGGACGAAAACTCTGAGGCGCGCCGGGACGCGACTGCCCACCGGAAGGCGGCGCTCCGGGACGAGTCGGAAATCTTTGGCCTTGCGAAGGAGGACCGCCGGCGGGTCGCGGTGCTCCCGAGCTTGTTCCTGATGCCGATACCGGCACTCCCGTAGGAGCTGCTGCAGCAGGTCGCTGTGACGCGGGAGCGCCCGGCTGACCGGGTACCGGAGGCCTTAGCGGAACTCCCGGACGCGGCGCAGACGGCGCTACTCCAGGTCTTGCTGGAGCCGCGGGAGCAGTCGTCACAGGAGCCACTGGTTTCGCTGCGGGCGCTTGAGCAGGTGGATGGGCTGGTGGATGAGCGCTCGTCGCTGAAGAAGACGCGGGCGCAGGCGCGGAAGGCGTTCCTGCGGGACGCGCAGCTGGGCTTACAGGAATCGCACTGGGTGCCGCGGGCTTCGCCGCTGCGGGAGTGGCAGCACTCGCTGGCGCCGCTGCAGGCTTCGCGATGGACGGCGTGGGCGCAGCCGTAACGGTAGGACGCGGAGCGGGCCTCTTCGCCGCGGTCGCCTTTGCCTGCTTCTCGGCTTCGGCGGCAGCTTCCTTCGCCGCCAGCCCTGCAAAATGCTTTCGCGCGAGCTCCGCGTGTTCGAGGTCGAGCGAGCTCGAGTGCGTCTTCTTTTCCGTGACTCCGATTTCCGGCAGGAAATCGATCAGGACTTTCGCTTTAACCTCGAGTTCGCGCGCCAACTCGTTAATTCGAATCTGATTGGAATCTGCCATCAGCCTCTATTCTTCTCCAAACTAGTCAGTTCCCGCCGATTTCTCAGCGCCATCTTCTGAATCCGAATCCGCTTCTCCGCCGGCGGTTGCCTCTGTCTCAGTCGGTTCGACGCTTGCGTCTACGCCTGCTTCGGCATCCTCTAGCGACTCCGCTTCGCGAGTTTCTGTGCCTTCCGCCGCCTCGGAATTATCGGCAGTCTCTACCGATGCAGTTGCTCTCGGAGGAACCTTCCGCGCTCACTTCCGCTTCCGCAACGACGCTTTCGCCTTCCACTGCTGCCTCGACCTCAGCGGGCGCGGCTTCAGGGCCGGCAGCGGCTTGTGCTTCAAGTTCCTCGAAATACAGCGCCACGGATTGGTGAATCTTTTCCACCATCTTTTCGCCGATTCCAGGAATCTCAACCAGTTGCTCGGGGGTCATGTCCGCGAGTTTCTCAATCGAAGTGACGCCGTGCGCTTCCAGCTTCTCAATTGTCTTCGGACCCACACCTGCCAGTTGCGTAAGCGGGGTTCCCGGCGCCGTCAGCGCGGCCATTTGCGCTTCGATTTCGCGCCGCTTCTCTTCCTCGCTCTTAATGTCAATGTTCCAGCCGATCAATTTGCTCGCGAGGCGAACGTTTTGTCCCTTTTTGCCGATCGCCAATGAGAGTTGCGTGTCCTCGACGATCACTTCGAGACGCTTCTCTTCGGGATCGACGATCTGCACCCGCGTCACTTTCGCTGGGCTCAGCGCCTTCTGCGCGAACGCCACGGTCTCTTCGCTAAACGGAATAATGTCGATTTTCTCGCCGCGCAGTTCGCGGATGATCGACTGCACGCGCATTCCCTTCATGCCCACGCAGGCACCAACCGGATCGACGTCCTTGTCGCGGCTTTCCACAGCGATTTTCGTACGCTCGCCCGCTTCCCTCGCCACCGCGCGAATCTGCACGGTGCCGTCGTAAATTTCCGGCACTTCCATTTCGAACAGTCGCTGCACCAAAGCTGGATCGGCACGCGATACCACCACCTGCGGGCCTTTCGCCGCGCGTTCCACCGCGCGAATCGTCACGCGCAATCTGTCGCCCACGTTATAAGCCTCGAGCCGCGATTGCTCGCGTTTCGGCAGCCGCGCTTCGGTCCGCCCCAAATCCACAATCGTGTCCGGCCCTTCGGTCCGCTTCACAATACAGTTCACCAACTCGCCCACGCGCGTGTGAAATTCGTTGTAAATCGTATCGCGCTCAGCCTCGCGAACCTTTTGCAGGATCACCTGCTTCGCAGTTTGCGCCGCGATCCTCCCCAGCACATCGGTGGGCTTTGTCTCTGTAACCTCGCCGCCCACTTCCACTTCGGGTTGCTTCTTGCGCGCATCGCCGATGGAAATTTCGCGCAGCGGATCGGTGACTTCTTCCACGACCGCGCGCACGGAAAACACATCCACGTGCCCGGTATCAGGATTGAACTTCGAACGCAGATCTTCCTCGGTGCGGTAATATTTCCGCGCCGCTACGACCATCGCATCCTCGATGGCCGCAACAATCACCTCGGGCTCGATGTGCTTCTCCCGGCTGATCTGCTCGATTGTCTGGTACAGCAGACTCGCCATCCAAGTTCTCCCTAGAGTTCTACCACCAGGTTCGCTTTTCGAATCCCGGCGTACGGAATTTCAATTTCACGGTCTTTCCATTTCAACTTCACATTGCCGTCCGCATAACCGGCCAACCGCCCTTCGAGATATTTCTGGTTCTCGACGGGCGTCTCCAGCCAAATCTTCGCTAGTCTGCCGACAAATCGCTCATAGTCAGCCGGCTTGATCAACTTTCGATCCATGCCCGGCGAGCTCAATTCCAGAATGTAGCTGGGCCCCGGAACCAGATCTTCCACGTCCAGAATTACACTCAACTGCTCGCTCACGCGCTGGCAATCCGCGTGGCTCACTCCCAGGTTGTCTGGGTTGGCCGGGCCGGGTAGCCGGTCGAGATAGACGCGCAGCAACCGCTGCTTGCCTATCTTCCACTCTACGTCGAAAACCTCGAGGCCTTGCGAGCGCGCCACCCGCTCCGCTGCCTCACGTATCTTTTCCAAGTCCATTCTGTTCTAGGCGCGGCGTTTATCTGATCCCACCTTCCGCCGATACCTCGACCCCCGCGCCAAATCTGCGCCCAACAAAAAAGTGGGCTTGCGGCCCACTTGGCGAGCGACCTATCTAGAAGCAATTAAGTATAGGCTCGGTCACTCGAAAAACGCAAGACGCGTCGATTTGGCTCGGCAAGTGACCCGCGGAATGGATAGGCTCGAATTTCAGCGGTGAAGCCGCGCTGTCGCGGATTGCATCTAACCGAGTTCAGATCTACATTCGAAATCCAAGACTATTCGGTTTTGCGTACTAAGGATGGGGTTCCAGAAGGAGCAAGAGATATGAGTCGATCCGTGATGATTTTTTTGGTTCTGTGCGCGGCTGCGTTGGTGCTGTTCGTGACGTCGCGGCGACAAGCGGCTACTGCGGTGGCTGCCGCAGCTGCGACGGCTGCTGCAATTCCAGATCCCGCCGTGGATGAGAAGCTGGCCGCGAAACCTGGACAGGAAACGCTCGTCCTCGCGGGCGGCTGCTTCTGGGGCGTGCAGACGGTGTTCAAACACGTGAAAGGTGTCACGCGATCGACCGCCGGTTATTCGGGCGGCGCGTTGAAAAATCCTGACTACGAAACCGTGAGCAGCGGCTCGACGGGACACGCCGAGTCGGTGGAAATTGTTTACGACCCTTCGGTGATCACTCTCGGACAACTGCTGAAAGTCTTTTTCTCGGTGGTGCATGATCCGACGCAACTGAATCGCCAGGGACCGGACACCGGGACTCAGTACCGCTCTGCAATTTTCTTCAGCAGTCCCGAGCAGGAGCGGATTGTGAAGGCTTATATCGAACAACTGACGCAGGCGAAGATCTACTCGCGTCCGATCGTGACGCAAATCGTTGCGCTTGACGGTTTCTATCCGGCCGAGAGCTACCATCAAGACTATGCCGAGCATCATCCGGAAAATCCCTACATCCAAATCTGCGATATTCCGAAGATGAATAATCTGCGGGAGCAATTCCCCAACCTGTACGTTGCCAAGCCCTGAAGGCGCGGAATCCAGACCCGGGAAACAAAAGGGCCTCCCGGATCGGGAGGCCTTTTGAAACTTCTCACATGAAGCGAAGCGGAACTACTTTTTCGGCTGTCCTGGTGTTGCCGGTGCCGGCTTGGGAGCGGCTGCTCGCGGTGGCGCTGACGACGACTTTGCTGCGCCCGCCTTCACCGGATAATTCTGATCGTAGAGGCGGATGATTTCCTGCGTCACGTCGATCTGGTTCGCAGCGTAAACCACGGGCGTGTTCTGCGCCGAGGTATCGAAAATCACACCGTATCCCTTTCTTTCGAATATTTATCGAGAATGTCGATCATCTTCCGGCCGATCCGATCGACAATTTCCCGTTGCGCTTCGTTGAAATCATCCTGCGAATCCTGTTGCTTGCGCTGAAACTGGCGGCTCAGTTGGTCGCCCTCGCGCGCAAGGCGCGCCTTTTCGTCGTCGCTCAGGTGCTCGCTCCCGTGCGGAGCCGCGTCTGAATGTCTTCGACTTGCCGGCGGAGATTGTCGAGTTCCGATTGCCGCGGAGCGAACTGCGATTGCAATTCCCTGCCGCCTGCTTGCCTTCCGACGTACTGGTGATTGCCACCTGTACATTGATTACTCCCACCTTCATTCCAGCCGCCGGCGCAGCACCTGCGGTACCGGACTGAGCCCATGCTGCGGGTCCTGCTAATGACGCCGCCAGTGCCAGAACTGCCAATCGAATCCTCATTCTCACTCCTTAGTCGTAAATTCCATGAAACGCAAACTCGCGATTATAGCCGGGCATCGAGAAAACGGTCAATCGGATTCAACTTGTCCGGCCTTTTCGGATGCGCGGCGAGACCCTATGGTTGGCCCGCTTCCAATGCAGCCGGCATCCCATCAATGCGGAAGCGGGATCAGCAAAACGCGGCTATTGTTCGTGTCCACCACAACAGCCAGATCCAACTTCGCATCGATCGCCACTGAAAATTGCTGGTTTCCTGAGAACGTCGCCGAGCTTGGCAAACCAAAGATTGCACGCGTCTGTGGAGTCGTAGCAGGTTACTGGGGCGCCGACCGCCGGAGGACACATATAGTCCAGAAAAGACATCGTGTTGCTCGCCGAGTTTACGGTGACGAGAGTGCTCGTCTGGAAGTCGTAGTCGAGCGACGTCGGATTGATGCCCACTCGTACCGTGGTCGGAATGCATATAAGCGGATCCACAATCACAATATTATTCTGCAGGCTGTTAGCGGCTACAAAAACCTGATTGACGGGATCGAACACAACACCGCTCGGCAGCTGAACACCGCTTACGCGGCAAGTAACTGCCGTCGTTAAGAGATCGATGATGTCAATGCTACCTGCTTGCGAGGCAGCGCCCACAGCCGCATATCGGTCACCATTCGGGTCCGTCGCAACTGACACGGGACTTTGATTGACCTGAACGCTCGTCCCCGCAGCTGAACCGGTGGTGAGGAGATCGACGAAACTTACCTCGCAACCGCTAGTCACTGTTGAACATCGCCGGATCTGGCCCCGACGCAGCAACGATCGCGGTGGCCAAGTCCGGCTCTATCCCGACTCCGGTCGGACCGGTGCATCCGGGGCACAGTGGCACCGTCTGCGGTGGATTGATTCCGTTCTCATCGACCACCGTTACATCGCTGCTCGCGTTGTTCGCAACCACGGCCAGGGCAAGCCGCGGCAAAACAGCGACGCCGATCGGATGTTGCCCGACCGTCAGCGGGCTTTGCGGAAGCGTCGTTCCGGTCGTGAGGTCCACGAGCGAAACCGTTCCATCGCCATTATTCGTCACCACGGCTATATCGCGATCCGGATCCACAGCAACGCTGGACGGGAGGTTTCCCACAACCACCGGCTGCACAACCGTGAGTTCGGTGGTGTTGGAGACATTCGGTCCCGGGTTCTGAACCGTCACGCTATAACGCCGCGCCGATTGGAGCATGCTTGCAGGAATTGTCGCGACGATCTGCCTGCCGCCATTTGACACGGTGACATCTCCGGCCGGCAGCGCGGTGGTGTCGAGAAACACTTGCGAGGTTCCTGCCACGAAACCGAAGCCGTTGATTGTAAGGGAGAGATTCGCCGCAGCGGGCGCAAACGTGACGGCCGGATTCAGCTCCGTAATTTGCAAATTCCTGAAGGAACTGCCGAGAGACACGACCGAGACAGTACCGCTGGTTTGATTCACGACGAGCGCTTCGTTTAATATCGGATCCACGGCGACTGCCTGGGGCATGGTGCCGAGCCCGGAAACCGTAGCCTGCAATACCACGCCAGTTTCGAGATCTACGACCGCGGCAGTCGAAGTCTGAGAGTTCACAGCGATACCAACGTTCGTGAGAGGATTCACGGCAGCCGCCGCATAGCCCAGCTGGTTGACGGTAAATGAAATCGGGTTCACGGAATTATCGAGCAAGCTGAACGTCTGGAGTGTGCCACCATTTGGATTCGTCAACAGCACCTGATGCGTTTCCGTGTTGATGCCTACTCCCTGGACGCTGGTCGAGATGGCCAAGCTCCCGATAACCTGGGGAGGCCGTCCGCCATCACCCGCAATGGGGCCTCGGCCCAAATCTACGAGATTGATGGTGCCGGCTCCGCCGGGAGTGATCACTGCCCAATTCAATAGCGGGTCAATTCCTATTGCTGGGCTAACGCCTGTGCTGAACGGAGTCAGCGTCCCGCCAATTTGCGCAACGAAAACAGGGACTCCGGTGGAAGTGTCCAGAACCGTGGCTAGATTGGTGGATTGATATGCAACCACCGCGCGGTGCGTCAAAGGATTAATTCCAACGGCTATTGATACGGGGCCGGCAACCGGCGGTGGCGGCGCCCCGATCTGAACGGAAAAAGGGGTTCCCACGACTGCTTGAGTGGTTAGATCGACAGTGGACACAGTATTGTCACCGCTGTTGACGACCAGCGCGATGTGGTGCTGCAACTGATCATCGATTGCAATCCCCGTAGGCATGTTGCCCACGCCGGGGATCGTCTTAACAACGGAGTTGGTGGCCAAATTAATCAGGGAAACGCTTCCGTCTCCCGTATTGGCAACCGCCGCAAGGTTCAGTACCGGATCGATCGCGATTGCAGATGGGCTCGCTCCCACTCCGATGGTGGCACCGGGAGCAGTGGGAATCGACGCGGGATTCGGCGTCACCGCCAAGTTCACCGCGGAAACGGATGGCAAATTCGCGGAGATGCCAGGATTTTGAACCAGGATCGGATACAGACCCAGGCGTCGAGACAGCATTCGGAGGCGTCGGCACGATCAGCTGTCGGCTGTTGACGACGGTCGGCGCCACACTCACGCCGTTAAAAGTCGCCGTCGTGCCCCCCGACGCGGTCTGAGGCCGGAAGAAGAACCCACCTGAGAGGGTTACGTTTGCACTCGAAGCCATGGCCGACACGCTATCGGGCGTTGAGGAGATTACCGCAGGGCGCACCGGAGCAACGGTCAAACTTACCGGCGGTGACGTATCTCCGTTGGTTCTCCGCACCTGAACGTTTACGACCTTTGCTTGCTGGAGCAATAACGACGGGATCGTCACTCGCAGCAGGTTGGAGTTGATAAACGTGGGCACGATGGGAACTCCGTCGACGAGCACTACGGAGGTGGAAAAGAAATCCGCACCGCTTAAGGCACTGCCATTTATATAGACATCCTGTTGCGCCGAACCTTGTGCCGCCGTCGTGGGATCAATAGTGGCAATCGTAGGGTTCGGAGAAGCAGTTGAGACGGTGACGCTCGCGGAGGCAGATTGCGTTGGATCGGCGGAAGAAGTGGCGGTTACGGTCACCGTGCCAGGCAATTGTGCCGGCGCTACATAGGTTCCGGCAGGGCACGCAGGAGGCGTAGGAACCAAAGGATTCGGGCAGACAAAACCATGCACCGAATCGCCGCCGGCTACGCCATTCACTGACCAGGTAACGCCGCGATCATTGGTGGGGCCGCTGACCGTGGCGGTAAACGTAAATCTGTCCTGTGGCGCAATGGTGGCCGTAGTTGGCGTAATTTGCACCGTGATACCTGAAGTGATCGTGACCATAGCCGACGCAAACGCCGTCGAATCAACCGTGCTGGTGGCCACAACAAGTATTGGATTCGTAGAAGGCACAGCGGCCGGCGCCGTATAAAGCCCTCCAGCTTGCGTAGCCGATGCCTGCGTGATCGTTCCCACACCGGTAGGACCCGTCCCTGTTTGGCCAGGCAAAGGTGTGCAATTGGTTGGCTGGTTCCCGGCAGTAGCCGGCGGAAGGCAAATTTGCCAGTTCACGGTGGTTGTGGTCGAACCAGAGCCCACTGCGCTGAACTGCTGCGTTCCCCGCTCGACCACTGTTGCCGTCGTGGGAGATATTGCGACCCCTATCATAGCGGCGTTGCTTCCGCATCCCGCTACGCATGCAGCGATTAAGACTATGACGCTCAGTCTTTCCAATCTCATTGCCCTGCCTCCGAGCGTCTCGCGTCTAACGAAGCTTCGATTTCCAGAATCATTCGCATCACAAGCTTTCCTCGATCGTCGTCCATCTAGAATGTCCGGCTGATCGTGAACCGGAATGTTTGCTTCGGTTCGATCAAGCCGGCAGGGATTCGCTGTACCTGACTATCCAGAATCGTGTCCAGTTGTGGGGCAATTTGCGTTTCAAACACTCCCGGAGGCAGCGCAGATTTCTGAGCATCCGAGAGAAAGAATCCGCCTCGCGGTCCGCTAATGGTCTGATTCAAACGCAAGTAGTTATACGCGTAATAGAAACGGAAGGGCGCATTGACAATCGGCAACTGAATGACGAATTCGACTCCGGCCGATGTATGGGGCTTGAAGTTCGTGCCCGGCAGTACCTCAAGGTTTTTGGGAATCGTCAGGTCGGGAAAATCCGGATTCGGATATTGCTGCTGCAATGTGCTAAGCGCTCCCGGATTCAGACTCAGCTGCGATTTGCGAATAATCCCGTCGAAACCGATATCATTGAAGAGGCTCATGCTCACCGGCCCGGCGATTGGAATGCGGTATTCAAAGTTTCCCACACCTTGAAAATCGCCGCCGGGACGAGTGGGGAGGAACGTAACGATTGGAACGTTGAGGGCCACTGGAGTGGGAGCGCCGGTGGGGCCAAGCCGCGTGGGATCGAAATAAGTTACCGTCGTGGTGGAAGCGCTCGGAATCGCCACGAACGGCGAAATCGTATAGAAATCGAATCCGCGCACGTCGTTTTCTCCGCCCAGATAAAAACGGCTGTACGGCGGGACGTCAGTTCCGTCGTATCCGGTAATCATGCTGGTCAAAACTCGAACGCCGATTACGTTGCGTTTATGGTGGTGAGGACGGAAATACGTCATCGTAAAAGTATTTGTGAGAGTGTTGGTATTACCGCCTAAAGGTCCGCCCTCCCAGCCAAGCCCGTAATAAAAGCTTTTTCCACGCGTGGGATTCTGCGGGTTATCAACGGTGCTGTAGGAAATCGTCGGCGTAATCTTGCTGGACTGAATTCCATTTAGAGCCGAGGGCCCAGCCAGGCTGCGAAACTGGGTAAACTCGAACAGCAACTGCGCGGATTGGCTAAAGGCGGTGATGTTGGTCGTGGAGAAACCATAAGTGACTCCGACTCGCGTGAATTGATACTTGCGCAACGGATAGCTGGCAAAAATCGTGAAGCCGTGCGAGTCGGTTGTGTAGTTCTGTTGAAGAGCAGGGTCGATGGCGACCTGTTGCCCGAGAAGCAGTCCTTCCTGCTTCGCCTGGTTGTAATTGAACTTGCTGTAGAACACTGTGAAGCCCGTGGAAATCGGCCGGTCGAATAAATACGGCTCAGTGAATCCAAACGTGGCGCCTTGCTGTAAATTACCTAGCTGCCCCGAAATCGTCAGCGTCTCGCCGAGACCCAGAAAATTGTTCGTCTGATACGACAGGCTGACGAACGTGCCGGCGATTCCGCTGACGCCACCTGAGAAGCTGATTGATTGTTTTCCCTTCTCATGCACCTTGAGCTTGATGTCTACCGTTCCGTTTTTTTCATTTTTCTTCAATTCTGCATTTTCCGGCTTGATCGGATCGAAGTAATTGAGCTGATTCAGGCGCAGCAGGCTCAATTCCCAAAGCCGATTGTTGAATACCTGGCCCTCATCGATTAAGAGTTGCCGCCGAATCACTTTGTCGCGGGTAGTCGTGTTGCCGGAAAATTCAATCCGGCGAACGTAAAAGGGCTTACCCTGATCGAACTCCATCGTGATGTTGACCAGTTTTTTCGCGTCGTTTACTTCGGTGTTGGGGCTCGCCACAAAATTAATGTACCCGTACTCGCCGTATAGCTTCTTGTAGTTTTCCAGCGCTTTTCTGACCTTATCTGTCGAGAAAATCTCTCCTTCTTTGAGTGGAAAGCTCCTCACAAGAGCGTCCGGCTTGAAAACGAGACCCTGGTCCGGGTCACTGCTGCGAAACTTGACGATTCCCATCCTGTACTGCTCGCCTTCTTCGATCGGGATCGTGATGTTCGTCGATTTGCCGTGCTTCGCGCCAACCACCGGCCATGGCCCGGGAATCCCTCCGCGATCTTCATCAACGATTTTTAGGATTGGCTCTTTCACGAGCACCTTAAAATAGCCGTTATTCTGATAGAGGCCTCTTACTCCGATTTCCAGATCTTCGTCGAGTTTCTGACGGTCATATGTTTTGCTTAGCACCGGAATTTCGGTGAACCCCAGAGGAATCGAGTACGGGCGATCGTGCTTCATTGCCCTGACGAGCTTGCGGTCTGAGAATGCCTTATTGCCCGTAAACTTAATTTCGCCCACCTTGACCTTCGGGCCTTCATCGATATTGAATACAAGCTTCACGGCGTTTGTGGCTGCAATGCGCTCGTAGGTCGGCTTCACTGTCGCAAACTGGCGCCCGTGTTCGGCAAGCAGTTCCTTCAGGACTACCTCGGCGCGCTTAATCTTTGTGGGGTCGAATTGGCTTTCCACGGAGAGGCCGACTTTACGCTCTTTGAAGCGGTCGAGGATGTCGGACTCGGTGACGGACTTGTTACCTTTGTATTCGATCCGCCGGATGATCGGACGCTCTGTTACGTAGTAGACAAGAATTTTTCCGTTTGGATTGTTCGGGTCATCTTCGACCTCAAGGCGAATATCTTCGAAGAATTGCGTATTCCAGAGCGCCTGAAAATCGCGGTGGATGGCTTCCTCGGTGAGCGGATCACCAGCGCGGGAAAAAATACGAGCGAGAAGAGTATCGCGCTGAATGCGTCGGTTTCCAACGAAATCAATGCGATCGATCGTGAATTGCGGGCCCGAGGGCGGTTGAGATCGCTGAGCCCAAACGGGATGCGCGATTGAGAGCCATAGGAGATACACAACGACGGGAAATTGGAATCGGCGCAGAAAAATTTTCCTGCCTGCGGCCATGGTTCTGGTCAAGGCCGCACTCCCCCGCCCAAGATATTTGGCTCCCCCGCCGGACCGCTCCGTCCAGCTTGCGCGTGTAGGATTCCTAGTGGGCCACCGGGGTTGCTTCCACAACAGGTCGGAACAAAAGGCCGTCCGCTGTGAGATAAATCTCAAGCGTTGCCGGCCGCTGTAGTCCGCCCTGAATGAGAGCTTCCGACAGTGGGTCTTCGACGTATTTCTGCAGCGCGCGCCGGAGCGGCCGCGCGCCATAATTTCGATCGCTGCAAGTTTTCTCGAGAATCCACTGGCGTGCTTCCGGTGTCAGAGCGATCTGCACCTGGCGATGCACCAGCGTCTCGTTGATCTGGCCGACGAGCAAATCGATAATCCGCAGCAGGTCGTCATCCGTGAGCGAATTGAACAGGATCACTTCGTCCAATCGGTTTAAGAACTCAGGATTGAAGACCCGCTTTACCTCGCCCATCACCATGTCGTCTTGGCTTTTTGCTGCCGCCACATCATCCGGAGACTGGAATCCCAATCCCGCTTGTTTTTGCAGCTGCCGCGCTCCGATGTTCGAGGTCATAATAATGATTGTGTTGCGGAAGTCCACTGTATTTCCGAGCCCGTCGGTCAATTGCCCGTCTTCGAAGACTTGCAACAAGATGTTATAGACGTCCGGATGCGCCTTTTCGATTTCGTCGAGGAGCATCACCGAATACGGTGTGCGGCGCACACGTTCGGTCAACTGGCCGCCCTCTTCGTATCCCACGTATCCCGGAGGCGCGCCGATCAACTTCGATACCGAGTGCTTCTCCATGTATTCCGACATGTCGAAGCGGATGAGAGACTTCTCGCTGCCGAATAGGAATTCGGCAAGCCTGCGAGCCACTTCCGTCTTGCCGACGCCCGTGGGACCCAGGAACAAGAAGCACCCAACCGGACGACCGGGAGCCTTGAGACCAGCGCGGCTCCGTCGAATCGCTCGTGCCAGCGCCGTGATGGATTTATCCTGGCTGATAACCCGGCGGTGCAGCTCTTCTTCGATCCGCAGCAGCTTCTGTTGCTCGTCTTCTTTAATGGCGGAGACTTGAATGCCCGTCCATCGCGCAACCACATCCTCGATGTCTTCGCGCGTGACGATGCCGGTGGAAGAATCGTCAATCTTCAGCTTCTCGCGCAGCATTCGCAGATGCTCTTTCTCTTTGCGTTCCTCTTCGGAATAGAAACGCGCCTTCTCAAACTCATGATTCGCGATCGCCGTTTCCATCCGGTGCGTGATGAACTTCACGCGCTTTTGCACTTCGGAAACTTCATCCGGAAGCATCGCCTGGCGCAATTTCACCCGCGAGCCGGCCTCGTCAAGAAGGTCAATCGCCTTATCGGGTAGGAAACGATCTGGAATGTACCGATTCGAGAGGTAGACAGCATAACGAATCGCGTCTTCTGTGTAGCTGACGGCGTGGAATTTTTCGTAGCGATCACGTACGCCCTGGAGCACTCGAATGGCTTCGTCTTCTCCGGGCGCCGGAACTTTCACGGACTGGAAGCGGCGCTCAAGCGAGCGGTCCTTTTCCACGGACTTGCGATATTCCGCGGGGGTGGTGGCGCCGATGCACTGAATTTCGCCGCGGCTCAAAGCTGGTTTCAAAATATTGGCGGCATCGAGCGAACCTTCCGCCGAACCCGCGCCGACGAGAGTGTGCAATTCGTCGATGAACACAATCGCGTTCTGGCTCTCCATCAATTCCTTCATGATGGTCTTCAGCCGCTCTTCGAACTGCCCGCGATATTTCGTTCCCGCTACGATCAGAGAGAGATCGAGCGAAAGAATTCTCTTGTCCGCC
Organism: uncultured Acidobacteriota bacterium; assembly: GCA_963790945.1. Lineage (GTDB taxonomy): Bacteria > Acidobacteriota > Terriglobia > Acidiferrales > UBA7541 > Palsa-295. Next base: position 59,306 of record CAWBRH010000025.1, read on the forward strand.
AGAAACGGCGGCACGTCGCCATCGGCAATCCGCTGGGCAAGACCTTCCACGATCGCTGTCTTTCCCACGCCCGGCTCGCCGATTAGAACGGGATTATTCTTCGTCCGGCGGCACAGGATCTGGATGGCGCGTTCGAGCTCGCGATCTCGTCCTACGAGAGGATCAAGCTGGCCTTCCATCGCCGCCTGCGTGAGATCACGGCTGAATTCCGCTAGCAAGGACGCTTCTTTTGGCCGGTTCACTGGCACCTTCTCTCCCGTGCTGCGCGCCAATTCCTCGCGCACGGTTGAAAGCCTTAGTCCACGCTCTAGCAAGATTTCGGCGCCGAAGGATTTCTCTTCCCGCAAAACGCCGAGGAGCAAATGTTCGGTGCCGACGTGCTTGTGGCCGAGACGCTCGGCCTCTTCCGCGGCGAAGGTCAGGATGCGCTTGCACTCCTGGCTGAGCGGCACTTCCACGGAAGTGGAAATACGTTCGCGGACGGTAATCCGCGATTCGATTTCCTTGCGAATCGATTCGATCGAGCCGTGCGTCCGCAGGAACCGGTTCGCCAGCGCCTTATCCTCGCGCAACAGGCCGAGCAACAGGTGCTCCGTCTCGATGAACGGGACTGCCGTATTGGCTCGCCTCGTAGCGAGCAAAAAATATTACGCGTCGAGCCTTCTCTGTATAGCGTTCAAACACGGTTCACCCAAGGTCTCCTGAAATCTGCGCCTCAACGGTTGCCATTTGCGCCGTCGAAGCGCTCGCCATTCCAGCAGGTACGTTTGCGGTCGGCACTAGCTTGCCATGATCCAAAACCAGAATGCGCCCTGTGCGACGCGCTAACGATAGATTGTGCGTTGCGAGAATGGAAGTCAAATGGTGAGAGCGATGAAGCCGCATCAGAGCTCAAAAACACTCTCTGCGTTCCCTTCGTCCAGATCGCCTGTAGGTTCGTCGGCCAGCAACAGCGCCGGCCGGTTCGCCAGCGCTCGTGCAATCGCGACTCGCTGCTGTTCCCCGCCCGATAATTCCCCTGCGCTCTGCCCGGCCCGATCGGCTAACCCAACTTCGCTCAGCCACTCGCGCGCCGCTCGGAGCGCTTCGTTCATCGGTTTGCCCCGAACCAGCATGGGCATCGCCACGTTTTCAGCCGCTGTGAAATCCGGCAAGAGATGGTGCCGCTGCCAGATAAAACCCACTGCGCTGTTTCGATACTCGGCGAGTTCGATTTCATTCAAAGATTTTAATGATTTCGCGCCGAAGTATACTGCACCGTTTGTTGGAGTGTCCAGCGCGGCCAGGATGTGTAACAAAGTGCTTTTGCCAGCGCCAGAAGGTCCAATAATCGCAAGCATTTCGCCGCGTTCAACCGAAAAGCTGATTCCATCAAGAGGTGTGATTTCCTGCGTGCCGGATCGGAAGGTTTTTCGCAAGCCTTCAACCCGCACAAGCTCTCCCGAGCCTGTGACGGCTTGAAGCTGAGTCTCGTCAATGACCGCGACGCCCAAGGTGGCTTACTCCCTCATCGCATCGTCTATTTCACGTTAGATGCCGAACTGCACCAACCGTATGTCCTTCATTTCCTTGCAACTAATCTTTCCCAATGTGGAACTGATTCTAAAGACTTTCACATTTGCGCCGTACTGTTACCCCTATGCGTCCCCGAGCACCGCGCTTTCGAGAGAACCTTCTACGCTAAATCTTCGCCCTTGCAGCTATTCTAACACGTTAACGCGGCAGATTCATGTCGTTCCAGCATCAAATCCAATAGGTTCGTCGACTATTCATCTCAAGAATGAGAAGAGAACCTTGACCCTTTACTCGTTACTCGAACCGCAAAATCTCTACCGGCAGTATCTTTGATGCGGAGCGCGCTGGTAACGTCGTCGCTGCAATGCTGATCGCCAGCGCGGCAGCGGCGATCCACAAGGCGTCAAATCCGTTGGCATGAAATGGGACGTAAGGAATTGCATAAATTTCCGGATTCAAAGGGATCAGCTCCCACCGATCCGCCACCCAAGCCAGCAAGTATCCGAGAACGAGGCCGGCAAAGGTTCCCACCAGACTAACTACTAAGCCCTGCAAAACGAATAGTTTCCGTACCTGCTGCCGCCGGGCGCCCATCGCCATCAGTACGGCGATGTCTTTCGAGCGATCAGTCACCGTCATTGTAAGTACCACCAGAATGTTCAACCCGGCCACGAAGGTGATCAATCCGATAAACAATGCAGTAACCAGCTTTTCAAGACTGAGGGCGCGGAACAGAGCTCGATTTTCGTCCATCCATGTGCTCACCGCGAATCCGCTGCCGGCGCGATTCGAAATCTCCGCCGCTACTCGGCCAGCATCGTCCAGGTTGTTCACGCGCACTTCGAGCAAACTCACCACATCGCCGATGCCTGCCATCGCCTGCCCGGAGCCCAGCGTCACGAAAGTCCAATTCGCGTCATAGTCGTAAAACCCGGAATCGAAAATTCCGGTCACGTGAAAACGCCTCGATCGAGGCAGCATCCCGAAGGGCGTCAGACTCCCTTGTGGACTCGTCAGCGTAAGATAATCGCCTGCGGATATTTTCAGGTCGTCTGCGAGTAGTCGCCCAACGAGGATCGCCGGGATTCCATCTGCGTCCGCGCGAAAATCAGCCGAGCCCGCCACAATGCGGTGCAATGCTTCGCTTGCGTTGCGCTCGAGCTCGGGGTCAACTCCCTTCAACACCACCCCTCGCGCGTGGTTGCCAGACGATAGCAGCACGGTGTCGTAAATCGCCGGCTCGATGGAGCGAACTCCGGGAGTGCCAGCGAGCCGCGCCATCAGTTCGCGATAATTCCGAATGCCTTCTGGGCCAACAGGCTTCAGATTTACGTGCGCGGTGACGGTGAGTAGCCGGTCGCGAATCGCCTGGCGAAAGCCTGTGTTCATCGCCAGAGCAATCACGAGCGTCGTCACGCCAGCCGCCACGCCAATCACCGCCAGCAGCGTGACGAGCCGCAGCACTGCGGGACGGTTCGGCGACCGCAAATACCGCAGCGCAACAAACGATTCAAACTTCATTTTTGTTTTGTGTCGAAGTGAGTGCCTGCAGCCACATCAGGGCTGTCCGCCTGAGCCCGCTTGGGATTCCGGCGGCGCATCCGGCTCCGCCGATTCGGTGCGCAGAAGCGGGAACAACACTACCTCGCGAATCGTGCGCGAATTTGTCAGCAGCATCACCAGTCGATCGATTCCGACGCCCTCGCCGGCCGTAGGCGGCAACCCGTGGCTCAGCGCGCGAATATAATCGGTGTCCACTTCCTTCGGCGCTTCCTGCCCGCCTTTCGCCACCTGTGCGGCGAACCGGCTCTCCTGATCGAACGGATCGTTCAACTCAGAGAAATCCGTTGGCTAATTCCATTCCGGCGATAAATAGCTCGAAGCGCTCGGCGATGGACGGATCGTCAGCTCGCCGTTTCGAAAGCGGCGAAATCGCCGTAGGAAAATCGTAAATGAATGTCGGTTGGACTAAATGCGCTTCGGCAACCGCCTCAAAGATCTCGCCAATGAGCTCTCCATCGGAGAGCTTCTCGATATTCGCGAGCATGTCCGCGCTGTGCGTTCGCGCGTACGCGTTGTATCGCCAAGCGACGGCCTTCGGCCCTCCTTCCCTGCCCAGCTCCGCAACCAAGCCGCTCCGTCTCCGCCGGGCGATCCAGTATTTTGCGATCGCTTCGCGCATCGTGAGCCGCTCGAATTTGCTGAAGTCAATTTCGATGTCGCCGTAAGGAACCTTCGTTGTGCCTGCCACCTTCTCCGCGATCCCACGAAAAAGTTCCTCCGTAAGATCCATCAGCTCGGAAAATCGCTGTACGCCTGATAAAACTCGAGCATCGTGAATTCAGGCATGTGAATCGCGTCGATGCCTTCATTGCGGAAATTGCGATTGATCTCGTAGACGCGATCGAGTCCGCCCACCACGAGCCGTTTCAGATAAAGCTCCGGCGCAATGCGCAGGTACAAATCCATGTCGAAAGTATTGTGGTGCGTGACGAAAGGCCGCGCCGTAGCACCGCCCAAAATGGGATGCATCATTGGCGTTTCCACTTCCACGTAGCCGCGTTCGTTGAAGAAGTTTCGAATTTCGCGGATGATTTTCGCGCGCGTGATGAAAATCTCTCGCGGCCGGTCATTCACAATCAGATCGAGATAGCGCCGCCGATAGCGCTGTTCGATATCTGCAAGCCCATGCCATTTTTCCGGCAGCGGCAGCAGCGCCTTGCTGAGGAGTTCGAGCTTCGTCACCCAAACTGTCAGCTCGTTCGTTTTCGTGCGGAACAAATGCCCGCTGACGCCGATGATGTCACCCAAATCGAGCAACTGAAATAGCTTGAACTGCTCCGCGCCGACCACGTCGAGCTTCACGTAGAACTGCAGCCGCGCGCCGTCTCCCAGGATGTGCCCGAAAGCAGCTTTCCCATGCGGCCGGAGCGCGACGATGCGGCCCGCCACGCGCACGTCCACGTGCTCCGCAGCCAGTTGTTCGGCAGTTCGCTCGCCGAATTTCTCGGCCACCTGCCTGGCCGTGTGTGTCCACTCGAACTTGTGTGGATAAGACGCGTGTCCCAGCGCCTCAATTTCGGTCAGTTTTTTGCGGCGTTGTTGAAACTGGTCGAGCGGCTCAAATTCCAACGAAAAGTCCTTTCCAGGAGTCGCCCGGCAGTATAGCGGTCGCCTTCGAGAAGCGTCAAGAAAACGCCTTAGTACGCCGCGAATTTCCGCAGAATCGTTTGTGACCGCATAAAGGCCACAACATCTAAATACGAAGGAGGTGCGTCTCCATGATGCTCCAATTTATCGCTGCTTTAGTTCTCGGTCTGATGTGCGGAAGCGAGCTCAATGTGGCCGCATTCGCCCATCCGACACTTAACAGGCAACCGGTCGCAGTGCATATTCCGGTGCGCTCTTCCTTCGCGTCACTGCTCGGCCGCGTGATGCCTTTCTGGATGGTAGGTTCAACCCTGTTGAATTTGCTTCTGCTATTTCGGTTCGAGCGTCTGAACACGGTTTCATGGCGGCTCGCTGCGATCGCTCTTGCCATCCAAGTGGCGGCGGTTGTGTTTTCTCTTATCGGCCCAGTTCCAATCAATAATCGAATCGCAAAATGGACGCCAGAGTCGCTCCCCAGCGACTGGCGAAATCAGGAACATCGCTGGGATGTCTACCACAGCGCCAGAACGATTGCGCTGATTGTGGCCTTCGCACTTCTGGTGGTCAGCGTTGGTCTGCGCTAAGCGCCAAAATATGGGATAGCGCAAAGCCCGCGCGAACGTATGAGAGGTATCGCCGCCGGATTGGCAGGGTTATAATCGCCGGCTGACATGACGCTGGCGCCCACTACAAAGCTCGGTCCCTACGAAATCATCGCCCCGCTAGGCGCAGGCGGCATGGGCGAAGTGGTACGCGCGCGCGACACGCGACTCGGACGCGAAGTCGCGCTGAAAATCCTTCCCGAATCCTTCGCGCGCGAAAGCGATCGCCTCGTCCGCTTCGAACAGGAAGCCCGCGCCGTCGCGGCGCTCAACCATCCAAATATTCTCGCCGTATTCGACGTCGGCCAGCACAACGGCTCGCCATTTCTCGTCTCTGAACTACTCGAGGGTGAAACGCTTCGCGCGGTGCTCGATCACGGCGCTCTGCCCCAGCGCAAAGCCATCGAGTACGCAGTACAAATCGCGCAAGGGCTCGCCGCCGCGCACGAAAAAGGAATCGTTCATCGCGATCTGAAACCCGAAAACGTTTTCGTCACGAAGGACGGCCGAATCAAGATCCTCGATTTCGGTCTGGCCAAGCTCGCGCAGAAACCTGGAGCCGAAGCAGCCGCCGATGGAATCACGCTAACCAGTTCGCACACCGCTGCGGGTGTGGTGATGGGCACAGCCAGCTACATGGCGCCCGAACAGGTGCGCGGCCAGGCCGTTGACGCTCGCACTGATATTTTTTCCTTTGGCGCAATCCTGTACGAAATGCTTTCCGGAAAGCGGGCGTTCCGGCGCGACACCGTGCCTGAAACGATGACGGCAGTCCTGAAGGAAGATCCGCCGGACATCGCAGACTCTACGCCTGGAATTTCTCCCGCGCTCGACCGCATCGTGCGGCGCTGCCTGGAAAAAAATCCTGAGCAGCGCTTCCAATCGGCGAAGGACCTGTCCTTTGCGCTCGCCTCTCTTTCGGGAGCTGATTCGAGTGCCGTAGCCAAAGTGGTCGCCGCCGGATCTCGCGACCGCTCGGCGGTTTGGAAGGCTGTCGCAATTGCCCTGGCTGTTGCCGCAGCGTGCGGCGCGGTGGCGTGGTTCTTTGCCCCGCGCCCGGCGGCAAAAGCGCGCCTGCAGTTTGCGATTACGCTGGAGGCCGAGGCTACTCAATTGGCCGTTTCGCGCGATGGTTCGATGCTGGCCTTCATTTCTCCGGAAGAGGGCACGGGGCTCCCAGCACTTTACGTCAAGCGCGTCGGCTCTCCCGGTGCCACGCTTCTAGCAGGAACCGAAGGCGCCACCTACCCGTTCTGGTCGCCGGACGGGGCGAATATCGCCTTTTTCGCCAACAGCAAACTCCAGCGCGTGCCTGCCGCGGGTGGACCGGCGCAAAAAATCGGCGACGTGCAGTCCGCGCGAGGCGGAAGTTGGGGAACTCAAAATGTCATCATCTACGCCCCCGATGCGGGCAGCGCGATCTGGCGCGTGAATCCCGACGGCACCGGCGCCGCTGCTGTTACAGACGTCACCGACGACGCTCGTCGAGACGAAACGCATCGATGGCCTTACTTCCTTCCGGACGGAAAGCATTTCTTGTATTGGGATGGCAACTTCGGAAACGACAAGAACGATCGCTACAGCGGAATCTACTTCTTCTCTCTCGACGGAAAGGCGAAAAAGAAGCTGGTGGTACTGTGCCGTTCCAATGTCGGAGCTGCTTTTGGCCGTTTGTTCTATTCCGATGATGAACGCCGGCTCGTCAGCATCTCCTTCGACGTATCCACGGGGACCGTTTCAGGAGGCCCTGCGCCCGTCGCCAACATAGTTGGTTTCCAGCCAGCCACATATTGGGCCGACTTCGCGATTTCCAGCACCGGCACGTTGATTTACAGCTCAAACCCCGGCGCCTCTCTCTCCGAACTGGTGTGGCTCGACCGCACGGGGAAACGACTGGGCGTGCTCGGCCAAACAGGCGTGATGTGCAATCCCGCGATTTCGCCCGATGGCAACCGCGTCTCCATCGATATCACCGACCAAAAAGCAAACAACGTGGATATTTGGCTCCTAAGCACGAGAGACAGCGGAAACACTCGGTTTACTTTCGAGCCCGAAGAAGAGGTCTCGGCCGTGTGGTCTCACGATGGCAAGAACATCGTTTACCGTTCCAATCTGGCCGCCGGCACTGGGCTTACTTTTGAAATCGGCCAATGGACTTGGCCAGACGAAGACACTCGTTCGTTATCAGGGCACCGACGACATCATCCCGAATTCCTGGACACCGGACGATCAGCAAATCCTCGCCACGCACGACACTCTGTCCGGCACCTTTCTCGAAATCGTCCCGGCTTCCGGTGGAACCGGCACTCGTTTTCATTCCGCCGCCGGAAGCGAATCCACTGGAATGATTTCTCCCGACGGAAAATGGGCGGCGTACGCGTCCGACGCATCTGGAAACTGGGAGATTTACGTCACCACCTTTCCCAAAGCTGAAGGCAAGTGGCAGGTATCGCGTGGCGGCGGCACTCAGCCTCGCTGGCGCGCGGATGGCAAAGAGATTTTTTACGAAGGACTGACCGGAACATTAACGGCTGTCCCGGTTGACACACAATCGGGTTTCGCTACCGGAACACCCGTACCCCTGTTCCAAATTCACGGGCGTTTTCAAATCTCGTCGACAGACACTTTCACCTACGACGCATCGAAGGACGGCACCCGCTTCCTCGTCAATCGCTACGCAAAGCCCGATCACATTGCTCCTCTAACGATCGTGCTCGACGCGTCCGCATCGGAACAGCAGTAAGCCCTTCGGCAGCGAATTACGTTCTAGAAACATCAGGGCAAGCCATTCGAATCGATCTGAATTGCCTGAGGGTGCAGCTTCCACTTCCCTACCCTAAAAATCTCCCCCTTCTGAAAACCGGTGCTATAATGCGCTGCCTTTCGGAGACACGTGTTTGTTCAAGCGAAGGCGGGCCCCCTCCCCCGTCCGACGTAGCGCATCCGATGACTGGCGCGCCGCGCTGCCACGGGAGAAAAATCAGGTTTTCGAGAATACCGTTCGCGACTGGGAATGCTCCTACGCGATGATGAGCGTCTCTCTTGATGAGGCGCTCGCTCGGCGCGCTCGCGGAGAGTTGGTCTGCGCCCAGCAGCAGGTGGCGATTACTTCCGACCTCCTCCTCCGTCTCACTTCTACGCTCGCCAATGCATGTGCCGTTCTTTCAGAAAGCGGAAAGCACATAACCAATCTCCCACTTGTCCAGCCGTTGCATACGGAGTTTTTCCGAGGAGATACCGGGCAGAGTGCAGCATCCTGGAACAGTCTTCTCCACAACGTACTGCTTGGGCACCGCTCGCGGTTTTTTCATAAGCTTCGCATTCTCTCGAACACTGTCGAGCAGCTCGGAATGGAGTTTGAACAGAACGCCCACGACATTGCCGCCGGGCTGTCCGTTGATCCCCCCGCCTGTTGGAAACAGCTCGATTCGCTCCACTACGACCTCAATACTTGTCTTCGCGAGTCGGAGGTGATCTTGAAATCGTTCCTCCATGCATTGCCCGCGGAGCAACTGGCCGTTTTCGGTACAGAGTTGGGTCAGCCTCGGACGGCTGCGAAACGGCGTCCAGTGACGCGCGCCACACGTGCGACCGCGTAGCAAATTGAGACTGATAGCTGTCATTCCCCACTCGGCTTGATTTTCCAAGGCACGTCACCGCTCCCATAAATGGAAGAAAAAAATTAGATTTGGGACCCGACTGGACGTCTAACTCAATTACGGCGAGAATGAATACGCCCTTATTCGCATAGCAGCATCGAACAGGCACTTCGGTCGTCTTTATAGGCTATATTTCGAAATGCCGAATTGGATACTTGCGTGAAAAGAACCACTAGGACAACTTCCAGACCCGGTGACGCATCGCAATGGATGATGCGTCCCAGCGGGTAGCGTGGCCCGCGTGAGACGAATCGAGACGCCGGGCGAGTTACCGGAATCGGAAGCGATCCGGCTAGCCCAGGCGGGAAATGCGGCGGCCTTCGAGCGTTTGTACCGGTTGCACAACCGCCGTGTGTACTCTCTGTGTCTGCGGATGGTTGGGAATACGGCCGAAGCGGAGGATTTGACTCAGGAAGCCTTCCTTCAGCTCTTCCGGAAAATCGCTACCTTCCGCGGTGAATCGGCCTTTTCGACGTGGTTGCATCGGCTGGCAGTAAACGTGGTGCTGATGCGCCTGAGAAAGAAGTCGGCCACCGAGTCCTCCTTGGACGAAATGACCGAACCGGACGAAGAGTCCGGAGGACCCCGACGCGATTTCGGCATGCCGGACCTAAGGTTGAGCGGTTCGATTGACCGCGTCAACCTGCAACGAGCCGTGGATCAGTTGCCGCCCGGCTATAAGGCGGTTTTCGTGCTCCACGACGTGCAAGGATACGAGCACAACGAGATTGCTGACATTATGGATTGTTCGATCGGAAATTCGAAATCGCAGCTTCATAAAGCGCGGATGCGGCTGCGGGAATTGCTTCACGAATCGATGCGGGATAAAGCCCGCGAAGATCGGAAGGCTGCCGGGAACGCCGGCGGTGAGGATTAAATGCAATGGCTACAGTGACCTGCAAGGATTTTCAGGGACGCTTTGAGCTCTCTGAGGATTCACCGCGCAGTAATTCCCCTGGCGACCTAAGCGTCCAGGCGCATCTTCGCGATTGCCCTTCTTGTCGCAGTTTCATCGAAGACCTCGGAAAGATCCGTGCCGCGGCGGCACAGCTGGTAGCCTCCGATCCGGAGCCGCCGGCTCGAATCTGGTTTTCGCTGCGCGCCGAACTCGAAAAGGAAGGACTTATCCATGACACTCCTACCAAAACGCCTTCAAAGTCATGGGTGCGCGAGCTTTTCAGTGGCCGGTTCACGGCCCTCCCCAGGCCCGTCCTCGCCGGTGGGTATCTGGCTGCGCTTTTGGCCATTGCCTTTGGGCTGAGCGGCCCGATCAATTCGCGGATCAATCGGCAGCGCTGGCTGGATGGAACGCAGTCTTCCACGGAACCGCTAAGCGCGCAGCTGATGTCCGCGGAAAAAGCCTCTTTCTCCTCTTTCCCCGCATCTGAATCACCGGTGACTGCTTCCCTTCATCAGAACCTCGAGATCGTTGACAACTATATTTCTTTGTGTGAAAACAGCGTGCGCGAGGAACCCGAGAACGAACTCGCGCGTGAATATCTGTACGAAGCCTATCAGCAGAAAGCCGATTTGCTCGCTCAGTTGAACGAACAATGAGCGAGAAACGTTTTCAGCCAAGCCCGGAGGCGCCAGCCCGATGAGTACCGCTCAATTCTTACCGCTTCGTTTCAATTGGAAAACGGGCCTTCTCGCACCGGGCCTCCTGCTGGTTACTTCTTCCGCTGTCTTTGCTCACAATATTGAGAAGCATTTCAAAGTGGAGCCTCGTAGTGTTGTGACGATTCACAACCCCAACGGGAAAGTGGTCGTCAAGGCTTGGACGAAATCCGAGGTCATGGTGATTGCCACGCACGCCAGCGATAAGGTGGAAGTGGACGCCGAACAAACCGGCAATCGCGTAGATGTGATGACCCATCAGGTCTCCGATTCCATTTCGCCCGACGACCTTCGCGCCGACTATCAAATCAACGTCCCCGAGGATGCCGAGCTGCAGATTCACGACGATTCCGGCGAGGTTTCTGTCGCGAACGTGCTTGGTGATATGAATGTGGAAACAGTGGGCGCCGGAGTTGACCTGGAAGATGCCGCAGGTTACCTCACCGTGCGAACTGTGGGCGGTTCATTCCAGTGCATTCGTTGCGCGGGACGATTGGAAGTTTCGTCTATCAGCGGCAGCTTTAAGCTTCTCAGCTTGCGCAGCTATCACGTGCACGCGCAAACGTCCAAGGGCAACATTTTGTTCGACGGCGAATTTCTTCCCAATGGAATTTACCGTCTCAAGAATTACAGCGGCGTGATTGAAGTCCACTTTTCGCCGGGCGATTCGTTTGACCTCAGCGCCACATCCCTTAAAGGCAAAGTGAATAGCCAGGCCAGCCTCACTCCTCCCGCTCATGCGCATCCCGTCTACTCAAAATTCGGGAATGCGATACTGGGCACGTTTAATGCCGGGCACGCAAAAGTCGAGCTCAGTTCGTTCGATGGTACAATCAACATCCTGAAGCGGGAGTAAATTCTCGCCGATTGATTTTCGGGCTGATAATTTTCATCCTGATGATTTTCAGGTTATTGATCGAACCGGTTCGCGATTGCAAAGCCACTTATCCAACAGCGACGCATCCCACACATGAAGCTTGACACTCGGCCGCGCCGCATCATTGGTCTCACGGGGTTTATGGGCAGCGGCAAATCCACCGTTGCGCGGCTTCTGGCCCGCCAGATCGGCTGGCAATACGTTGATCTCGATAAGTTGATAGCCGAAGCGACGGGCGCCACGATTCCCGAAATTTTTGCGAAGCTCGGCGAACCGGCTTTCCGTAAAATCGAACACGAGCAACTCGAGAAAACCGTACGCGAGGCGGTCGCTCTTCAAAAGCCACGCATCATTTCCCTGGGCGGCGGCACCACGGCGCAGCCGGACAACGTGACACTGCTCCGCGAAAGCGGTGCGGCACTTGTCTGGCTCCATTGCCCGGTCGAAGAGCTCCTCTCACGCTGCGCGCACATCACCAATCGCCCGCTATTTCGCGACGAAGCAAGCTTCCGCAAGCTCTATCAGGAACGCCTGCCGTTTTATGAGCTGGCCGACTTTCGCGTCGAAACGAACATCGAACCCCTGCGCGTCGTCGAACAGATTCTCGCGCTCGGCATCTTTCCAAAGGTGACCGCATGAACAGGCACTCGCCGCAACGCGCTCCGATTTTGCGGTTCGACATTCGCGCCGTGTGCTTTGTTCTCGTCTTTGCGCTCGCTGCTGCCACCGCAATTGCCGCCGCTCTCGCCTTCGCGCCCGATAAGGGCAAATTCAAGATCCTCGTCAACGGTCAGCCGGCCGGCACGGAAGAGTTTTCGCTCAGCGCGAACGGTGGCAATTGGATCGCGCGCGGCAACGCCGAAATTCAAACTCCGCAGGGCGCCACGCACGTCACCGGCAATCTGGAACTTCGGCCGGACGGCGCTCCGGTGCGCTACGAATGGACGATGCAGGGCGCGAAGAAAGCCTCGTCAACGATCGTCTTCAACGGCGCGACCGCCAATGTGGAACTCCGCATGGAAGGTGCGCGGCCTTACACCCAGCAGTTCACGTTCAATTCCGATCGAGTCGTTGTGCTCGACAACAATATGTACGATCAGTACGCGATTCTGGCCCGCCTCTACGATTGGGATAAGAAGGGCGCGCAAACTTTCTCGGTGATCGTCCCGCAGGAAATGACGCCGGGCAGCGTAACGGTGGAATCCCTCGGCAAGCAGGATACAGGCAGCGGCGAAAAGCTCGAACAGCTTCGCGTGAAAACCGAGGATATCGAGATCGACTTGTTCGTCGATGGACAGCGCCTTGTGCGAATCGTCTCGCCCAGCGCCAACGCCGAAATCGTACGCGAGTAACTTCATTTCGCGCTTTTCCCACTGATTACCGGCGCAAGAAGAGCGTCTCACCAAGTCCCGGATCGCGATTTTTCTCGCCGATTAGAATTTGCCATTTGCCCTGTTTTCTATCATTTAGGCAAAAATCTAATCGCGCTACCGTAGATTAGAATGCAGGTGGAACGTGATGAATTGCCGGCGATGAGCGATGCTTCTGTGTCCAATGCTACTGCGCGCGCGCCGTAATAAGCCGAAGCAAATCTTTCCATTTTTGCTGCGTTTGAGCCCATTCCAATACTTTTTTTGCTTCCGCGCTTGGCGTGGTTTCCGCAAGACGCGGGCTGAGCACCGGCCCTTCGTTTGGGTTTCCGCGGAACGAAAAGCTCATCATGGATTGAATGCCAGGGCCGCAGGTGGCAACTGGTACATTGCACGAAGGGCGAGTAAGCGCGTTCGGGTATGCGCCGATCCTCGAACACATCCAAGCCCTGTGACATGGCAGGAAAAATTAAAAAGGGTTCGTCGCTTACGATGATGCCGCGGAGCCCGCTGTGCTGTCCTGAAAAAAGCAACGTGCGACTCAATTCGACCTCCGACGGGGTCTTGAAAGCGCCGCGCGAGATTGACATCGCGTGTCGCCATCGGGTTGACGTTCGGAACGTCGGTGTAGTGGCGAATCTGAACACTTTCGGTAATCGGTGTAAGGCGAAGTTGGCCATCGCGGTCGGGCAGAGTTCATCCTCCGAACTAATGCGAATTCGGTTCCGACTTGGGAAATGCGGCACCTTCGGATTCCAGACGGTCATAGGCTGGGGCCAACCTGGTTCCTCCATTCGCACAAAGAGCGGAATTTTCATTTCTGCAAGTTGTTTGAAGTATGCCAGGGTGGCGTCGCGCCCTCCGGGCAGTCGGGCAAAAACAAAGAATACAGAGCGGGCGGGAAAAGAAAGATCGTGCAGCGGCGCTGCCAGTTTCTCGTTTGGAGCGCTAAGGCAAACCCACCGACCCGCTGGATCGAAAAAGATCAGGCGGAAGGAATGCGCCGTTTGGGCTGGCTGGATCATACGCTGGGGGGAATTCGTGGTTCTGCAGCGCTCGAGCGTAGGTATCCGGTAATCGGGTCGAGTCGTCCGGCGAGAGCGCGAGACTTGCGACTATCGGAGCGAGTCTGGCCATCAGCTCGTGGCGTTCGGCTTGATGCGGAAGATCAGGCTGGTCCGCCCTAATAAAAAACCGCCCAGAGATCCCGCTGAAGAATTGCACGTTTCACCGGATCGGTGATTTGGGTTTCGGCATGAGTTCGAAGGAACTCATCCGCCAAGGCTAGCGCTCGCACGTGGGATGTTCCGCTTAAAAGATAGTTGGTTTCGCTCCAAAGAAGCGGATCCAACGAGTCGAAGCCATGCTCTTTTCCGCGGAGATCCGCGCGCACGTGCAGTTGGCGGTAGAGGCGATTTGAAACATGCTGCGGATCGGGATTAAAAAGCGCAGGCGTTTCCGCGCCGCGAAGGGAGATGCGCCAGCAAAGGCAAATTCCTGCGATCGCCGCACCAAGGCAGAACAATGCACGACCGACTCGCACGGACGTCAGTCTAACACCACCACAAATGCTGGTAGACTCACAGTTCAAGCGCTTTTGGCACCGGATCTTCGGAAAGAGATGTTAATCAGAGCGCCGATGGATCAGTGGGCGCGAAACGCGATCACGATTTTTTCTTCGGTTTTTACGGGGTGGCCGTCGAATAGCGTTGGCGAATATTTCCACTCGCGAATGGCGCTCGTTGCTGCCGTGGCGAAGGGCAGAGGTCCGCTGATGCGCTGGACATTGGTCACCTCTCCGCTTTCTCCCACCGTGGCAAGCAGTTTGACAATTTCCACTTCATTGCGGCCGATTTTCTTTGGATACTGTGGATCGACGCGGAAAACAAGAGTTCCGAGCTGTAGCCGTCTCGCCTGTTGCGCTGCTTCCGGGCCCGCCTCACGCGGCACAAGCACGGTCGCCTGAGAGCTGATAGCAACTGAGGAAGAAGCGCTGACTGCGCCCTCCGGAGTGGTGAGGCGAAATGGCCCATTTCCAGAACTGGCAACAGATACCAAAACCGGAGTGCTATCCGACTCAGCAACCGCCGATTCGCTTTTCCCGCTAGGATCGGTTTCTGACCCGGATGAAGCTCCGGTGGGCTGCGCTTCCTTGCTGTCGGTGCGCGGGGTGACTGGCTCACTCGTCGGCGTTGCCGAGCTTGAGGTAGCCGGTGTCTCGGAAGCTTGGGGTGCGGAAGTCTGGCTCTGCGATGATGCAGGAACGTCGTTACTCGGGGTGGCATTCGCGCCAGTATTGGCCCCAGATGAACTCGACGTCGCCGCCGGCTCATCGCTGGGATCACTTGGACTCAGCGCTTGTTGGTACTTGTCGGGTAGATGCTGTCTGATGTTCTCGACGAGCCCATCGAACGATCCGTGTCCAAAAGCCAATCCGATCGCGAACGCAGCCACAATAAAAAGCACGCCCAAGACGACAAAGCCGAGCTTGCCTCGGTGAGTGGTAGCAGCGGGATCAACCCAATTGGTCCAGTCTTCTTGCTCCGCGTGAGTCGAAGGAACGGCGGATTGATAACCGAAGTTAGGAACTCGGACCGCGCGGCCGGGCAAATCGCTTGGTTGAAATGGATTCGTTCGAGCGGCGGAGTCAGGGGTCGGCTCAAGAGGCGCGTCTGACTGCTCGGTAGGAGTACGTCGAGGCGGCGTCGTTTCTTCTTCCTGTTGTTGGCGAGCCTGATAGTACCTCAGGCAGCGTTTCCACTTGTACTGCCTGGGAAAACCTCGGCTCCGACATGTGAGTTTGCGGAGCGCTGCTGAGTCTCGCTGAACGTCTCAATTTGCGGCGCCGGAGCGGGATGCGCGGCTTCCACCTCGAGGGCACTCTCTGACGGAAACATTTTCCGAAGAGATTCGGGGATCTCGTATGCGGCCTCGGTCTTGTCGGCGTCGTGATAGGGCGCTGGAAACGGCGTTATTTCCGCTTCGCCCCTGCTTCTATGAGAAATGCCGATCGCTTCCTGACTCTCGGACAAAGGCATCTTGGACTCGATCCATTGCCTTATCTGTTGCCGATGAGCATCTGAAATTTGAACGAACTGGACGCCGGCTCCCTTTTTTCGAATCATTTAACCAGACGATTCGCCCGCTGGCTTCGATCCATTCGGCCTTGTCGGCAAGTTGAAAGCGGAGCCGGGGAACGAAATCCCCCGAGAGCGGCTCGGCGGCGGTGAAAGCCAGTCCGTCTTCGCTGACGTTAAGGAGTATTCCGCCATTGCCTTCGTCCAACTTGATATAGTTCAGCGCCGTGATTTGACGTGAGTAATGGCGGCGATCACGCGTGTCACTGATGCTGCCGAAATAGTCTTGGCTACCAGGCATCCTTCGGCACCTCTCTGTAGCGGTTTAGCTTCGCGGAAAGCTGGGGCTTCCGACGGGACATCGGGGGAAAATACGAAACCTGTCACTCGGTAAGTTTCCGCCCGAATCGCTACCGATGTCAACACGGTCCAAACCTTAGGCCTGTATTGACGTCTCCGGCAGTCAGATAAGTCATTCATTCCAAAGGAATATCTTAGGCGGGAATATGCAACCTTTGGGCAAATCGTCCCCACGAAGCCCCAGCTTTTACGGTGCCACGCGAGCATTTTAAAGCACTTACGACGGCGAGTACCAGTGGACCCCAAAATGCACCCATGTTGCAGACGGACTGGGCTGTTTTGCTGTTTTGGACATTTCCCACGGGGGCAACCATGAAGAGTTTTCTACTTGCGGCGATCCTGGGCGTGACGCTGCTGACGCCTTCAATAACGCGGGCCGATGCTAGCGAGCAGGGCTGCAAAAGCAGTGGCGAAAAAGCTGACGGCTGCGGCAAAGGCTCGAAAGAATGGGGGAAAGGGTGGTGGAAGAATAAGAACGACGTCGCCACCGTTCCAGAGCCCGGAATTGGAATTCTTGTGGGTTCGGGTCTATTGGCTTTGGGCGGCATCGTCTTGCTCCGGCGAAAACGCGAAGCAAATTAAGCCGACCCAAAGTTAACTAAGTTTAGAGTTCACCCAGCCTATGGCCGAGAGAGCCTGTCGCTTTGCCTCAGGTTCTCTCGGCTTTTTTATTTGAGTTCACCAACACAAACCGCGCCATAACCGCTGTCGCTACTTCTCCACCCGGCATATACTTTCAGCTCAATATTTCGTCGAAACCAAGGCCATCCTACCGAGGGTTACTTGAAACGCTGGGCGAAGATTCTCCTTGTGATTGGAGCTGTAATTGTTGCGACGATCGCCGCGATTCCCTTGTTCGTGAATGCGAACACGTTTCGTCCCGCTGTCGAGAAAGAGCTGCAGCGCACACTGGGACGCAGCGTGAAGGTGGGCGATCTGAGCCTGTCGGCCTTTTCAGGAAGCCTGCTCAGCAAAGACCTCAGCGTGGCCGATGATCCAAACTTCGGCACTGCGCCTTTTTTGACGGCGAAAACACTTCGGATTGGCGTGTCGCTGAGAACATTGATTTTCTCGCATGAGCTTGACCTTCGAGGATTTGATATCGATTCGCCCCAAATCAATCTGATTCGAGCAGCAAACGGCACTTGGAATTTTTCGAGCATCGGACACGTCGGCGGATCCGGCACGCCCAATGGAAGCGTCGCTTCCAATCCGGCATCCGCGGGCTCAAGAACTCCGGCTCCAGCAGTTCCTAAACTCTCCGTCGCCTTGATCGAAGTTGAGAACGCACGCGTTGCTGTTTCGATACTTCCGGCGCAAGGCGAGCCGAGCATTTATGAGCACGTAGACATCACGGTGCGCGATTTTTCGTTCGGAGCGCAGTTTCCGTTCGAGCTAAGCGCGAACCTGCCGGGCGATGGAACGGTAAGAGTGAAAGGCCAAGTGGGTCCTATCAATGGCGACGATGCCGCCACCACTCCGGCGCAAGCGCAAATCTCCTTGAAACATCTAGACCCTGTGGCAGCAGGGTTTCTCAATGCAGGCGCCGGTATTTCGTTCGTGGCGGACGTTGAAACGCACGCGGTGTCAGACGGGAAAGCGCTGACAGCGAATGGGACGGCTGAGCTGCAAAATTTGAAACTCCGGAAAGGAGCGGCCGCCGCGGGCAAGCCGATTGATGTCGCCTATGGCTTAACCCACCAACTGAAAGAAAATTCCGGGCAGATCGAGGACGTCAGCATAAAACTGGGCGATTCTGCAATCCATGCAAACGGGACATATCAACCGAGTGCGTCCGGAGTGGAGGATCCTCTCCTGAATCTAAAGCTCTCCGGGGAAAATCTACCGATCAATGAGCTGCAGCCACTGATGACCGCGGCGGCGGTCCGTATGCCGAACGGGTCTGTGCTGAAGGGCGGCACGCTATCGCTTAATCTCGTTGTCCACGGCCAGGCGAAAGCGCTTGCGATTTCCGGTCCCATTGCTCTCGCGAACACGCGACTGGTTGGCTTCGACGTGGGATCCAAGATTCACGGCATTGCGGCGCTGAGCGGAGTGAAAACGGGAGACACGACGGAGTTTGAAAGACTACGCGCGAACGTGCGGATGACGAACGCCGGCGTGGTGGCTGAACATATTGATGCCGTGATCGGCGGTATGGGCGAACTGACGGGCAGCGGAACTGTGTCGCCTGCCGATCAACTGGATTTTAGTCTCATCCTGAAGGGCGCGTCGGCGAAAGGAATCGGCAAAGTGGGCGTGGGTTTGCTATCGACGTTGAATGGCAGCGCTGGCGGCAAATCGGGCGTACCGATCCGCATTACCGGCACGCCGGATGATCCTTCTATAACGGCAGACGTGGGCGGAATCTTCGGACGGACGACCAAATCGATTTTCGGCAAGAAGAATTAGAATCCAGATTTTATTCGAGCAGGTCCGGTTCTTCGCGGGTGATGCGCGCGAGGAGCGGTTGAAACTGGAACCAGCCTGCCAGGTGGCTTCCCACTTGTTCCCGGGTGCCGAGGGCGGTGGCGTGATCGATCTTTTTTGGAGTGCCGACTCCTTCCGCCAGCAGTTGCGCCTGACAGCTGCGATCCATCGTAATGAACCACCACGCGGCCTCTTCGACGCAGTGGCCCACCGTAAGCAGGCCGTGATTTTGGAGAATGGCGGCTTTGCGCTGGCCGAGGGCTTGGGCGATCCGCTCGCCTTCCGATGTTTCGTAGACGACGCCGGTAAAATCGGCGAAAACTGCGTGGTCTTCGTAAAATGCACAGGCATCCTGCGTAATGGGATCGAGCAAGCGTCCCAGCGACGCCCAGGATTTTCCGTACATCGAATGGGCGTGCGCTGCGGCGATTACATCGGGACGGGCGGTGTGCACGCGGGAATGAATGGCAAAGGCTGCTCCGTTCACCGGGTATTTTCCTTCGACGACTTCGCCTTGATGATTCACAAGAATCAAATCCGACGCGCGAATCTGCCCGAAGTGCATGCCGAATGGGTTGACCCAAAAATGATCGAGCTTTTCAGGATCGCGCGCGGTGATGTGCCCGGCGACGCCTTCATCGAAACCGAAACGCGAGAACAGCCGGAAGGCGGCGGCTAGCATTCGTTTGCGGTGGAGTCGTTCTTCCGCCGGGGTGGCAAAAACAGGCGGGCCAAAACCCTTTGAGGTGATTGCTGGTGCTGGTGGCATGCGGACCTCCAACTCTGCGGAATCGTAGTGAACGAAGGCTATTGTAATCTTGATGCGGCGACACGCGTGAGAGAAAAGTCCTAACTAAAAACGCGGTTCGGGGTCACATAAATCAAAACTACGAAGAAATGGCAAAGCTTTAAGCCGCCGCATTCCTGGCTCCCCCCTTGCAGCTAGTATGCCTTGACTGGATGGCATATGATTCATGCCCTCCCACAACAGAGAGAAGGCTCGTTGCCTATGGATGCAAGCGCTTTGAACGCTGACGGTCGAAAAGGGCAGACCGCGCTGAGAGGATACGCTATCGGTGTCCTGGCTGC
Organism: uncultured Acidobacteriota bacterium; assembly: GCA_963790945.1. Classification (GTDB taxonomy): domain Bacteria; phylum Acidobacteriota; class Terriglobia; order Acidiferrales; family UBA7541; genus Palsa-295. Next base: position 79,052 of record CAWBRH010000025.1, read on the forward strand.
CGCGCTTGCTCTCGGGCTCCGCCAGCTGTTAGCGCCTCTCTTAGGAAACCAAATTCTTTATCTGGCGCTGTGTCCGGCTGTGGTTTTCTCCGTCTGGTATTGCGGCGTTGGACCGGCGATAGCCACAAGCGCAGTAGGCTCGGCGGGTGTCTGGTTTTGGTTCCTGCCGCACACCGGCCATTCCGCATGGTCTGGTCACACGAACGTCGAATATACGAGTTTCGTGGGCTTCTTGATCGTGGCCGGCCTGATTATCGGTATCGGGGAATCGGATCGCCGGGCAAGGTTACGAGAGCAGATCTATGCGGACGAAGCGCGTGCTGCGACCGCAAAGTTCAAGGCATTATTCGAACAAACCACAGTATTCGCCGGAGTGGTAAGCCTGGACGGAATCGTGCTTGACGCCAACCGATTGTGCATGGATATGTGCGGTTACCATGCCGAAGATATTATCGGACGGCCTTTTTGGGAGACGGCCTGGTGGCGAGGTTCGGCGGAGGTACAGGCGCAAATCCGCGCGGCGACGCAGCAAGCGGTGCGGGGAGAAGCGTTTCGTGAAGTGCTGCCATATCTGTGGGCGGACGGCAGTGAACATGTGGTGGATTTCGCGCTTCACCCAATTTGCGACAATCAGGGCACGATCATCTTCCTTCATCCAACCGGGGTGGATATCACCGACCTTAAAAACGTGGAGAAAAAATACCGCCAGCTGACCGCGACTCTTGAAGAGCAGGTGCTGGGACGGACCGAGGAACTGGAGCACCGGACGGGACAGCTCAGAGACTTGTCCCGGCGCTTGATGCAAATCCAGGACAGCGAGCGTCGCAGAATCGCGCGGGAGCTGCACGATAGCGCGGGACAAGTGCTGGCAGCGCTAGGAATGAACATGCAGGCGATGCTCCTGGAAACCCAACAAGTCTCTCCGAAGCTTACCCAGGTAGCGCAGGAAAATTTCGCATTGACGCAGCAGCTTACGCAAAGCATCCGTACGATGTCTTATTTGTTGCACCCTCCGCTATTGGATGAGGTGGGGCTGCCGGCCGCGCTCGACTGGTACGTGAGAGGACTAAAAGAACGCGGAGCCGTGGACATCAGCCTCGCTATGCCTGAAAAATTCGGCAGAATGCCGGAGGATTTGGAGCTGGCCGTTTTTCGGATCGTGCAGGAGTGCTTGACGAACATTCATCGTCATTCCGGCTGCAAGAGCGCGTCGATCCAACTCGCGATTCAGGAAAGGATATTGCACGTGGTGGTATCGGACGACGGCAGGGGAATTCCTCCCGAGAAGCTGGTGGACATTCAATCGCAAGGTTCGGGAGTGGGTTTTCAAGGAATGCGGGAAAGGCTTGCGCCTTATGGGGGAACGATGCAGATTGACTCGGGGCCCTCTGGTACGACGGTGAGCGTCACATTTCAGGTTCCAATTTTCAAGAGCGTGAGCGCCTAATCGCAAGATCCGCGGGAGGCCTAATTGTGGCGGTTTCTTAAGGCCGCCAGGTAGGCGCCTCCGCGTTCGTAGCCGCGACGAAAAGCATCGCTCTGGTGATTTTCCGGGTATCGATCGCGTAGCTTGTCGCGACAGCCTTCATAGGATTGGTCGCGGTTGTCTGCGTGCAAAGCGGCTTCAAAACCACAACGAAAATCGCTCTCGTCATTCTCAAAATCGCCGCCGGTCCGTTCGTATTTTTCCTTCTCGACATCTCGAACGCCAAGCCACCACATATGCCGCGCCCGATCGACGCTTTCTGCGCCCGCGTTTTCGAGCGCCCCGCGGGCGGCTTCCGCTTGTTGAGAACTGTCTGCCATGGCAACGAGCACGGTGCGGCCCTGGCGAAGGGCGTCCTCGTAAATAAATAATTCGTCGGAGGGCAAACCGTCTGAAAGAGATTTTTCGATAGCGCCGCCTGCTGCGGCTCCGATCGTGCCCAATAAAGCCGCTCCAGCCAAGCCTACTGCAAGGACGGGCCCTACTCCAGGCACCAGAGCGCTCATCACTGCTCCTGCTGCTCCCATGCCGCCGGCGAGACCTACAGCTCCTCCAACGGCCGCTCCGAGGGCCTTTCCCATTCCTGGCTGCTCGGCTTCGACGGTCGGAACGGCGGCAAGCTCTTTTTCTGTGGCTTGAGGCGTGAGGATTGTGATTCGGTCTTTCGGAATTCCGAGAGGCAGAAGCTCCGCTATGCCTTCTTCAGCAGCGGTTCGCGATTGAAAGACACCTGTGACGGATTCCATCGAGCACCTCGGTCCAGCTAGCCTACTTCCCTTAGGTTACAAGAGGACACTGACGCGCCGACATACGGTAAAACATCTATCGGGCGCCGGGGGACCTTCGGGGCGAAAGGACCGAATGTAGCGCAAAAGGCCCGAAAAATTCTCGGGCCTTCGAAGAAATAGGCAGAAAAGTTTTGGCTTAGAGTTGAGCGCGATGCACGGAATGCATTTGCTCCATCGGGCGCGGCTTTTCGATTGGGACCGTGACTGCGATTTCCGATCCTTTGCGCAGGATAGACATGTTGACCGAAGCTTGATTGCTCTTCTCGCGCAGCTGCACGCGCAGATCGGCTAGGGTGCGAACTTCTTTGCCTTCCACTTTTGTGATGACATCGCCAGCCTTCAGGCCTGCTTTGTCAGCGGGTGTACCGGGACGAACTTCGCGGACGAGGACTCCGGCATTGTTAGGCGCACCGAAATAGGAACCGAGCTGGCTTGTAAGGTCTTCCGCATTGATTCCTAGAACTGGAGTACGCGAGTCCATGACTTCCGGCATATCGGGCAACTCCTCGACGTTCGGCATCGAGAACGAATACGCACCGCCGAAGTCGCGCATCTTTCCTTTCATTTTTCTTACGTAGACATCAGTGCGGTCGCCCAGCTCTACGGAGATATTTTGGAGCGAACCGCCGCGTGAAATCTCCAGCGTGATGGAGCGGCCCGGCGGCGTCTCGCGAATCAGTCGCCGGAATTGCACGGCGCCTTCGACTGGCTGGCCGTCATATTGGGTGATGACATCTTTTTCTTTTATGCCCGCCTTCGCCGCAGGACTATCCGGCTCCACACCGTCCACAATCACGCCGCGGACGGCAGAGAGCTTCAGATCCTTTGCTTTTTCGGCTGTGACTTCGGCGATCTCGACTCCGAGCCAGCCGCCTTCGTCTGTCGACGACAGGACAACGCCAGGCGACATGCTGAAGACGCGATCGATGTTTTGCTGAATTTTATCCTGTTCCTGTTGGACCTTCTCTTGGGCGTCCTGCTGAACTTTTTCTTGGACGCCCTCCTGGACTTGCTGAGCAAGCGCTTCAGCGTGGGCGCTCAACTCGGCTGCTTGCGACGCGAATTCATCTCCTCTGGCCTGCAACTTGGCGGAGAGGCTGCTCAGCCTGCTCATTTCGGGCGAACTCATCTCCACCTCCTTGGCGGCGCGCTCCAGTTCGGGGAGCCCGGCTTCGATCTCTTTCTCGATGGTACGAACCTGGGCCTCCATTTGTTTCATGCAGCGGTCGAAATCCTGACACTTTTCGTCGGATGGCGAGGGTACTGCGTCAAGGGTGGCTTGCTGAGGTGGCGTAACTTGCTGTTGCGGCTGGCTGAATGCGGACTGCGTGGCTCCTACGACAAGTAGCAGGAGAATTCCCGCGCCCGCAAGGGTTGGTTGCGCGAAATGTCTCATGGGTTTCATCCTTTTAGTTGGATTACGCCCCGTAAAACCAGAAAGTCAAATGCCCACGGCGAGAAATGCGTCGTCGTGGCTACCATGCAATTCCTAGCGCTAGACGCCTGGGCGCTGCAGAATCAGGCGTACACCACCATTGATGGTGCGCACTGAAATTTCACCGCCGCCTGTGCCGAGCTTTCCGCGAAACGCGCTAGCGGCCTGCTCGCCGACGGTTGAAGTCACTGGCAGCTCGGAGTGGAACTCACCATTCATGCTCAGGACTTTCAGATTTGCCTTCGCGTTGCAGGGAAGGCCCAGTACTACGGAGCCGTTCACGGTTTCGAGATTCATCGGCGCGCCGTCGAGCACTTCGTGAAGCTCCAGACGCAAGTCGCCGTTGGTGGTTTTCGCGCTGAAGCGGCCGGCGCTATTCAAAACTTCCACGTTTCCATTGACCGAGCGCAGATCACCGCCGCCATCAACGCCACGCACCAGCACGCTGCCATTCACGGTCCCGATGCTTCCGAGCAATACGCGATACGGAACGTGAACGTGGTACTCGACGGCCACTTCCACACCCTCGCCTTTTGGATATCGCGTGTGGACGGAAACCTGCCCTGGCGCGCTATCCACGTCGATCTTGACGCGCTCCAGATCCTGGCCGTCTGTGTCGGCGGTCTTCACCGCTTCCACTTCCACTTCGTCGCGGTCCCAGCCTTCAACCTGCACGGAGCCGTTCACGTTTTCGAGCAGAAAACTTCCGCCCGGCGCCAGTGGATAGCTGTGTTCGAAGGTCTGGCGATTCGTAACCGCACCGAAGCCAGGCGCTGCAAAAACGGCGACGCCCACAAGCAATAAAACAGCGCAGCCTGCGATTTCGAAAAACCGCAGAGTCTGAGACCGGAGCCGAGTTTCCCGCATTTTCTTGTTCACGGTACGCCCCCTCGACTGCATTCCCATCAACTGACCTGAAAACAAATCCCGAGCGCGCTTCAGGGCCGGCTGTCGGCCGCCATGGATTGTTCCAGCAAGCGCATCTGCATTCGCAGATTCTGCTCCAGTTGCTCCATCTGCTGCCTGTACATCACAAGCTGCTTATCCGCATCGCTGAGCATCAGCCGAATGTTTCCCGCTACGGTTCGCAATCGCAGCACTTCGCCGCCGCCATTCAATTCACCGGCTGCACGGAGCCGGCGCGTGCCGTTCGACGCGTCGTCGTAAGTGATCTTCACCGGGAATGCCGGGTCGAAAATCACGCGATGATCGTCGCCGTCCTGAATCTGAGCGTCGATCGTGATCGGAAGCTTGCGCGGCAGGTAAACGACGATGTCGCCGTCGCTCGATTGAAAATCGCACGTACCAGGCTTCGCGGTGGAGACGAACCAGGCCGTAATTCCGCCTGCTTCTGTGGAGGCTTTCACCGCGCCGTCCACCTCCGTGAGGTAGATGCTTCCGCCGCCGGTTTCAAGATTGGTCGGCCCGGATACGCGAACCACTCGAATGCCGCCACCAGCAGTTTTTGCTTTCACCAAGCCAGCGGCTTCTCCCACGTCAATTTGGCCGCCTCCCGTGGAAGCGACAAGTTCCCCACCCGAATGCTCAAGAGTTACATTGCCGCCGCCGGTGTCGAGGCGCGCGAGATTTTCAACCGATGCCACGCGGATGTGTCCGCCAACTGTATGCAGTGTCGCATTACCCGCGATCGAACCGGTGGTGATATGCCCGCCGCCGGTTGTTGCAACCAGGTCGCCGGAGACATTCTTGACCGTGATGTGGCCGCCGTCCGTATTCAAACGCGCGGGTCCGCCAACATTTCCCGCGAGGATGTTGCCGCCTGCCGTGGAAATTCCAAGTCGCCCGTTGAGATCTTCGGTTTCAACATTTCCGCCGCCCGTGGATAAGTCAACGTTGTAGTTCTTAGGAACATTCACCTCCACGGTTACCCACAAACGGCCGCGACACCGGCAGCCGGAAGTCTGTCCGCGCAGGTAGACACCGTCGGCCGTCTGGTGCGCATTCATCGAAAAACTCTTCAGCAGCAACTTCGCGTCTTTTTGGGAGGAGTCAGTCTCGAGACGCACTCGGTAGTCAACCTGGTTCGTTTCCTGGGTGTGCACCACCACGTTCCCCAGATCGATCACAAGGTGAAGGCGCTGACCATTCTTCGTGGGAACAGAACCGTTTAATTGCGAAGTGACGCGCGGCCCGGATTTCGCTGACTCCGCTGGCTGCTTTTCGCGGGCGATTCCAGTATGGGGATAAAACAGAGGAAGGGCGCAGATCACGCCATTCAGGGCGACATTCCAATATCGCGAGAGACGAAAGCCCGGAATGTGAAGGCGCATGATCTAGAATTTCTCGCGCGGGCCAAGATCGCGAATCGCAGCCGCGCTCTGTAGACGAATATAGGTATTGGGATCTTTCTGCATGCGATCGCGCAGCACTGCAATCATGTGGTCATCGGAAACCACTTTGCCCTGTGCCGCCATGTTGCGCAGCGCATTGATCGCTTCCACGCGAACGCCGGGATTACGATCGTCAACGAGAGCGTCGAGAAGAGTCTTCCGGACCAGATCCTGCGGTTCAGCGCCATTGAGCGCTTCAAGAGCTTTTAGCCGCACTGCTGCATTGGGATCGGTGTGCACGGCGTGGCAAAGCACGTCGCGCACTTCGGGGTCATCATTCTTAGCGCGAAGAAGATCCACGGCATCGAGCCGGACGTCAGGATCGAAGCGATCGTTATTGCGGAGGATATTCAGAAGCACACTTTTTACGTTGTCATTATTGACCGTGCCCTGCACGCGGAAGGGTTGCTGTGCGCGCATCTGCAATTCCACTTGGGGCGGTTGGCCGCCACCGGAAGGCATCACGCTGATACCGGCTACTTGCGCGCTGTGCATATCGATCGGGGCTGACCCACCGTTGGGAAACTGTGGTGCGAAATTGGAAGAACCAGCTGCGTCACTCGATACCGCCGAATCCGAATCGCCTGAAACCGCCGCCGGCCGCTGGAGAAAACGCGGGCCGAGAATTCCAACGGAAAATCCCACGAGCACCAGTAGCGCTGCGCTCCAAGCGGGGCGCGGAGCCAAGCCACCTGCAGGAAGAAATATGCTCGTGATTCGGCGAATCCAACTCCGCTCTTCCTGGCGGTCGAGCGCATCTTCAAGACCGGAACGGCAGCTTGCCAGGAGAGCCGCATCCGGCTCAATGCGGCTTGCCGCGAAGCATTCGACCAACTCGCGCTCTCTTTCAAGAGCTTCAGTGCAGCGCCCACAGTGCTTCAAATGGTCGGCTACGTCCGCTTCCTCGTCCGGCGTCAATTCCCCGGCTGCGAGAAGCATGAGGCGTGAATCAAACTCTTCGCACGCCGCCGAATTTAAAATGTCGTCTTGGCCTTCCTGCATTTTCTCCATCCCGTCAAATCATCTCGCTGCTTACCGCATGCAATCCAAGCTCGCGCGCAATTTCCGCGTCGCCCGGAACAGCGAATTCTTTACTGTCTCTTCCGAGGTGCCGAGCATGTCGCCAATCGCCCTCAGTTTCAAGCCCTGATAGTGCTTCATCTCGAAGACCATGCGCTCGCGCGGTGAGAGCCTCTTGAGCGCCGCGGAGATGTGTTGCCCAAGCTCCTGTCCCAGCAGGCTGCGCTCGGGATTTGCAGCCGCCCTAACTTCAGGCTGGCGATCAAAGAAATCTCTCGTGCCGCCCTCCGCTTCATCCGGTACCGGTGCTTGATCTTCGCGCCGGCTGGTTCGGCGGCGCAAGTGGTCGAGCGCGACATTGGTGACGATCCGGTAGAGCCAGGTGTAGAAGCTGCACTCAAACCGGAAGCGGTGCAGATTCTTGTAAACCCGCATAAAACTTTCCTGGTAGATGTCCCGGGCATCCTCGGAACGATGGACCAAATTAAGGGCCAGCCGCAAAACCTCTCGATCATAGCGATGCACCAACTCCTCAAATGCCAGACGGTCGCCCGCCTGCGCATTGCGCACGAGGCCCTGCTCTTCAGCAATCCTCGCCGCTGCTGCCTGGCGCGCATCTCCGTCGAGTGCGACGCTCATCCCCATAGGTTTGACGGCCGGTTTCGCGTCGCCCGTGCGCTGATCCGTAGGATCAGACTGGCGATTGCCGCTTGTGCCGACCTCTGCCCTTTCTGCAGGTTCCGGATGAATAGACGGCCGGAGTGGCCGTTGGTGAGCATCCGCGAACGCGTATTTCCCACTATCGGACAGCTGACCCACAGTGCTGCCTCTCGATTGGATGCATTTATGGTGCATCCTGTTGTAACAGAGCGGGTTACTAGGTTCCGAGAAATGCCGCCCGCTAGTTACAGAAATTCGAAGCGATACGGCCGAGAATAATGCACGGAGTGCGCCACTCGGTACGGAGCGAAGCCCCTCGAAAAGAGCTGTCCGAGAGGCTTACTGAATGTCGTTGCGTGGTTCGGTGGATATCGTTCGACGGGACGGGCTGAGATTCAGAGGTTAGAAGGATGCATTACAAAAACACGCCGAGCAGTAAATCAGCGAAAGTTCCATTTTTACTTAGTACTTATATATTTGAGAAGTAAAAATTCAAGCGCAGTCGATCTAAGGCTTCTCTACAAGGTTCCCAGCCCGAGTGCAGTGTTTTCTGTACGTCAGAATACTTCATTCGCTGGATTCATCCATTCTAGAGCACGTGGACAATGAGTCGTCGTACAAAACCCGTTTTCCCCGAGGAGGGCTCTCAGTGCGCAAAGTATTCGTACTATTCGCGGCAGCACCTTTTCTAATGGCACTTATGGCTGGCTGTGGCGGCTCCGGTCATCACACGACGGCCAATAGCGTTCCCATAGTTCTCACAATCCAGGATCAATCAACCATACCGTCGGGCTTAACCGTTGTTTCGCTTACGGTTCAAGTTACGGGCGTTACTTTGCAGGGCAGCACTGGAAGCCAAAGTTCGACGTCGCTTCTGTCGAGTCCGGTGACCGTGAACCTTTCCAATCTGCAAACCATGAACGAACTTCTAGCGAATACAAGCGCGGACGCAGGCACATTCAACAGCATCATGATCACCTTCGCGAACGCTTCGGCGACAATTCTAAACAACTCGACCACTACATTCACGGACGGCACTACTTCCTGCCCGCCGGCAACCTCGAATACGACAACTTGCACGCTAGCGCCCGCGTTCAATCCGACCTCGGTGACGATTTCAACTGCTCCGTTCCCGCTCACGCTAACGGCCAATACGCCCATCAATATCAATATCGACTTCAACACAGGAGAGTCCTTCGCGAATTCCAACGGCACGCTGTCACTCGCGCCAAGCGTCACCGTAACGACGAATACCACTACAAACGCGACAACCGGAAACCTCAACGACTTCACCAACGTGACGGGCCAAGTAACAGCCGTCGGCACGAATCAAGTCACTGTGACCGATACGGAGACGGGCCAGTCACTTACGCTCGGAACAACGAATAACACGGTGTTTAACAACTTCAATACCTCCTCGACCTGTACGACTGCGAATACGTTTGGGTGCGTACAGAAAGACCAAATCGTCAGCCTAAACTTCGGAACGACTGGAGCTTCGGGCGCAACCCCGACGATTTCGAGCATTTCGCTGCAGAACGGCATTACGCAGGGTGTGACGGGCACGGTAATTGGAGTCACTCCCGGATCGAATACAGCGGAAGTGGTGATTACGGGCATAACTCCGGCTTTTGCAACCGCGAACTCTGGAGTCAAGGTGGGACAAGTCGTCACCGTAACCACGAATCCCCAAACGACGTTCGGCATTCAATCGAACGGTGCGACGTTGCCGAGCGGCCTGAATTTCGCTAGCCTCGGCGACGTCGGTGTGGGCCAGTCGGTCGTGCTCAACTCGACAGCGTTCACGGCGGGGACTGGAGGCGCAGCCGGCATGCTCACAGCCGATCAGGTGATGCTTGCCCCCACTCAGTTTACGGGCACCATCAATTCACTGAACGCGGGCAGTCAATCGTTCACGTCGAACGAACTGAACGGCTTGTTTACGAATAATGACGTCAACCAAGTCACCGTCGATACCGGAACCGGCACCACCTTCACCGGCGTGACCGGTGGTTTCTCCGGGCTCGCCAGCGGCAACAACGTTACGATGGGTGGTCTTCTATTTCAGACCTCCAGCGGACCGGTGCTTGTCGGACAGCAGGTTGGCGTGACCACCACTACAACGACGGCAGCCGATTAAGCCATTACGGACGCGTGACGATGCACACGGCCGGCGTCGGTCGTGTGCATCATCTTTTTCAACGGGTTTAGACGCGTAGCGCGTTGCGCAGCTTAAGGCATTCTTCCCATCCAATTTAGGGACTCATCCTGATAGTAGTGTGCAGGGCGTGCGGCTATTCTGGCGTGGCGTTCGCGACTTTCTCCTGAAGTAACTCATCTCTCTCTGCCGCAAAGGGGTTGCCGCCCGACCACCGGTAGCCCCTCCCCCTCTCGCCTTCCGACTCCGATTTTTTCGTTGCAGAATGGTATAAACGTGAGTCGTGTTGCCGCGCCGAGTGTGTAAGCTTCGCGCTGCTCACTTCTCTTGTGACTATCGCACTCTCAAATCCGGTGAAATTCCTGCGCGGGGTTGGACCTCATCGGGCTGCCCTGCTGGAAGAGCGCGGAATTTTCACTGTGGCAGATTTGCTGGCCTACCTACCGTTTCGTTATGAAGATCGCATTCGATTTACCCCGATTGCCGAGATTATCCCCGGGCAGCCGCACACGATTTTGGTCGAAGTAGCCAACGCCGGCGGCACAATTCGGTTCGCCCGCGGGCGGGGCGGCGTGTTTCACATCGCCGTACGCGACGGTTCCGGAACGCTCTACGCGCGCTTTTTTCATGGCTCGTATCTCGAGGGCAAATTCAAGCAAGGCCAACGGCTGGTGATGCATGGAAAGGTGGACGCGGATCCGCATAGACCAGGCCGGCTTGAAATGGTGAACCCGCAGATCGAGCTTATAGGGAGCGCCGATGGAGCGCCGGCGGACTCCACCGAGGTGGGCCGGATCGTCCCAATTTACGAAGCTATTGGTGCAATCAGTTCGCGAATGCTGCGGCGAATCATTTATTCGGTGCTGAACGACTTCGATGCCAATGTTCCCGACCCGCTGCCGGGCGCGATTCGCGAACGCTACAGGTTCCCGACGCGCCGCGAGGCCCTCCTGTATGCGCATTTTCCACCGAAGAACGAAAACCTAGAGCTGCTCAACAGCTGGCGCAGCCCGGCGCAAATCCGGCTAATTTTCGAGGAGTTTTTCTACTATCAGCTCGCGCTCGCATTGCGCCGCCAACAGGAGCACCGCCGCACCGGAATCGCGATGCGCGTCCGCGAGGACAAAATCCGCGAGGCATTGAAACGAATCTTGCCATTCAAGCCGACCGCGGCGCAAAAACGCGTGCTCGCCGAAATCGCGGGCGATCTCGAACAGCCTTATCCCATGCATCGATTGCTGGAGGGCGACGTCGGCAGCGGTAAGACGATTGTGGCATTCGAAGCAGCCACAATCGCAATCGAGAACGGTTATCAGGTAGCGTTAATGGCGCCTACGGAAATTCTCGCCGCCCAGCACTACCTTACTGCGCGGCGCGTGTTTCACAGTGATGGCCCAGCGAAGGCAACCGGTTACCAGGTCGAATTGCTCGTTAGCGGCCAGAAGAGGCTCGAGAGGACTGATACTCTTGCCCGCGTGGAAAGCGGCGTCGCGCAGTTCGTCGTCGGTACGCACGCGTTAATCGAAAATCCCGTTCAATTCAAGCGGCTCGGTCTCGTGATTGTGGACGAGCAGCACCGCTTCGGCGTTCTTCAGCGAAAGCGGCTGATCGAAAAAGGTGTGTCGCCGCATGTGCTGGTGATGACGGCCACTCCGATTCCCCGCACTCTCGCACTGACGCTTTATGGCGACCTCGATCTTTCCGTGATCGATGAAATGCCGCCAGGTCGCACACCTGTTGAAACGCGCTGGAGCGACGAAGCGTCTCTGAAAGGCGTGTGGGAATTCATGAGGCGCGAAGTGACGCGCGGGCGCCAGGGTTTCGTCCTCTACCCGGTGATCGAAGAATCGAAACAGGAGTTGAAAGCCGCAACGGCGGAATATGAAAGGCTCGCCAAGAACGTTTTTCCCGGCTTCCGGGTGGGCCTGCTTCACGGGCGGCTGAAGAACGAGGAGAAAGATGCGGTGATGGATGAGTTTCGCCGCGGCGTGCTGCAAATTCTCGTATCCACAACGGTGATCGAAGTGGGCGTGGATGTGCCCAATGCCACGATGATGGTTATCGAGCACGCCGACCGTTTCGGACTCGCACAGCTGCATCAATTGCGCGGGCGAATTGGCCGAGGAGCGGAAAAATCCTACTGCATTCTCATTGCGCCTAAAGCGATCACCGGCGACGCGCGCGATCGGATCGAGGCGATGATTGCAACATCCAATGGATTCGAAATCGCGGAGCGTGATTTGAAGCAGCGCGGCCCAGGCGAATTCTTCGGCACGCGACAGCACGGCGACGCTGCCTTCTCGGTGGCTCAGCCCCTGCGCGACCACGAGCTTTTGGAACTCGCGCGCCGCGAAGCGTTCGCGATTGCGGAAGATCCGGCAGCCGCGAAAGAAATTGTCGCCAAGGTAGAATCCGTGAGCCCCGCGTGGCAAAAGCGATATCAACTCGCGGCGGTCGGCTAGGCTCAACGGTCAATCTCGACCAAGCAACTATGCGTGTGATTGCAGGCAAATATCGCAGCCGGGTATTGAAGAGCGCGCTAAAGCTGCGCCTGCGTCCCACGAGCGACCGCCTGCGCGAAACGCTCTTCAACGTTCTCGGCGCACTAGTCGAGGATTCGCTTTTTGTTGACCTTTTCGCTGGAACCGGCGCAGTGGGTATCGAGGCGATCAGCCGAGGGGCGCGCGAAGTGGTCTTCATCGAATCGCACGCGGCAGGAGCGCGGCTCATCCGCCAAAACCTCGAATCACTTGGAATTCGCACCGGCGCAGAGGTGATTGAAGCAAATGCAGTGCGAGGACTTGAAAGCCTCTCGGCGCGGCACGTCGCAGCCGATTTTATCTTTCTCGATCCCCCATACGAAAATGAGCACGACTACATTCGCGTTCTCGAGTTCCTCGACGCCTCCCATCTTATCGCACCGAGTGGACTTGTGATTGCTGAGCACCGGAACTCAATGGAGCTGCCGGAGCGTTTCGACCGCCTTGAGTGTTCCCGGATACTGGAGCAGGGTGACGCCGCATTAAGTTTTTATCGGCTGGCAGCCGCAGCGTAGTTCCGCGCATCTCATTTGGCACCCCCGGCCTTCGTTTAGTATTTCCGCAGGCGTATTTTATTTCGCGGGTATAATGGCCGAGAAAATGCCGACATTAACGGGACGCTCGCTCGACGAAGAAATCGAGCTCATCGAACTCTCCCCGCATTCTCGTCTCCCCAGGCTCGACCTGGGTGTGGATTGGGAATCGCCCTGGCGCGAATTTCGTACCAGCGTTCACGATTTTTTCACGGGCCCACGCGCGCCTAAAGAGGGCGAAGCCATCGGTAATTCAGCTTTTCGCGTTGAATGGGTGCGCGGAAAACTATCCGGCTGGGCGTTTACCGCGTCATCGTTATGGCACGTTGCAATCGTCGTGCTGCTTATTCTGCCAATCTGGGGCTTTCTACCCGCGACGCAGCATAACCTCCCTCCGGTACGCATCGAGCTTACATATTTGCCAACCCAGGATCTGCCGCCCATCTCGTTGCCCGGTCCACCCTCGAAACCGAGCCCCGCAGGCGATCCAGCAAAGCCGCTGCCGCAGCTGGGGGCCGATGCTTACCACCCTCGCCAGACAATACTCTCGATGCCCGTAACCGTGACGCATCCGCACCAAACTTTGATCCAGCCCAATGCTCCAGCTACCGCTCCTAAAATCGATGCGCCGATGCCGAATATGGTGCAATGGGCTTCGCCCGCGCCTGCGAAACCTCAGATTCAATTCTCCGCTTCCAACGCAGCTCCACACGTTCGGCAGCGAACCGCTCACGATGTCGCCGCCCCAGAGATCGCAAACAGTGAAAAAACTCCCGGCCCGCTCAACGTCGCCGCGACTCCCCTTGTAAACGAGCAGCCTCGTATGCCTGTCAACCCGATGGCTGCCGCCGCGCCGACGAATACTCGTCCGACAAAACAAGATGCTGGCGCCGCACCAGAAGTCGGCGCAGCAACGTCAGGCGACGCGGATCTGCACCGCGTGATCGCGCTTTCAGCTGCGCCTGCTCCACCCGCTGCGGAAGTGAGCGTGCCCCAGGGAAATGCCGCGGCCAGGATTGCGATTTCGCCCGACGGCAAACAGCCCGGCGTTCCGGGCGGATCAGAGCACGGCGCGGCCGGCAATGGCGGTACGGGCGGGCATTCGGATTCGGCGGGTGGCTCGAATGGCGCAGGCGGCGCCACTCACGGCAGCGGGGGCGGCGGCAACGGGAACGCGAATTCGCTGCCCGCGGCGATAAGCATCACGGGCGGGTCGAACAATGGCACGAGCGGTAGCGGCGGGATCGGTTCTGCAGGTTCGCGCCCCGGGGGAAAATTGAATCTGAAGCTCGCGCCCTCGGCGGAATCGCCGCGATCTTCTCATCGAGCGCCGATTGACGTGACTCATCTCGACCCCAGCGTTGCGCCAGAAAAGATACTGTCCGGAAAAGAAATTTATCCAGTGCACGTCAACATGCCTAACCTCACGAGCGTCACCGGGAGCTGGATTTTGAATTGCGCGCAACTCGACGAAGGCGATACAACGGGTTACAAACCGCAGGGAGCCTTTTCAGGCCCGGCGCCACTCGACAAGGTGGATCCAAAATATCCTCAATCAATTATCGAGCAGCATGTGGATGGCGAAGTAGTTCTCTACGCGATTGTTCGCAAGGACGGCTCGGTCGACAGCATCCAATTGGTGCGCAAGCTCGATCCCCAGCTGGATAAGAACTCAATGGACGCGCTGGCCCGTTGGAAATTCCGGCCGGGTACGCGTGATGGTGTTCCGATTGATGTCGAGATGGTGGTGCACATTCCCTTCCGCTTCCGCAATCCCAGCGATCAGTAGCGCGAAGGTGTCTGATTGCGCGATGGAATCTTAACTAGCGCTACCTGCCTTGCCGCTGCGTCGCGCAGAACTCTCTTCAATCAGCTTGATCAGCGCGAATAGCGTCATATTCACCGGCGTCAGGACGCCCAACTCTTTGCCGCGCCGCACGATGTAGCCATTGAGCGAATCGATTTCAGTAGGCTTGCCACGCGCAATATCCTGCGCCGTGGATGAGGTAGCTTCGCCGAGCGTCTCCGCGTTCTTCAATCCCCTCTCGGTCCAATCCACATCCGGCATTGCAACGCCGGCCGCGCGCGCCACCGCGACGCATTCGTTGATCACGGTTCGCAGCACCTCACGCGTGTCGAGATTGCGCGCTGCGTGAGCAAAGCTGGTTTGCGCAATCGCTGTGACGGCATTCCCCGCGCAATTCATCACCATTTTCGTCCACTGATCCACCTCGATATTCTGCGAGACGCGGCAGGGCACGCCGGCAGCCGCGCACAGCTCTGCGACTCGTTCGGGCCTGCTTTTCGCACCAGCGGCGGGAGGATTTGCGCCGGCATATTCGCCGACGATCCATTCGCCGCGCCCGGAATGCTTCACGTGCCCGGGTTCAGGCAACGCCGCTGCCACGTACACAACTGCAGGCAGCGCGTCGATCCCGGATGCAGCGCGAATCCGAGCAATGTTGTCCACGCCATTTTGGAGGCTGATGACGATCGCGTCCTTCGAGAGATGTGGCGCGATGGCCCGTGCGGCGTTTTCGGTGTCGAGCGTCTTCACGCAGAAAAGAACAAACTGCGCGTCGCGCACATCCGCAGGGTCTGTCGAGGCATTCAATGCGACGCGCTCTTTGAATGTCACTGTATCCAGCAGCAGCCCATTCTTCCGGATCGCTTCCACGTGACTCTGACGCGCAATCAAAGTGACGCGCGCTCCCGCACGCGCCAGCATCCCGCCAAAATAAGATCCCACCGCTCCGGCGCCCATCACAGCTACGCGTGTATTGGAAAGGTTGGTTGCCAAAGACATCTCCTGAAAGGACTTAGCTAAAAGTGAGTGCGCAATTCACGAAAACTCGTGAGGATCAAAAGCTTTCCGCCGCCGCTTTCAAGCTCGCACTTCTCGAGCTCCCACGTAGCCGCATGCGGAATAAACACGGCGCTCAAGCCGGCGTGCAGCGCGGGATTAATGTCACTGCGGGGGCTGTTACCCACCATCCAACCGTGGGTTTTTACGATTTTGAACTGCTCGATCATTCGCCCGTAAGTGCCCGCGTCTTTTTCCAGCACGATCTCGATCGCATCGAAATATGACTGCAATCCCGACCGTTCCACTTTCCCCGCCTGCTCCGCGGGCTCGCCTTTGGTGAGCAAAATCAGCCGATGATGCTTCGCGAGGTATGCGAGGGTCTCGGGAACTCCGTCGAGAATGTGCGGCGGAGTGGCTTCCAGCTCCACCGCCATGCGCTCAATTTCCTGCACGATTTCGCGTCGAGCCGCGTTCCCGGCCAGCTTCAGATACGTATCTTCCAGCGAACGCCGGAAGCTTCTCACTCCGTAGCCGTGCTGCCGAATATTGCGGCGCTCCGTTTCATTGAGAATGTGGCGTATGTATTCGCGCGTGTAGCCGAGATGTTCGAGCTGCGTAATAAAGTGCTCGATCGTCTTCTCAAAGAAAATATTGTTTTCCCAGAGAGTGTCGTCCGCGTCGATCAGGAGCGTGTTTCTCGCCATCCAGCTATTTCTCCGATTCTTCCGTTGGTCGAATAAGCCTTACGTGGTCGCCTTTAAGTAGCACAGGCATTCCTGTCTGTGCCAACGTGAGCACGCACCCCACTCGCGCCATACCTGCGAGATCAAAAAACGCCAGTTCCAAAGCCAGCCCCGGCAATCTATTACGCTATTACGCGGAAGCTTTTCGCGCGCCTGCCGCGACCCGTTCCAGGATTTCGCGCGCTACTTTTTGCAGCTCGCCGAAACGCGTCAGGTAGTCTTGGAACTCGCGGTTCAGATCGAGTGCGGTTGTGGGATCGAGTTGGTCCGCAAAATCATATCGCGCAGATGCACAGGGTGGGGCAGCACGGCATCGTCACGCAATTCGTCTAATGCGCTGTTTGGATCGTAGTGGTACATCGCTTTCTCCGTCAGCTCAGGACGTAATTCAACTCAGCATTCTACTCCGAATTATTTGATGCTGTGAGCGATGCAGCGAAACCACTAAAGAACAGGCGGTCAGAAGATCTCGTCAAGCGGAGGCAGGCAGGAACTCGTAACGCTCAATGCGAGCCGCCACACCGCGGCGGCCGTTGTGCGGTTCGACACGCAATACACGCGCGTAGCAGCGGATGTGCACGTCACCGGCAAGCGTGATTTGCTGCGGAAGCGTGAGGACAAATTCGATAGAGCTGCCGGCATCAGGAGTAGCGGGCTCGATCAAAAAATACAAGCCGCGGAAGCTGACGTCGCGGGTTTCCCCGTCTTTTTCCGTAACGCTATCGCCGGCAGTAAATCGCACTTTCAGGGGAAGCATCATCGAGAAACGTCGCGCGGCGCGCCGCTCCACAACGTCGTTCATCGCTCCTCCCGCCGATTCACTCACTTGAGCCAAAACTAACACCGCTTTCATCCGGGTGCAATCGAATTCACCGGCTCTTCTGTGGATTTCAGGCACGAAATATAAGCGAATTTAGAACTTGCGAGTAGTACTCAAGACTTCAGCTTATGGCCTCAGCATAACTCATTCACGCTGCGGAACGGCCGGTTAGCAAATGCTGCAGAAGGAACAATTAAATTTCTGGCTCGCACTTTCCCGCTCGGCCTGCTGTCGGCTAGACTTGATTCGCGTCACGTTCACAAAGAGACTCTCGATGGCTGAAGTATTTCATCGCAGCTTGTTTTTGCCGGGGCCGGCAGGCCGCCTCGAAGCCATGCTGTGGACTCCTGCGTCCGCGAATTCCGATCTCGTTGCCCTCGTCTGCCATCCGCATCCGCTGTTCGGTGGCACGATGCACAACAAAGTGGTATTTCAGGCAGCAAAAGCACTTCACCGGCGCGGGATTCCGGTTCTTCGATTTAATTTTCGCGGTACGGGACAGAGCGAAGGCGAACACGACAAAGGCCGCGGTGAGCAAGACGACGTCCGCGCGGGCCTCGATTTTCTCGCCGCCGAATTTCCCGGCCGGCCGATTGTGCTCGCAGGATTCAGTTTCGGTTCGTGGGTGGGGCTCGCGAGTGGGCTGCGAGGATGAGCGCGTTGCGGACCTCATTGGCCTCGGGATCCCCGTGAATTCCGTGAGCCTTTCCTATCTGCACGAGTGCGCGCAAACCGAAGCTATTCATTCAGGGCGGGAGCGATCAGTTCGGCTCGCAGCAAAACGTGAATGAGCTTTTTGACGCGCTGCCCGAACCGAAGAAGCTGGTGATCGTCGAGCGGAGCCGACCATTTTTTCACCGGCAAGCTCGATCAGATGACGGCGGCAATTGGCGCGTGGATGGACGAGCGTTACCCGAATCGGATTGCAGCGCTTGATTCAAACCCGCCCTGACGACGCGCCTTAGCCCTTCGATTCGAACAACATCAAAAATTGCTCGCGCGATGCCGGCTCGACGCCCACGAGAGCAAGATTCGCTTGGACGTGCTCGACGCGGCTCATACCGACAAGCGCCGTGGTAAGCCCCGGCACCGATCGCGCAAATTGAAGCGCGAGTTCGAATTCTTTTTTCAGCTTCAAAGCGGAATGAATAAATGGAGGCAGATTCTTGGTCAGTTGTCCTTGCAATAGCGCCGCGCTGGTAACGAGACTGATTCCCAGATCGCGCGCCGCCTGCACCATCGGCCATCGTTTTTCCGGCCACCGTCTGGTTCGGGCGCGTGAGCGCTTCCGGCATCGCAAGATTGAACGGCAACTGCACAAAACGGAAATGATGCTCTGCGCCGCCGACCTCGCGGGCGATTTCCGCCATCGCTTCGAGCGAAAGATAGCCCGGCGATTTGGGATCCTCGCGAAACGCATTCCACGTGGCCATGCCATAAGCGCCAATTTTCCGGTCAGCCACCGCCGATTCGAGGAATACAAAAGCGTCGCGAATCCTTTTTCGAAATTCCGGAGCGGACACTTCGGTCAGCTGCGTCTCGGGGTTGTGCAGATAGAAGACGTCGATGGCCTCGACGCCGAAATTCCTAAGGCTGCGCTCCATCTGGTCGGCGAGATATTTCGGCGCCATGCAATGGCATCCCGCTGCAATTTCTTCCGGCTGAAAAACGCCGCGATCCAGAAATTCGCGCGCGAAATACTCGTTCGGATCAGCCGGCATTTCTCCGTCAGGCGTCAGGAATCCGGCTTTCGTGCAAAGCACCATTTCGTCGCGCGAAAACCCCTTCGCCGTGAGCTCACGCAGTGCCGCGCCGATAGACCGCTCGCTGCGCTGGAAGCGGTAATTGATGGCAGAATCTATTACGTTGATGCCGCCTTCCACCGCCGCGACCACTGCGTGCGCGTACCCCTTGTCTGTCGCTTCGGATCGGGCTCGCCGAGATAGGTTCCTATTCCGATGGACGAGAAGCACTATTCCGCCAGGAATCTCGCGAAAATGCCCGGCGCAGAGCGCCCCTGGAATCGCGCGGCGTATCGAAGCGTTCCTTGCGCGGTGGCGAGCCGGCGATGCGTCCGTCATTGGCAGATGGCTGCGGAGAGATGACATGATCGTTCCTGCGCGCAGTATACTCAGAACGCATGCGCAATATTACAACATTCTACGGCGCACTGCGCGCCGTTACTTCCTGCGCCGGTTCGCCGCCTGCCATGCCCTGCGCGATAATCAACTCCCGCGCTTCCACTCGAATCTTAGGCAAATTGCGGGCAAAGAGTGCCGCGCCTGACGATCGCACCCACTCCGCCAATCGCCAGCGTCCATTGTGCTCCAATGTGTTCCGCTGACCAGCCTGAGAGCAGCGCGCCAATCGGCGCCATCCCCATAAACATCATCGAATACACTGCCATCGCCCGGCCCCGAAGCCGGTCGGGCACCATGGCTTGAATCAGCGTATTCGACGAGGCCATCTGCACCATCATCGCGAACCCCACCGGGACCAGCAATGCCACAGATAAGACGTGCCAGCGCGAAAAGGAAAACAAAATTAGGAAAGCACCAAAACTGGCGCACGCAACCGCTACCCACCGCCCGAGGCCTTTCACTCCGGAGCGCGTGGCCAGCGTCAGCGCACCGCCCAGCGCACCCACACCCGTCGCGCCCATCAGAACGCCGAGCGTCCGCGCATTCCCATGCAGAATTTTCGCCGCAA
Organism: uncultured Acidobacteriota bacterium; assembly: GCA_963790945.1. GTDB lineage: Bacteria > Acidobacteriota > Terriglobia > Acidiferrales > UBA7541 > Palsa-295. The sequence continues at coordinate 99,101 of CAWBRH010000025.1, forward strand.
AAATCGGCATCAGCACCGAGTACGGCATTGCCACCAGACTCACGAGTCCCAACAGCAGCAGGAGTGCTCGGATCGGCGCCGTATTCCACACGAACCGAAATCCTTCGACGATATGCTCGAACGGCGAAACGCGCGTCGCCTCCACGGGCGCCCGATTCACGTGCATCAACAGAAGACCGATGATGACAGCGATATAACTGATCGAATTCGCCGCAAAGCACCAACCTTCGCCGATGCTCGCAACGAGAATTCCCGCGATCGAAGGGCCAATCACGCGCGCGCCGTTGAACATCGACGAATTGAGCGCAATCGCGTTCATCAGGTCTTCGCGGCCGACCATATCCACCAAAAACGCCTGCCGCGCTGGGATGTCGAAAGCATTCACCGCGCCCATCAGCGCTGCGAGCACCACCACTTCCCACACCGTGACGCGGCGGCTCAAAGTCAGCACCGCAAGAATCCCTGCGAGCACCATCGAAATCGCCTGCGTCGCAATTACCACCCGGTGCCGGTTCCACCGGTCCGCCACCATCCCGCCAATCGGAGCCAGTAAAAAAACGGGAATCTGCCCCGCGAACGCCACCGTTCCAAGCAACAGTGACGAGCCAGTGAGCCGGTAGACGAGCCACGCCTCCGCGATGTTATCCATCCACGTGCCGATCAACGAAATCATTTGGCCGCTGAAGAAAAGTTGGAAATTGCGATGCCGCAGCGCGCGCAGCATCTGCGGAATTCGCCGCGTGTCTTCGAGCCCTGGATTCGCACGGTTTCGCTTCTGGGGCGGGGTCGCCATCTCTTTCAATTGTACGACGCCACGCAGCTTTGCCGGTTTCGTTTATCCAGGACTGTTTATGCGGGAGATTCTGTGGAAGGATTCGAAGACGGAGGAGCAAGTAGCCGGCCGCAAGCCCGAAGTATGCGGCGATAGGGCCAGTCGTCTTCCCGGAAGAAAATTTCGCCGTCGCGAGGTTTTGAGTAAAACCATCGCGCAAGAATTGCCAGGTGCTCCGAGCGTTCCGAAGGCGGGTTGCGGAGCCCGTACTGAGATCGCCACATCGCGCTTGAAGGGGATTGCGACTGGTGTGGCTCGCCCGCAGTGGCAGCTGACTCGGGTCGCCGCGCTTCGTCTGTCAATTCAGAACCGTCTGCTTGGCCATGAGGCTGGAGGCCTTGCTTCAGAATCGCTTCCACCGACCGCGGTTCGCTCGACAATTCCCCAAATCGAAGAAATATCGGCTCGGCCAGAAGGCCCGCGAGCACGGGAAAAACAATAATTGTTTTTTCTTCCGCACCGCGCTGCAGCACCACGGCATCAAGCTCGTCAATGCGCCGCGCCACTTCGGGAAGCCCCCGTAGCGCCGCCGAGGCTTTTTCCAGCCTCTTGTGCACGGCAGCCGCACGCTCAAAATCGAGCGCTTCACTCGCGGCTTCGCGATCGCGCTCAAGTTCCTCGGTAAGCGCTTCGCCGGAACTCGCCAGCGTCGCAAGCACGCGCCCCGTCTCCACGTCGTATTCTTCTTTCGTGCACCCCGCGAAACAGGGCGCCAGGCACATCTTCATCTCCGAATAAATGCATCCCGGGAATTCCGGATCGCGCCGAATTTTGATCTGGCAGCGCCGGATTTTGAAAAGATCGAGAAAGCCCTCCGCAAACGCCTCCGCGCTCTTCCGCGAAGCAAACGGGCCGAAATAAGCTCCGCCATCTCCTGAAATCCGCCGCGTCACGTAACAGCGCGGGTATTCATTGCTGAGATTCACTTTCAGCACAGCCGGCGGCCGCAAACGCATTACATCGCGATAACGCTTCGGAAATCTGGCGCGAGCACACGTGTACAGAGTTAATGTCTGCTCGAATTTCGAACCGGTCACGCGGTAGCGAACACCCGCAGCAACATTCCGCAGATTTAGCCGTTTAGAAGTCGCCTCAGGTTCGCGCAGCAACCGCTCAGCCGCGCGACGAATGTCAGCCGTGCGCGCCAGGTAGGGCTGCGCACCTGCTTCGCGCATTTCAATCAGCAGTACACCCGGGCGAGCAGGAAGCGCAGCGAAGAATATCTCGTCATGGCCTGACTCAAAATCCAGGCCGCAATCAAGTTCAAGCATCGAGAGAAGAATACACTGCCGGGCGGCACTGCGGGAAAGTTGCAGCCGTCAGTACGATTTCAAAACCCACGCAGCAATCACAAGCCGCTGAATCTCACTGGTACCTTCGTAAATCTCAGTAATGCGCGCGTCGCGATACGCGCGCTCGACGGGATACTCGCTGCTATAGCCATAGCCCCCGTGAATCTGAATCGCCTTGTGCGCCACACGCGTGGACATTTCGCTCGCAAATAATTTCGCAATCGCCGCTTCCATCGAAAAACGCGCTCCCGAATCCTGTTTCCACGCCGCCCGTCGCGCCAGTAACCGCGCCGCATCAATCTCCGTGGCCATGTCCGCCAGCATGAACTGAATCGCCTGAAAATCCGCAATGGGATGCCCGAAAGCCTGCCGCTGCTGCGCATAGGAAAGCGCTGCTTCGAACGCGCCCTGCGCTATCCCAGTGGCCTGCGCAGCGATCCCGATACGGCCGCCGTCGAGCGTCGAGAGCGCCACCTTGTACCCCTCGCCTTCTTCTCCGATGCGATTCGATGCCGGCACCACGCAATCGCTGAATACCAATTCGGTGCACGCGGTCCCGTGAATGCCCAGCTTTTTCTCTTCCTTGCCGACGCTGAATCCGCGCGTGCCTTTCTCGACGACCAGCGCCGTAATTCCCTTCTCGCCTTTTTCCGGCTGCGTATTCACATACGCGATCGCTGCATCTGCCGCGCCCCCGTTCGTGATCCACGCCTTCGTTCCGTTGATTACATACGTATCGCCCTTGCGAACGGCTTTCGTCTGAAGCGCCGCCGCATTTGACCCCGCTTGCGGCTCGGTAAGCCCGTAGCAGCCGATCTTTTCACCGCGCGCAAAAGGCACCAGAAATTTCTGCTTCTGTTCTTCAGTCCCGAAGCGATAAATCGGATCACAGTAGAGCGAATTCTGCACGGATAAAATCACGCTCGTCGACGCGCACACGCGCGCGATTTCCTCGATCACGATCGTGTAGCTGATGTGATCCATCCCCGCGCCGCCATAATTTTCAGGCAGCGCCACGCCTGTAAGCCCCAGCTCGGCCGCTTTCTTGAACGTATTGCGCGGGAATCGCCCCGTTTCGTCGATTTCCTTCGCCAGAGGCTTCACCTCCGCCTCCGCAAATTCGCGCACGCTCTTCTTCAGCAGTTGCTGCTCGTCAGTAAGTTCCAGGTTCAAGCTAGTTCCTTGTGTTTAGTTTTCTCATGCAGCGAGGAACACAAATTTTAGGCCGCGTGACGCGAATAGGAAAGAAGAAATGCGGAGCCAGGATGTTTTTGCTAGGTCGTTACAGTGTTGGCGACCGGTGCGGCGGAGTTGGCAGCATCCTTGCGCAGAGGCAGTAAACAGACTCGGAAATCAACAAAGTCCTCGTCGAGGATATTCGAATAGATAACGAAAAGCCCAGCCCCGGCATCAATGGCGATCATCACCAAGGCCCGCACAATTGCTTGCGCGGTGGGAATTCTCGTGAAGATCCCAAGCAGGACGCTAAGCGGAATAGTCGCCACGAACGTGATAATGATCCGATACAACACCGTTCGCCACGAATAGGTCCACCAGACTCGAACGGTACGGGAAAAGCTGGCGGGCAAATCCTGCGCGTTCGGGCCCCCTCCATTCGAAACCAGACCGATGCGGAAATGCCGAAAGTTCTTGCGAAGAATGTACTCCATGATGAAAAGGGCTACTACATAACTGACAACGTAGGGCATGAATCTCATGACGGGGCCAATTAGATTCCCCGGCACGTTCGTGTGTTCGTAAATCACGCGCAGCCCAAACTCGATCGCGAAACCTACAATTGCGGAAATTATCGTGGTTGGCCAGAAGAACGCCCACCAGATGCGAAGGCCGTGGTTAAAAGTCGGCTGAATATAGTTGCTGAGATAAGACGGCACAGGCGGGGTCGGCCCGGCGTCAAACATGGAAGGCGGCTCAGGCATCATCGGTTGGCGCGATGATGCCAAGTTCTATACGCCGAGTCAAGTAACTCGAAGAGCATCCATCCCGAGGATACGTTAGATCAGCGCGCAGGTCTGACCAAAAGGTTCACGAAGGAAAACCGATTGCTTTAATCCAGCCCCAGAGCCTCGCGCGCTTCGAGAATCTGCAACGCGTGCCGCGCCGGATGCAGCGCAAGCACGATCATCAATTCCTGGCCAGTGGCCTTCCCCAGCGCCGGATGTGGACCCACCAGCGCCCGCAAATCCTGATCGCATTTTTCAACATAATCGATCGTGCGCGCGCGGCTTTGCTGAAAATGCTCGAGAGCTTCCGCCAAAGTCGCGAATTTCCCCGCCGGCTTCACGAACTCCGGCGCTCCAAATTTCTGGCTGCGGTCCGTCACGCTGCTGATGATCTTCTGCTCTCGCGCGCGATCGATCGGGGTCTCCGGCGGCGCCAGCTTCGTCGTCACCGTAGCGAACATCCCATCCTCCACGAGGCCTACGTGCTCGACGCATTCCAGGATCGACCAGCGATCCTCCGCAGGACGCATCCGCGCCTGTTCGTCCGTAAGCCCTTCGGCTGATTCCAATAGCTTCTTGCGTGACGCAGTCAACAATCGCAACAGCTGTTCTCGATCTACAGTTTCCATGTGAGGTTATCCGTTCAGGGCCTTTCGTAGTTTTTCATACGTCGTCGTCAGATCTTCCGGCTCAATTCTTGTCTCGCCGACCACCGTCATAAAATTCGCGTCGCCCGCCCAGCGCGGCAGCACGTGCATATGCAGATGCCCCGTCACTCCCGCTCCAGCCGCCCGCCCAAGATTCATTCCCAGGTTGAATCCATCGGGATGATACGCCTGCTTCAAAGCCACCTGAACGCGCTGCGCGATCCGCATCATCTCCGACAGCGCCTCAGGGTCTGCCGCCGCGAGATCGGCGACGTGCTCGTAGGGAACCACCATCACGTGGCCCGAGGTGTAGGGATAACGATTGAGGATTACGAAACAAGTGGCGCCGCGGAATACGATTTGGCTCTTCTCATCGTCATTTGCAGCCACCGCGTCGCAAAAGATGCACCCGGTGTCCTTCCCCGCGTCGGCAATGTAGCGATACCGCCACGGCGTCCACAGATAATCCATCCCACTTAGCTCTGCGCGCCCGATTCAGAGGAGCCCGCCGCTCGCGGATGGTTCACGTAATCTTTCAACTCTTTGCTGGGTTTGAAGTACGGAATTTTCTTCGGTGGCACTTCCACTTTCGCGCCCGTTTTCGGATTTCGTCCCGTCCGGCCCCGCCGTTGACGTGTCCGAAAGCTCCCGAAACCCCGAATTTCGATTTTATCGTCGGCTTGTAGCGCCGCGATGATGCTGTCGAATATCGTCTCGACCACCGCTTCCGATTCTTTTCGCGGCAGCTCCGTGACGCGCGTCACCTCTTCCACGAGCTCCGCCTTCGTCATCGTATGTTCTTTGTTTTCGTGGACTCCCGCAGCTTCTGCCATAGGGACGTGAGCCTCCTCTTCAATATCCTCGGGCGACTGGCCTATTCTGAGCCGGGGTGGGGCGCCGCATACCCTTGCATATCATCAAATTACGTCGAGGTAAACGAATTTCATTTAGGGAAAAAGAATGTCCGCTCACCCCACCAGGAGAGCCAGCTTTCTACTGCCCTGTGACGCGCTTTCGGGGCTCAATTCTAGTTTGCTTGCCGCTTGGCTAGAATCGCGTCGCCGATCGTCGCTGTGGGTGACGATTTCGGCGACTTAGTCGCTCGAAATGAATCAATCTCCTGCTTCTCCACCTGTTTCTGCGCCGCCCGGTAGCTCAGGCTGATCTTGTGCTGTTCAGGCTCAAGCCGCAGCACCTTGAATTCGTATTCCTGGCCGGGCGTCAATACGGCCGTCACGCGAGCACCACGTGAACCCTTTTCACGTTCCTTGTCGCGATCGCCTTTCGGGCGACGCTCCTCAATCTCGGAAACGTGGCAGAGCGCCTCAATTCCATCGGATAGTTCGACAAACGCGCCGAAATCGGTAGCTCGCGCCACTTTCCCTTTTATCAGGTCGCCGATCTTGTGCTCGCCAAACCAGTTCGCCCAGATATCATTCACTTGCTTGATTCCCAGCGAAAGACGCCGGTTCTGCGAATCCACTTTCAATACTTTCGCTTGTATCGTGTCGCCCTTCTTGAACTTTTCGCTGGGGTGCTTGATCCGTTCGGTCCAGCTCACATCGCTGATGTGGATCAACCCCTCCATGCCCTCTTCGATTTCAACGAACGCGCCGAAGTCCGCGAGGTTCCGCACGCGGCCGCTGACCATCGTTCCCACCGGATATTTCTCCGCAGCCGCTTCCCATGGATCGGCTTGCGTCTGCTTCAATCCCAGTGAAATGCGCCGCTGGTCCGTCTTCACTTCCAGCACCACAACATCCGCATCGTCTCCCACTTTCACGATCTTCGACGGGTGCTTCGCGCGCTTTGACCAGCTCATTTCGCTCACGTGCACGAGACCTTCTACGCCAGGCTCGATTTGCACGAACGCGCCATAGTCCGTCACACCCACGATCTTGCCTTTCACTCGCGTCCCCACCGGAAACCGCTCTGGCACCGTGGCCCACGGATCAGGCAGCAATTGTTTGCGTCCCAGCGAAATGCGCTGCTTTTCCTTATCGAATTTCAGGATTTGAACTTGAATTTCTTCGCCCGCCTGCACCACAGAAGATGGATGCGGCACTCGTCCCCACACCAGGTCGCTCACGTGGAGCAAGCCGTCGATTCCGCCCAAATCAACGAACACGCCGTAGTCCGTCACGTTCTTCACGCGTCCCGTAACCACCGCGCCATCCGACATGGTTGCCAGCAAAGCTTCGCGCTTCGCTTTCTGCTCTTCTTCGAGAATCGCGCGCCGGCTCACCACCACATTTCCGCGCTTGCGGTTCAGCTTCAGCACGCGAACGTCGATCTCGCGATCTTTCCATCCTTCCAGGTCGTGCACCGGCCGCAATTCGATCTGCGAAGCCGGCAAAAAGGCGCGCACGCCGATGTCCACTACCAGTCCGCCCTTGATCCGCTCGGATACTTTGCCCTTGATGTCCGAATGTTGACGGTAAGATTTCTCGATTCGTTCCCACACGCGCCGGCGGTGCGCCCGCACGTGCGACAGCAGCACGTAGCCATCTTTGTGCTCGTGCAGCCGCTCGACTTCAATCGTCTGGCCCGGGCCAAATTCAATCGCCGAGCCTGACTCTGCGAATTCCTGCGCGGGCACCAATCCCTCAAATTTTCCGCCCACATCCACGATCACGCCCGCATCCGTCACGGCCAGCACGCGCCCGTCAAAAATCTCGCCTTCCGTTACCACCGGCTCCGGCGTCGGGAACTGATCGAGCAGCTGGTCCATCGTCTCGCTGCTCTCCGCAATTTCCGCTTCGGTGGTCATCTCATGGGAAACCTCGGCCTGCATCGAGTGTCCCCCGTCGTTTCAGGTATCGCCTCATTCGTCGCGGCCGATTCGGTCGAATTTTCTGCTTTTCCGCTTACCGGCGCGATCGGGGCGAGCGTTCCGCTCGCTCCCTGTCCGTCAGCGGACACACTTGTCCCCGCACTTTCTTCAACCGCTGGAGCGCTCGGCGTAGGGTCCAGCGCACGCGCTGCTGCTGTTGCGGCGCCGGTTCCCTGGGACGTCTTTGCCTGCGGCGTGGCAGCCTGCGGCGCATCTGCCGAAGATTCGGGAGCTGACATTTCCAGAGTCGGTTGAAGATTATTGTCGTGTTCGGGTGACATTGAGAGCGGCCTCCATACGGATTCGTTCATTGCATGCCGAGAGTTTGGCCTCGGTTACTCCACCCTGCTGGGTTTTGAGCAATGAAGGGGAACAGCGTCCGCGCCAGAAACGCCGTATCGCAGCGATGATACGCGTCCGGTTTGCGGCTTGTCAACAAAACGCTGGAATTCTACATCGCCGCCATCGCGCATTGTATGAATGGTTTATTACGAAATCCTAATGTGTCCGCGCACGCGTTGTCCCGGAACCCTCCGGTTCTAATCGGTGTGCAGGAGAGGCTTTGGCTCGCTGCGTCGAATTCTTGCTTCGATGACAGCTCACGCCCCGGCGCGGCTGATGTTGCGAATCTCTTTGCGGTAATCGGGTGCGGAAATTTCTACCGTGCGGCACATTTCGTACAGCCGTGAACGAATGCGTTTGCCGACTCGCTCCGTAAGCGAATCCTCAATCGACGGCGCACGCATCCCCGCCACACGCGCGGCCTGCTCCTGCTGTCGGATCGGTATCCAGGTAATTCGTAGTGAGCACTGTCACCCGCTTTTCGTTATATCGCGTATTGAGCACATGCCCCACCGTTTCGAGCGCCCAAAGCGACGGCTTGCTCGACCCCACATCGTCGAGCACGAGAAGTTCGGCCTTTAGCACGGGTTCGAGCACGCTCAATTCCGTCGATTGGCTCTCGGCGTTGTAACTGTCCTGAATCTGCTTCAGCAGGTCGCGGTAATCGTAGAAAATTCCCGCATGGCCGCGCGAAACGATTTGCTTCAGAGCGGATACAGCTAGATGCGTCTTCCCCGCGCCGCATGGACCCATCAGCAGCAGGCCATTCTCATTGCCGGAGGGATACGGAAATTCCTGCGCAAAACGCTGCACCACGAGCTTCGCCTGCGCCAGGCTGCGATTCCAGAACCTGCAGTTGCTCGCGCGCTACATTCTCGATGTCGTTGTCCGTTTCGAAATTTTCGAAATCGCAATGCCGGTAGCGTTCAGGGATGCGCGCACGCGTCAGCGCCCGGTCAGGCTGCTCGCTCTTCGTGCAATCGCACGGCACGGCCCATACCATCTTCGGCTCGCCAACGCCGGAGCGCCGGGCCGATCCGCGGCCAGCGGCTGCGCTCCCGGCGCAGTCCGCTCCACAACCTTCCAGCCGCTTCCCTGACAATCGGGAACAATCCGCTCGTGCCATCGCTAAGAAGAATATGCGCGCGCGTCCGCTTCAGCGCAAGGCACACTCGCCCCTGTGGAAGAAACCAAACCTGTGGGAAAGACAGCTGGTTGAAAGAGATTGACGGCTGCAGCTTCGCGGATGACTGACTTGTGAGCGCTACTTTTCCACTTTGATCGCCGGCCGCGGCGACAATCGCACAATCGCATTGCGAATTTTCCGCTCATCCGGCGCCGCAAATCCGCGCGCCATTTCGCCCCGCACAAATTGTATGAACGCTTCCATCTGCGACTGCATCTCGCCCATCTTGTCCCGCATATTCAAAATGATCTCGATGCCCGCCAGATTCACGCCCAGCTCACGCGTCAAATTCAGAATCACTTCCAGCCGCTCCAGATCGCTATCGGTGTAAAGCCGCGTATTTCCCTGCGAACGCGACGGCTTCAGTAACCCCACGCGCTCATACAGCCGCAGCGTCTGCGGATGCAACCGGTACAGCTCCGCCACCGCGCTGATCATGTAACCCGCTTTCGCTTTCTTTCTCGGCCGCCCTGCCATTTCACTTCTCCTAGCTCCTGCGACTCCCTCTTATACCGTCGCCTTAGCAAACAATTCCTTGCGCGGATCCTCCGGATCGATTTTGCTCAACTCCTTCAATAAATTCCGCACGCGCTCATCTTCCGGCTTCGGCACCACCACCTGCACTTCAATAATCTGATCCCCGCGCTTCCCCGGCTGGCGCGACGACGGCGCGCCCTTCTCGCGCAGCCGCAATTTCTTTCCGCTATTCGTCCCCGGCGGAATCCGCACTTGCGCGCGTCCGTCAATCGTCGGCACCTCCACCTTCGCTCCAAGCGACGCTTCCGTCACCGTCACCGGCACCGCCGTATACAAATCATCCCCGCGCCGATCGAAAAACGGATGCGGCTGCACGCGCGTAATGATGTAGAGATCGCCCGGAGGTCCGCCACTAGTCCCCGCGTTTCCATATCCGGCCACGCGCACCCGCGAACCCGTATGCGCCCCCGGCGGAATCCGCACGTCAATCGTCTCCATCTTCGGCACGCGCCCTTCGCCGCCACAATTTTTGCAAATCGTATGCAGACGGCCCGATGCCACCGCACCGCGAGCAGTTCACCTGAAAACGCATCTTCCCGCTCGTCTGCGTCACATGCCCCGTACCGCCGCACGTGGGACAAACCTTCGCCTCGCCCGGCTCCACGCCGCTTCCATGGCACACATTGCACACATCCAGCCGCGTGAAACTCAGCTTCTTCACCGTCCCGCGCATCGCCTCCGCAAACGTGATGTCGATCTGATATTCCAGATCGGTCCCCGGCTCCTCTTCCACTCCCTGCTGCGCCGCATTCTGGCTGCGGAAAAATTGGCTGAACAAGTCGCGGAAACTCGTTCCTCCGCCACCCGCCCCCGCTCCGCCGCCAGCGCCTCCGCCAAAATCAAATCCGCCGAAATCAAAATGAATATCTTCCGGCGCGCCGCCATAACCCGCTCCTTGCGGCGGCACTCCTCCCTGCCCCGGCACGTTGAATCCAAACTGGTCGTACAGCTGCCGCTTCTTCGTGTCCGACAGAACGTCGTACGCTTCCTGTATCTGCTTGAATTTTTCTTCCGAGGATTTGTCGCCCGGATTCAGATCGGGATGGTATTTGCGCGCGAGTTTGCGATACGCCCCGCGAAGTTCCTTCACTGACGCCTTGCGCGGCACTCCCAGCAGTTCGTAATAATCTTGTTTGGATGTCGTAGCCATTCGGTATTGATCTTTCGCTAATCCTTAAAGTTTCGCCCAGCGCGCGTTCCACTCACCCAATTCCTGCGCCTCGCGCGCGGCTTCTTCCGCTTTTTGTCTCTGTACTTCCGTGCGCCCCGCCATCGCCGCTTCTTTCTGGCTCGCCTTTCCAATCCAGCGATCCAGCACCGCGATCTTTTCTTCCACCGTCGCGGGATCCGCCTTGAATCTCAAAAACGTTCCCGTAATCTCAATCGACCGCGGCGCAAAATCCGCCGGCACATCCTGCCCCTGCGCGTCGTAAAACAAGCCGCCGCCAATCCGCGCTCGGCGTCTCCGTAATCGACACCTGAATCAGAAAATAATTATCGCGAACCTTCGTAACCGCCTGCGGCGCACTCGCCCGCCGAATCCCGCTCGTCGTCAACGCGCTCTCCTCGAATTTGCCGCTCTATCACGCCCGCACAGCAAAACGGGCGGGGCTTGCTCGCGCTAGCTCCCGCCCCATTTGCTGCATTCAGTTTGTCTACTCAACTTCAACCGTCGCGAAGCACCCGATCGAAGAACCCGGTCTTAGTTCGGCTTCTTCGAGTCGTCCACGTCCACGAACTCAGCATCCACCACATCGCCTTGTCCGCCGCCCGACGAACCCGCTTGCCCGCTCGCTCCGCCGCCGCTATCGTGCCCGGCGCCCGGAGCTCCCGCACCCGCGCCAGCCGCACTTCCCGCCGACGCTTGCTGCGACTTGTACATCGTCTCCGCCATCGTGTGCGAGATCTTCGTCAGCTTTTCCGCCGCCGCGTTCAACCGGTCGAGTCCGCCCTCGTTCAACGCTCGTCGCGCCTCTTCGATGGCTTCCTCAGCCGACTTCGCATCCGTCTCGCCCAGCTTCTCGCGGTTCTCCTTCACGAGTTTCTCGGTCTGATAAACAAGGTTGTCCAGCCGATTCCGCGCTTCCACTTCCGACAGCCGCGCCTTGTCCTCAGCCGCGTGCGCATCCGCTTCCTTCTTCATGCGCTCCGCCTCTTCCTTGCTCAAGCCGGTCGAAGCGGTAATCGTGATCTTCTGTTCCTTGTTCGTGGCCATGTCCTTGGCGGAAACGTTCAAGATGCCGTTCGCATCAATGTCAAACGTCACCTCCACCTGCGGCACGCCACGCGGCGCCGGAGGAATCCCAATCAGATGGAATTTTCCAAGCGACCGGTTGCCACTCGCCACCGGGCGTTCGCCCTGCAGCACATGGATTTCAACCGACGTCTGGTTATCCGCCGCCGTCGAAAACGTCTCCGACTTGCGCGTCGGAATCGTCGTGTTCCGCTGAATCAGCGGCGTCATCACTCCGCCCAGCGTCTCAACGCCCAGCGAAAGCGGCGTCACGTCCAGCAGGAGAATGTCCTTCACTTCGCCGGCCAGCACGCCACCTTGAATCGCAGCGCCCACCGCCACCACTTCATCCGGGTTCACGCCCTTGTGCGGCTCTTTCCCGTTGAAGAGGCTCTTGACGATGTCCACCACGCGCGGAATTCGCGTCGAACCACCAACCAGCACCACCTCGTCGATTTTGTCCGCCGTAATTCCCGCATCGCGTCAAAGCCTGCTTCACCGGACCTACCGTCCGCTGCAGCAAGTCTTCCATCAATTGCTCGAGCTTCGAGCGCGTCAGTTTCAGTTGCAGGTGCTTCGGCCCGGATTCATTCGCGGTGACGAACGGCAGATTGATCTCCGTCTCCATCACTTGCGAGAGCTCGATCTTGGCCTTCTCCGCCGCTTCCTTCAGCCGCTGGATCGCCATGCGATCCTTGCTCAGGTCGATGCCCTGCTCCTTCTTGAACTCAGAAATAATCCAATCAACGATCTTCTGGTCGATGTCGTCGCCGCCCAGGTGCGTGTCGCCGTTCGTCGACTTCACTTCCACCACGCCTTCGCCCACTTCCAGAATCGAAATGTCGAACGTTCCGCCGCCCAAGTCGTACACCGCGATCGTTTCGTCCTTCTTCTTGTCCAAGCCGTACGCGAGCGCCGCCGCCGTCGGCTCGTTGATGATTCGCGCCACTTCCATGCCCGCGATCTCGCCGGCCTGTTTCGTCGCTTGCCGCTGGCTGTCGTTGAAATATGCCGGAACGGTGATGACCGCCTTCGTCACCTTCTCGCCCAGAAAATCCTCTGCCGCGGTCTTCAGCTTTTGAAGAATCATCGCCGAGATTTCCGGCGGGGTGTACACCTTGCCCGGAAATGTCGATGCGCACGTCGTCATTCGGCCCTTTCACCACTTTGTAGGGCACGCGCTTCGCTTCCTCCGTCACTTCGTCAAAGCGCCGGCCCATAAACCGCTTGATTGAATAAACGGTGTTTTCGGGGTTCGTGATCGCTTGCCGCTTCGCCACCTGACCCACCAGGCGCTCGCCGCTCTTCGTGATCGCCACCACCGACGGGGTCGTTCGCGCCCCTTCCTGGTTCGGGATGACGGTTGGTTCGCCTCCCTGCATCACGGCCACCACCGAGTTGGTCGTGCCCAGGTCAATACCTATAATCTTGCTCATGAAATCGCTCCTAGTGCTTTCCGCTCGCCTGAAATCTCAAACATTGCCAGCCAAAGCAGCCCACATAATACACGTTGAGTGTTGCGTTGTCAAGTTATCTATGCGCCTGTATGTCGCTGTATTCAGGCTGCTTACATCACGCCAAGGCCAAATAACGCAGATAGACCGCGCAGCAGGTTGGCGGCAAAGCTGCCCTTCCGTAACGCCGGCGTCCCGCCGGCTCTTTTGACTTTTCTTCAGGTAGCACAGGCATTCCTGGCTCAGTCCACCACAAGAGTGTAAAGAATGTCCTGATAACGCAGTGTAAAGGATGTCCTGGAACTTTACACATTCCTGCCTGTGCCCACGTAACAACGAAGTCTCCCCAGTAACTCTGCCTCCCCGGATTCCATTACAGTCACCCAGTTCCAAATCGAACCAACCCGCCAACCTCGGCATCACACTACCCGGTCAAACTCTCCACCGACTTTGCACCTAAGCACCGCCACGGCATCGCTCGGTTCAAAGCTGAACTAATTCGGGCTACAATAGTCGTTCGAATTATTCTGAAGCAATTAGAGTCATACGCAGAGCCACGCTCGGGAGGCACAGTTGAATCTTCCAATTCATCCAGCGCGAAGGATCCCATCACACGCGCTCACTCTACTCGCCCTCGCGCTGATCCTCGTGCCCGCGAGCAACGCACAAACCAAAACCGTCAGCGCCAAGCCGCACGCAAAGCCCGCAGCCGCCGAATCCCTCCCGGCGCCAATGAAAGCCATCGGCACCAAATCCGCCCCGATCACGATGGAAGTTTTCAGCGACTATCAATGCCCCGCCTGCCGCGCCTTTTTTGAGAACACCCTGCGCTTCATGATCAACGACTATGTAGCCTCCGGAAAAGTCTACCTCGTCCATCGCGACTTCCCTCTTCCCATGCACCCATATTCGATGGACGCCGCCCGCTGGGCCAATGCCGCCGCTCGCATCGGCAGATTTGAAACCGTCGACTCAGCCCTCTTCGACAATCAGGACAAATGGACCAAAGACGGAAGCATGGAGCAATACATCTCCGCAGCCCTCGGCCCCACTGACTTTAAGCGTGTGCAAAAATTAGTATCGGGCTGCCTCACCCAAACTCCCGGCAACACGGCCAGCGCTCAAACCGGCCACACTTGCGAGCTCGACACATTCATCCAACAAGATCAAGCCCTCGGGAAACAGGTGCCAGTCAATTCCACGCCGACCATAGTCATCATCTACAAAGGCCAGCGTTACCCACCCATGTCCGGCATCTTCACCTGGCCCATCATGAAGCAATATCTAGATTCCCTGATGGCCCAGTAACTCGTGGCGCGCGTCGAGCAATGTCTGGTTTAAGGTTCTGCTTCACGTCAGGGTACATGTTTTACGTCAGGGCACGGCTTCAGCCGTGCCGAAAATCGTCCAGTAGCGATGCGGCTTTAGCCGCTGAGGGAATGTTGGCGAATTCGCGAAGGTAGCTACTGTGCGCAGCTTTGTAGGTTGCCCCTTCAGGGGCGACATCAACTAATACGAGGAATAGGGGCGCTAGCCCCTGAAGTTGCATCCAAATAAAACGCTCTCCCAACCAAACATGACTGACACATCGCGACAAACCACCGCCAAAATCCTCCTAACCATCGGCCGCATCGCGCTCGCCGTCATCTTCATCGTCGCAGCCTACGCAAAACTAAAACCCCAAGCCCCAGTCCCTTGGTCCATAGGCTCAATGCGCGTCTCACTCTCGATGTTCGCCATGCAGGTCGACTCCTACCAACTCCTTCCGCCCGCCATCGTCAGCCCTGCGGCCCACTTCCTCCCGCCCTTCGAACTTTTTGTAGGCCTCTGGCTCCTAAGCGGCATCGCTCTACGCTACGCCGCACTCGTCACCACCCTGCTCTTAACAGTTTTCTTCGCCGTAATGGTCCGCTCCTATTTCCTGGGCCTCGAAATAAATTGCGGCTGCTTCGGCCCAGGCGAACGCCTCGGCCCAATGACCCTCTTACGCGACGGCTCACTCCTGGCCCTGGCAATCGCAGTCACAATCGGCGCATTCCTGATCAACCGCCGCAGCAACGCCCCAGACTCCGCACTAGCCAACAGCTCCGCTGCCATTCCGTAACGCCTGCCCGCCAATCTTAATGGTGGGCCGGCGTCCCGCCGGCTCTTTTGACTTGCAGTTTGTCGTTTGCCGTTGGGTTGGACCTGTCATCCTGAAGGCATCCGACCAGGATGCCCGCTCTGAAGGATCCCAACTCAACCCAAGCACCCGCCCAAATCAACGCTCCCTCAACGTCCACCCACAAATCCGTCCTATAATCACCAAGCACCCAAAATGAAAACCCTCGACCAATACCTCGAAGACGCCACCGTCGCCCACGGCCACATCTGCGCCGGACAGGTCCTCGGCGTCCGCCTCGCCATGCTCGGCCTCCGCGAACTCGGCATCGAAGATCCCATCCGCGAACGCAAACGCATCGTCACCTATGTCGAAATCGATCGCTGCATGACGGACGCCGTCGCTCTCGTCGCCAATTGCCGCCTCGGCAAGCGTGCTCTCAAATTCCTCGACTGGGGGAAAGTAGCCGCCACCTTCGTCGATCTCGAAAGCGGACGCGCCATCCGCATCGTCGCCCGCGAAGACTCCAAAAAACGCGCCAATGAAATGTTTCCCGCACTCGAAAAAGAAAAAGGTCAGCAGCAAGCCTACCGCGTGATTCCCGACGAAGAATTATTCGACAAACAGTGGGTGCGCGTCGAAATTCACCCCGAAGATCTCCCCGGCTTCAAAGGCCCCCGCGTCGTCTGCGCCCAATGCGGCGAAGGCATAAATTTCAAACGCGAAGTCGCCGTCAACGGCCGCATTCTCTGCCGCGCCTGCGCCGGCGAGTCCTACTACACGCCGATTCACGAGTAAGTCGCACCCTGCAACAGTAGGGGCACGGCATGTCGAAGACCCGCCTGGGTGGGCCGTGCCCGAACGCGCAAAAGGCACCGCGCAACCCTCTAGAAACTCCTTCCCAGCCGCCCGCTTGTCATCCTGAACGAAGTGAAGGATCTCAACGTCCAACTTCGCTACCCGGCGTTTTCTACTCCCTCCCCCTTCTCCACTTGATGTAGAATCCCGCCGCTCTCAACCCAACGAAATTAAGGAACTACGGCAGCTGGTCCTGACAGCGCACTGCCTCATCCTGCGCGCAGACCATCATCGCAATCGCATTTGAGAATTTTCCATCGAGGATACGAAATGCAAAGAATGAAAGCAGCCTTGTCACTGCGTTGTTCGCGCTTGCCCTTCTGATCGGCGCTTGTCCCCCGCCCCGCTCAGCGCTTCAACCGCAAGCATCACATCGCCAGCACCCGCGGCTTCCGCGCCCGTCGCCCGCGTGGCCCAAAGTAATCGATCGAGACGGCAACCACATCGTCGTCTACCAGCCGCAGCTAAAATCCTGGGACAAATACCGCACCCTCGTAGCCGACACCGCGATTTCGGTTACGCCCACAGGGGGCAAGCAGTTTCTGGGCGTAATTTCCTGGCGTGCCAATACTGTTGCCAACGTCAGCGCCCGAACCGTCTACGTCAGCGATATCCAGGTCATCAGTTCGCGTTTCCCAACCCTCGATCCCCAGCACGAAGCCGAAGCCGAACAGAAAGTCAGCCAGATCTACCCGACCATGACGTTCAACGTCTCGCTCAATCACATGATCGCCAGCCTCGAGAAAGTCACAAAGAGCCGGTCAACTCCGCGGCAGTCAGCACGCAGGTTCCCACTATTTTTGCCAGCACCATCCCGGCGATTGTGCTGATGGTCGAACGGCAAACCCGTCCTCGTTCCATCGAAGGCACCAACCTCAAGTACGTTGTGAATACGAATTGGGATCTTTTTCATGACGGCAGCGAATACTTTCTTCTCAGCGGCAAAACGTGGCTGAAATCCAAAGAACCTTCCGGCCCGTGGACCGCAACCACCAGCTCCCCGCCGAAATGGCCAAGCTGCCCAAAGGTCAAAATTGGGATGGCGTATTGAAACAGGTCCCGCCGCCTGCCGGCGCTCCACCCGCGCCGAAAGTCTTCTTCACCGAACGCCCCGCAGAATTGATCGTCTTCCGCGGCGCGCCCGTCTACGCGCCCATCGCCGGCACCAGCCTCTCCTACGCGACGAACACCGAGGACAGCGTCTTCCTTCACAAGCCGGATAATCAAATCTACGCGCTGCTCTCCGGGCGATGGTTCCGCGCCGGAAATATCAACGCCCCATGGGTCTACGCGGGCAACGATCTCCCCGCCGACTTCGCCAAAATTTCCACCGGCAAGCCGTATTCCAACGTTCTCGTCTCCGTCCCCGGAACGCAGGAAGCCAGTGACGCCGTGCTTCTCGCGCAAGTTCCTACCACCGCCGTCGTGAATCGCGCCGCAGCAGAAGCCAGCGTCAAAGTCATCTACGCAGGCGAGCCGCAATTCGTCGTGATCGAAGGCACCACGATGTATTACGCCGTGAACACCCAAAACAGAGTGATCCGCGTCGGCAGCGCCTACTATCTCTGCTATCAGGGAATTTGGTTCATCTCGGTGAACGCAAGTGGTCCATGGAAGACCGCCGACACAGTTCCCGCCGTGATCTACACAATTCCGCCAAGCTCGCCCGTCTACAACGTCACCTACGTCGTCGTCTCGAATCCCACGCCGACAACGGTGCAGACCAGTTACACCAGCGGCTACCTCGGCGTTTTCGTTCTGGGCATGGCGGTCGGGGCGTGCGTCGTCTACGGCACCGGCTACTACTATCCGCCCTACATTTATTACGGCCCGCGCTATCCGATCTACTATCCGTATCCATACACGTATGGCGTCGCGAGCTTTTACAATCCGTACACCGGCACCTACGGCGTCGCTCACGCCGTCTACGGTCCGTACGCTTCCGCGGGCACCGCCGCTTGGTACAATCCGACCACCGGAACGTACGGCCGCGCAGTCACCTATCAAAACGCATACGGCGGCCACACCTACGCCCAAGCCTACAATCCGTGAACGGGAACGTACGCCCAAACGTCGCAAGGTCACAACGCCTACTCGCAGTGGGGCAGCAGCGTCGTGACCAACGGCGACAACTGGGCGCAAGCAGGCCACTACTCAAACGCGAACGGCACCGTCGCTGGATTCCAAACCTCGAAGGGCAGCGAAGGCGCCGGCTTCAACACCAAGAACGGCAACAGCGGCTTCGTCGCGAAAGACGCGAACAACAACAACGTCTACGCAGGCGCCGACGGCAACGTCTACAAGAAAGATTCCAATGGCGACTGGAGCAAGTGGAGCGATGGCGGCTGGCAGCCAGTCGATCCCTCCACCGGTGCCCAGCAAACGAAGAACGCGAAGAACAGCAACAACCAGAATCTAAGCGGCGCCACGAACAAGAACGGCAACAACAACAGCAACAATAATCTGAGCGGTGCGACGAACAAGAATCAGTCCGGCTCGACCGGCACGCAGCAACCGAACGCCAATTCACGCGGCAGCAACGCCAACAACGGAACCGGCAGCGGCACGCAGCCGAACGCCAATTCGCGCGGCGGCAATGCGAACAACGAAAGCGGCAGCGGCAACCTGAACCAGACGCAGCAAACGCCCGAAGCGCGCAATCGCCAGAGCGAGCCCGGCAACTCGGGCAACTCCAATCTCGGCAATCAACTCAACAACGACGCGAATTCCCGCGCTCGCGGCGACCAACTCGATCAACAAAATCGCAGCGCCGGCAGCAGCAGCGGTGGCGGAAGATTCGGTGGTGGCGGTCGCGGCGGCGCCGGATCATCAGGCGGCGGTCGCCGCCGCTAATCGCGCTCGCATTCAGCGTGCGGCTGGATTCCACGCGCGCAGTCGCGGAATCCAGCGCGGCACATTGCGGCAATACTCCTCATAATCCGCGCCGAATTTCGCCCGCAGAATCGGCTCCTCATACAGCCGCACAAACAATTCCACAACCGCCAGCGCAACCAGCGCCACAATCAACGACCCTCGATTCGCCTCGCCATACAGCGCCCACAAACTAAACCAGCCTACAAAAAATCCCGTGTACATCGGATTCCGCACGTAGCGATAAAACCCCACCACCACGAGCCTCTGCGGCGCAGCAATCGGCGCCGGCGTCCCATGCCCCGCCCAGCCGAAATCCCACATGCACTTAATCGCCACCGCGAATCCGAGCGCCGCAGGAATCGCAAAAATCAGCCGCCAGCCCGCCGCGCCTCCTGCGTAATCATGAAAACCAAGCCAGCCCGGCAGCAACCAGAACCACAGCGCCAAAAATCCCGCGCCCACGCAGAGCGAAGCAATCGCCGTCAGCCAATTCGCGCCGCGATTCGCGCCATTGTGCGCGCCGCCCGACGAATCCGCCTCCGCATACGTCATATTCACCTCAGCTAGCTAAGGCACCACCGGCAAGTTGATGAAACTTGCCGTGCCCGGCCCGCGCCACACCCGCTGCGTCGCCTTCTGATAATCCCCCGGCTTCGCGTCGAAAATATTCGGCACGAAACTCTGCGGGTTGCGATCGTACAGCGGAAACAGCGTCGACTGCACCTGCACCATCACGCGATGCCCAGGCAAAAACATATGATTGACCGTCGGCAGCCCGAAGCGATAGAGCAGCGGCACCATCGGCACAATAACTTCCGCATGCTCGAAGCTCGTCCTATAGCGTCCGCGAAAAATGTCGAGCGAAATCGCGAGCTCATACCCGCCCATCCCCGGCTGCGATTCCACCGTCCCCGGATACACGTCAATCAACTTCACCACCCAGTCGCTGTCATTGCCGCTCGTCGACGCGTACAGATTCACCTCCGGCACTCCGCTCACGCGCAACGGCTTCGTCAACGGCGCGCTCACATACGTCAGCACATCCGTGCGCCCGTCCACAAATCGCTGATCGTCCACCAACCAATGCCGCCATCCGTCGCCATCCTCCGTCACAGGGCGCGCCCGATACGGCACCGGATTCGCCGGATCGGAGAGATATTCGTCCCAAGCTGCACCTATCCAAGTCGTCTGGGGATCGAACGACAATCCGCCATTTTCTCTCAGATAAAGCGGCTTCGATTTATTCGCACAGCCTTCCGCGCACGCCAGCGGCCACGACTTAAATCTGTCCCAATGATTTTCCCCCGTGTTGTAAATCAACACCGGCGGCGTATCCGCCTTCGGCGCACCCTCCACCAAATACTGATTGAAAAATGGCAGCAGCACGTCGCGACGCCATTGCAGCGCCGTATCCCCATCAAACATCAGCGGCCCCAGTGACGATCCGTTGTAATTCGCCCCGCTATGCCTCCACGGCCCCATCACCAGAAAATTTCTGTCGTTCGACGTATCCTTCGGCTCCATCGCCGCCCACGCATGAATCCCGCCCCACATATCTTCCTGGTCCCAGAGTCCCTGCTCCCACATCACCGGCACCGTCAGCGGCGTCTTCGCCATAATTTTGTCCAGCGCCTGCCCCTGCCAGAACGCGTCGTACGCCGGATGCTCCTCCATCAGTTTCCAGAACCCCAGCTGCTCGCATCCGCCATATCGCGCAAAATCTCCCGCCGAACCAATCGCCAGATAATTCGTGTAATCGTCATAGCTCATGCGCGGAATCGCCTTGCCTTCTCCGCGCACGGTCGTCTGCTCCGTAAGATAATCCAGATTGTTCTGCCGAAACGCCCCGTAGTGAAACCAGTCATCGCCCATCCATCCGTCCACCATCGGACTTTCCGGCGCAGCCACCTTCAACGCCGCATGCGGATGAATCAGCGCCATCACCACCGTGAATCCTTCATATGACGAGCCCAGCATCCCCACCCTGCCATTCGACTCCGGCACATTCTTCACCAGCCAGTCGATCGTGTCGTACCCGTCCGTCGTGTCGTCCGTCCCCGTCGTATTCAACGGGCCCATCGGCGGCGGCACCATCAAATAATTCCCCTCCGACCCATACTTCCCGCGCACATCCTGAAACACGCGAATGTACCCCGCCCTCACAAACACCTCATCGCCCTGCGGCAGCTCGTCCACCATGTACGGCGAATCCGCATTGTGCGGCCGCTGCGCCCGCCCCGCCGCGTTGTAAGGCGTGCGCGTCAAAATCATCGGCGCATTCTTCGCCCCATTCGGCACCACAATCACCGTGTAGAGCTTCACTCCATCGCGCATCGGAATCATCTCCACGCGCTTCACATAATCGAACCCCGTCTCCGGCGCCTTCCACTGCGCCGCCATATCGTTCACCCGCGCTTCGTTATCTTTTGCGCTCGTCTGCGCTCGCGCTGATCCAGTCGCCACTGCGAGTCCAATCACAGCGAAAACAAAGCTGAAAATCCGTCTCGAAAATTTCATCGTCATCCTTTTTCGTGCGTTCGGTGCTGGTACCAGCAATATTCGACGGCCACCGGCCCGATACGATATCACTTTTTCGCTCGTCATCCTGTTGGCTAGGTCTTCAACGACGGGCCGACAGACGGACATCGATAACATAAGTCAAAGACGAAACGCCTTTTATGGGCAACGTCACGCCCGCTGCAAGAGGTCGGCTACGTCCCTGTAAACGCGGTCGCGGTAGTCTATCGCGGCACCATCCCTAACCATCTTCGCTGAGGCCCGCGCACAATAGTCACGCATTCGACGATCCAGGGTGGCCGCCTCCAAATACGGAATAGCGGTGACGTGAGCCAGATCAGAGAAATCAGCTGTCTCCGGAATGTCACCGTAGTTAGACATCAATGCCCTATAGGTTTCGTGGTTGAGACGAAGTCCTGAACAAATATCAGGATTTTGATAGACCCAGTCGGCAAATTCATCCTCACGGCCTCCCGGTAACCCAATACGATGAGTGGCAGCGTTATTCCTGACTACATGCCTGAAGTGCTGCGCAGCAAGTGCACGCCCCGCACGAAGGGCAGCACGGTCAGTCTCAAGTTGAACTCGCAGCCTCGGAAGATGGTGCGCGGGAGGCATGAACACATCAGGTCTAACCCGACTGACGTTGTAGACAATCTCGTCTAACCGAAAATTTACCCAATTTTCTGCGATGTCTCGCTGTCCTAAAGGTGTCATCGTGCGGTCCCACCGATCCACATAAGGTGATGGGCGTTGATATTCCTGTCCACTATTGAACGCTTCGACCGCTGCGTGAAGTTCTGCTGCTACGATAGTCACTTCCTTCAAGTAGCAGTGAGGCATCCGCTCCAACGCTTGGAGAAATGGTCTGACTGTCAAAAATATAACACCCGCGCCAATGGGGCCCGCGAATTCTCTGACACTGGTAAATGTCAGCGCAATCTGGTGACCACCGTCTCTAAGGTAGGCTTCGAGGGTTATCCTACTCACCGGGCATTCGCGCTCGATCGTGTTAATCAGGTCTCGGGAGTCCAGCAGGATGCGCACGATGGGCCCTCGTCATTTCAAAAGTACGAGGAGCCTGAGACCTCGAAGAGTAAAACGAAAGCAATACTCTCCCGGCGACATCTGTGAGGAGTTAAACGCTACAGGCAGAGTCAAACCAAATCCACTCAGCCGGGAACACCGCGAGTAAAAATCGTCAGGATGAAGGCCACGTCGGTGAATTTCCATTAGCAACTCCTTGTTAATGCGCGTAAACGGATCCGGGGTATGCAAGTTCGACAAGGATCGGGCGAGGTCACCAGTAACATCATCCAAAATGCGGAGAGCGATTATGTCTTCCTCGGTCAGTTGCGCGAGATCCCTTATGAACGCGGCGGTTTCCTCCCAGTTCGTTTCTTCATTCTCCCGGCACAGGGCATTCCCTAAAACGTGCGCGAATCGCTCTACCTTATTTAGATTGATCGTGTTCAAGGATTCATGGACAGCGACTAACAGCGTTTCGACAAATTCCGAAGACCTAACTACCCCATCGAGCTCCGCCAAGTCTTTCTGATTCCGTCGAATCACCTTCTCGAGTGCCTCTAACAGCGCAGCGACGCGTCCCGCCTTTGCATCCTCCGAGAAAACATCTCGGAGCGTCGTGATGATTTTAGCGCCCAGGGAAACCGGGCTCGCGAGCTTGAGAACCCTACTGAGAATATTGGCACGTTCGTCTGGGTATGCTTTACGTGCCGCGTCAAGTTCATCGTCAATAGCCATGTAGCCCGTCCCTAGCCGTTGAGACTACGTACCTCGCCGCAAATTGGCGTACGGTTGGCAGTAACCCTCAGAACATGCCAGCGTCAATCAGTGAATTCCACAGTATGTTATACGGTTACGCTTTCAGTATGAAACTCTCTCTAGGGACGGGGTCACGCCGTCCGCAGGGCGGCTGCGAGACCAGCAACAGGAAGCACTCAACTCTTCGCGGAATGCTTCGCGAGTACATCGAATACTACAGGCCTCGAGCCAAACGCGAGCGAAGCCGCTTTAAGCGATTCTCCTCCTTAGAGAAGGCAATCGAAAAGGCAGCTCTTGCGCTAGACGAAGACGAAAAGCGCTCTGCTCACCATCGCCGCCGAACGGCCGTACAACTGTCTCGCGGAAAATCAGCGCTCGTCGCCGCGCTGCCCGATTTACGAAGATGCAAAAACTTCGACAAGCTTCACAATCTCGTCCGTAAGGCCACGAAGCCAATTAAGGGTTTGGGAAAACTCTACACTTATGACACAGCCAACCTCATTGGAGCTCATTTACGCTTGTCGCCCGAAAGAGTCTACCTTCACTCCGGCACCCGAAAGGGCGCAAGAGCCCTCGGATTCTCCGGCGGTCTCGCATATCTAATGCCCTCACAGTTGCCAGCTCGACTTCAGGTTCTCAAGCCATACGAAATGGAAGATTTCTTGTGCATTTACGAAAGGGATCTGGCTGGGTTGAAGCGCGCTAAACGCGCTGCATGACGGGACTCATCTTCGCGTCCTCCGCGAAAATATGCTCACCTACTTCTCGTTATATAGTCTGAAGCTGTATTGACCGGGGAGACGTGTCCCAGGAGCACGCCGAGTTATGCCTGCCGTCCACATGCAACTAACCATTCTCGCCACATTTTTTGAGATCTCTCGCACGGTTGTCTCGATGTGCGGCGCCGGCATCTTGATTTTCTTCGTTGCGCTGGGGGCTGCCAAGGACGATATCGCGCAGGCCCGCGGCCTCGACAAAGTCGTAGCCTTGAGCAATTTGTGTTTCGCCGCGCCCTTGGCGGTCTTCGGCGCACTGCATCTCGCGGCCGCGAAATCCCTCGCGACCATGGTGCCCTCGTACATGCCATGGCCTTTGTTTTGGGCCTATTTCTTCGGCTTTGCGCTGCTGGCCGCCTCGCTAAGCATCGCCACAAAAATTCTGGTGCGCTGGTCCGGCCTGCTGTTCGGCATCGCGATGTTTTGTTTTGTGGCCATGATGGACATCCCGGGCGCTCTCCAAAACCCCCGAGACAGGTTTGGATGGATCCTGGCCATCCGCGAATTGGCATTCGGCGCCGGCGCCTGGCTCCTCGCGGCAGGCGCGATGACCGGGAAAATGACCGGCGCCGTCTCAGGCGCGATCACCAAGTCGACAACTGGAACGACGACCAGCACGGCCACCGGGCAAGTCAAAACCACGTTCCTCACCATAGGCCGCGTGGTGGTCGGGATCACCGCCATATTTTATGGCGTCGAACATTTCCTGCACCCACAGCAAGTCCCCGGAGTCCCGCTCGAGAAAATGATTCCCGACTGGATTCCCGCCCACCTGCTGATCAATTACCTGACGGGCGCAATTCTCGTCGTGTCCGGCGCAGCCATCCTGCTGGCCAAAAAGACGCGCCTCGCCGCAACCTACCTCGGCGCCTGGATCGTGCTGCTGGTCGTCGTCATCTACGGGCCAATCCTGATCTCCGCCCTGGCCAACCCAAGCACCGAAATCAAAATCGAAGGAATCAACTACTTCTTCGACACGCTCCTGTTTGCCGGCGTAATTCTCGCCCTCGCCAGCGCCACGCCACCCACAGATTAGAATAACGTTGTCATCCCGAGCGCAGTCGAGGGATCTGCAGTTACTCCTGCCGTGCGCCCCACCCTTCACAGGATTTGTGAAGGGTGGGACGCTTTAAGATTTTTTTCTTTCGAACTCCCAAATCGTCTGCCAAAATTAAATCACCACCACTTGCTTGTCCTGAGCCTCGAAGGGCGCCGAATCACCCGCGCAATCTTTCAGGGGTAATTAAATGCCTGCAGACTGAATCAACTACCACTTGCGCTGTTTCATCCGCGCAAGCTTTCGGCCTTATTGTTAAGAAGTGAATCGGGACGCAGTCCTGCCCCACTTGCGCTGAACCACCCGCGCAAGCTTTTGCCTTATAGTTAAAAAATGACTCGGACGTAGTCCGACACCATTTGCGCTGAATTTCTCGCGCAAGCCCCTTGCTGCTCGTCACTTGTCACTCACCACTCGCCACGATCTGCGAATTTGCTCGGCTCCGCGTAGTTATTCAGCTATGCAGCCGCCCCAAATCGTGCTACCATTTGCCGTTTTTATATGATGACGCAAACGTCACTATCGGCGGCCAGAAGCACTCGGCGGGGAGAAAAACTCCCCACGCCCGCCGCCACCCACCACGCCGTCCCTGGACGACTTCAATTTCTAATTGCAAATCTGGAATTAGAATTCCACTCAACTCATAGAAAACTCAGCCCTCTAGAAATTTCTAATCGCAAATTTTCGCGGGTTTCTCGTCTCCCTTCGTATGGCCGCACATCCTCAACTTCCCAGAGCGGGAATTCCAGTCCGCTTGCGCCGAGTTGCCCGCGCAAGTCTTTGACTTCAGCGCTTCGAGTCTCACGCCGTCGCCTCTCACTAGCCACTAGTCACTCGTCACTAGCCACTGCATTTCTAATACACGGTTCCGCGATTAAATCTCGCGCCAACCTACACTATTTCAATCACATGCAAATTTCTAATAGGCGGCAAACCGGGGGCAAAGCCAACCGACGATCCGACCAGGATCGTCGCCCTGAGCGAACGCAGGGAGTCGAAGGGCGCTCATTTCTAATACACGGTTCCGCGATTAAAACTTGTGCCAACCTGCACGGTTTCAATCACATGCGAATTTCTAATAGGCGGCAAATCGGGGGTAAACCCATCACCCAATTCGTTCGCCTCGCACCCTCATTTTCGATTTTCCCTTTTCTAGTTTCCGCCTTTCACGGGAAGCCGGAATTGCTGGTAGAATGCGCCCCCGTGCGAACCCTTTTGCTTGTGATTCTTTTTGTTTCGCCCGCCGCGGCTCAATTCTGGACCGTCGAGACCAGCGGCTGGGATTCGAATCTGCGCGCCGTCTCCGCCACTCACTCGAGCAATCCGCAGCGCCATCCTGCGCCGGTGATCTGGGCTTCGGGGTCGAATGGGCGCACGCTGCGATCCACGGACGGCGGCGAACACTACACACGCGGCCTCGTCAATGCGCCCCAGCCGCATTCGCTCGACCTGCGCGGAATCCAGGCCTTCAATGAAAAGCTGGCCTACGTGATGTCCAGTGGCACGGGAAACATGTCGCGCATCTACAAGACTCACAACGGCGGCGAAACCTGGAAGCTCGAATTTTCCGGCACGGGCCAGCAGTTTTTTCTCGACGCGCTCGCCTGCATCTCCGAAACGGAGTGCTTCGCGCTCAGCGATCCCGTTGACGGGAAATTCGTGCTCATCAGCACAACCGATGGCCAAAACTGGAAAGAACTGCCGCGCGACTCGATGCCCGCGGCGCTTCCCGGCGAAGGCGCTTTCGCCGCGAGCAATTCCTGCCTCGCTATTTTCGACAAGCGCGAAATCTACTTCGTCACCGGCGGCAGCGCCGCGCGAGTGTTTCATTCGCCCGACCTCGGCCGCACCTGGACGGTGACGGACACGCCCATCGTAAAAGGCAATGCATCCTGGGGCGCGTTCTCGATCGCTCGATCGGGAGGCATTCTTGTTGTGGTCGGCGGGGATTTCAAGGATGAGGCGGACGCAAAACGCACGGCCGCCTACTCGCTCGACGGCGGCGTTAGCTGGACTCTGGCCACACGTCCGCCGACAGGATTCCGCTCGGCGGTGGCGTTTCTGAATCGCGATACGCTTCTCAGCGCCGGCACGGGCGGCGAGGACATCAGCACCGACCAGGGCGCGCACTGGACGCGCAACGACGACATCAACCTGAACGCCATCGCCGTCCTCGATGGCGGCGCCTGGGCCGTGGGACCCAACGCCACCATCGTGCACTGGACGGATCACGGCCACTGATCATGACTAATTACGGGCGACGCGATGCGACTCGACTCTGCTCAGAATTTGTATCCGAGTGAGAACGCCAGAACCGGATCGGTCTCTCCGATATTAAAAATCTGCATGCCGACGGTCGCCTTCTTAATATTGAACTGAATCAGAGGACCGCGCTGGACATTGAGCGCCGTCTGATAAGCGCGGGTTCGTTGGGTTACATATCCCGCTTCAAACCACGGCACCGGTGAATACGTGAGTTGCGTCCACGTATAGAAAAAATTGCCGGCCTTTGTAGTCGTGTCGAAAATGTATTCATTCGCGCTATACAGTTGGACCTTCTTGTATGTGGCCGTGAACTCCAGCCCGGGTGCTATTCCATTTACTTTTCCAAATACGCCGCCGATCATGGGAGTAGCTTCGAGGATCAGCTTTTTCCCTGTGCTCAGATTGTATCCGACCCACAACGAGCCGGTGCGAAGCCCCTCATTGTTGTATCTGGCTTCCAAGTGAAGAGTGTCGTGGTCGGCGGTGAATGTGGGCGACGCGTAGGATTCTCCGTGGGGCACGTCGTACAAGTTTACACTCAGATTGAATTCCCACGGGTTCGCCGGTGCTGCGGCACTCGGCGGCGTCTTGCCCGGATCGGTTTGCGCGAGTAGTTGGCCGGCGCAAAGAATCACAACGATGAACATCCCGGCATGTCGCGCGGCTGTCAAGGTTAGAAGCCTTTCACAAAATGCATTCGATTCGTGCATAATAACTGCCCACGAATTTCCAGCCAATCAAGGAGGTCATGACATGGCCACGATTACAACGAAAGATGGAATCGAAATTTATTACAAGGACTGGGGCAAAGGTCAGCCCATCGTGTTCAGCCACGGCTGGCCGCTCTCGGCCGATGATTGGGACGACGCAGATGATGTTCTTCGTCAATCAGGGCTATCGCGTGATAGCCCACGACCGGCGCGGGCATGGCCGCTCGTCACAGACCGGCGACGGCCACGATATGGATCATTACGCTGACGATCTGGCGGCGCTCACCGCGCATCTCGATCTCAAGGATGCGATACACGTGGGCCATTCGACGGGCGGCGGCGAAGTGGTGCACTACATTGCGCGCCACGGCGAAAGCCGCGTGTCAAAAGCGGCGATCATCAGCGCAGTGCCGCCGTTGATGCTGAAGACTGCGGCGAATCCAGGCGGGCTGCCGAAAGAAGTGTTTGATAATTATCAACAGCAGACCTCGTTCAACCGCGCGCAATTTTATCTCGACGTGGCGTCCGGGCCGTTCTACGGATACAACCGGCCGGGCGCGAAACCTTCACAGGGCATTATCTGGAATTGGTGGCGCCAGGGGATGATGGGAAGCGTGAAGGCGCATTCGGATGGCGTCGTCGCTTTCTCGCAGACGGACTTCACTGAAGACCTGAAGAAAATCACGGTGCCGGTGCTGGTGATGCATAGTGAGGACGACCAGATCGTGCCCTATGCGGATGCTGGACCGCTATCGGCAAAGTTGCTGAGGAACAGCACATTCAAATCCTACAAGGACTTTCCGCACGGTATGCCCACAACGCACGCCGACACGATTAACGCTGATCTGCTCGCTTACCTGAAAGGTGCGGCGAGCAAGGCAGCAGGCTGAGCGCGCGGTTCGCGAAAAGCAAAAGCGGGGCGCGATGGGCGCCCCGCTTTTGCTGCAGATCCGAGAACTCTCCAGGCAAAAATCCGGAAACCCCTCACCTCTAAAGAGGTGAGCTACATAAAAGCTGCGCTACATCAGCTAGGGCGTGGCGGAATTCTGATTGGGATCGTGCTTGGGGAGATTTGGCGTGATTTTCTTGACGATGAATTCCTGGAAGAGGTTGGCTGCGGCGGTGGTGCCGATGCCGATGGCGGTGTTTTCGAAGGTGAGGGCGGCACCTCGGTCGTGCGACGGATAGTAGGAGTTGGAAATGCCCGCGGCGATCAGGCTACCGAGAATCGCGGCGTAGGCGGGTTGCCAGCGGCCGTTGTCGCCCTTGCAGATCACGGCCATGGAAATGGCGTACAGAGCGCGAGAAGTTTTGCTGCCGGTACCTTTATAGAAGTAGCGGGGATCCTGTTTCAGAAGCGACGGCAGAATGGCGCCGCCGATGAAAGTGCCGGTGACGAGGTCGGCATAACCGGCTCCGTAGCGCTTAGCGTAGCCCTGTGCGCCCTGGCCGTATCCGCCGAATGTGTTCTGCGATTGCTGGATGCCGGCAACCGCGCCGACCAATACGAACGTGACAGGATCTATGGTGGTCTTCCAGGCCAGCTCGAATTTTTGTTTGGGGCGCAGGGCGACAGCGTTTGGATCGTAGGTGACATAGAAATTCGGGATGACGCCGAGGACGCGCTGCTTCTCCTGCTCCTGAATCTGCACTTCCGCTTCCTCTTCCATGGGAGCTGCCACGTGCACTTCGGTGACGGCGGTGGCGAGCGGCAACTGGATCATCGGGACAACGTCCACTTCACCGGCGTGCAGGACGCCGGAAAATGTTTGCGTGGTGAAACCCGGCGACGAAACGGTGAGCTGAAACGGGCCGGGAGGAATGTCGGTGAAAGTGAATTGGCCGTTGCTGTCCGCGACGGCTTCCTGCGTCGCGGGCCGGCCGTCGAGCTTAAGCGTCACGTGCGCGCCAACGATGGCGGCTCCACTTTTGTCTGCGATCTGGCCGCTGATCGTGCCTGGCGAAGCGAGCGCATCGGCGCCGTGTCCGTCCTGCGATTGTTGATTGGCTTGTGCATGAGACTGAGCGAATGCGACAGAAGAAGCGGACAAAAGCGAGAGGCAGAGGCAGAAAAGCGCCAAAGAGCGGAGGTGCGAGAATTGGCCGCGGGGGCGACAGGAGGATTTTACGCACACGCCTGAGCTCGTTGTGCTCACCATTCTGATTTTATCGCCTTTGGCTCCGCATCCATCAAGCTTTGACTGCTTGGAGGTGTTTCAGGTTGCACACCCTAACGTATGAGTTTCCTTCAGCTTGAATACCCGCCGGCGAGTCGGAAGAGAACCGAAAACGCCAAGATTTTGTGATGGGCTCATCAAAAAAAATCATACATCTACCGTACTGTAATTGAACCGTAACAACATTCAGCCAGTCTCTCGCGCAGCGTTAGCAGCAGCCCTGCCCATTCACTAAGACAATGGAGGAAATACATGGCACGTGTGTCCGTACGAAGGACGTGGCGAGAGCGCGCAGTTGCAGGCATGCTCTTCGTCACGCTTACGCCGTTCGCAGCCGGTCCTGTTTTTGCTCAAGAGCCGGGGAAGAACGACGGCAAAAATGATCATCAGCAGACCGAAACGCCCATCAAGCACGTAATCGTACTCATCGGAGAGAATCGCACCTTCGATCATTTGTTCGCCACCTACGTTCCACAGAGCAGAGATTCGGTGAAGAACCTTCTTTCAGAAGGGATCATTAAAGCGGACGGCACGCCGGGAAAGAATTTCGGGAAAGCGGCGCAATTTCAGGCCATCGCACCATTCAAAACGAAGTTTTACATCAGCCTCGATAGTGACGACAAGGCTCCCTACAGCATTCTTCCCGAGCCGACTTTAAACTTTTCGCCCAGCCCCGCGACGGGCGAACCACCTCCGTTCCCCGCTGGCACTCCGACCTCTCTGCTGGCAGCAATCGAGCCTTCGCTGGAGATCGGCGACCTCGGCTTGTTAACTACCGGCGCATCCGGGGCGGCACAAACCGCTGAACTTCCTGATTTCGATTCGCGCATACAGAACTTTAGCAAACTGCCGAACGGGCCGTTTCCGCTGAAGGGCGCGAATCTTCCGTACGATTCCTACACCGGAGACACCACGCACCGGCTGTATGAGATGTGGCAACAGTCGGATTGCAACATCCGCAACGCAACCTTGCAGAATCCGTCGGGTTGCTTGAATGACCTCTATCCTTTCGTTATCACGAGCTATACCAGCGAGCCGGATCCTTTCAGCTTTCCCATCGCCAACGAAGTGGATGACAACGGCGGCGGAAATTCGATGGCGTTTTACAACATGCAGGCTGGAGACGTCCCTGTTCTGAAGAGCCTCGCCGACCAGTACTCGATGAGCGACAACTACCATCAGGCAGTGATGGGCGGCACTGGCGCGAATCACGTGATGATGGGAACGGGCGACGCCATTTTCTGGAGCGACGGCAAGGGCAATCCGACCGTACCGCCGTCTCACA
This sequence comes from uncultured Acidobacteriota bacterium, assembly GCA_963790945.1. Classification (GTDB taxonomy): domain Bacteria; phylum Acidobacteriota; class Terriglobia; order Acidiferrales; family UBA7541; genus Palsa-295. The sequence continues at coordinate 130,826 of CAWBRH010000025.1, forward strand.
TTGCCAACCCCGATCCGCTGCCAGGCTCGAACAACCAGTACACGGTGGACATCGGTTTCGATGGGAATTTCACGGAGTGCGGGAATCCATCGCAACCCGGCGTCGCAGCCGTCAGGAATTACCTGGCCACGCTGTTCTACCATCCCAAGCCGAATTGCCAGCCGAATACCTATTACATGGTGAACAACGACAATCCGGGCTTCCTGCCGGATGGTACGGTGGACACGGCGGGAATCGCGAAGGGCGGCTCGGTGCCTCCGACGAACGTGCGGAGCATCGGCGAAGCGCTGAATGCAAAAGGTATTTCGTGGGCTTACTACGGCGGAGCGTACAACGCCGCTGTGGCGCTCGAACAGGATCCGACGAGCACGAATCCGGCAGTGCAGGTGGGAAGAGCATACTGCAACATCTGCAACTTCGAATCGTACACGAATGCGATCATGGGCAATGCGGCGCAACGCACGGCTCATATCAAGGATGCGACGGACTTCTTCGCGGCGATCGGCAACAGTACTCTACCTGCCGTATCGTTCGTGAAGCCCGACGGCCTGCTCGACGGGCATCCGGCGTCTTCGAAGTTCGATCTCTTCGAAGGCATGGTGAAAAAGACCGTCGACGCACTGAATGCGAACCCGGAGCTATTCGCCAGCACCGCGCTAATCATCACGGTGGATGAAGGCGGCGGATATTACGATTCCGGTTACATTCAGCCGCTCGATTTCTTCGGCGATGGTCCGCGGATCCCGATGATCATCGTTTCTCCGTTCACGAAGGGCGGGCATATCAGCCACAATTACGCCGATCACGTATCGATATTGAAGTTCATCGAGCGCAATTGGAATTTGCAACCATTGACGGCGCGGAGCCGGGACAATTTCCCGAATCCGTTTGCGCTGCCGTTTAACCCTTACGTGCCGTTGAATAGCCCGGCGATCAGCGATCTGTTCGATCTTTTCCAGTTCGGACATGGTCATGGTGGTGGCGGGAACGGCCACTAGGACGAGAGAAGCAGGGTAACTTGGATCGGTGAAGTGAGCCTGTGTGAGATGAACTCTCACACAGGCTTTTTATTCGTGCAGAACCGGCTGAGGAGCAAGTTGTAGATTTGCAAGCGAGCGTTGTTCGAAATCGCCCCTGCATCGTTGTCAAATCGGCAGAATCGGGAGGGGTTTGCTTGCCTGCGAACCCCGCATTCTCGGAGTTCCGTTGCAGTCGATCACATCCAAGGCAGTGTAGAGGCCTTCGCCGTCACACACTCGGCAGCGCAGGGTAAAAGAGCTCACAGTAAAGGAGAGCACCGTAGACTCATCGCGAGCGCTCGCTTCCTGTTGCTTGAAACCGCATTCTTTGCCGGCTGCAAAGGGTGAAAGCGGAATTGGTTGACCGCAACGACGACAGAGAACTCCGCGATACTGCTGTTTCGCTTCGACTATCATTCTTTTTACCTTGCCTCTGGACAGTAGGTGCAAAAGCGAAGGATGAGGCATTCCATCGTGGTGAACAGATGGCGTTTTTTCTTACATCTGTCGGATTTTGTGGGAATGAAATTCCGGTCTTATAAGCTGCGCAGGACCCAAACGATCACGCAGACAAGAATTATGGTTCCGATCAGTCCGTAACCAAACATTGTAGCCTCCACACGGTGAGCAACATCCTCGGATTTGGAATTATTGATGAGCCAGTTTGCACCGTCTGACCTCACCATAAATGTTCAATCCGGTACACATTCCGACAATTTTTTGGAAGGTTGGGAAGGTCGAGTTGGCAGCCTCGACCAATAAACCCAGAATGTGGATTGCGGAGAGTGTGCAAAAGGGAACAGATGCGCGCGACGGCTTCTTCTACAATGCGGGCCTCAACCCATAAAAGCACGGCGAGGCAGCTGGCAGTGGAGGATTGACGATGAGCAACCTAGAATTCCCAGAATGGCAAGAACCTTACCTCGAAGCTCTAATGGAGACCGACCAGCGAAAGCTCGTCGGGCGCGTTGATCTCGCTGAAAGGACGATCTTTTTGCGCTTAAAGGAAATTCAAAGCAGCTCTAAAAGACGCGCGGAGGAGCAGGCGATCGAAGATGCGCTGAGAGCTTTGACTTTTCTCAGGAGAGAAACCGTTGAATTCAAAACGTCGCAAGGAGAGCCACCGCGCGCTGCCACCCAGTCACAGGTCAACTGACCGCTGTGACACATTTTTGGCTACGCCCCGGCTTTCTTGGCTTGTTTGAATGCATCGGTGCCCTGGTCGAGAGCGTCTTGTAGGCGTTCGTTCGCGGTTTCAACGAACTTTTTTGAACGCCGCGTCAAGTCCTTGCCCTGATGCCGCAGCTGGTCAACGCGATCGCCGACAGCTCCCGAAATATCGGCGCGCAATTCGTCTCCGGCCTTGGGCGCGAGTAAAAGCGCGGCAACCGCTCCGATACCTATACCAACGACGAACGCTAAGATCGTTCCGCTCTTATCATCTTTCATAGCAAGCTCCTTTGTCCAAACTTAAGCAGGATCTGTTTTTCACTGCGTAGGGTTGCGAATCAAGAGTTCAGAATGGCGAGGAAACGGGATCGCCGGCTCCCAGCCCTGGTTGCACAGCGTCGCCGTAGCCTCGCCATCTACAGAGGAGATTACGGCGGGCGTCCGATTGAAACTGTTCACTTTTGCACAGTTGCAAAGCTCCCTTTGCGAATCTTGCCGATTCTATCGAATTGCTTCAATCGTGTAGAGAAACTGTGAGATCAAAATGCCAAAGTGTTCACAATGAGACAGAAGTACCTCTTCTCAGTGTGTAGACTGCTTTTCGTGTAGTTCCTGCTACGAACGGGCACCGCACAGTACGGCAAGACAGACCACAGACGTTCTCGCATTTAGAAACGAGGAGATGAAAACATGCTTGGGATTATCGCGGCAGTCCTGATTGTTCTCTGGTTGCTCGGATTTTTCGCATTTCATGTAACCGGCGCCTTCATTCACGTGGCCCTGGTCGTGGGCGTAGTTTTACTCGTGGTGCACTTTATGAGGGGAAGTACTGCAAGCGTATAGAGCGCCTGTGAAGTCCATTGACCAGACTCATGCGATTGTGGGAACCGCTCACGAGGGCCGGAGGAGAGAGCGGCGTGGCGCAATTAGTTTGGGGCAGGGACGCCGGCGTTTTCAATTCAATTCGACGTAGCAGCCAACTGGAGAGGTCGCCGGTGTCAGCGCTTCTTGGGTTTAATGTCGCGTTACAAACGATCGCGGCGTTCGTGATCTTTGTGGTTGGGTACGCCGCTCTTTTTGGAACTCTCTCCGTTTGCTTTGCCATCGCGATGGGTTTGTACGAGTGTGCAAAACGGCTTTGGGCGTACCGCGCAAGATTAGCGTTAGCTCGCCGGGAGAAACGCTGCGTGCTTCCGGCGTGAAAGCAAGATGGATTCTATCGAAAAGGGGAGGCAGCTCATGAACCTAACAGATGCAAGCACGACACAAATCTCGATCGTAGTTGCTGTGGCGGTTATAGCAGTCGTCAGCGTTCTCATGTGGTTCTTCAGTCGTAAACGTCGAACCGAAAGACTCCGCACTCAGTTTGGCAGCGCTGAGTACGCCCGAGCAGTGAAAGAAGGCGGGAGCCAGCGGCAGGCGGAAGCGGTCCTCGACGAGCGAGCCGACCGGGTGGAGAACTTGCACATCCGAGAGCTGGCTCAGGACGATCGTACGCGATTTGTCGACTCTTGGGCGAAAGTACAGGCGCGATTCGTCGACAGCCCCGGCGGCGCCGTAACGGATGCCGACCAACTGCTGGGCGACGTAATGTCCACGCGAGGTTATCCGGTAGGAGACTTCGAACAACGGGCCGCGGATATCTCGGTGGATCATCCGCTGGTTCTCGAAAACTACCGTGCAGCCCACAAAAGCGCGCTCCTTCAAACGCAGGGCAAGGCCAGCACGGAAGATTTGCGTCAGGCTATGATTCACTACCGAACGCTCTTTGAGGAACTGGTTCGAGAGCCAGAGAAGGCGCGAGCAAAGGGGGCGTAATTCGTGGGCTCAGGAGATCAGTCGCTTGAATGATTAGATTATTCGTGGAGGACGACGCTGAGGAGCGAATTGTCGATTTGCAGGCCGCCGTTGTACTTGATGAAGCCGAGCTTCCGGAATTTGTTCATGAAGAAATTTACGCGGGAGCGGGTGGTGCCGACCATTTCCGCGAGCATTTCCTGCGAGACTTTGGGAAGAACCCGCTGGAGTTTGTCTTCCTTGCCATAGCGTGCGAGAAGCAGCAGCGTGCGCGCCAGGCGCTTCTCGCTGGAATTGAAGAGCTGATCGACCAGGTCCTCCTCAATTCGGATGTTCCTCGCGAGCATGAAAGTGATGAAGCGGTCGGAGAACTCATGTTCGGAGTGGAGGACGCGAACCATCTCGGATTTTTCGATCACGAGCGCGGTGGTTGGCGCAACGGCGGTGGCCGTACCGATCCGAATCGGCTGACCGGCGAGGCATCCCTCTCCAACGAAATCCCCCGGCCCCAAGACGGCCACGACCGCTTCTTTGCCCGTTTCATTGACGACGGAGAGCCTTACTCCGCCTTTCTGAATGTAGAAGACACTCCTGCACGGATCGCCCTGCGAAAAGATCGTTTCTTTTTTCTTGAATTCCGCGACCTTCCGGGCCACACCTGCCGAATCAAGAAATTGCTGAGCATTGAATAGCGCTTTGGAGGCTGCTTTTGCGCGCTTTGGACGCTTCGGAACCACGGTTTCTTAACTGCATGGTAGCACGCAACAAGAAATTCGCAAGAGAACGGAAATGTGTGCATAACTGAACAGATACCGGCCGCGAGATCTTCTAGGATGGGTTCGCGGTTGAAGCATTCGGACCGGGCGAAAGCAGGTCCAAGCGTTTCCGCCCGTTAAAGAGCAAGCGCAGGTTCCTTCCCACTCTGCCCGCCATTCGCAGTTCGTGGCTTCAGACCGAAATAGGGTGAAATGCCTTGGACGGGCCGGAGTGTCTACCTGCAAAGAGACTGGAGATATCGAAATGCCTTTACTTCAAGTACTGGTGGTTTTGGTGGTGATCGGGGTTCTGCTCTGGCTGGTGAATAGCTTTATTCCGATGCAAGGACAGATCAAATCGATCTTGAACGGGGTGGTAGTGATCGCGGTGGTCTTGTGGCTTCTGAACATTTTTGGGCTGTTTCATTCGCTCTCGCACATTCGAATTGGGGCGTAAGGAAGCCGGGCGCAAGCGACCAATGGTGGGTCAACTGGGATGAGCAGTCTGTGATTAAACGCACGCAACAAAATACGCCGGGCGACTTACCGGCCGGCCAGTCGGATTCGCAGCAAATGGAGGCAACACTCATGAAAGCATTAGGAGTCATCAGCACAACGGCACTATTCCTATTTCTCGGAGCGAGTATTCCTGCGTTCGCGCAGGAGGAACATCACGAGGAAGCGGCTAAGCCGGAAAAGCAGCAAGAGGCCAAACCGAAACCGGCGCAGCAGGAGGAAAGGGCGAAGCCGGCGAAGCAAGAGGAGCAGGCCAAGCCCGAGAAACAGCAGGAGCAAGCGAAGGGGCAACAGGAACAGCAGCAGAAGAAACAGGAACAGGCCAATTCCGCCAAACAGGAAGAGCAGAAGCAAGCGAAGGGTCAGCAAGAGCAAGAGCAGAAGAAACAGGAACAGGCTAACTCCGCCAAACAGGAAGAGCAGAAGCAAGCGAAGGGTCAGCAAGAGCAACAACAGAAGCAGGAGCAAGCCAAGCAGGTAAAGCAGGAAGAGAGCGGCAGGGCCGCGGGGCAGCAACATGCCCAGCGAACTCCTGAGGAAGAGAAGAGACAACATGCGGAGCCGGCACTGCGACTGAGTGCGCGCGGCGAAAAACGCATTCCAGACGAGCGCTTCCGGTCCAATTTTGGGCGTGAACACGAGTTCCGCATCGGAAGCCCCAGGCTGGTGGACGGATACTCTCGCTTCCAATATGGCGGCTTTTGGTTCGGATTCGTCCAGCCATGGCCAGTCGCGTGGTACTACACGGACGACGTCTATGTCGATTTCATCGACGGCGGCTATTACTTGTGCAACCCGTACTATCCCGGCGATCGCGTGGCTATCAGCGTGGTGCTCTAGACCAATTCAGCTTTCGGGGCGGCCGCGATTCCGCGAGCGAATCGAGTCGCCTCGAAATGGTGGAAGAATGGCAAAGTGGCGGGATTGGATCGACAAAGAATAGCGAAAATTGGAGGACACGATGTTGGGAACAATCTTGATCGTAATTCTGGTGATGGCGCTTCTCGGTGTTCTGCCCAGGTGGTCTCACAGCCGAGAATGGGGCTATGCCCCATCGGGAGGAATAGGACTGGTGCTGGTGATCGTCCTGGTCCTTCTGATCCTGGGTCGCATCTAGGCGCTGAGTCGGCGATGGGAATGATTGAATACCAGGAATCTTTGTCATCGCGCAGGAAAGGGCGTTCGGAACAAAAGGTGCCCGGCCGGGGGCCGGGTTTTCCTTCGACTCTCACGCATCTTCATAGGCGGCAACTCGAGGTGAAAAATGGATGAGTCCAAACGACTAGCGGTTCAGTTTCTCGAAAAGGAAATCAAGACGTACATCGCGCTGGCGTTGTTTTTGTCGAAAGAAGGAATCAAAGAACGCGTGCAGGTGGGAGACAAGAAGGTGGTGATCAGTTCGACGTACTACAAGGAAAGAATGCGGGAAGCTCGGAAGCTCGTTAATGAACTCAGGAAACCGAGCTGACGTGCGGCTCTCCGGGCCCCGGTTCCCTGGATGCTGGCGGCGTGTCTCTATCCGCGTTTTAGCACTTCTTCTGGTGCTGCTGATGTCGGGTAGTATTTCCTTCGCATATTCCGTACTCACGCACGAGGAAATCGTCGATCTTCTCTGGACCGGCGAGATCCGCCCGCTTCTGCTCAAGCGATTTCCGGAATTGACCGAGGATCAGATGAAGGAAGCACATGCCTACGCGTACGGAGGCGCGGTGATCCAGGACCTCGGCTACTATCCATTCGGTAGCACAGAATTCAGCGACTTGGTGCATTACGTTCGCACCGGCGACTTTGTTCGCGAGCTGCTGCTCGAGAGTCAGGATGCCGACGAATACGCTTTTGCACTCGGCGCGCTCGCTCACTACGTGTCCGATATCGACGGGCATCCCGCCGTGAATCAGGCTGTCGCGATCCAGTATCCGAAGCTGCGCGCGAAATATGGCAGCTCGGTTCGATATGCACAGGATCGCACCGCGCATTTGAAAACGGAATTCGGATTCGACATGGTGCAGGTAGCCAAGAATCGTTACGCCTCGCAGCAGTATCACGACTTCATTGGATTTCAGGTCTCTAAGCCGCTACTAGAGAGGGTTTTTCCGGTCGTATACGGTGTTGAGTTGAAAGACGTGCTAGCACATGAGGATCTCGCGGTGGGTTCGTATCGATTTGCAGTCAGCCGAATGATCCCGGAAATGACCCAGGTGGCCCTGCGGACCCATAAAAAGGATTTGATGCGGGAGACTCCGGATTTTTCGAAACAAAAGTTTCTCTATCGTCTTTCGCGTTCCGATTACGAGAAAGAGTGGGGAAAGGATTACACGAAACCGGGGTTCGGTGTTCGCGTGTTGTCGGCGCTCTTGCGCTTCATACCAAAAATCGGCCCGTTTAGGGCGATGGCGTTTAACAATCCTACCGCGCAAACGGAGGACTTATATTTTAAAAGTATAAACATCACCGTCGACCACTACGGTGTTTATCTCGAGCAGGTTCGCGCCGGCACTCTCGAGCTTTACAACAGCGATCTCGACAGCGGTAAGGAGACCAGGGCCGCAGAGTACTCGCTGACTGACGATACGTACGCAAAATTGCTTGTGCAATTGACCGCGCGGAAGTTTGATCTTACGACTCTCGCCCTTCGCGACAACATCCTGCATTTCTACGGCGATCTTTCGGCTCCGATCACGACTAAGAAAGATGCGGTGCAGTGGCAAGGCGTGCTCGTGTCGCTGGATCAGTTGAAATTGATAGCTCCGGCGCCGGCACTTGCAGCCACCGCCGCGAAGTGACTGGTTTACTGCCAATTGCATTGTGTGCACAAATGAACAGAAAACTCCGTGAAGTCTATCTATCATGCGACTGCTTTCAACAGGACCGACCGTGGCTGGGCCTCGGTTGATGATTTCGGAGCCAACGATATGAAACCTCTTTCGCTTGCGGGAATAGTGCTCGTGGTTTTGGGAGTGCTGGCGCTCGCGTATCAAGGATTCACATACACGCACCGGGAAAAGGTTCTCGATGTGGGGCCGATCCACGCCACGAAAGACACAAAGGAGACGGTTCCCATTCCTCCGATACTCGGCGGACTGGCACTGGTGGGAGGAATCGTGCTGCTGATGGCCGGCGGGAAGCGGGGAGCATAACAGAAGCCCTTTGCTGGGCCGATCTTAGACGTCATCAACGAACAGAGGTTCGGCCAGGCCCAATGGCGTGGCTAAAGCGCTTTCAAACAGTTTCGGAAGGGTCCGCACGGCAATTGTGATCATGGAGGTCGGCGATGATTCGTAACATTGTTTTGACAGTGTGTTTCATGCTTCTAACGGCGGTGCTCTACGCCGCGAATAAGGAACAGGAGCGACTGGAGAATTGCGGCGTCGTGATGCAGGAGATCATGAATGTTCCCGACAATATCCCTCAAGAGGTGATGGAAAAGGCTGAGTGCGTGATTGTATTTCCGTCCGTTCTGAAGGCGGCGTTCGTGGTCGGAGCAAGCTATGGCCGCGGAGCTATGGTTTGCCGCACCGGCGAGCATTTCAGAGGACCTTGGGGCGCTCCGGCGATGTTTGCACTCGAAGGGGGCAGCGTTGGATTCCAGATCGGCGGACAAGCCACCGACCTTGTGCTGCTCGTGATGAACGAGAGAGGTGCGGATTCGATTCTCAGCAGCAAAGTGAAATTGGGCGGCGATGCCTCGGTGGCAGCTGGCCCTGTGGGACGAGACGCTTCCGCGGATACGGATGCCTATATGCGCTCAGAAATCCTGAGCTATTCGCGCACACGCGGTCTTTTTGCTGGCATTTCGCTCGAGGGTTCGACGCTTCGACCCGACGATGACGCGACCCAAGATGTCTATGGCCGCAAACTCACGGCAAGAGAGATCGTGATGGGTGGAAAGGTCGAAGTTCCGGAATCCGGCCGTCATCTGATTGCCGTACTAGACAAAAATTCGCCGAGAAACGAGTCGGGAAAAGAATCCGCGAGGAAATAGCAATTGAAATACGAATTATTTGGTTCTTATGTGCCAGCGAGGTAATCGTGTGAAGGAGGCGCTCAGATGAATATGATTCGCAAATCTATAATTTCTCTCGGTCTGGTTCTGCTTGCAACGCCGGTGATTTCTGGCCAGGACCTTTCCAAGTATCGGAAATTTGTCCTCGGGACAAGTCTGGCTGCGATTTCGAAGCAGATCGGTAAGGACGAGGGCCAGGCAACTCTAATTCCCAGAGTCCAGCGCTCGTCCAGCAAATGACCTATTGGCAAGAAAACACTTTCGACAACTCGGGGCGAATGGAGCCCATCTCGCACATTACATTAGACTTCTACAATGGCGCGCTGTACCGAATCGTAGTGGTTTACGATGAGAAGGCCGTGGAGGGTCTCACCGAAGAGGATATGGTGAAGGCCATCTCCGCGCGATACGGCAACGGCGTGAGGCTATATCCTGAGGTCGACTTCCCAAACCACGATGTCTATGCGTCACCGGAGAAAGTGATCGCCCAATGGGATGACGCGGAAAACTCTGTGACTTTTTTCCATTCGACCGGCCTGGAATCCTTCGGCCTTGCCGTGTTCTCCAAGCGGGTAAACGCACAGGCGGAGGCCGCAATCGTCGAATCCGCTAAACTCGCGAAGGAACAGGCGCCCCAAAAGGAAATCGCCCGCCAGATAAAGGAAGTCGACGACCTGGATATCGCACGGCAGAAGAACATCAAGAGTTTTCGTCCATAGTTCGATTAGAAGGTGCGATTGGTCCCTGGTAATTCTAAAAGTGTCTCCGATTGAACAGTTTTCAAGTGGGCTCTAGCTGCACCATTGCGGAATGAGAATGAGAGACCTAACTCTAGGCCAGCTGACCTCGGTTGCTTGTCCCGCGTGCGGTGTCCCCCCTGGGGAGCGCTGTTTGTGGCGTTCAGGCAGTTCGCGCACAGACCCGCACTTGGATCGGAAGCTCATTGCTGCTGAGGCGATCGAACAGGAAAGAGTTCCCGCTGGCCCCTTACGTTGACTGAATCAAGCAACGAAAATGAACAGACAAGCCTATCGCGAGTGATTGAAGACCTGCGCCCGCACAAGGCGGAGCAACTCGCCGAACTGCGCATTTTGCTCAACGCTGGGCTGGACCGGGCAGACACCCACCGTCCAGGTTTCTTTGAAATCGATGGCGCGGCCAATGTCTACTACATACTTCGGTATCCCTTCGGCCACAAGGTTCTGCTCGTGGCCGCATGGGATCTTGAAGGCGAGTCTAAAACCGATTTCGCGGCCTCCACGACTGCTTAACTAGCCGGAGTTTCTAGCGATGCTGCGAGCGACGTACTGTATCTTAATTGTCTTCGAGTGACGTCCTAATATTCGCACCTGTCTTCGGTTAGTGATTTGGCTCAGGCTGCTGGTTTCCTGTGTCGGGAATGATAAACTTCCGCGCTTTCTTTTCGGAGGCGGTAAATGTATCGGCTCGCTCGCGTCAGGGTTTTCTGGACGCTTTTTGTTGCGCTTGGCACCGTTTGCATCGTAGCTGAGCCGATATGGGCGCAGTCGTCCGCGTCGCCAGCGAAAGAGCTTACCGTGGAGCGGATTTACAGCGCGCCGAGTTTGAGCGGGCGCCTTACGGACGGGATTGAGTGGGCGCCGGACAGCAAGCGCATTTCGTACATTGTGCGCAATGGATCGGGCCCGGATGCGCCGGCGGAAATTTGGACGATGGATGGGGCGACCGGCGAGCGCAAGGTCCTCGTTGGCGTGGATACGCTGAAGGCTGTGACGCAGCCTGAAAAGCAGCAGACCATTCAATCCACAGGACTAGGACGCGTGAGCGCGGAAAGTTATATGTGGGCGCCCGATGGCAACGCGATTCTGTTCGCGGGTAGCAGCCGGCTTGTGTTGCTCGATCTGAGGACGATGAAGCCAAATACGATTGTGAGCGGCGAACAGGAAGTGGAGGATCCGAAATTTTCGCCCGATGGCAAATGGATCAGCTTCGTGCGCGATTCGAATCTGTGGTTGGTAAACATTGCGAGCGGCGAGACAAAGAGCTGACCAAGGGCGGAAGCGAAGAAATTCTGAAGGGCAAGCTGGATTGGGTGTATCCCGAAGAACTCGATCTGCGACTGCCTACTGGTGGTCGCCGGATTCGACGAAGATCGCTTACTCCGAGATGGATGAGCGGCCCGTGACGCGCTATCCGATTATGGACATGAGCTCGCTGACGGGCGCGATGCAATACACGCGATTTCCGCAAGCGGGTGAGGCGAATCCGATTGTGCGCGTGGGCGTGGTGGCCGGTGACAGGCGGCGAAACGAAATGGATGGATACGGGTGCGAACAAGGATGTGTACCTGGCGCGCGTGAATTGGCTGCACGACGGGAGCGCGCATGGCCATTCAGCGACTGAATCGCGCGCAGAACGCCTCGACCTGCTTTTCGCGATGCCGCGACGGGCGCGTCGCAAACGATTTTGAGCGGAGACGGACAAATACTGGATCAACATTAGCGACGATCTTTATTTTTTCTCGGATGGCAAACGATTTCTGTGGTCCAGCGAGCGCACCGGTTTTCGCCACTACTACATTTACGATCTCTCAGGCAAACAGCTCGATCAGTTGACGAGCGGCGACTGGGGCATCACCGGCACCAGCGGCTTCGGTCCCGGCGCGGCGAGCCATCCGCGGTGGATGAAGCGCACGGCTGAGATATATTTTCTTTCGAACAAGGATAACGTGGCGCGAGACGCAGCTGTATCGCCTTTCGCTGCGGGATAAGAGCGTCGACGCGGATCACGGCGCGAGGCGGCACGCATCGACGTAATGATTGCGCCGGATGAATCCGGCTTTCGAGGATACTTATTCAAACGGCATGACGCCGCCGCGCCAGGACCTTTACCGCACGGACGGAACGCGCGTGGCCGCGATCGACGACAATGCCGTGCCCGAGCTTGCCGAATACCATTTTTCGCCCGCGGAATTTCTGAATGTGGCCGGCGAACGATGGCACGAAGCTTTACGCGATGATGATCAAGCCGCCGCAAATTTCGATCCGTCGCGAAAATATCCGGTGCTGATGGATGTGTATGGCGGCCCGCAAGTGCAGACGTGTGCGCAATCAGTGGGGCGACGCGGAATTTGCTCTGGCTCGAACTGATGGCGGAGAAAGGATACATTGTTTTCGGCTGGATAATCGCGGCTCCTACAATCGCGGCCATGCGTTTGAAACGCCGGTGTACCACCAGATGGGCAAAGTGGAACTGGAAGACCAGTTGGCGGGCGTGAATTATCTAAAATCGCTGCCGTATGTGGACGGCTCGAGAATCGGAATCTGGGGCTGGAGTTATGGCGGGTTACATGACCCTGGATGCGATGTTCAACGCGCCGAACGTGTTCAAGGCCGGCGTTGCCGTGGCTCCCGTGAGCGACTGGCGGCTGTATGACACGATTTATACCGAGCGCTACATGGGGCGGCCGCAGGAGAACCCGAAGGCATACGAAGCAGTCGTCTCCCGTGAACCAGACTCGGCCAAATTGAAAGGCAGCTGATGCTCGCGCACGGCACGGGTGACGACAACGTGCACTTCGCGAACACATCCGAAGTGCTGAATCAAATGATCGACAATGGGCGCTATCCCGCTGGCGTGATGATTTTCCCCGGGCGCGGCCATCCGATCGGAGACGCGCCGGCGCGGATTCAGCTGTTTGAGCGGATCACCGAATTTTTTCTGAAGAATCTTTAGACGATGATAGATTCGGAACCACGGATGGATACAACCTGCCGCGGATGGACCTATTCCAATATACTCACGGGTAACGCCGGTTGGGTGAGGGTTCCTGCCGCGCGGGTTCGGAGAAAATTGAGCTTCCGATCAAAATTGCGGATCAATCAGTGTGTGGCGCTGTGCCTCGCGGTGGGGCTGTGGCCTGTGGCGCGCGCCGGGGCCCAAGAGGCACCGGCGGCAAAGCATGAGCCGGTGCTTGAGGCGGACACATCGTCGAAGTTTCTCGACACGGGTTTCAAAAAACTTTACGAGCTGGACTTCGACGGGGCACGCGTGGATTTCAAGGAGTATCAAAGAATTCGGCCCGACGATCCGATGGGGAAAGCGGCGGAAGCTGCCAGCTATCTGTATCAACAGTTCGATACGAAGGGCATTTTGTCATCGGAGTTCTTTTTGAACGATGAACGGTTCCTGGGCGGCGCGGAAGGAAGTCCGTCGCAGAATCGGAATGCACCTTTGAAGCGGCAGTGCATGAATCGCGCGAGATGGCCAAGAAACGCGTGAAGGCGAACTCGCACGACGTGCAAGGTTTGCTGGTGCTTACGATTGCTGACGGGATGGAATCGAATTACGACGCGTTCATCCAGAAAAAACAGATGCAAGCGCTGAGCTTTATGAAGCAGGGCGAGGCGGAAGCAAATGCGGTGCTTTCGATCGATCCTGCGTCGCAGGATGCATACGTGGCGCTGGCATGGCCAATTATGTGATCGGATCATTGCCAAGCTATAAGCGTGCCTTTTTGTGGTTTGGCGGCGTGCATGGCGACAAGGTGAAGGGGATGGAACTGATGTCGACTGCCGCCGAGCACGGGCCTACTTAGGCCCGTTTGCAAAGATCATGCTGGCGCTTGCTCATCAGCGGAGCACCGGCCCGAGAAAGCCCGTTTGCTTCTTAGCGAGCTTTCCGCGCAATTCCCTCGAACCGGATTTTCGCGCGCGAACTGGTGCTGGTGGATCAGAGCAGGCTTGCTGCAAGCGCTGAGCACCTCCCCGCAAAGCTTCTTTCGCTGAACCTCTCTCGCTAGCTCCTGCGAGCTGCTTACCACTTCACGCGCACGCGATAATCGAGCGTGCCGTTCCGTCCTTCTCGACTGGAATCGAAAATCCGATCGTCGTTGCATCGAGCTTCGTCCATTCTAATTCGAGTTCATGACTTCCCAATCGCCGCCGATTGGCTCGCGGACTTCGACGGTGACGGCGCTGTCTTTATGATTGCGCAGCGTGATTTGATATTCGATCTCGATAGAGTGTTGCGCGAGATTTTCTTGTAGTCAGTTTCTTTGCGTTCGCAGATCACGTCGAAAGCGTTGCCAACGTGAATCTTGAGCGTTTCGTCCTTGGGCGTGTGGTCGATGTGGTCTTCGCCGACGAACTGGATGCCGCCTTTCGAATCGGCTTGATAGACGCGGACGGTTCCGGCGGCAGCGGCATGCCAAGGCTGCCTTTTCGTCATTTTTGAAGCGATAGAGAACTTTCACTGGCTGCGGAATCGATTCCCGATTCCCTGCGGATTGCGGAAGTAGTATGCTGGCCTTCGACGAGGAGATATTTTTCGACGGGCACGCCGGTGCCGGATAGCAGGCTGATCTGTTTCGATTCGTTGTTCTGAATCGAGGTGCGGCGGCCGAGCGTGTAGAGGTGATATTCGGAGAATGCTTCCTGACCGAATTGCGGTGTGCCGCTTTCGCCTCCATGGCGATCCCGTTCATGGCTCTGGTCGGCATCGGCGGTTCGACGCGATTCAACTGGCCGGCGACAAGTTGGAGTTTGGCGTTGGAGTAGGTGACGCCGCTATTGTTGACGAGCGTGACCCAGCCATCGAGGTCGGCGCTTTTTTCATCGCGGCCGACGGTGAGAACGTAATCGGCGTTCCAATTCATGTTGCTTGTGAGGTAGGAGACTTCGACGCGTTGTGCTTCTGCGCCGCGATTTTCGAGCATCCAGACGAGAGTGGTCGGCTGTAGAGATTTTCGGGGAGATCGGGAAAGCGATAAGAATCGGCGGGCATGCCCGTGACGATTTCGTTGCCGATTTTCCAGACCGGACCATTGTTATTGGCAAGAAGCAAAGCTTTCGTTTCGACCCATCGCGTGGAACCGGCATCTTTTTCCGCGCGCACCAGCGTGACTTCCTTGCCGACATATTTTTGGAGGAGCTTTTGGGGATCGAGGAGATCGAATTCGTAATTTTGCTCGATGACGTTGAGCTTCGCGGGATCGGCGAGTGAACGAAAATGAACCGTGGCGGGATTGATCAGGCGGCGACGTCTTCGAAATGCAGCGGGAAGATGCCGGAGGGTAAGTGGATCTGGCGGACGTCGCGAACGAGGGCGATGTTCGAGTGTAAACGGTGACGGCGAGATCGACCTGGTCTTTTTCTGTGGTAATGGCGGGCTGCTTGCGCGCGGCGGCGTCTTCTTTCTGCGCTTGGGGACCTACGGCTTGCGCGAGATTTCCGACGAGTGGCAGAAGCGAGAGCGGTAACGGCGATCCGGCTCGAATGTTCTTGTTGGAAAGCGGATGCATGGCTGTCTCCTTGTGGCGAAACTACTCCTCTGATTAGAACGGGGGAACTCGAATATCTTGCGGAAGTTATTTGACAAGGTGCCAGTTTGTACCGGCGTCGTCGGTTGACCACTTTGATTGTCAGTCGCCGTGACTGTGGCGTTGGAAGCGCTTTGTGCTACCACAACAACCAAATCTTCTGACGTGGGTGACGGAAGCTTTCGCCAGTTCTTGCCATCTGCGGTGAGGAAGACGATGCCCGAGCCGCCGACGAGCCAGCAGATTCGCGGTTCGGGGGCGGATCCCGCTGCGAATTCGGCGGAGGGATTCAGGAGCTGTCGCTGCCAGGTGGCGCCGCCGTCCTCAGAAATTTCGACGAAGCCACCGCCGGCGATCGATAGAACACATCGGAATCGGGCGTCGAATTACGGTTTCGGTATAGCCCTCTTCGGCTGGTTTTGCTTTTGCGGCGGGTTTAGCGGCGGCTGAACCATTGATATTCCGGCCGCCGAGTCCGAAACCTTGTGTTTTTGTTGCAGCTTTCGGAGGCGGCGCGGGCGCGGGAGATTTCACAGCGTCGGCCGAGGCCGCGGCGACAGGAATTTTTGCCATTGACGCATTCAACTCCGGAGCCGGAGCGGCTGGGGCGGCTTCGGATGCGGCCTTCTGGTATTTCCCTGAACCGTTCGCGCTCGAAATTGCCCCAGCCGACTTGTTTGTTCGACTGAAAGAAGAGGCCCGACCGCCAGCTGCTTGCGACGGTCTCGAAGTCGCGGCGGGAGCATTTCTTGAAACCGCCGTAGCGCTGGGGGCGGGCGCGCCTTCGTTTCCTTGCGGATTTGCAACGGCGCCTCTGGCAGATGCGATGGAAGATCGCGAGCGAGACGGTGCGCTCGTTGCGGATGGTTGGGCTTTCGGCGCGGGCTTCTCTGGTGTTGCAGTGTCGGTGGCTTTCTTTTCGGGTTCGAGCAGGGTCTGGTCTTGCGGCGGCGGAGTTGATTTGGACATCGCGACCTGACTATTCACTCCGACGGTGGTCTCGTGCGACGCGTAGCGCATGAAAACAAAGGTGCCGAGAACGAGCATCGCGGCTACTGGAATGAGCCAGCGAAGATCGAGCCAGCGGGCGTCAGGCGATTTGCGCTCGGGGAACTTTGTCTCAGAACGCGCGCCGGATGCGGCGCGGTTTCGCTTGCGCAGGAATGCGCGCCGCGTCCACGGCAATTGCTTGGACTGGCCGTACACCCGCGAGAGCTGGTTCGAGCGCAAGATCGGCCGGGTAAAGCTGCTGGCCTGCATTTGCGCGGCACCATTGCGGCGAGTTGTTCTCGGCAGCGGGAGCAGGTTAGAGAATGAGCTCGTACCGGCGGCTTCGTCGGTGCCTAGCGCTTGGTCGAAATATGCGGCGAGAAGCTCGGCGTCGGGGCAATCGCCGCGAGCCGCGGAATCGCGCGCAAGACTTCGCCGGAGGAGGCCGTCGATTGCGTTTTCGTGATCCTGCGAAGGCATACGGCTATTCTCCTTCATTAGGAGCGGGCCAGACCGAAATTCTTGCAAAAAAGCAGCGCGGATCGCTTAGCTGCGGCCATGGTCAATCACGCGCTGACAACGCGCGCGTCAAATCAAACGGCCACTGCTGGCGCGCGTATTCGAAGCACAACTTCAATTGCGCTTCGGTTAACTTTTTCTTCGCGGAGCGCGACCTCGACGCAACGCTTTAAGTCCGCGCGTGTCCGCTCGAGTTTGCGCGAGACGGTGGCTTCGTGTTCACCGAGCAGCTTACCGATTTGAGCGAGCGTTAAATCATCCACGTAGTAGTAAGCCAGGCGCAGGCGATCGCGCGGCAGCGAGGTCACCAAGTGCGAGCCGTGACGCAGGCCTGCATGATCGCGAGGTAGGCGTCACGTTCCGGGTCCGGCGGCGCGGATTTCATCTCGGGCAATTCGCGCGCGCCTGAGTCACCGTTGCCGGGGTCGTCGAGCGAATCCGTTTTTTGAGTGCGGCGGATTTCGTCGATATGGCGTTGCGCGAGAATCGCGTGCAGCCACGTGGATAATTTGCTGCGGCCGTGGAAATAGTCGAAAAGCGAACGGCGCGAGCCGTCGGACGATTCGCGCAGCCCGTAGAGATCGGCGTAGAGCGAGTCGGCCATCTCGCGCGCTTTCGAATCGTTACCGCCTGATTTCGAGAGAGTCATGCGGGCGGCGCGATGGAGTTCCGGGCGGTAGTGCTCGATGAAATATTCCCAAGCAGCGCTGTCGCCGGCGCTGCAGGCGGATGCGAGGGCGAGGTCGCTTAGATGAAGGCTTTCGAGATATCCAGCGACGATGCGGTCGTCTGGAGGAGCATCCGGGAAACGTCGAGCGGCGCTGCATTCGAGTGCGCGCTGGAATTGTTCGCGAGTGAGGCTCCATTCAGGAGGTACGGCCGCGGCCTGCCAGCAGCGCGCGACGACGGAGTTGAGCGCGGGGGGGAAGCGCTGCGATTTGTCGGCTGGCATCTTCGCTGAGGCTGCCTCTGGAGAGGAATGATACTAGAATCGGGGGCTTGATTTGCACGGGAGCGATGTGGTGACCGTGGAGGGGCGCGCCCGACGGATGCAACGGCGCACAGGCAAGAGTGTGCCTGTGCCACTCAAGGCGAGCCCGCAGGCCAGCCGTGCGAACGATTTTGTGCCGGGGGGCTTCTTGTAATGCGGCGGCGAGTTCGCCTATAGTCGCGCTCGAAAGTACGAGACGAATATCGCCTGGAGGAATCGGATGACGCGTCGCCTTACAGTAATGATCGGGTTGCTGTTGTGTTGCGTTTCGCTGAATGCTCAGGCGCCGAAGGAGGCGCCTAAGAAAAGAATCGCTGTGCGCGCTGGAAGATTGATTGATGGCAAGAGCGAGCAGCCGATTTCGAACGCGATGATTGTGGTGGAAGACGGCAAGATCGTGTCCGTTACGCCGGGTGGGAACGCGCCCGCGGGCGTTGAGGTGATCGATCTTTCGCATGCGACGGTGCTCTCCGGACTCACCGATGCGCACACGCACGTGCTGCTGCAGGGTGACGTGACCGCCGCTGATTACGACGAGCAACTGCTGAAGCAATCAATTCCCTATCGCGCGATTCTCGCGGCGCGCAATGCGAAGATTGCGTTGGATCACGGATTCACAACGTTGCGCGACTTGGAAACGGAGGGCGCGATGTATGCGGACGTGGACGTGAAGAAGGCGATTAATCGCGGCGAAGTGCCTGGTCCGCACATGTTTGTTTCGACACGGGCGATGACGCCGACGGGTATGTACCCGCTGCTCGGCTACTCGTGGGAAATCGAAGTGCCGCATGGGGTGCAGTTCGTAGACGGCGTTGATAATGCGCGGCTGGCGGTGCGAGAGCAGATTTCGCGCGGAGCGGACTGGATCAAGTATTACTCGGACCGCGCTTATTATTTTGGGCCTGACGGCGTCTTGCACAGTCACGTGAATTTCACGGATGAAGAGGCGCGCGCGATTGTGGAGGAGACGCACCGGCTAGGGCACAAAGTGGCGGCGCATTCGATTGGGTCGGATGGCATTGCCGCTTCGTTGCGGGCCGGCGTCGATTCGATCGAGCATGGAGACGGATTCACGGAGGCGCTGCTCGATCAGGCTGTAAAGCAGGGCGCTTACTGGTGTCCGACGGTGATGGTGGGCGCGTACGTGGCGCCCGGACGCGGCGGAAGCTGGGGACCAATGGTTGAGGCCGAAAAGAAAGCCTTTGGGCTCGGCGTGAAAAAGGGCGTGAAGATTGTGATGGGCACGGATGCGGGCGGGTTTCCGTGGACCGATCCGGATTTGAATGAGGCGCGCGAATTTCATTACTACGTGGATTATGGAATGACCCCGATGCAGGCGATTCGGTCAGCGACGACTGTTGCTGCGGAGATGCTCGGTTGGAGCGACCGCTCCGGAACGATTGAACCCGGGAAGCTGGCCGATATGGTGGGTGTGCCTGGCGATCCGCTCGCAAACATCGATGAATTGCTGAATGTGAAATTCGTGATGAAGGAGGGCGTGGTTTACAAGAACGAATTCAAGTGAGCATCGTGCGCGGGCGGAAGGCACGCATTCGGGCGATGGGAGCCAAGGATTAGCGGGTGGGATTCTTCGCTTTGCTCAGAATGCCAAGCTTTGCTTTGATTGCTTGAGAAGAGATACGGAGTCACCTTCCCTGCTAAGATTGTCGTTCGATGTACACCTGCCGGGAATGCGATGCGGCGATTAATTCGGGGAGCGAAGTGTGCCCGTATTGCGGCGCGGACCTGACTTCGCCGGCTGCGGATGTGTTTGGCGAGCCGGCGCCCGCGGCGAAGAAGCCAACCGCAAGACGGATCCTCATCGCGTGCGGCATTCTGCTAGTGACGCTCGGAGCCGTGGGCTGGTTCGCGGTGCCGTGGCACATGTCGGGATCAAAATCGGAATCGGAAGCGCGCGCTCGCGATGCCATTGCAACCGTTCAGGCGGCACTCGCGACTTACGAATCGGCTGAGGCAGCTTATCCTTCTTCGCTCGAGGCGCTCGGCGACACCGCGCGAATCGCCGCGCAGAAAGCGCAACTCGGGCACTACAACCTGCAATACGCACCTGGGAAACCTGACGCGGAAGGCCGCGTGACGAGTTACACTCTTATAGCGCGGCCCGGAAATTTCGGTTTCCGGAGTTACTACACCGACGAATCCGGCGTGCTTCGAGCTACCGCGGAGGATCGTGCCGCAACGGTTCAGGACATGCCGATCCAGCCAAATCTTTGAGAATGGTGACTGAAATCGCCGCAACGATTCAACTTGCCGACGAGTCTAACAGGACTTCGTGGGCGCTAAAGGAATAGAGATTTCTTCGAGCAGATCTTCGGTTTTGATTGCGGCGCTTCTTTTCTGTTCGCCGATTCTTGCCGGCGAGATTCCGGGACGGGTTTGCAAACCCGCTGATTGCTGCAAGTGCGTATCGTTTGAATATTTGCCATTCGCGGCCGCTGACGCGTCGCCGGATGGCCGGACCATGCAGCACGGAACTGCTCATTCGATGGCCGGCATGGATATGAGCCACCCGGAATCGTTGATCGACACGATCCTCATGCACGCAAGCTCCGGCACCAGCGTCGAGCCAATCTCGACGCCGCATGACATGCTCATGAAGCACCTAGGCACATGGATGCTTATGTTTCATGGCGTGGCTTTCGTGAATTCGCAGCAGCAGACGGGCCCGCGCGGTGGCGACAAAGTTTTTGGGACGAGCTGGTTCATGCCCATGGTGCAGCGCTCACTCGGGCCGGGCACTTTCACGGGGCGGGTGATGTTGAGCCTCGATCCTGCGACGATTACTAATCGACGCTATCCCGAACTCTTCCAAGTAGGCGAAACGGCTTACGGAAATCCGATCGTGGATGGGCAGCATCCGCACGATTTTTTCATGGAGCTGGCGCTGCTCTACGATTTGAAGCTCGGCGAAAATACGCTGCTTTCGTTTTACGGCGCGCCGGTGGGCGACCCGGCGATAGGGCCAACAGCATTCGCGCATCGCACGTCGGCAAGCGAGGACGATTTGGCGCCGCTTGGTCACCATCTGCAGGACTCGACGCACATCGCGAACGACGTAGTTACCGTGGGACTTACTTATAAGATTGCGCGCATCGAGGCGTCAGGGTTTCACGGACGCGAGCCGGACGAATTCCGCTGGAATATCGATACCGGCCCGCTCGATTCGTGGTCGGCGCGGTTGACGGTGAATCCGGCGGCGAATTGGAGCGGGCAATATTCGATCACGCGACTGAAAAGCCCAGAACAGCTCTTCCCAATGGAAGATACGCTGCGCATGACTGCGTCGGTCACCTACAATCGGCCGTTTGAGAATGGAAATTGGGCGACATTGCTGCTCTGGGGACGCAATCGCGACATTCCCGACGGGCAGGTGTTCAATAGCTATCTCGCGGAAAGCACAGTGCGCTTCGCGAAGCACAACTACGCCTGGACGCGCATCGAAAACGTGGATCGCACGAACGATCTTCTGCTCGGGGAAAATCCGCTGCCGCCGGGATTCGATGAGAAATTCCTGGCGCGGATTCAGGCCTACACATTCGGCTACGATCGCGAATTCAATTTCATCCCGCACGTGTGGAGCGCGTTCGGCGGGCAATACACACTCTACACGAAGCCATCTTTTCTCAATCCCATCTATGGAAGCAATACGATGGGCGTGCTGATCTTCGTCCGCTTCCGCGCGATTCCATCGGAGAAGTCGAAATAGCTTGATGCTATACTAGCTGCGCAGGCCGTCGCCCCATCCACTCGAAGTTCCGCGGAGAGGTGCTGGAGTGGCCGAACAGGGCTGCCTGCTAAGCAGTTTCACCCCAAAAGGGTGACGGGGGTTCGAATCCCCCCCTCTCCGCCATACCTAAAAAAGCCCAGTACAATAGTACTATTCAGATTCGTACTACATAATGCTACACGGACGATCTCCGTTAGCCCTCTCCACCGAGCATGTTGCCGGGCGAATCGCTTTTCTGATTCACGCTACGATCAAGCCAACTTTTCGACGACATGCTTTGCGGCCAGCGAAAGCATCAAACGAGCTACGCCGCTAAACAACATGCTGATCCCTACGAGCAACCCGAGCACCCAAGGCGTGTTCAAGGGCCATGTTCTCCAGATCAAGACGGCGAGAATTAGCGTAATCACTCCGTCCACCGCCAGCCAGCCCGAGCCCGGCGCGGGCCGTAAACGGTATGCCAGAACAAATTCCAAGACGGCTTCGAAGAACAGGTAAACCGCGAGCGCAAGGGTGAGGGAAACCAAGCCGATAATCGGATTCCAGAGCAAATACCCTCCGATGAAAACGTAGAGGATACCGACGAGCACTTCCCAAAGAATTGCGCGGGCTTCGCGGCTTTGCCAGGCATATACAAAATGCAGCAGGCCGCTGAAAACGAGCACCCAGCCCACGAAGACGGTCGCGGCAAGGCCTGCAACAGGCGGTATGATCATGGCCAAGATTCCGGCCACGATCATCACGACGCTGATTGCAATGGACCATCCCAAGGATTTTTTAACGATTGTAGGAACAGAACTAGAACTAGCTGCAGCACTGCTCATGAGCATCCCTCCAACGGCTCCGTTTTTGGAGCCGCATTGTTTAGGTTCGAAACATCCACACCGACAAATAAGCCGGACAACTCGATCAGCTCGAGTCGTCGCCCCACCGGCACTCGCGGCTGGTTACCTCGTCGGTGGAAAGTTCTTAAATAGTTTGTCGATCGCCTTCTCGATTTTCTTTGTGTCCTTCTCCGGCTTTTCTGACAACGCTTCCGTAGCCAATCCGCGCCATATGAGCTGCTTTGTTCGAGAGTCAAACATATCGATAATGATCGTGCCCACCTCGTAGGCGTGGTCAGTAGTAAGTGCTGTTCCGAAGCCAGTGCCAAAATGCCATCGCCAGCCTCCGCCAAAACCGGTGTAGAACGTTTCCAACGTGTGATCCTCGCGCGTGGCTATATGGGCCGCGATGCCGACATCCCCACCTTCGGGAACGTATTGCCAGCCTTTCGAAGCGAGCGCCCCATTAACGGAGTCGATGATGCGTTGATCCATAAGCGGGTCCGCTTGAAAGTGCGGGGGTCTGATCCAGGAGAACGTTTTGTAATCCGAGAAATTCGCCTGGTGGTCATAGTCGATAGAGACCTTTTGGGCTTCTGCGGTTATTGCGACGCCAAACAGGAGAAGCAATCCCAACAGCATCTTTAGTGAACGCATATTCGTAAACCTCCTATACAACTAAAACTTTCGCTCGCGCCATCAATGGCGAGCTAGCTGCCGGCCGTTTCAAGCTTGTACGAAGCGCGAACATAAACTTTTGCCGGCACCACTTTGCCGGTGGCATCGTGAATCTTAAGAGGCGTACCTCTCGCCGGATCGATCAACTCGACGCGAATGTCACGAGGCGGGCCCACCGTGGCTGGATTGGAAGACACATACGTGATCACATACCGCAACCGGAGATTTTCCATAATGTCATCGTAGATTGCGGGGATTTCAAGGTCGGAGTCGAGGACATAGGCACGGCCTCCGGAAATCTTTGCTAACGCTTCCAGCTGTTTTTCCGCGGCATCCCAGTCGATGCGAGCAAAAGGAGCCGTGGTTCCAAAGATGGCTGCCTCTCTCTCCATCACAACCGCGAGACCGATCGTGTAAATTGGCACCGCTGATTCTTTGGCGGCCTGCAGGACCTGCTGATAACTCGCCTGGCTGGAGTTGTCGACGCCACTGGAAACGACTATCACCGCCTTGCGCCCGCTCACTTCACGCGTTCGGTTCAACGTTGCGAGGAGCGCGTCGTAAAAATTGGCTTCGGAGATGCTGGGAGTTCCAAGGCGATCGAAAACCGTGTCCAGCTTTCCGGGATCTGGAACAAAATCGGATAGAGTTTGGAGCTTTGAATCGTACGCAAAGATTGCGACCTTGTCGTCCTTGCCTACGACCGACAATAATTCGCGTCCGATCTGTGGCACTTCAAGACCGAGTGTTTTGTTCAGTTCGTGATAACGTCCGCCGAACTCCAGCAGCAATGCCACAGACACGGGGGCATGCTCCACTTGCACGGTTTCAAGTTTTTGCCGCACGCCATCTTCGTAAACCGCAAAATTTTCTTTCCGGATGTTTGGCAGAAAATATCCGTTGGGGTCTTGGACCTGCAAATCGATCGTCACGGTGCGAGTGCCGGGAGTGAACTTGATTTCCGGCGGTTGCGGGGTCTGCTCACCTTTGTAAAGTGGGTTCGGGGGTCTGGCGGGAACCGTGACTGGTGATTGTTGGCCTGATTGCCCGGTTGCTGCGCTGAGTTTGTGCGGGCGGCCCCAGAACCCATCGACCTGAACCAGGTCGAACGGAATCAGTAAAAGCACTATGAGCGACAAGATATTGGAACCGATGCGCGTCGTGATTTTCATTGGCCCCTGCTTTGAGGCGGCGAATCATGGTTGCTTTCTTTTTTCTGGCGATCGAGCTGACGACTCTTTCGGTTCTTGGCCCACCGTGGCGGTGCTTGCGCTTCAAGTCGAGCAGTGCCGGCCGAATCAGGGAATAGTCGTCCGCATCCGCCTTCATCACGGCCTCCGCGAGAGCACATAGAAATCGCCCCGAACGCTCCTCTCCGAGCCGCATCACCCAGGCACTGAGTTCTTTGTCGTCGAAAGCGATCAAAGCGTCTTTGTCTTTGGCCCGCTCCGCCGTCTCGGTGCGCTTCGGATTTGAAGGGCCGTCAGTCACGCAGTCTTGCTGTCGACGGCCCTTTGCCGCAGAGCTTGCAGTGGAATGTGCCGGGGCGTTTCGATGCGACACCTCGAAAACCCCGCTCGGATGTTGCGTGTCATTGACAACCCTTGCCCCCACTCCGATCGTTCAGCCGATAATCAAACTCCACTTCCTGCAACCCACTCCGCATTCAGCACCTCCGCTCAACTTTGACTGGTTGCAGTCAATCTTTCTGTTCCGGCGTCTCGGCTTTTACTTAGCTACTTACCGCCCGCAGCGGACTTTGCTTGCGCTTCATTCGCCTGTTGCGGCTGGCTCTTTGCTTGCGCCCCGGCCTGTGCCTGAGGCAGATTCTTGATTTCGACTTTTCTCGGAAGTGCGGCGGAGCTCACTGGCACCGTAATTTCCAGCATTCCGTTATTAAATTCCGCGTTCAGCTTTTCGGTATCCACGTCCTCGGCAAGAACGACGGTGCGCTCGAAGCGTTCGTAGGAAAACTCCCTGTGGACGTAGTCAGAGCCCTTTTTCTCCTGATCGCTCTTGTGTTCACCGCTGATCGTCAGCCGGTTGCCGTGCAAGTTGAGCTGAATCTCATTGGGATCCACGCCCGGCAGCGCCACGCGCACGTGGTATTTCTTGTCCTGATTGTCGAAACGAACTTCGATCGGCGGAACGAATCTGATCGCCGGCGGTGCCAGGTCCGTATTCGCTGCCGAACCGGTGAGAAATCGATTGAACAAGCTGTCGAAATCACGCCTGAAATCGAAAAGCTCACTGAAAACATTGTTTCTGCGTGCAAGGTCTGCCATTGGAATCCTCCCCTGTGAGATTTTTAGTCGTACGTTTTCTCCACAAACTCTGCCCTTGGCGAAAGCGCCCTTCTCGTCCAAGCTGTGGTCCAAGCTACAGATCGCGCGTGCGGAATTTTTCCGTCCGTTTGCGTTTGTTTATGCCGCCGCCGCTGCCGCTGCGTTGATTGCGATGTCGTTCTCGACGCTATACACCCCGGGAGCGCGCCAAGCAGCCCGTTCGGCTTCCTCGCATTCCGCCCACGTGCGAACGGATCCGCGCAGGATCACCCTTCCGCCATCGACTTCTACAGTGATCCGCTTTGCATCCAGCTCCGCGCTGCGTTTTAGCGCCGACTCGATCTGAGACTTCACCTCGGCCGGGCTTACCTTGGACTTTACTTCGATCAGATTGGTGACACCTTTCACGCCCACGAGTTTCCTCACAGCCGATTCCGCAGCGGAGCTCTGGAATTTCCAGTCGACCGATCCCTCCAGCGTGACCCAGCCCCTGGATACCTTGACCTTGACTCGATCCTTTGGAACCACGATGGACCAGGCCAGAGCACTCACCGCCGCCCGGGCAATATCTTCATCCGTGCGTTCGCTGGACGTGGGCAGACGGACTTCCAGTTCGTTCACGAGTGCCTTTACGCCAGATACGCGCAAGGCGGCGCGCTCTGCGTTCCATTTCTCCCAGTAACTGTTCACGTGGCCCGTCAGCGTAACGATCCTGTCCCTCACAGCGACGCCAATTCCCGAAGCATCGACGCTGGGCTCGTAACTGAGTTCTTCTTCCACATTCTTTTTCAATTCCATGTCATTCATTTGATTTCTCCTATGTTGGGTACGTCGGGCCACCCTCAGCGCTATCCGGGCGGCTGCCGATTGTGCCGAATTTGGGGTGCGATAGCCCCGCGCTCGGAGCTGCCATGCGAGCTGCGAGCTGGCGGCGCGCGCGTGCCATACGCGATTTTGCGGCGCTGATATTGATTCTCAGTGTGCGTGCTGTTTCCGGAGTGGTGAGACCGGCGATGTACCGAAGTTTAAGAGTTGATCGAAGTAGAGGGGAGATGCGGCTCATTTCGCTGTCCAGCCGGCCCTTCATTTCCGCCAGAGAGCAAACTTCTTCCGGGTTGAAACGGGAGTCGACCAGTCGATTAGATCGTTGCGTAAGATCTCCGGCAATGTGTTCGTCGAGGGGCAACAACACAGGGCGAGTGCGAAGCCTTCGACGGCTCACGAGTGCTGCATTTACAACAATGCGCGTGAGCCACGTAGAAAATTTTGAACGCCCTTCAAACGAACGAAGTTTTGTGTATGCAGACAACAAGGCGCATTGCACTGCGTCCTCGGCATCTTCTTTGCTCCGGAGTACTGAAAACGCAGTGCGCAAAAGGCGGGCCTGTTCGCGAGCGAAGACGGCTGCAAGCGCTTCCGTATCTCCAGCGATGGCGCTCTTGACGATTACCGACTCTTCGCTCGCGGGCAGGAAATCAGGTTTGGAAACCGCGTTTCTGGATGGCTGCGCGTGTGAAAGAAGCTCCTTACGCCAGTGCCGCGTTTGCGGCGGCATGGCTTCTGGGCTCTGCGGAATCAACCGGAATGTTTGAGCCATGCCCATCCGTTTTTTTACCTCGATTTGTTTCCAATCTCGGCCAACGCACAACACAACAGCACCCTGCATTCCAATGTGCATTCCATATGGCATGTTCTGTAAATGCTCTGTCCAAAGCGATTAGCGCAACGTTTGCGCCGGGCATGCTGTCAATTTGCGATTTCTGGAGGGCGCCACGTCGGTCTTTCGACAGTGTTCTGACATCGCTTCCTGTGAAGCGAATTCAAAGTGTTGGTTCATCGCTGGCCGAACGTTTTCCCGATCGAACTCCTCCGCTCCGCGAGCGACGCGAAGATATTCCCCTCCTGATATCCCACTTCGCGACGACGTGCCCGCAGCGCATAAACAAGTCGATCGAAATTGTTCGCCCGAGCGATATGGAAACTCTGGTCCTGTTCGCCCGGCTGGAAATGCGCGAGCTGCAGAATGTGATCGAACGATTAGCAATTCTTTCGACGGCCGCGTTCCTTACCTGCCTGGCCTCGGTGACATAAAACGCGTTGGGAAAAACGATTCGGTGAAATCCGATCTCTCGCGGATGCAGAACGGGAACACATATTACAAACTTTGCGGCAAACCGATTGGGTGGTCGGCGGCCCTCACGGCGCAGCTGCACGATTCGAAGTCACATGCATTTACGCTTCTTTACAAAATGCGCCGCCTCGGCATTTCACGCCGCAATTGACCAATCACTGTCAGTAGGATGACAGCGGACAGCTATGTCGGGCACGAACAATCCTCGTACCCGAACCCCGGAATCTCGCTAACCGGTTTGTCTGGGAGCACTTAGAGTCGCGCTGCAAATTACTTCCGTTTGGAGCGAGAGGTGCCATGCACTCAACAATTGAAAGGCTTCCCTACGAAGCCTCGGAGGCGAATTTTATGCGGACCACTAAAAGAGTCGCCATGTGGCTTTGCCTCGTAATGCTGGCAGTTCTGGTCGCGCGGGCCGACGAGTACAACAAGAAAACCGTCGTCACTTTCAACGGGCCCGTGGAAATTCCCGGCAAAGCGTTGCCGGTAGGCACGTATGTCTTCAAGCTGTTCGATTCTGATTCCGATCGGAGCATCGTGCAAATCTGGAATAAGGATGAGACTCAATTAATTGCGACAGTTCTCGCGATCCCGGATTACCGCTTGACGCCCGCCGACAATCCAATCATCACTTTCGAAGAACGCGCCCAGGGTTCACCGCCGGCGATTCGCGCGTGGTTCTATCCGGGTGACAACTACGGCTACGAGTTCGTCTATCCGAGGACGCGCGCTACTGAATTGGCCGCAGCTAACCACAAGAATGTTCCGGCGATGGCCGATTCGATGTCCCCCAATGTCTCGAAGTCTACAAATTCAAAAACGTCGTCGGGAGTGGTTGCACTCAAGCAAACACGAGTGACTGCGATGACGCCTGACAAGAACGAGGTCGAAGCCAACCAGGCGATTCAGACAAAACCAGTAGCCTCCAGCAGTAACTAGGATGTTTCACTGCGACCGAGGGTTCCTGCATGGTCACTCCCGTAATTCCTGGAACAATGAGGGCCGCCGCCATTGACCGATTCGGCCCACCGGCGGTCCTCACTCCTCACACGCTCCCTGTTCCGAAGGTGGGGCGGCACGACGTTCGCTGATTAGGGAGGCAGGAAATGACAGCTACAAAACGTTTCTCAAATTATTTGTGCATTTTTATCCCAGTAATCGCGATCATGCTGGCTACAGCGTCGTTCGGTCAAGAACCCCCGCCCCCCGCCGGAAATCCGCCTGCCCAAGCAAACGCGCCGGCTGAGAATCCCCCTTCACGCGTTGCCCGTCTCAGTTTTTTGAAGGGCAATGTCTCGTTCTTGAGGGCGGGGCTCACTCAGTGGAGCCAGGCGACTCTCAACTTTCCCGTGACGACGGGCGATCGCATCTACACTGAAAGAGGCGCATGGGCTGAGCTCGAACTCGGCGCCTACACAATTCGCCTGGCGGATGCGAGCGACCTGACGGTCACAAACCTGAACAATCAAATCGTGCAGCTCGGCATTAATCAGGGCAGTTTGCGCGTTACCGTTCACGAAGTGCTTCCCGGCGATAAAGTGGAAGTGGACACTCCCAATGGCGCCCTGACGCTTCTTAGCGAAGGCAGTTACCGCGTCAGCGTCGAGGCTAGCGGAATGTATTCAACGGTGAGCGTGAACACCGGCAGGCTGGAAATAACCGGCAGGGGCGTTTCTCAAACGCTGCAATCCGGCCAAGCCGCGAAACTCACGGCACAAAACCCAATCCGGATTGAATCAATTCCTCTGCCCCCGTTCGACGCCTTTGATCGGTGGTGCGAAGAGCGCGACCTACGACTTTCGTCCTCTAAGTCGTCAAAATACGTGAGCCGCCATACTCCGGGGTATGAAGAATTAGATACATACGGAACCTGGCAAGAGGTTCCGGAATACGGCCCTGTCTGGTACCCAGCCGGTGTTGCGGTAGACTGGGTTCCCTATAGGGTCGGACGCTGGGTGTGGGTGACACCGTGGGGATGGACGTGGGTGGAAGATGAGCCCTGGGGATTCTGTCAATTTCACTATGGCCGCTGGGTTCACATCGGAGTTGCCTGGGGATGGGTACCAGGACCCATCGTTCCGGTGCCCGTTTACGCCCCCGCGTTCGTCGGATTCATCGGAGGCCCGAGTTTCGCGGTCAGCGTCGGGATTGGAGCAGGAATAGGTGTGGCAGCATGGTTCCCGCTCGGCCCGGGCGAACCGTTCTTCCCTTGGTATCACTACGGTGGGGATTACCTGCGCATAGTGAACGTCACCAACGTCCGCAACGTGACGAACATAACGAATATCATCAACGTCAGGAATATAAACGAAGTTCACTACGCCTATAAAACGGTTGGCGCGACCGTGGTCCGCGAAGATGCCTTTAGGAGCGGAATGCGAGTGGCCGATCAGATGGTTCGCGCTTCGCCAGAAGCGCTCGCAAAGGCCTCCATCGTCCCGCATCCTGCTGTGAACCCGACATTGCACGCGGCGTTGCCGGGTAAACCCGTTGCTGCGCCACCCGTGCGGTCCATGCCGGTGGCCGCAGCACGAACAGCCCCGCACGCGGGTGAGAGTCCGATGCCTGTATCTAGGACAACGAGGACCTTCGCACCAGAACCAACGCTGGGACACTGGGCTTCGACATCCCCTCCCGGATTGATCACCAGGAATTCCCCTCCGCCAATGAGAGTGCCGTTCGCGATGCAGGAACGATCGATGCTTGAACACCCGGGGCGGCCGCTCGAGCCCTATCAGCTCGGAAACCTGCGCGCGGGAAGACCGACCGGCCCGATGTTAGATCGGGAGTTCCCCGCGCACGGTTTTCCGATTGGGCGGGCAGCGGCTCCTGCGAGACACAGATAGAATTGCATCGTTCGCGGAGGAACAAACTCGAAGCTCAAAGGCCAGATTATGGGAAACCGAGAACGAAAAGCAACTCCACCGGAAGCCGGCAAACTTCGCTCATAGCTGCCGACAAACTCGCTACCGGTGAAAACAGGCCTTCGGGCATTTAAGCAAGGAGTTCCTCTATTGCACGTGTCGATCCGCGTAGGGTGATTACCCTATTGCTGAACCTTTCGCCTGGCAGTAAACATCGATTTTGAACAGAAGCCACATTTGATTGGAAGTAACTACGCAAGCGAATTCGAATTACCCCTCGTCACCCTGCCCATAACAACCTAAACGGCGGTGTCGTTAGTTGGAGGGCCGCGATGGAAGAACATAATTCCTGCAAAATCAGCGATGGTCTGCGACTCGCGAAGTTTTCAGCAGAGAAGTCCGGAGCAACGACGCATGCGACTGAAGACCAGGGCAGTTCCCTTTCGGACAGCGTCGGAGAGAGTTTTGGTTGGAAAAGAGCACTAAAGCAAGTCGAGACTGTCGCCCACACGGATTCGACAGTGCTTATTCTCGGGGAAACTGGCACTGGAAAAGAGCTTCTCGCAAGGCTTATACACAGTCTCAGCCCACGAAGAGATAGGACTTTGGTTACCACCAGCTGCGCTTCCATACCGGCCGGGCTCCTTGAGAGCGAACTGTTCGGTCACGAGAAGGGTGCATTTACCGGTGCTGTTGCGCGCGAAGTGGGACTGTTTGAACTTGCGAATGGAGGGACGATTTTCCTTGACGAGGTCGGCGATATTCCGCTGGAATGTCAGTCCAAGCTACTGCGGGTTTTGCAAGAGCACGAATTCGAGAGGCTCGGGAGCCATCAGACGATTCGCACAAACTTCCGTCTTGTGGCTGCGACAAATCGGGAGCTCGGTAGGATGGTCAAGAAAGGCCGATTTCGCAGAGACCTCTACTACCGAGTGAACGTCTTCCCAATCGAACTGCCCGCGCTTCGTGAGCGGAAGGATGATATTCCCTCTTTGGCATGGCATTTCGCGAAGAAATATGCGAAACGCATGCAAAAGTCGATCGAGAGCATTCGCGTGGAAGATATGAAAGCGCTCGTTCGCTATGAATGGCCCGGCAACGTGCGGGAATTACAAAACGTCATAGAACGCTGCGTGATTCTGTCATCGAGCGCAGTTCTCTATCCTCCCGTACTCGCCGATGTGAAGCGAGCTGGCGAACATTCCGGGTCGACGGTTCAAACTCTGGCTGACGCCGAACGGAAACACATCCTCGAAACTTTACGCGACACTGATTGGGTAATCGGAGGTCCCGACGGGGCGGCTCTACGACTGGGGGTAAAGCGTACGACCTTGCTTTACAAGATGCGGCGACTCGATATCACTCGCCCACTTAGCGCGCAGAATTGAAAGAGGAAGTCAATCGCAGGCCGGCAATGACTTTGACTCACGCGGCCTGGCGCTGCTTGATGAGTCGAAGTTATTTCCACTGGAGCCGTGGCGATCGACTCAACCCGCAACGAGGCGTTCAGCCTGCCTCCCTAGTCCGCGGCGAAATCGTCGGTGACCGCGCCTGTGCTGCTGCTGGAAACGAGTTTCACATACTTGGCAAGCACACCGGAGCGGTAGCGTTGAACGGGTGGTTTCCACTGCGCTCGGCGCGCGGCCAATTCATGCGCTGCAACGTCGAGATCGAGGCGGCGCGCGGGAGCGTCAATCGTGATTTCGTCACCTTCGCGAACGAGCGCGATGCTTCCGCCTACGGCTGCCTCAGGCGCAACGTGGCCTACGACCATCCCGTAACTGCCACCGGAAAAGCGGCCGTCGGTTATCAGCGCCACCGAATCGCCGAGGCCGGCTCCAATCAGCGCCGACGTCGGTGCCAGCATTTCGCGCATTCCAGGGCCGCCCTTCGGCCCTTCATAACGGATTACGATTACATCGCCGCGCGCGATTCTCTTCGCAAGGATCGCCTGAAGGCAGTCCTCTTCTGA
Organism: uncultured Acidobacteriota bacterium; assembly: GCA_963790945.1. Lineage (GTDB taxonomy): Bacteria > Acidobacteriota > Terriglobia > Acidiferrales > UBA7541 > Palsa-295. Next base: position 163,386 of record CAWBRH010000025.1, read on the forward strand.
ATCGAAAACGCGTGCCGGGCCCGTTATCCTGGTGTTTTTTACGCCCGAAATTTTTGCCACGGATCCTTCGGTTGCCAAATTGCCGCGGAGAATCGTGAGGTGCCCTTCTGGGTAGACCGGCTTGCTCCATTGGCGGATCACATCCTGATCGGGGCTCGGCTCGGGCGGAATATTTTTGAGGGTTTCGGCAATCGTTTGCCCTGAGACCGTGAGCGCTTCGCCGTGCAAAACGCCATTTGCGAGAAGAATTTTCATCACCTGCGGAATGCCACCCGAGGCGTGCAAGTCCGTGATTACATACTTGCCCGAAGGTTTCAGATCGCAGAGAACGGGAACGCGCGGACGAATCGCTTCGAAGTCGTCGATTGAAAGAGGCACGTGAGCGGCGCGCGCGATGGCAAGGAGGTGGAGAACCGCATTCGTCGAACCGCCGGTGGCCATCACTACGGCGATGGCGTTTTCAAAGGCCTCGCGCGTGAGAATCCGGCTCGGCAGAATCTGTTGGCGAACCGCGTTCGCGAGCACGCGAGCGGACTCTGCGGCGCTTTCCAATTTCTCATATTCCGCAGCAGTCATTGTCGATGAAAACGGCAGGCTCATTCCCATGGCCTCAATCGCGGACGACATCGTGTTGGCCGTATACATTCCCCCACAGGAGCCCGATCCGGGACATGCGTGGCGCTCAATTTCCAGCAATTCCTGCGCGCTGATTTGTCCGGCGCTGAATTGTCCCACCGCTTCAAAAGCGCTGACGATGGTGAGATCCTTCCCCGCGTGATGGCCGGGTTTCGTCGTGCCGCCGTAGAGGAATACGGCAGGGATGTTGAGGCGCGCAATGGCGATCATTCCGCCGGGCATGTTCTTGTCGCAGCCGCCGATGACGAGGACACCATCCATTTGTTGCGCTTTGCAGACGACTTCGATCGAATCGGCAATCACTTCGCGGGAGACCAGGGAATATTTCATCCCTTCGGTGCCCATCGAAATTCCGTCGCTGACGGTGATGGTACCGAAAAGCTGCGGCATCGTTTCGGAGCTATGAAGAACTTCGGCGGCGCGGATGGCGAGTTCGTTCAAGCCGGCGTTGCACGGAGTGACGGTGCTATAGCCATTTGCGATTCCTATGATGGGCTTGTCGAAATCGAAATCGCCGAACCCCACAGCGCGAAGCATTGCGCGGTTCGGAGTGCGCTCGACGCCCTGCGTGATCGCTTTGCTTCTATTGTTCAAGCTCATGGAGATTATTGGCGGGCGGCAGTCAATTGGCAGATTTCTTCAGCGCAGCCATCCTCGGGGATGCAACTGTAGGCAACCAGTGCTTGTACTTCTCGCTTCGGCCGGAGGTTACTGCGCGAAAGGCTTTTTGAATTCTTTGCGTCACCTGTCCCGGTATGGCTGAGCCGATTCTTTTCCCTTCCAGTTCTTGGATCGCTACAACTTCCACAGCTGTGCCGGTAAAAAATGCTTCGTCAGCCGAGAGTAAATCATCCAGCATAAGGGCTCTGATTTCTACCTCGATGCCCAAATCGTTCGCGATTTCAATAGTCGCGTCACGTGTGATCCCGAGAAGAATCGAATGCCGCGCGTCATTCGTGACGAGCCGACCGCTGCGAACAAGGAAGAGATTCTCTCCGGAGCCTTCCGCAATGCATCCATCTGCGTCAAGTAGCAGGGCTTCATCATAGCCTCTGCGCTCAGCATCTTGGACGGCCAAGATCGAGTTAATGTACTGGCCGCAAGCCTTTGCGGTGGAAGGCACCATTTGCGAATCAAATTTCCGCCATGGTGAGACACAAATTCGCACTCCCTTTTCCTTTTCGCCGGAATTAAGGAAGGGATCCCAGGGCCACGCGAGGACCACAACTTCGACCGGGCACGCACGCGGATTGAGATGCAAAGTGCGGCTGCCGCGATAGCAAAGCGGGCGGATGTAGCAATCACGGAAATCGTTGAGTTGAATTAACTCGCAGATTCCGTCTTCCAATTCCTCGGCAGTGTAAGGAATCTCCATGTCGTAGAACCTGGCCGAGTCGGCCAGACGCTGCAAGTGCTCGCGAAGACGAAAAATCGCCGGGCCGTCGACGGTGTCGTAGCACCGGATCCCTTCGAATACTCCGCTGCCGTAATGAAGCGTGTGCGCGGAGACGTGCAGAGTCGCCGCGTTCCACGGCACGATCGTGCCGTTCATCCAAACCCAGCGAGCTTCATCAAAACCCATGCTGCGATTCCTTTCCTAATATTAATGAGTATGTGGACTACTTGGCTCCGGCTGTCACCGCCGCAGGCGATTGCTCAGGAGCGGCCGCGTCCAAATCCGGCGCTGTAACTGGATCGAGAAACTGCATATTCGCACGAAGTCGCGAGCCGACTTCTTCGATCAACTGGCGCCGCTCTTTGCGGCGGCTTGCGCTGAATTCGGGTCGGCCTGATTCATTTTCCGCGATCCACTTTCGAGCGAATTCTCCATTTTGGATCTTCGCGAGCATATGGCGCATGGTGCGGCGCGTTTCCTCTGTGATGATCTGTGGGCCGCCGGTGTAATCGCCATACTCCGCAGTGTCGCTGACGGAGTAACGCATGTAAGCCAGGCCGCCGCGGTACATCAAGTCGACGATCAGTTTCAATTCATGAAGGCACTCAAAATAGGCGATTTCCGGCTGATAGCCGGCATCTACGAGCGTCTCGAATCCAGCCTTGACCAGAGCGCTGACACCGCCGCAAAGAACCGCCTGCTCGCCAAAGAGGTCCGTCTCAGTTTCTTCCGTGAATGTAGTTTCGATTACTCCTGCGCGCGCGGCACCGATTGCTTTGGCGTACGAAAGGGCGAGCTGCTTCGCTGAGCCGGTTGCGTCCTGATGAACCGCAAGTAGCGCGGGCGTTCCGCCACCTTCGACGAAAACCTCACGGACACGATGGCCTGGCGCTTTCGGCGCGACCATAGTCACGTCAACGCCGGGGGGAATCTGAATCGTGCCGTAGCGGACGTTGAAGCCGTGCGCAAACATCAGCATTTTTCCCGGGGAGAGATACGGGGCAATGTCGCGTTCGTAAATCTCTGGCTGCGCCGTGTCTGGCGCGAGAATCATGATCACGTCGCCCCATGCAGCAGCGTCCGCAACCGAATTCACCGTGAGGCCTGCTGCGATTGCCTTCTCGCGCGAGCGGCTTTCGCGGTGCAATCCGATGCGGACATCACAACCGCTATCACGCAAATTTAGAGCGTGGGCGTGGCCTTGCGATCCGTATCCGATAATTGCTATTTTCTTTGCCTGAATGAGGGCCAGATCCGCCGCGCCTTCCTGATAGATTGTTGCCATTTTCTTCCCCCTAACAGTGCCTCGATTAGTTCGCTTACACGGATTGCGAAGCTTCGGTCTCGAACGACAATTCATCCAAAACCGCAGAGCGGTCGTCCGGCTTCCGTCTCGCACCGCGTGACATAACCACCTGCCCTGTCCTTGCCATTTCAAGAATTCCATACGGGCGTAGAACTTCGACGAGTGCTTGAATCTTTTCTTCGGTACCTGTGATTTCGACAACAAGCGATTGCGCTGCGAGGTCCACTACGCGCGCGCGGAAGACGCGGACGACTTCCATCAAGCGGTGGCGCGATTCTTCCTGCGCTTCGACCTTGATTAGGGCGAGACTTCGAGAGGTGGTTGGGCTGTGGGTGACGTCTTCTACCGACAGAACCGGCACGAGCTTGTATAAATTCGCCTCCACGCGCTGGGCGGCGCCTTCGCTGATACCGGCTACGATGGTCATGCGCGAAATGCCCGGACGTTCCGTGTGGCCGACGGTGAGCGATTCGATATTGTATGCGCGGCGCCGAAAGAGCGATGCGACGCGATTCAGCACCCCCGGATGGTTTTCCACGTAGAGCACGAACGTATGCAGCTTTTGCGTTTCAGGCATCGGTCGCTCTTTCGACAAGCGGATTTGGACGGCGGGTCATGGCATCGAGTGCTGCGCCCGCCGGAACCATCGGAAACACGGAGTCTTCTTGCTCGACCTGAAAATCAATCAAGACGGGCCCTGCGTGGTTTCGGGCTGTCTGCAATGCCGGGGCGATCTGCGCTCGTTTACTTACCGCTGCGCCGGCAATTCCGAATGCGTCGGCGAGCTTCACGAAATCGGGGCTTAGCAGCGGCGTGGAAGAATACCGGCCGTCGTAAAAGAATTCCTGCCACTGCCGGACCATGCCGAGGAAGCCGTTGTTGATGATGGCGATCTTAATGTTGATTTTTTCCTGCACGATCGTGGCGAGTTCCGCCATGGTCATCTGAAATCCGCCATCCCCCACGACGACCCATACTTCCGCTTCGGGCCGGGCGAATTTCGCGCCGATCGCTGCCGGAAGAGCAAACCCCATCGTGCCGAGACCGCCCGAAGTAATCAAAGTGCGCGGCCTATCGTGCCGGTAATATTGCGCTTCCCACATCTGGTGCTGGCCCACATCGGTGACGACGATTGCATCACCGTGAGTCTCGCGCCACAATTCGTTGATCACGTGCGCCGCATAAAGATGCCCGTCATCCGGCAGGCTCTGAATGTCGCGCATGGCGGAATCCTGTTTCGAATCTTCGATCCGAACCAGCCACTCGGTGTGAACGGTTCGCTTCAGCTCGGGCAACAATCGGCGTAGCACTTCGCGAAGGTCGCCCACGATAGGCACGTCGACGGGCACATTTTTGTTAATCTCCGCGGGATCGATGTCGACATGGATCTTTTTTGCGTTTTGCGCATAGGTTTTCAGGGTGCCCGTGACGCGATCATCGAACCGCATTCCAAAGGCGAGGAGCAGATCCGATTCCTGTATCGCTTTGTTGACCCACGCTTCTCCATGCATTCCCATCATCCCGAGACACAGGGGATGAGAAGCCGGAAATGCGCCAATTCCCAGCAGAGTGAGAGCCACGGGCGTATTCACCGCTTCCGCAAAGGTGAGCAGTTCGCGTTCGGCGCCTGAAAGAATTACGCCATGACCAGCCAGGATCACCGGCTGGCGAGCTTCGCGGATCAGATCGAGCGCTTCGCCTAAACTCCTATTTGCAATCGACGGTTCAGAAATTGGCCGGCGGAGGCGGGGCGCCGCAGCATCCCAATCGAACGAGCAGGAGTTGTTCTGCGCGTCCTTTGTGATATCGACAAGAACGGGGCCGGGACGGCCGGACGCAGCGACGAGGAAGGCCTCGCGAATGGAGGGCGCAACATCTTCCGGGCGCGTGACGAGGTAATTGTGTTTTGTAATGGGCAGCGTAATTCCCGTGATGTCGGTCTCCTGAAACGCATCGCTGCCGATCAATTTGCTTCCCACCTGGCCGGTGATGCAAACGATGGGCGAAGAGTCCATCATTGCGGTGGCAATGCCAGTGACCATATTAGTTGCGCCGGGGCCGGAGGTTGCCAAGGCGACGCCCACGTTTCCACTGGCGCGGGCGTAACCGTCAGCCATATGAGTGGCGCCTTGTTCATGGCGCACCAAGACGTGATGGACGCCGTATCGGGTCATCGCGTCGTAGGCCGGAAGAATCGCGCCGCCCGGATAGCCGAAAATACACTTCACACCCAGGCGCTCGAGGCACTCCCAGATGATCTCCGCACCCGTTTTCTTCCCCACGGACCGCTCAGGCCCGAGGCGGGCACCCATGTCAGGAGACAGGCAAACCTCCAATCATCACGCGCGAAACGAGCGAAAGCGAATCTAGTTGGCCTCACGCCGGGGATAACAGTCAAATTTATAGTTTTGCTGTGTAGGATAAATCCCAGTTATGCCATTGAGCCGGCCGACGTGATAAGCAGATGCAGTCGCGCGCTGCACCGCAGAGCCGGTGATTTGCTGACCAGGATTACGCGAACATCAGAAGAGGAAATAGCGCTGGGCGAGCGGAAGAATGGTGGCGGGCTCGCATGTGATGAGGTGCCCGTCGATGCGCACTTCGTAAGTTTCGGGATCAACGGCGATGTCGGGAGTGCCTGTATTGTGGATGAGATCTTTTTTCCCGATATTGCGGCAGTTCTTAACGGCAACGGCGGTTTTTTTCAGCCCAAGCTTTTCGTGGAGACCAGCGGCAAGAGCCGCTTTAGAAAGAAATGTGATGCTCGTGGCGGCGGGGGCAGAGCCGAAGGCGCCGAACATCGGCCGATAGAGAACCGGTTGAGGAGTGGGAATCGAGGAGCCCGGGTCGCCCATCGCATTCCAGGCAATAAAACCGCCCTTGATGATCATCTCGGGCTTCACGCCGAAGAATGCAGGCTTCCAGAGAACGAGGTCGGCAAGCTTGCCCGATTCGATGGAGCCGACTTCGCCGGATACGCCGTGGGTGATAGCGGGATTGATGGTGTACTTCGCGACGTAGCGCTTCGCGCGGTAATTGTCATTCCGAGCGGAATCTTCCGGGAGCGGGCCGCGCTGCATTTTCATTTTGTGTGCGGTCTGCCAGGTGCGAATGATAATTTCGCCGATGCGGCCCATGGCCTGGGAATCGCTCGAGAGCATGCTGATGACGCCCATATCGTGGAGGATGTCTTCGGCGGCGATGGTTTCGGGGCGAATGCGGCTCTCGGCGAAAGCAACATCTTCGGGGACATTGGGATTCAGATGGTGGCAGACCATGAGCATGTCGAGATGCTCGGCGATTGTGTTAATCGTGAAGGGGCGCGTGGGATTCGTCGAAGAAGGGAGAATATTGGGGAATGACGCGATGCGAATGATGTCCGGGGCGTGGCCACCGCCAGCGCCTTCGGTGTGATAAGTGTGGATCGTGCGGCCGGCAATTGCGGCAACAGTGGCTTCGAGGAAACCTGCTTCGTTGATCGTATCGGTGTGAATTGCCACTTGAACGTCGAACTCGTCGGCGACTTTGAGACACGAGTCGATTGCGGCGGGTGTGGTGCCCCAATCCTCGTGGAGTTTTAGGCCGCACGCACCGGCCACGACTTGTTCGGCCAGAGGCGGGAGGGCGGAGGAGTTTCCTTTGCCGAGAAAGCCGAAATTCATTGGCCACGCTTCGGCAGCCTGTAACATGCGCGCGAGGTTCCAGGCGCCGGGCGTGCAAGTGGTGGCGGCTGTGCCTGTGGCAGGGCCTGTGCCGCCGCCAATCATCGTCGTGATCCCGCTCGAAATCGCTTCGTAAACCTGCTGGGGAGAGATGAAGTGGACGTGGCTATCAATGCCACCGGCAGTGACGATGAGGTTTTCGCCGGCGATGGCTTCCGTGGCGGCGCCGACGACGAGATTCGGGTCGACGCCGTCCATTGTGTCGGGGTTTCCGGCTTTTCCGATTCCCACGATGCGGCCGTCTTTGATGCCGATGTCGGCTTTCACGATTCCCCAATGATCGAGAATCACGGCGTTGGTGATGACGAGATCGAGCACGCCGGGTTTTGTGCCGCGGATGGCGGTGCTGCTCTGGCCCATGCCGTCGCGAATTACTTTTCCGCCGCCGAAAGTGATCTCATCGCCGTAATGGGTGAAGTCTTTTTCTATTTCGATCAGGAGATCCGTGTCAGCGAGGCGAATGCGGTCGCCTTTGGTGGGACCGTAGAGATCGGCGTAGGTGCGGCGAGGAATCTTGAGGGTCATTTCGAGCTACCCTTCGAACCGGTTTGTGAATCGGTCTTTGAGTTACTTGACCCGCTCGATTGAAATCCATCGTTGCGCGCGCGCTCGATCGCTCGCTTCCGCAAAGAGGAATCGGCGATCGCGCCGCGGACTAAACCGTTGCCGCCGTGAATCACGCGGTCGCCTCCGAACTCGGTGAGCTCCACGTCCTTTTCTTCACCGGGCTCGAAACGAACCGCTGTTCCTGCTGGAATATTGAGGCGCATGCCAAATGCCGCCGGACGATTGAACGAGAGCGCGCGATTGGTTTCAAAGAAGTGGTAGTGGCTGCCGACCTGGACGGGGCGGTCGCCGGTGTTTTTGACGAGCAGGCGGAGCGTGTTACGCCCGGCATTCGCAAGAATCGGTCCGGCACTTTCGTCGAGGAGATATTCACCAGGGTTCATGGCGTCAGCGGATTGGATCGTGAATCGTGACGAGGTTTGTGCCGTCTGGAAAGGTAGCTTCGACTTGCACTTCGTGAATCATCTCGGCGACGCCATCCATCACCTGGCTTCTATTGAGAATCTTCGCACCCGAACTCATGATTTGCGCCACCGTGTTTCCATCGCGGGCTGCTTCCATCACTTCGGCGGAGAGGATCGCGACCGCTTCCACGTAATTAAGTTTCAGGCCGCGAGCCTGGCGTTTGCGAGCGAGGTCAGCCGCGACGACGACCATCAGCTTTTCTTGTTCTCGAGGCGTTAGGTGCATTGGTCTTCTCCCAATAAAGTTACGACCTCAGTGTCAATTCACTTTTCGCGGTGGAATCGCTTCGGTGCCGTACAGCGAAAGTTTCGCGGCGCGCCACAGTTTGTTAAGGCAGGCGAGAGCGTCGCGTCCGTGTATAGCCAGGCATCTGCAGACAATGCCGTGGACAAGCAAGGTGCTAATGCCCCACAGCGCGTCGGCTGCCGGAGAAAGTTCGCGCGCGACTTCTCGGAGTTGCTCTTCGAGAGCGAGCCATCTGTTGGGCTCCACGCCGACGCGGCAAATGTAAAAAGTGGCCCAGTATCGATATTTTCCGAGTCGAGCGGGCGAAGTGAGGGGATAAAGGCGGGGCTGTAGGCGGACGCGTTCGATCGCAATCGGACTGTCGAGCGCGCAGATGCTGGTTTTCATCTCGACGGCATCGTAGGCAAACAGCTCGTCGCGGGCTTCGCGACCAGGAGCAAGAACCTCCCACCAGAATAGGCCGGAACTTGCATCGAGTTGGATCTTCGTATCTTGAGTGAACCTGGAACCGGCAAACGGAATGATTGGGTCGGGCAAATATTCGAGGCATGCGTTTTGTCCGACGTGGACATGGATTCGCTGGATCGCGGGAGCCGCATCTGCGCGCGAGCGGTAGATGCGAGTGGCGCCTGTGGTGGTGACTTGAGCTTGTGCGTTCTCGCCTATTTCCAACGACATCGCTAACTCATCGCCGCCGAGCAGGCCGCCCGAAACATTGTGGAGGTGAACAAGAGCGCTGCCATCTTCAAGTCTAAAAGCACGGACGACTTTTAGCGGCGGTTCCTGTGAACTCGCGGCGAGCACAGTGGTTCGTCTCGCAGCGTCGTATTCGAAATTAAGATCGAGCGAGGCGTTTATGCGCGCGGCCATGTAAGTGGCAGGCGGCTTTCGTTTGGCGGTTTCGTCGAATATGAGCATTGAGTTCAGCTGATGAAGAGGCGCGTTCCGAGAGCTGGGTGTTCCATGGCACCCCAATCGATCAGCGGATTAAAGCAACACACATCGTCGAAACGCGAAGCGAGGCTGTGCTTTGCTGTGTCGATCATGGCCGGCTTGAGATTCCAGAGAATTCGAGTGGCGTCGGTTTGTCCGAGCGGCAGGAGACGCTGGCAGGCGGAAACCAGGCTGGCGATGGATTGGTGCAGATACGCTACCACCACGGTTTCTTCGCTGAATCCAAGCGCTCCGCCGACCAAACCGAAAGCGGGACTGTGCTCGATGACGCGCGGATGGTTCTGATCCGATTCCTGATTAGCGTCTTCCACAGCGCTTCGAACGACCGGGAAATCTCCGAGAGCGCTGACTGCCATCAGAAAATTCCGGCCTAGGGCAGCGCTGCCAGAACGGGTCTCACGCGCAGGCTTCATCGCGGTGAGGGTGAGGTTCAGGCGGCGCCAGCGTTCGCCTGAAAAGCTTTTGACACCATTGCTTGCGAGTCGAAACGCTTCGCGGCAAGAGACTGCTTCCGCCGTTGCAGATTCCTCGAGATAGCCGCGCAAGAAGACCTCGAGATTTGAGACTTTTAATAGACCACGCGAAACGAGAGTTTCAAGGCCGAAGGAATGAGCTAGGGCGCCGATCGGCAGCGCGCTATCGGCCAAATGGAGGAGTTGAAGATAGCCAAGAATCGGCAAGTCGGGCGACTGACCGCAAATTCGATCCGTTTCCAAGGCATTCAGCCCCTAGTGATGCGAATGATCCTGCGCGTGAGAGTGTGCATGGCCGTGGTCATGCGAATGAGGGACGCTTTGACGGGAACCATGTGCATCGATAACCGCATGGCGCGATTCGACGGGCCGTTTCATCTCGTCTTCAATCCAGGCCACGATCGGATCTAGCCCGACGGCATCGCGCAGATTCGTGAATACAAACGGCAGTTCGCCCCGCATTTTCCGCGAGTCGCGCTCCATCACTTCGAGCGATGCACCGACGTACGGAGCGAGATCAATTTTATTTATTACCAGCAGGTTCGAGCGCGTGATTCCCGGACCGCCCTTGCGGGGGATCTTATCGCCCTCGGCGACGTCAATAACGTAGATCCAAATATCCACAAGCTCAGGGCTGAACGCGGCGGCAAGATTATCGCCTCCGCTCTCGACGAAGATCAGCTCGAGTCCTGGAAGCGCGCGCTCAAAATCGGCAATCGCCTGCAAGTTCATCGAGGCATCTTCGCGAATGGCCGCATGCGGGCATGCACCAGTCTCGACTCCGCGGACGCGATCGGCGGGAAGCGTCCCCTGTCGCAGCAGGAATTCGGCGTCCTCCTTGGTGTAAATGTCGTTGGTCACAACGGCGAGATTGTATTTTGGCCAGAGGCGCTGGCTAAGGCGATCGACGAGAGCTGTCTTTCCGGAGCCAACGGGACCAGCGATACCGATGCGGAAGGCGCGCGCCGAGTTCTGATTCTTCATTTTGTGGCCTTGTGTTTCTTTGCAGTATGACGGCTGTGTCCAGCGTGGCTATGATCGGAGTCGCCATTGAATCCATGGCGAACCATCGAAACGAATGCCGCGGCGGAGCGAGGGAGAGTGCGATCGCGGCGATAGACGAGGCCCAGTTCGCGCCAAAGATCGACGTCGGTTATTTCGATCAGTTTTACTTTACCGGCACGGACTTCGTCACGCGCAAAGCTTGAGCTGATAAGCGACACGCCCAGGCCCGCTGCCACGAATCGCTTGATCATGCCGATACTGGGAAGTTCCATCGGAATGCGAAGCTGCGCGCGGTATGGCCTGAAGAGTTTGTCGAGCAGCTGCCGCGTGAACCCGGTCTTCGGAATAATTAAGGGCTGATCTGCGATTTCGGCTGGAGTCACCGTCTTGTGCTTCGCCAATGGATTGCCAGGGCTCACCATCAGCATCAGGCGATCGCGAAAAATCGGATGAGTGCTGAGGCTCGGCGATTTTACGGGAAGAGTGACGATGCCGACATCGACAGCGCCGTCTTCAACCTTTTCGACCACCTTGCGGCTGAAGTTGCGATAGACGCTGATCTGGACGGATGGAAATCGGCGGTGGAACTCGGCGAAGACGTCGGGCAAAACGTAGAGGCACGTTGCTTCGTTGGCACCCACCGCGAGCGTGCCACGCGGGGCGCTGGACTGGTCAGCGACGGCTCGCAACGAATCGTTCTCCAGCGTAATCAGCCGGCCGGCATAACCGAGCAAGACTTCTCCCGCGGCGGTGAGTTTCATGGATTTTCCGGCGCGATCGAAGAGTTTTTGGCCGTATTTCTCTTCGAGCTGGCGAATCTGAGCGCTAACAGCCGGTTGCGAGCGGAACAGTTTTTGCCCGGCACGCGAGAAGCTGCCCTGCTTCGCGATTTCGAGAAATGTAGTGAGGTAGTCGAGGTCCATTCTGGATGCGATAAATTATACCAAACACGCGATCTTACATCTCGATACGACATAAGCGGCGCCCGGCAATTCCTTACGCTCGGCTGTTCTTAGGCGACCGATTCGTCAACCGTTTCTGTTGAGTCCAACCGCATTCGGCGCAAGAATTTCGTGGCTTCTATTCCAGCTTTGGCTGCACGCTTTTCCCACCGCTCAAGGAAAGGGGACCACGTTTGCGCGAGCGAACACGGAAGATGAACCGGTTCGAGGCGCAAGAGAGGCAGTGGACCCTTCGTTGCCAGCAAACGCATGGCGCGAGGGCTGCTTGTCTGGCGAACGTGCTCTTCCAAGGCGCGGCGCAGGCTTGCTTCTTCCCCGGGAGCCGTGGGGCCGCAGGCGTTTGCACAGTGCACAAATTCGCGGTTGTAACCGCCGGTGGCGAGCAAGTCTTTTAAGACGTAGACCAGGCCACCCGTCATGCCGGAGCCGAGATTCATGCCTGTGGGGCCGAGGATAATCACCACGCCGGCCGTCATGTATTCACACGCGTGGTGGCCGACTCCCTCAACAACAGCAAGAGCGCCGCTATTGCGGACGGCGAAGCGTTCCCCAGCGCGCCCACTGACGTAAAGTTCACCTGAGGTGGCGCCGTAGAGAACGGTATTTCCAACCAATACATCCGCGCGACGTGAGGCGTCTGCGCCGGCCGAAATTGCGATCGTGCCGCCGCTCAACCCTTTCCCGACGTAATCGTTAGCCTCGCCATCGAGCCGGAAGGTGAGGCCGCCGATGAGAAATGCACCAAAGCTTTGGCCTGCTGTGCCGCAGAATTTAACTTCCTGTTGCTGATCGCCTAAACCTGCGAAAGAGGTGCGGCGAAGAATATGCCCGCTGAGGTAGGCTCCTACGCTGCGATCCGAGTTCTGGATGGGAAACACAGCCGGGATGGCTGATGTGGAATCGAGATGGGCGATGAGCATGTTATCGAGGGTCCACTCGCACGATGCGGGTGGTGGCACCCCTTCGTGCGATTCAGGTGACGGACCGAGGAAGCCGCCGAGAGATTGAGCCGCCCTCGAATTCTTCGGTTGCAATCGCTCGGCTTGACCAACAATATCGGCGAGAGATCGCTCACCGAGTTGCGCGAGCCGTTCCCGAACCTCTTCCGCGACCCCGTGGAAATACGACATTACCATCTCCGGTTTGCCCTCGAACCGCGCGCGAAGTTCCTCATTCTGCGTGGCGATTCCGACGGGACAGGTGTTGAGGTGGCATTGCCGCGCCATTATGCAACCGACTGCGATCAGCGCCGCGGTACCGAATCCAAATTCATCGGCTCCGAGAAGCGCGGCTACGATTACATCGCGACCTGATTTGAATCCGCCGTCAACGCGCAAGCGCACGCGGCTTCGATATCCCGATCGAAGCAACGTATTGTGGGCTTCTCTCAGGCCGACTTCCCACGGGAGGCCGGTATTTTTGATCGAGGTGAGAGGCGAGGCCCCTGTGCCACCGTCAAAACCGGATATTGTGATGACGTCGGCGCCAGCTTTGGCCACACCGGCGGCGATGATCCCCACGCCGGAGCCGGCTACCAGCTTGACTCCAATTCTTGCGAGCGGATTCACAGCGCTCAAATCGTGAATCAATTGCGCGAGGTCTTCGATACTGTAAATGTCATGGTGCGGCGGCGGTGAAATGAGCGACATGCCCGCGACAGCATGGCGGAGACGCGCAATGAGCGGGGTGACCATGGCAGCTGGGAGTTGGCCGCCTTCGCCAGGTTTTGAACCCTGCGCCATCTTGATCTCGAGCTCATCGGCTCTTACTAGATATTCGGCGGTTACACCGAACCTGGCGGACGCGACCTGTTTTATGCGATTGGCCGCTTCAGGTTCCGAGCGGTAGACATCGGGGTCTTCTCCGCCTTCTCCTGTATTGCTGCGCGCGCCGAGCCTATTCATCGCGATTGCCAGCGTTCGATGCGCTTCGGGACCAAGAGCCCCCAGCGACATCGCCTGAGTGGTGAAGCGCGCAAGAATCGCGCTTTCCGAATCGACTTCTTCGAGCACGATTGGGTTGCCAGGGGCGAAATCAAAAAGATCGCGGATTGCAACGGGCTCGCGCGTTTCGGCCAGCTCCGCATATGCGCGATAGTTCTCTGCCGTAGGCGACTTCACGTAGTGGTGCATTCGCCGGACGATGTCTGGAGAACTGGAGTGGCGTTCTCCCGTCTGGCGAAAGCGGTAAAGTCCTTCGTCGCGCAGTGGCGCAGCGACAGTGCTCGCGCTTGGGGCAAAAGCGCTCGTGTGGCGATCCAGAGAATCTTGCAGGAGCTCTTCGAGCGATTTCCGCCCAGCCCGCCACCTGCGTCTTCGAAAAACTCTTCGTGCACGTCCTGATTCAAGCCTACGATTTCGAAGAGCTGGCTATTGCGATAGCTGCCGACCGTGCAAATGCCCATTCGGGCGAGCACTTTTCGCAAGCCGACATTGACGGCTTCGCGATATCGAGTAGCGCCCTCTGCTTCAGCGCTTTCGGAAAGCTCCAACGCGAGATAAGGACAGACAGCGCTAGCACCCGCAGCGATGAGCATTGCCAGGTGATGAGTTTCGATCACTTGGCCGGTTTCGATGATCAGCGGAACATCACAACCGCCCGCGCTGACCAGCGCTTTCCAGGCAGCGGCCAGTGCGAGCAATGCGGGCAGAGCCGCGCGCTCCGAGCTTATGCTGCGATCGCTTAGCAAAATCATGCTCGGGGGTCGGCGTTCAGAACCACTCACCTCGTCGCGGACGCGTTGGAGCGCCTCGATAGCAGCTTTCATGCCTCCTGCCGCTTCAAATGTGAAACTGACGGAACGAACCGGAGCGTGCAGGCGCGAGCCGAACGCGGCGATCTGTCCCGGATCCACCAATGGCGACGGAATGACGAGCCCTTTGGCGAGATGGACATCGAGCGACATTACATGTCCCTCGCGCAAGGGATCGATCGGAGGATTCGTTACCTGGGCGAACCGCTGCTTGCAGTAATCCCAGAGCGGACGGCGCATCGCCGAGAGAAACGCGGGCGGCGCGTCGTCACCCATGCTCCATGTAGCCTCTTTCGCATGAGTGCCGAGCGATTGAAAGAGCAAGCGATATTGATCGTGACTCCAGCCGAGCGCTGCCGCGACGCGTTTAGGCTGGAGGATGGGATTCTTGACCAAATTCTTTTGCGTCGCACGAGACGGTTGCAGGCGAACCGGCTTTCGGACTCGGCGAATATCGCGAGTGGGCAGAAATTGTGCGAAGTCGTCCTGAAGAAAGCATCTACTGGCAGCGGGATCTACCACAAACATTTCGCCCGGCCCGAGACGCTGTCGTTCGACCACTTCTTTATACCGCAAGTCGGCGAGGCCTGCCTCCGAGCCGGCGATTACAAGCCCGTCCGACGTGACGCAATAGCCCATGGGACGCAGGCCGTTTCGATCGAGCTTGGCTCCGACTGTGTGCCCGTCGGTGAAGACGAGCGCCGCCGGGCCGTCCCACGGTTCCTGGTCAAAGGATCCTTCTCTCAGGAAATCGTTCAGCAAGGCCTCCGATCTCTTGGATTCTGACGCCGGCGGCACCATGCTCAACATCGCGGCGGCAACGTGGTAACCCCGGTGGCCCAGAATTTCGAGAGAATTATCGAAACTGGCGGAATCGCTGGCGCGTTCTTCGAGTGCGTGGAACCATTCCCCCGTCTCAAGCTCCCGCTGAACCTTCCGCTCGCGTGCCTGCATCCACCGGCGGTTCGCACTGATCGTGTTGATTTCGCCGTTGTGCGCGACATAGCGGAAGGGCTGCGCCATCGCCCAGCTGGGTTGCGTGTTCGTCGAGTAGCGTTGATGAAAAATGGCAAACGGAGCGCGGAAATCGGAGCTCGTTAGATCCAGATAGAAATCTCGGAATTGCGCAGGGGTTAGAAGGCCCTTGTAAACCACGGTGCGTGATGAAAGAGAGCAGAAATATGTTCCGGCGGTTCCCTCCGTTTCCACGCGCTTGCGCAAGAAGAACAACTGACGTTCGATATCCGCAGCCGGATCCAGGGATTCAAAGAAACACTGACAGATCGAGGGCATCGTCGAGGCGGCAAGCGAACCGAGGATTGTGAAGTTGACAGGCACGTCGCGCCAGCCCACACAGCGCAACCCTGTTTGTTGCGCAAGCGATTCGATCGCACGACGCGATTCCGTATCGCGGGCGGGTGGCAGAAAGACCATGCCCAGTCCAAACGTTTCCGGCAGGCTGATGCCTGACTGTAGCGATTGAGCGCGAAAGAAAACTCTAGGAATGGGAAGTAACAATCCGGCGCCGTCACCGCTCAAGCCGTCCGAATCAACGCCTCCGCGATGCGAAAGTCGATCCAACGCCACGAGAGCACGCTGTACAACGTCACGCGTCGCCTCGCCTCCGAATTGGGCGATGAAACCAACGCCGCACGCGTCATGATCAAGTGAAGCGTTGAGCGCAGAATGTCTCATCTTATGTTTTTAACCTAGAGAAGGCCGGAAACTCCAATTCAGATATTGGATACGGCGCATCAACTCTTGAATAGGCGACCGCCATCGCAAATTGGCGAGAACGTTGGCGATCGAGTGAAGATGAAGTTACGTCGGGATGAAAGTGAAGTTACTTACGTCGGTATCCGATGGCGGCAAGTTGCTCACTAGCCGCCTTATCTGAAGAGATTAAGGGGAACAGTTCGACTATGAGGGTTTTACCTTGAAAACAAAGTTTGAAAGAAGAACCTATGACGCGCGAAGCCAGATTGTTATCCGGGATTATTCTCATCACAGTCCCCACGATTCAATACGGCGGGTATTTTCTCTTGACCTCACTCATGAATAGGGGCAGCGGATATATGGAGAATCATACGTTTGGCTGCAACAATATGTAGCGCGTGTATGCAGCACTAGGCCATTGCGCCAAAATTTCTTTCGTGCGGGACACGCCCATGCAGGGGTGAGCGAGTGAGCGAACGCTTACACCGAATCGTGTCTTGGCCGGATCGGCCAGGCTCACGATCGTAGAGTGAGCCTCACGGGATCCGATATTAAGTGCCAGAAAGGTGCGTCGGACCGTAACCTACTTGCCCAAAATGATCTCGAGAGGATTCTCCGTGGTAGGCGAAAGTGTCCCTACTCTGTGATTCGAATTCCCCCTCTCCGCCGTCGTTTCTGATTTCCGACTAGCGTCTTGTCCCCTCATTGTGCGCTCCAAGCGTGTGCCCGGTCTTCTTTACTGAGCCGCCTGTGTCCGATCTTTCGCACGGATTTCTGCGCAGGCTTTTGCCCGGACTAGCAGAAGGTCACGTTCGCGTGTGTTGCGGGTGAGCGAGGCGGCGCGTTCGAACTCGGCTTGTGCCTCGGCGAAGCGGCCGAGCTTGAAAAGGAAGTCGCCGCGAACGCTTGGCAAGAGGTGGTAGTTCTTGAGAGACGGCTCTGAGACGAGCGCGTCGACGATCTCGAAACCCGCAGCGGGACCGGATGCCATCGCGACCGCGACTGCACGGTTCAACTCCACGACGGGTGACGGCATGAGCCGTCCCAGCTCCTCATAAAGCTCCACGATGCGTGGCCAGTCTGTCTCTTGCGGCGTGCGCGCTCGCGGCGTGACACGCGGCGATGGAGGCCTGGAGCGCATAAGGGCCGCGCGCGCTACCAAATTTTTCCGCGCGCTCAAGTGCTGCGAGGCCGCGACGGATGAGCAGTTGATCCCACATCCCGCGATTCTGATCGAGCAGAAGGATAGGTTCGCCCGACGGCGCCGGTTCGCGCGGCGGAACGCGACGCCTGGATCTCCATCAACGCGACCAGTGCGTGAACCTCCGGCTCCTTGGGAGCCAGCTCAGCCAGGATGCGGCCGAGACGGAGCGCATCCTCACAGAGCCCGGGACGCATCCAGTCGTCACCAGCGGTCGCCGAGTAGCCTTCATTGAAAATGAGGTATATGACTTCGAGCACTGACGAAAGTCGAGAGGCGAGTTCGGATCCGCGCGGGACCTCGAAGGGAACGCTGCTCCTCGGCGAGTGTTCGCTTGGCGCGAACGATGCGCTGAGCGACGGTCGGCTCGGGTGCGAGGAAAGCACGCGCGATTTCGTCGGTGGTGAGGCCACCGAGCAAGCGAAGCGTGAGAGCCACACGCGCCTCGGTGGCGAGTACCGGATGACAGGAGATGAAGACGAGACGTAAGAGATCGTCGCCAATATCATCGTCGAGCGCGGCTTCGAAATTCGGCACGGCCATCTCCTGCTGCGCCTGAAGTTCGCGACCCAGCTCCGCATGCTTGAGCTCGAGGCGCTTGTTGCGTCGCCAGAGATCGATAGCACGATTCTTGGCGGCGGCCATCAGCCACGCGCCCGGATTATCTGGAATTCCGGATTGCGGCCACTGCTCGAGTGCGGCGACTAGAGCGTCCTGAGCGAGTTCCTCGGCGAGGCCCACATCACGCACGATTCGCGTGAGTCCCGCGATGATTCTGGCGGACTCGATTCTCCAGACCGCGTCAATGGCGCTATGTGTATCGGTAGCCGTCATGGCTACCCATGACACCATCTTCAATGCGGCCGTGCAAGCCCGGGATGCCGCGATTCTCCTTCGTGGTATTCGTCGCGGCTGTCCTCAACGAACCAGCGCTCTTATGATTTGCAATCGAAGGCTTCGGGCCCGAGCACCTGGCGAACCTCGGTCTCGCCCTCCCAGCCTGGCCAGTATTTCTTGTGAAGCTCCATGAAGCGCTTGGCGCCATCGATCGCATCTTCCTTCGATTTCAATTCAAAGATCGCGAAACCGCCTACCACTTCCTTGGCCTCGGCGAAAGGCCCGTCGACCGCGTTTACCTGACCGCGCGAAAGCCTAACGCGAGCACTCTTTGCGATCGGAGACAGGCCGCCGCTTGCGATCATCGTGCCGGATTTCTCCGCCTCTTCACCAAGCTTGGCCATCGCCTCCAGGAATTCCTTGGGCGGAGGAGCTTGAATTTCACCGTGTTTCACCAACATCATGAATCGCATCGCCGTATCTCCTTTTGGGGTTCGGTATGAATAGGGAGTCGAATCTTCAAATTCTCGCAGCCTGCTGACCTCGCCCTCTAATTAGGCGTCGAGCGGGGGGCGTTGAAATCGACTAACCGAAAGATTTTTTTTGTTGGACCGTTTTTCGAAGCGCATCTTCAAAATGCCGCCGCTGCGATTAAGGCTTTGCGGCCTTTTTCTGCAATTCCTCCCGCAGAGCTCGCATACGCGAGGCATGTTCGGGAGTAATGGCGTCCGCCGGGATATCCTGCACTTCGTACACCTGCCGGATCTCGACCTCGGTGCCATCGAAAGGAGCGCGCTTAAGCCATTCCACCGCCTCATCCATTGACTTCACTTGCCACAGCCAGAAGCCCGCGATGAGTTCCTTGGCCTCCGTGAATGGACCATCGATCACAGTGCGCTGCTGTCCTGAAAATTTCACTCGCTTGCCCTTCGAGCTCGGTTGAAGCCCGTCACCTGCGAGCATTACGCCGGCCTTAACCAGTTCCTCGTTGAACTTCCCCATGGCGACAAACATTTCCTTTGTCTCCTTGGTCGGTTGAATTCCTGCCTCTGATTTTTTGTCCGCTTTGATTATCACCATCACTCGCATCGTTTCGTCTCCTTAATGATTTAGATTCAACAACAAGACTTCCTGCTGCTCGTGCGCGGCTGAGTCTTGCTTCCATCTATGCGTCGAATGAGAGGCAGCGAAATCGACATGCCTTACTTTTTTTTTAAGTCCTTCCCCCACCTCGAACACGGCTGCAAAAAATACCGTTCCCGTGACGATAAGAAGCAACGCTGAAAATGATATCAGTACCTGAGAGACGGCTCGCAAAAACTCCGCGTGATTGAAGAGATAGGCCTGCAAGGTTAGCCGGACCGCCATAGCCGCGGCTGTGAGGATCCCTAGCGAATCAGCTTCGTGTCCAACCACCCGAAGAGAGCGGATCAGGCTAGCCGCCTCAGCTACGTTCCGAAGCAGAATGAAAAGACCGAGGCCGATGAGAGCTGCTCCCACGATTGACTTACGATTCTGAAAGACTGCGTGCTGCCTTGCCATGACCGCCTCCGGAATTACGTTTCTTGTTCCTTCTACTTACACGTCGAACGAAGGGGCGCGAAATCGACAGGATCGGAGTCTCAAAAACTGGCAAGGTGGCAGAACAGCGCGTCTAGTCTCGGAGAACGACGTTGAGGAGGGAGCGGCGAATTCTAATTTCGCCGTCATAATCAATGAAACCCAAGCGCCGGAACTTATTCATAAAGTAATTTACGTGCGTCCGAGTGGTGCCAACCATCTCGGCGAGCGTCTGCTGCGAGATCTTGGGCACGTGCGTCTCCTGGTCTACCTGGCGGCCGTAACGTGAGAGCCGCAACAGGGCACGAGCCAAACGCTTTTCTGTGGAATTAAAGAGTTGATCCACTAACTTTTCCTCGATCCGCAAAGTTTTGCCAATCAGATGGGCGATGAAATTGTCCGAGAGAGCGTGTTCGGTGTGAAAGGCTCGAAGCATTTCTTCCTTGCTTATCATCAGGATTGTCGTCGGTTCCATGGCGGTCGCAGTTGCAATAAAAATGGGTTGTTCTGAAAGGCACCATTCGCCAAAAAAGTCGCCCGCGCCCAGAATTCCGACTACAGCCTCTCTGCCCGACTGCGAAACCACGGTGCGCTTGACCCGGCCTTTCCGGATGAAAAGAACATTGCAGGCCGGATCTCCCTGAAGAAAGATGACTTGGTTTCTTCGGAACGTTTTGACCGTCTTGGTGACTCGGACCGCATCCAGAAACGACTCGACATCAAATGGAGTACCACTCTTTATTTTCGTCGGCCGGGTCGGACTCGGAGCGACATCGCGACGTGAATACCGCTGAAAGCTTGTTGAGTGGGCCAGGGTTCGCGTAAGTCGCTCCTCGCTAATTTGGATGCGAGAAACCGCAAAGAGGAAGCCTTGCAACTTACTTAGAGAATGTGGGTTAGGGACGAAGAGCGCCAATTTCGGAAGGTGGGCGTGCAACTGTCTATTTTTGGACAGATTTTTCTTTGCATGGGTTCAAAATTTTATTGAGTACGATGAACTAGATCGAAAGGAGATCAAAATGGAATACAACACGAATGTTAGAACCCAACCGCCTTCGCAACCGGGGAAACCAACCTCGACTGCGACACGAGAACCACGAGACCTTCCCGAAGATACCAAGGAAAAGATTCGCTTTCGCGCTTACCAAATCTACCTCTCTCGAAATCGCGAAAGCGGACACGACTTGGATCATTGGCTCGAAGCCGAGCGCGAACTTATCTCCCGGAACTAGAACCATATTTTCGCGGCAATCTTCCAGGGTGGATAGGAAGGCTCGATTGTTGAATCATCACAGGTGGGTCGCAGATTTGATTGAGTTGTAGTGAAGATGTTTGAAAGGAGAAGGACCATGCGACTTTCATTCAAGGCTGTCGCACTCAGCGGAGCTCTTCTGTGGGGCGGCGCGATTCTGCTGGTAGGCCTAATCAACTTGGCGTCGCCAGGCTACGGACTGAGCTTTCTGCAAATGACAAGTTCCGTTTATCCAGGCTTCCATGCATCTCACACGATCGGAAGCGTGATAATCGGAACGATCGATGGGTTCGTGGACGGTGCAATCGCGGGCTTGCTCTTCGCCTGGCTTTACAACAGCTTCGCAGGCCATTCCCAATCACAGGTACCACACGCAAGCTGACCGAAGGGCGTTTTGCTTTTGGAGGGGCGCGATAGGCGCCAAAAGAACAGATGCGTGCTAGAAGCGTAAGGCACCGGTGACGCGCAACATGAAAGCCAATCTGAAGATATCTCCTCCCATGGAACGGCCGCTCAAAGGCCAGCCTGCTCTTGAGATGGGCTTGGCTGGTGCCTTTGGGGGCCGTTCCATTTTCAATGCGAGATTATTCTGTACTGCAGTTGCTTTCGGCCGAAGTCTTGTTTACGGCGCTTTTCGTCGCGATCGCGGTCCTCGCTGTTGTGTTGGCGCTGGTCCTGCTGGTACTTGGCTATGCCTCTTTTCGCGGCGTCGTGACGCTCGCGTCGATGGGACATTAACTCCTAGGGGCGACTCGCGCAATCTTGTCGCCACGCCTGGCAGACTGCTGCGCTCGATGACCATGGAGAAACACCGCAGATTTAAGAACCAGAAACTCATACGATCAAGGAGGATGGCAATGAATCGCGCTGTATTAATTCTTTTCTTATCCGGGACCCTTGCCACGGCTGCATACGGCCAGTGGGCCGTCAATGCGAAACAACAGAACGTTCAAAATTGCTTGGATGGTTTTGGAACGTGTAACCGTTCGACGTTGACGCCGGCACAAGCTGCACAGCTTTCCGGTCTTCTGCACAATCGGAATCTCTTAAATTGCCTCAATGGCTTCGACGAATGTGATCGATCATCGCTGTCTTCAGCAGAGGCAAAGCAGGTAGCTGACACAGCGCGACAAAGGAATCTGCTCTCCTGCGAGACGATTTTTGGAATTTGCGACAAGAGCCAGCTAACACCATCTGAAGCGGAAGAAGTTGCAAGGATCAAGAAAGAGCAAAATCTCGTGGATTGTGAAACAGGGGCCGCTACCTGCGATGGCTCCCTGCTAACTCCCCCACAAGCGACCGAGGTTGGCAAATTAAGGCGCGAGCGCAATCTGCTCTCCTGCGAAACCGGCCACGGCGAGTGCGATGAGTCACTGCTTCCGCCTTCGGAAGCCAAACAGGCGGCGAGCGCAGAACATGAAAGGAATCTGCTGGCCTGCGAGACAGACGACGGTTACTGCGATGATTCCTCGCTGAATGCTTCGGAGCGGAAACAAGTCGCGAATGCAGCGCAGCAACGCAACATACTCGCCTGCCAAATAGGTGATGATAGCTGCGACCAATCTTCGCTGAGCGCTAAGCAGGCTAAACACGCTGAAAGCAAACCGTCGTCGTGACCTTTTCTGCTGTCAGGTAGTTCTTAGCGACATGTCGCACAGTTCGCGATTTTAGCGGAACCGATTCTAAAGGAACGAGGAGCTTCGATTCCTCCTAGAGCATTGGTCTGCCTGGTTGAAAGACGCTTAGGCAAACGTTCCACGCCTTAGACTTCCCCGTTTGGATCCTTGAACCGCTCGGTGAAACGATTTGCTGTTTAGCTTCACTACTTACCGGTAAAACCGACACCCAGACGCAGGCTTTCGACTGTCCTAGCCGAATGACCGGGCGGTATTTCCTTGAATTCGCGACTACGGGTGCCGGCACGGGAGGTTATCCAATGAGTGGAAAACACGGCGAGCCATTGCGCGGCCTGATGGCCACGAATCGATCGCAGATATTCGAAGGGCGCTTCGGACGATTGTTCCGTTCGTTAACCCCCGCTACTTTTGGTGCCGACGAAGACGCGAATCACAAACATCTGGGCGAGCTGGGCGCCAAAATGTCCAACAGCTTCGATGCCCCCAAAGATGGACAAGACGACGAGGAGAGCGGTATACCGGCACTTTACACATACTTCGGCCAATTCATCGACCACGACATTACGTTCGACCCCTCGAGCAGCTTGCAGAAACAAGATGACCCCGACGCGCTGACCGACTATCGAAGCCCCGCGTTCGACATGGACAACGTCTATGGGCGCGGTCCCGACGATCAGCCCTACATGTATGAAGGCAAATCGTTCCTGCTTGGAAGCCCGCTCCATGGCGGCAGCGGCGGAGCCAAGGATCTAGCTCGCAATGGCGCGAATCCCAGTCGAGCACTGATCGGAGATCCCCGGAATGACGAGAACAGCATCGTCTCCCAACTGCAGGGGCTCGTTCTGCGATTTCACAATCGAATGGTGCATGACCATCCGCATAGCGATTTTGCGCATATTCAGCGCCTGGTGAGATTTCATTACCAATACGTGGTGTTGAACGATTTCTTGCCGCGGGTCGTCACAGCAAGCGTCTTGAACGATTTGAAGACAGCAAAAAAGTACGATCGCAAGAAGATCGAATTCTTTCGTTGGAAGAATAATCCGTTCATGCCGGTGGAATTTTCAGTGGCGACATATCGCCTCGGGCCATTCGATGATTCGACCCGGCTATCGCCTGAACGATGACGACAAGACGCTGCTGCCGATTTTTCCGGTTCCTTCTCACCACCTTAACGAAGGCCTTACCGGATTTCGCGCGATGAATCCTCACTGGGGAATCGACTGGGGACGATTCATTGATATTGATGTCCGCGGATATGACGGTCCTGAGGCGATCAAGAAAAAGCGCCTCCAATTTGCCTATCGGATCGACACTTCGAGTCGTGAATCCGCTATCGCATCTTCCGCCATCGGTCGCGGACCCGAAAGATCCTCCTGACTCTTTGGCAAAGCGGAACCTCTTGCGCGGTTGGCGGCTCGGTCTTCCGTCCGGACAGAATGTGGCGCGAGCGATGGGCATTCAGCCACTCGCGGATAAGGACATCTTGATCGGACAGGGAGTCGACAAGCCCGACGCGCCGCTTGGGAGCGTGGTTGATGTGAACAGAGTTTTCGCCAACAACTGCCCGCTGTGGACCTACATTCTGGCGGAAGCGATGCACCACAAGGAAACCGTGACGATTCCGGTGACGGAGAAAAAGATGATCACGACGCCCGCAGCTGGGACCTGTAGGAGGACGGATTGTGGCCGAGGTTTTCCTTGGCCTTCAGTTTGGCGACAACCATTCGCTGCTGAATTTCGAACCGGATTGGCAACCGGAGACGAATCCGCCATCAGGCGGGAAAAAGAACCCCGATTACAAGCTAAAGGATTTCGTCAAGTATGCGCTGGGACAGTGAATGGTCTCGTTCAACGCCAAGACTCCGCTGGGAGCGAGCGCGCGGCTCCGCTGGCGCTGCAAGGATGGTGACATGAATCCGAAGAGCTGCATCGTCATCGGCGCCGGCCTCTCCGGTCTCGCGGCTGCTATCTGTTGGCAAAACACAAGTGGGAAGTGACAGTTCTTGAGGCGCAGCCCTTCACCAATGGCCGGGTGTATTCCTTTTCGTTCAAACAGGCGCCAGGGCTTGTTTGCGAGCTGGGGGGCGAATGGATAGGCAGAGACCATCACTCGATGATCGCCCTATGCAAGGAACTGAAATTGAAGACGATGCCTCACCGCTTTGACTTTTTCTTTTTTGAGAGAGGCCGGCGAAGCCGCAGAATTTACATGGCAGGCACATCGCCATTTTCGCCGCGCGCAAGAGCCGCCTACAAAAAGCTCAAGCAACAAAGCGAGCACTGGAGTCCAACCGAACAGGAGATTCTGGACAAAAAAGACTGGTGGACGATCCTTCGCGACCGTGGCTACAGCGAAAGGGATCTTTTGCACCGGGACCTGATGGACAGCACCGATTTTGGCGAGTCGATCCGGCAAACCGGCGGATATTCTGCCGCTGCGGAATATTTCGACAGCGATAAGTACGACGAGATGGACAGAAAGATCGTCGGAGGAAATGAGCAGCTACCCAAGGCTCTCACGAGAGAAATCACGCGGCGACACGGAAAAGTCTTGGTGTCGCACCGCGTCTGGGCCATAGACCAACCCGACGAGGAGAACGGCGTCCTCGTCCGAACAGCCGGAAGACGCTGACACATTTCGTGCCAAATACTGTATATGCACGGTGCCGGCACGCACGCTGACGAAAATCCAATTTCATCCCCACCTACCCGATAAGCAGTGGGATTCGGCCAAGCAGCTTCAGTACGCCCGGATCATGAAGACAGCAATTCTCTGCGACTCGCGATTCTGGCTGAAGCAATTCAAGCGGTTTTCGTGTTTCACTGACACGACTTCGGATTTTCTATTCGATGCCACATTAGGGCAGCCAGCACCGATAGGGCCTGGTAGAAAGAAAGACGGGCGCGGAATTCTTTGCAGTTACGCAATCGGAGACAAAGCCGACGATCTTTCGTCGTACATAAAACTCCATCTGATCGCAAGATTCACGAGAATATCGGCGCCATTTTCCCTCAAGTAAAAGTTTCGCATCCTCGATATCAAGCGACAGGCATGGCAATTCAACAGATCACGCAAGGCGCCTACGGCTTCTACCGCCCGGGAGAATGGTTTACAGTTCGCGAAATCCTCGGCCGCCCTTTCGGCAGGGTCTATTTCGCCGGTGAACATATTGCCGACGAACAAGGTTTTATGGAAGGCGCCGTGAATACCGGACAGGCCGCGGCTCAGAGCATCCTGTAGCCTTTACATCCTTGATGATCTTTGTCGTTCTCATTTTAAGAGCTTCCGGCTATCTTCGATGACGCGGCTTCGAACTCGGTCGGCGAGTGGCTTTTTTCTTACCGGTGCGTACCTTTGCAGTTGCCGTGCGTTTTTTCGTACCCGAGCCCGACGCCGCGGCCTGCACCGTTCCACTTGAAACCCCACTCGGAATCGAAGTCACCGCGGAAGGTCCTAGCGCGAAGAGTTCCCTCTGCACGTTGTACATGTCGTTGGAATCGTAATCGCGCGCCCACCATTTCTTTGGGCTACCGCAGGGACTCAACATCAGCGGATGCACCTGCGTAGCAGCCTGCGCAGCCGCGCGAAACTGGTAATGATCCACCAAGCGTATCGCTTCGACGGCAAACACTTCAGCTACTCGCGCATCGTGAATGGCAAGCAGGTTGTCCCCATTGCTCTGCTCGCCGCCCTCCGCCAGGTTGGACGAACCAGTGAAAACTACCGGGTTCTTGTCGTTGAAATCGATGACGATGAACTTATCGTGAATCACCTGGCCGGGCCCCCCGGTAAATTCCTGATTGAAGGGCGGCGGCACATTTTTGATGAGAGCTGCGAACGGAACCAGAACGCCCGGCTGCCCGGGTTTATAAACCGTGAAGCCTTTTACGGATTGCGTCATGCCATACGAAAACACTTTGCCGCTCGTATGCAAATTCTCCACCGTCTTCAGCACCGTTCCTCCGCCTTGCAACTCCATAATGGCGAACATGACGGAAGATTTTGCATTGTTGAGCGCTTGCTGCACCTGCGCGAGCGAAACAGATGCAACCTTGTGTGGCGCAAAGCTCACAGAGAAATTCGGCACGCCTCCGCCTTCATTCGGAAAATCGAACCACTTCGAGGCGAGAGGTGAGCTTGAGAATTTCGCCATGTTGGTAAAGACAGACTGAAACACCTGCTCGTATTGATCGGCAACCTTGGGATCGCTGAAGAGCAAAACATTATTCGCCTGCACGTAAAGCCCGCGCACGGAAAAGTTCGCCGAACCCGTGAGCACTTTCACCGCCTTGCCGTTCTTCTTCGCGATGATGATCTTGTCGTGCGCGAACCGCTTGAAGTGCCCCTGGATGATATTTCCGGCGCCGGCGGACTTCACCAGCCGCGCGTGAGCGATCACCTCCAAAGCCGCTCCCAGGTGCAGAGGTGCATTATCCAGCACGGCGCGCAGCCGCGTGCCCAACGCTTCGAGCTTGTCGACGATGTCCGGCTCGTCGAGATCGTACGCAAATAAATCCACGGTGATCGAAGGGTCGGCCAGGCATTCGCCCAGCAAATCAAAAATCATTTTGCGCGCGTGATAGCCCAGCCATTCATACTGCGGTTGGAACGGCTGCGTGTTGTAGTCGAGGCTCTTGGGCAACGGACGAATGGGCTTGTTGCCAAATTTTGCCGCATAGGCCTGCGAGCTGATGTAGGCCCGCGTGAGGCCGAGTTCGAAATTGCCGCCGGCTTGAGGAGCCAACTCCACCGCTACGGTGGCCTTCGGTCCGTCCATCATATTCGACCCCTGGCAATATCGAGCGGTCACTTCGTAGTGAAAAGTCCCCGGAAGAATATTGGCCGGGAAATGCACCCAGTGAAATTTTTGGAATGGCGCGTTTTCAGACGAAGTCCAGGGAGTTTGCGCCGCCGTGGTGCTGGAAGTGACGGGATTCGCGAAATTAAGCCGATTGTCCAGAAAGAAAGGTTTTCCCGCGGGCGGTGTGCATTGTATCGAGAACCCAACGAGATCGTGCGTTTTCAGCTCGGCGGGATCTAAACTAAATCCGAGAAGGACAGCACCGTCACCCGGATACGCCGTGAGAGTGAGTGCGCTTGAACTGGTAGGCATCGGTGCCTCCGTGCACGAGGAAGGCGATAAACAACGCTAGAATCGTGGCGCTAATTATCTACATAAATATTATTTTTGCAACTACTACTTTGTTAAAATCTGGCGTGTTTTGAATGGAGCTTTAAGGGTATTGGCGTCAGTGGGTTATACTGAACTGGGCGGTGAACGCGATGTCCGAAAATCCGAACCGCAAACCTTTTTCCGGCTTTCGCAATCCCCTTCTCTACACTTCGACACTCCTTCTCGTCGCGCTCATCTACGTCGGCGGCACTTTTTACGTGCGCCGGCAGCAGAATCGCGAGATCGAGCAGCGAGCCGCCGATGCAGCCACCGCGAAAGAGCGAACGAATGACGCGCTCACCGTCGAACAACTCGGCGGAAGCGAATTCAAGATCCTGAATTTTTACGCCACGCCCCCGGTCGTCCACGCGGGCGAATCAGTGCAGCTGTGTTACGGTGTCTCCAATGCGAAGACCGTGAAGCTCGAACCGCAAACAAACCCGGTCTGGCCGTCGGTAAGCCGCTGCGTCGACGTGACCCCCAAAAAAACCACGGAGTACACGCTCACCATCGAAGATGGCAACGGTAACTCAAAGACCTCAGCGCTTACTGTTCAGGTTCGCTAGCGATTCCTGCACAATTTCATCCCAGCACTGGACCCGTTGCGAACTTTTCCGACCAGCGCACTCGCGCTGTCATCTGCATAGTGATGAACAGGGTAAGAATCGCGCCGATTGTGATAGCAAGCCCTGTGAATCCTTCAAAGAAAAAGGCATACGAAAACAGAATCAGATAAATCACTTGGGCGAGCCCCGCTTCGAGTGCCGCAAACCGCATCCCTACCACCAAACGTAAATAGCTCACCAGCAAAATCACCGAAACCGCCGAGCAGATCACGAATGCGAGGTGAATCGAAATGTGGTCCACGAGATAAGCCATCAACAGGTGAAACGAAAAAAAAGCGCATGCAAGGAAGAAATAATTCATGGGATGAAGGTTGATGCCGCGGATCGTCGTGAGAACAAACAGCACAAAGAAGAAAAACAGCAGCGATACGGGCGCGAAAGCGCTGATTCGTCCCGTGAGCGGACCGGGTTGCAATTTTTGCGGAAGCGCGAGGCCGATTTTGTAGCCCGATACCAGGTTCTTATAACTCCAGACCAGTTCCGAGCCACGACCGCTTTGGTTCTCCTGCGTCGGCGAAAGCGTGTTCCCGGGAAAATCGAAACCCTTGAAATCCGTAGTGAGCCGCAACTCAAAATCGCGAACTTGGCTCACCTGGTCGCCAAAGCTGTACTGCCAGGTATCCAATCCTTGCGAACGGTACCCGACATTGAGCACCGCCGTCTGATGCGGCAGCACCGTCGCGCTTCCATATGTTTCAGTCTTTTGATTTTCCAGCACGAGTGGCGTGCCGTTCACGGTGAAAACCATATCGTCGTAAATCGCCTGCTCGGCCGGCAAATGGAGCGTGAACGTCACATTGCGAGGCCGATCATCCGGGTTCACGAATTCATATGCGCCCGCGAATTGCACTTGATAAGTGCTGTACCAGAGAAGCCCCTTTCGCCGGTAATCGGCATGCAGCGCCGCATTCACGCGGCTCTTTTGCAGAGTGAGCGGGATGTAACGCCGATCGTCGATCGTTCGCATAATTTCTTTGCCATTTTCAACGGCGGGGACCTGCCGCCATGAGCCCTCTACGTAGGTAGCCGTCGGCGGACACTGCTCCTGCGGCGCGCCCCATGACGATGCCACTTTGCCCCGAAGTTGCGTGTCGGACGAATAGGTGCGGTAAAAGATGGTGCTGGCAAGAACGGCCCAGGCAATTGCAGTGCAGAAGAAAATGAAACCAATTGCGGCGATGCGTTTGCCCATTGCGGTGCTCTCCTTGAAATCGGAACACACTTCCGTCCGCCGCACACGAAGCTTGCCTAAATTAATTGGTGTTGTCAAGTACTTTACACAGCAAAGTACAATGGTGCCCAACGCACATAAGTCAGTCGGGTCGTTCAGACGGGCGACGAGATACCCAAGAGAACGTGGAGACTAGCTGTGGCCGCCGCCGAGTTCGCGGACGATGTCGCCAACGAACGACTTCGCGTCGCCGAAAAGCATGAGCGTCCTATCAAGGTAATACAGAGGATTATCGATTCCCGCGAAGCCGGGGCTCATGCCGCGCTTGATCACCATCACCGTGCGGGCCTTGTCCACATCAAGAATTGGCATGCCGTAAATGGGGCTGCTCGGCTCGTTGCGAGCCGCCGGGTTCGTTACGTCGTTTGCACCAATCACGAGCGCCACATCCGTCTGCGGAAATTCCGGATTGATGTCTTCCATATCGAGCAGCTTGTCGTAGGGAATGTCCGCTTCTGCCAGCAGGACGTTCATATGCCCCGGCATGCGTCCGGCGACCGGATGAATCCCGAATTTCACGTCCACGCCTCGCTTCGTAAGCGCGTCATATAGTTCGCGCACCTTATGCTGCGCCTGCGCGACGGCCATTCCGTAGCCCGGCACAATTACCACTTTGCTGGCCGCTCCCAGAATTGCGGCCGCCTCCTCAGGCGTCGCGCTTTTTACCGGTTTCGCTTCTTGCCCGGCGGCGCCTTTCGCTGCCTGCTCCTGGCCAAATGCTCCGAACAGCACATTAGAGAAAGACCGGTTCATCGCCTTCGACATGTTCACCGACAGAATGAATCCGGAGGCTCCGTCGAGCGCGCCGGCAATGATCAGCAGCTTGCTGTCGAGTACAAACCCCATCGCCGCAGCCGAAAGACCCGCATAAGAATTTAACAGCGACATCACCGTAGGCATGTCCGCTCCGCCAATCGGAACAATCATCAAGACGCCGAATAGCAGCGAGATCCGAGAATGCCGGGAAAAGATACATGTGCTCGGGATGCAGTATCAGCACCACCGCGCCCACAATCGCGAGGCCCAGCACCGAAAGATTGACGAAATTCTGCCCTTTGTAAGTGATTGGCCGCTGTGGCAGCACCTCTTCCAGCTTCCCCGCCGCCATCAAGCTTCCCGTAAAAGTAAGCGAACCCAGAATCACTTCTGCCGAAAGCACCGCCATCATGAACTGGTGGGACATTCGGCGCGCGCAAATAAAATTCCGCAGTACCCACCAGGGTCACACAGAGCGCACCAAACGCGTGGCTCAATGCCGTTCTTTGGGGAACCGCTGTCATGTGAACCATACCCAGCGGCACGCCGATGATGGAACCGAGTACCAGACCAATGGCGATCCCGCGATAATCCACAATTCCGCGATGCATCAGGGTCCCGACGATCGCGAGCAGCATTCCCAGTTCGCCGGCCCACACTCCGTGCCGCGCCGATTTCGGCGAGCTCATCAATTTGAGCGAGAGAATGAAAAGGATGGCCGCTACCAAATAGGTGATCTGCAGGAGCAAATCAGAACCGGCGAGGAAATTCATGATTTCGTGGGACGGCTGGTCTTGAACATTTTCAGCATGCGGTCGGTAATCAAGAAGCCGCCCACGATATTGCTCGTCGCCGCAACGATTGCGATCGTGCCAAGGATTGTCGCCAGAGTGCTCTTCCCTTCCCCCGGCAAGAATGATCGCGCCCACCACAGCGATAGCGTCGAGCGCGTTCGTGAGCGACATCAACGGCGTGTGCAGTAGCGGCGAAACGCGGCGAATCACTTCAAATCCGATAAAAGCGGCCAAAATAAAAACGTACAAATCGGTCAGTAGATCCGATTGCACCATCAGCTTGCCCCCTTCCCTGCGGTCGCCAACGCTGGAAGCGACAGGAATTCGCGGACGCGCTCGTTCACGATCTCGCCGCCTCGCGTGAGCAATGTGCTTCGAATGATTTCGTCGTCAAGCTTCAACTCGAGCTTGCCATCGAGGACCAAATACTGCAGGAACGCGGTAATATTCCGCGCGTACATCTGGCTCGCGTGATAGGGCACGGTGCTCGCGAGGTTGATTCGCCCGATGATCGTCACGCCATTGGCTACCACTTTCTCGCCGGCTCGCGTCAGCTCGCAATTCCCGCCGCGTTCTGACGCCAAATCGACAATCACCGATCCGGGCGCCATCCTCGCCACCATGTCGGCTGTCACCAGCACCGGCGACTTCTTGCCCGGAATCACCGCTGCCGTGATGACGACGTCGCTTTCGCCCACCACTCGACCCAGCAACTCTCGCTGCTTACCGTAGAATTCCTCACCCTGCGCTTTTGCGTATCCGCCCGCATCCTGCGCATCTTTCGCTTCGATCGGCAGCTCGACGAAACGCCCGCCCAGGCTTTGCACTTGCTCCTTCGCGGCTGGCCGCATGTCGTAGGCCGACGTGACGGCGCCGAGCCGTCGAGCCGTCGCGATTGCTTGCAGACCAGCGACGCCCGCTCCGATGATCAGCACCCGCGCAGGCGTAATTGTTTCCGCCGCGGTGGTCAGCATGGGGAAAATACGAGGCAACGTGTCGGCTGCAATCAACACAGCTTTGTAGCCGCAGATCGTGCCCATCGAGGAAAGCGCGTCCATGGCTTGCGCGCGCGTGGTTCGCGGAATCAGCTCCACCGCGAAGGATGTCACTCCAGTCGCGGCAATCTGCTGAATTGTTTTCAACTCGCCGAGGGGCCGCAAAAATCCGATCAACACCTGGTCGCGGTGGAACAGCGGCAAGTCCGCGTCGCCCGTTTTGTCGTTCGATCCATGCGCGAGCACCTGCACGATAATGTCGGAAGTGCGAAAAATCTCGGCACGCTCGGCGACAATCTTTGCGCCCTTCCCCGTGTAGTCTGCGTCCGGATACCCCGCTTCAATCCCAGCGCCCGCTTCCACCACCACCTCGAGCCCGGATTTTGCAAGCGTCGGAACCACCGACGGCACCAGCGCCACCCGCCGCTCTCCCGGAAAGGTTTCGCGCGGAACACCAACGATCATTAAGCCCCCTCGCATCCTTATGAAGCTCGAAGATATCATCGGCCGGACGCACTAACTGCAGCAGGCGTATCGCCGGACCATCTTCGAACCGGTTATTTTATCTGGAATTGCCTCGAAGTCTATCGAACATCGGCTCGAATCACTCGAGCCTACAGTTTGCCCCAGAAGCCGAATACCACGGCGCCGATAATAAAGAGAAACGAGACCACGTGATTCCACCTTGCATGCTCGCCCAAATAAATCCATGCAAACGCTACGAACACGCAAAGCGTGATCACTTCCTGGATGATTTTCAGTTGAAAAGCCGTGAACTCGCCATAGCCGATTCGGTTCGCGGGAACCTGGAAGCAGTATTCAAAGAAGGCGATCAGCCAGCTCACCACGATTACAGCGATGAGAGGCGCCTTTTTGTACTTCAGATGTCCATACCAGGCGATCGTCATAAAAACGTTGGAGCAAATGAGAAGGAGAACGGTTTTCATAGCGCCGAATCCTAGCATTACCCTGTTTCAAAGGTAATCGAGAGATGGTGGTAGGCCCGGGCGAACGCAAAGCGGCACCACGGCTCCAGAGCCTATTTGCGGTATTCCGCGCGAATCCTCTATAATTGCTGAGTAATTGTGCCGAAACGAAAAGGGAGTCCGCCCCCATCACATCGCGCTCCCAAGCGCCGAAAACGACCTCAAATGATCGATCTAGCCGAAAAAATTAAGCAGAAGCTGAAAGACGAGATCGCCGCTCTCGAACACGAGCTCCACGACGAGCTCCCCAAAGAAATCAAAGTAGCGCGGGCGCACGGCGACCTCTCCGAAAACGCCGAGTACAAATACGCCAAAGAGCGCCAGTCGTTCGTCTCCACGCGCCTCGCCCAGCTCCACCAGCGCATGGCGGACCTCTCGATGCTCAACCTCAGCAACCTCCCGAAAGACCGCGCCGCCTATGGCTCACGAATTGTGGTTCTGGATGTTGCGAAGGGCTCTGAAATCGAGTACAAACTGGTCACAGTGGAAGAAGCGGACGCGCCAAAAGGCCTGATCTCCACCAGTTCTCCAATCGGCCGCGCGCTGCTGGGCAAAAAAGTCGGCGACGAAGTACAGGTAACCACGCCGGCGGGCATAAAAGACTACGAAGTCGTCCGCCTGGCGACGATTTACGACGAGGAATAACTGGGTGATTCCCGCCTCATGCTGAGCCGCACCATCGGTCGCTACCTGTCCTGGCCCATCAACGGGCTCGCTCGGCTTATCGCCCCTACTCGCATCCCTCCAAACGTCATCACCTGGGTAGCTCTTGGCCTGAATCTCTGGGCAGGCATCCTGTTTGCACAGGGCCGCTTCGCTGCAGGCGGCGGAATGATGATTTTCGCGGGACTCTGCGATCTTCTCGACGGTCCCGTGGCGCGCATCCAGAATCGGGTCTCCATTTTTGGCGGCTTCCTTGATTCAATCTTCGACCGCTACGCCGACCTGATCCTGTTTCTCGGTCTCCTCGTCTACTACGCCAGCGTCAACCGCTTCGGTTATGCATTTCTCGCCGGCGCAGCAATGGCAGGCGCCGTTATGGTGAGCTACGCGAAAGCCCGCGCGGAATCGCTCGTGCCCAATGAAGATGTCGGCTTCTGGGACCGTCCCGAGCGCCTCGTCCTAATGATCATCGGCGCACTCGCAAATCGCATGCCGCCTGTCCTCTGGATTCTCGCGATCGGCCCCAATATCACCGTAATCCACCGAATCGTGCACACCTGGAAGCAGACCAAAGAAGTCGCCGCCCCGAAACCCGTTTCCATCCCTGCTCCAGCCCCGTCGCCACTCGAAGCGAATCTCTCGCACGGAGCGCAACGCCCCTCTCCTCAATTTTTCTCACGCACCGCGGGACGCGGACGGTAGCCATGCCCAAGCTTCTCGCCATCATCGGCGCCCTCGTGATTTGCGCTGGTATCGACCTGCTCTGGCAATCGCGCAACGAAATCAAATTCTGGCTGGCCGCCTACATCAACGTTTTTCGCTCGATTCTTCGCCGCCAGGAAAACATCAGCACCGCTCGCGTGCTCCCCGCCGCTGTTCCGGCCGCCAAACGCAAACACGCCGTCCGGTTCCTCCTAGGCGTAGGATTTGCGTTCCTTCTGGGCCCATGCTGATCGCCATCAGCGTCACGCTTCTGCTCTACACAAATCTCTGACGCCTCGCGCGAGATGAAACCCTCCCTCATCATTCACGGCGGCGCCTGGAATATCCCCGATGAAGCCGTCGAGGATTGCCGCGACGGCATTCGCCGCGCCCTCAAAGCCGGCTGGAAAATTCTCTCCGCAGGCGGCGCGGCTATCGATGCCGTCGAAGCCGCCATCGTAATTCTCGAAGACGATCCCACCTTCGACGCCGGCATCGGCTCGCACCTGAATCGCGACGGCCGCGTTCAACTCGATGCGATCCTCATGGATGGTGCGACGCTGAAAGCAGGCTCAGTCGCAGCCGTCGAACGCATCCGCAATCCAATCCGCCTCGCCCGCGCCATCCTCGAAAAAAGCGAGCACATGATGCTCGTCGGCGCCGGCGCCGAAAAATTCGCCGCCGAAAACGGCATCCCCCTCTGCGCTCCCGAAAATCTCGTCATCGATCGCGAGCGTTCCGCCTGGGGCCGCTGCCTCGAAGATTCGCACGCAGCCGAGCATCACCTCGACCACGAATTCGGCACAGTCGGCGCCGTAGCACTCGACAAACAAAATCGCCTCATCGCCGGCACATCCACCGGCGGCACATGCTGCAAATTTCCCGGGCGCGTCGGCGATTCGCCTCTCATCGGCTGCGGCTGCTACGCCGACACGGATTCCGGCGGCGTCTCCTGCACAGGCCACGGTGAAGGCATCATGAAAATTGTGATGGCAAAAATGGCCGCCGACCTACTGGCCACCGCGGAGAATCCAGCGACAAAATCCGACGACTGCCGCTGGGGAATCGGCTGGGGCCCCCGCGCGATAATCCCGACGACCCCGACCCCCGCCGGAGGCGACGCCCAATCCGTTGCCGACGCCTGCGTCCGCAAACTCGCTCATCGCGCCCACACCACCGGCGGCCTCATCCTCCTCGACCGCAACGGCAATCCAGCCGCCGCCTTCAACACCTCCCGCATGGCCTACGGCTTCATCAACCCCGACGATTCCATCACCATCGCGCCCTAACCCGCGCCGCATCTTTGTTGCTGCTGCCTCATCAAACCCTCGGCGTATAATGTCCGCGTCCAATCCACACAAGGAGATCACCAATGGCAATTCGCGACGCCTTCTTACCCGAGTTCGATCACGAAATGGGCACCACCCGAAAAACGCTCGAACGCGTGCCCGAAACCAACACCGATTGGAAGCCCCACGATAAATCCATGACCATGGGCCGCCTTGCCGGGCATCTCGTCGAGCTGCCGACGCTCGTTCCGCTCGCCCTCGAGCGCGAATCGCTCGACTTTCGCCCGCCCGGCGCTCCGCCGCGTCAGCCCAACGTCATGTCCACACGCAAACAGCTTCTCGAAGATTTCGACAAGAACGTCGCCGCCGCCCGCGCCGCCATCGCCCAATCGAGCGACGAAGATCTGAAAAAGATCTTCACCCTGCAAGCCGGCGGAAAAACCATCTTCTCGCTCCCGCGCACAGCCGCTCTTCGCGGCTTCATCCTGAATCACATCATCCATCACCGCGGCCAGCTCTCAGTCTATCTGCGCCTCAACAACGTCGCGGTTCCCTCTATCTACGGCCCATCAGCCGACGAACAGAACTAATCCGCCTGCACACAAAAAAACGGCTGGCAACTTTCGCTGCCAGCCGTTTCAACTTCAGGCAAAGACACCGCGCTTACCGGTGTCCGCCTCCATGACCTGCGCCACCACCACCGTGGAAGCTGCCACCACCGCCGCGCACCGCGCCTCCGCCATGGAAGCCACCACCTGCACTGCCACCGCGGAAACCGGAGTTACCGTGCACTTCTCCGCCGCCATGATTCCAGACTCCAGGGCGACCAGGTCCATACCCCGGATGACCCCAACCCGGCCGGCCATAGTAACCGTGACCGTAGAATCCATGGAACCACGGGCCGGCGCCGATGAATACTCCGTTCGTGAAGTAGTCAGGGCCCCAATATCCGTAAGGCGCGCAAGCGTACGGAGCATACGGGTAATAACCGTAGGCGCAAACCGGAGGCGCCCCAATCGCTATGCCCACCGGACCTACTCCGATTCCCACTCGTACCTGCGCGCTCGCAATCGAACTCATTGAGAGCACTAAAATTCCAAGTACTGCCGCATATCCCACATATTTTAGATAACGCATCTGAGACCTCCCGGCTGGTTGGCGGCGTCTCTTTCCGACTTCGCTTCCAGCTCCGTTACTGCCCTTTAAAGCCATCACGCCAGTCACAAAATGCAAGACGCGTGCCAAACCCAGTCCGTCCACTAAGCGGCTTTAAATCAGTAATATAGGAGGATGATGACTTAAAGGGCGCAACTCGAATTTTGGCTGCCAACCACCGGCTCTGCTGCTTTTCAACCACTCAGCAAACCATCGGCAAAAGCGGTCTTCACGACACCTTTTTCCAATCGTGTCCACATGGTTACGGCGATCGCTGTTCCCGTGATCGATGAGTTCTTCCACTCTTTCATAATCTTTGCGTTGCAATGACGCGCGGTTCAAGTTATTGGTTTTATGTCGAGGCCGTGCTGCTCAATCCGAGGCGAAAATGAGAAATGTAATCTACGCAATCAACCTTACCCTGGATGGCGGCTGCGACCACACCAACGGGGTTCCCGATGACGAAATATTTGAATATTCTACGCACCTGGTTCGAGGTGCTGACCTGCTCGTCTTTGGGCGTAAAACCTATCAATTGATGGTTCCTTATTGGCCGGATGTCGCAAAAAATCCTTCCGAGACAGAAGCAGATCGCGAATTTGCGGAAACATTTGTCTCCAAAAACAAAATTGTTTTTTCACGATCATTAGAGAGCGCTGAAGATAAAAATACGACGATTGTTCGCACGAACCTTCGAGACGAAATAGTTAGACTGAAACAAGAACTAGGCAAATATATTTTAGTCGGCGGTGTCAGCATTCCTTCACAACTGATAGAGCTTGGCCTGGTTGATGAATATCGTTTTGTCATTATGCCAATAATTGCAGGAGCAGGGAGACGGCTGCTGGAAGATATTAGCCTGCAAGAGAAATTACGATTAGAACTTGTTGAGTCCAGGATTTTTAAGTCGGGATTTGTTGCGCTTCGTTACTTGAAACAGTGACAGAAGAAATTGGCCGAAACTCGCGCCGCTCTGCGTCAATAATCCTTATTTCCTTTATGCACCCTGCTTTCCGATGGTGCTTGGTTAACGCTGAAACCGGCCCCCACCACCCTCCTTCCTCTGTTGAACCTAAACCAATCGTTGTGCTAGCATCCCCATTCCGCAGGGTCACGCGCAACCGCCGGGGGGCGGCGTCGTGAAGTTTCCCTTTTCGCACAGCTCGGATTCGCGCTTCAGAATTTCCCGCCACGAAATGCCTGTTCTGCCCGGCCCAGATGCAAATCGCTTTTTTTCAGTGCTGATTCCAACTTCTCCAACCGAGGTGCAACATGAAATCCTATACAACCGAATGGATACGCAACGTTGGCATTGTAGGCCACGGCGATACGGGGAAAACCCAGCTCGTGTCGTCGTTGCTCTTCACCGCCGGCATGACGCCGCGGCTGGGTAAAGTTTCCGACGGCTCCACTGTCACCGATTGGGACGAAGAAGAAGTTGCCCGCAAAATCTCCATCAATACCGGCCTCGCCTATGC
The DNA here is from genome assembly GCA_963790945.1 of uncultured Acidobacteriota bacterium. Lineage (GTDB taxonomy): Bacteria > Acidobacteriota > Terriglobia > Acidiferrales > UBA7541 > Palsa-295. The sequence continues at coordinate 201,925 of CAWBRH010000025.1, forward strand.
CGAATGGCAGGCAGCCGGCCAGGCGGAAAAAACGAAAACCAATTTCCTCGATACGCCCGGCTATTCCACCTTTATCAACGAAACAAAATCCTCACTCATCGCCGCGGACGCTTCTCTCATCGTTGTCGACGCTGCCGCCGGGGTTCAGGTAGTCACCGAAAAAACCTGGGACTACGCCACCGAGTACGATCAGCCCCGCGCCTTCGTCCTGAATTGGATGGATCGCGAGCTGGCGAGTTTTGAGCGCGCGCTCGACTCGCTGCAGCACGTTTTCGGCCGCGGCGTTGTTCCCATCGAGTTACCCATCGGCTCCGAGAAGAGCTTCCACGGCGTGATTGATCTCATCGCGATGAAGGCTCTGATCTATACGCCCGATGGCGACGGTAAAGCCAAAATTGAAGAAATCCCCGCCGATCTAGCGGAAGAAGCGAAAACAGCCCACGAAGCGCTCGTGGAACTCGTCGCTGAAGGTGATGACGCCTTGATGCAGGAGTTTTTTGACGAAGGCACGCTTCCCATCGAAGATTTGAAGAAAGGCCTGCGCGAGGCGGTTCTGGCAAAGCGCATTTTCCCCGTCCTGCTCAGCTCAGCGCTGCACAATATCGGCCCCGACGCGATTCTGAATTTCCTCTGCGATATTTTCCCGGCGCCGTGCACACGAGGAAAAGCCAGCGGTCATAAGACTCCAGACCACAAAGGCGAAACCGTCGAGCGCAAAGTGGCCGATTCCGAGCCACTCTCGATTTTTGTGTTCAAGACCCTCGCCGACCCTTTCGCCGGACGCATCACCTATTTCAAAGTCCTTTCCGGCGTCCTTAAAAATGACGCGACGCTGACCAATTTCAATCGTGGAACGCAGGAGCGCCTCCAACACGTGCAAGTGATGCAGGGAAAAACCGCCGTCTCCGTAAACGATCTGCACGCAGGCGACGTTGGCGCGATTGCAAAGCTAAAAGAAACGACGACGGGAGAAACCTTAGGCGATAAAAACGCAACGATCTTTTACCCGCCCGCGCGCATCCCCGAGCCCTCCATAACGTTTGCGGTTGAACCGAAGACGCGCGCGGACGAAGACCGCATCGGCGTGGCAATTCACCGGATTCTCGAAGAGGATCTTGCTTTGCGTTTCGGACGCGACCCGCAAACGAAGGAATTTCTACTCTCGGGCGCAGGACAGCAGCATATCGAGGTAGTGGTCGCCAAGCTTCGCAAGCGCTACCACGTGGACCTCACCTTGCATCCGCCAAAGGTTCCCTATCGCGAGACAATTCGCGCGAAAGCCGACGCCGAAGGCAAACACAAAAAGCAAACCGGCGGGCACGGACAGTTTGGACTCTGCCGGGTCAAGATGGAGCCGCTTCCGCGCGGCAAGGGTATCGAATTCGTGGACGATTTATTCGGAGGCGCGATCCCCAAGAACTGGATTCCTTCCGTCGAGCGCGGCATTCGCGAATCGGCCGAGCGCGGCTATCTCGCCGGATTTCCGGTCACGGATTTTCGCGCGACCCTCTACGACGGCAAATACCACGACGTAGACTCGAGCGATATGGCCTTCCGCATCGCAGGCTCGCTCGCCTTCAAGGAAGCAATGAAGCAGGCCCGCCCCGCGCTGCTCGAACCCGTAATGCACGTCGAGATCTACGCCCCCGATCAATATTCCGGCGATTTAATGGGAAACCTGAGCAGCCGCCGCGGAAAAATCAGCGGCAGCGAATCCCGCGCAGGAAGTGTAGTGATCAAAGCGCAAGTTCCGCTCTCGGAAATGCTCAGCTACGCAAACGAGTTAACCTCGATGACGCAAGGACGCGGCAGCTACTCGATGGAATTCTCGCACTACGACTACGTCCCAGGTGAGCTAGCAGAAAAAGTGATCGCGGCCCACAAGCCCCACCACGCAGCAGAAGAAGGCGAAGCCGCCTCAGCCTGACGCCCATTTTGGAGTGCGGCTTGTCCTGAGCGGAGCCGAAGGACGGCTTGCCGGGACGGTTCTAGGCCAGCGCGTCGCACAGCGAGCAACGTCTTCCCGCATTTCGTCGGACGTCAATTGCAGTCCGTCAGGGCACGGCTTTAGCCGTGCCGAAAACGAATGCAGAGAGGAACGGCTTTAGCCGCTGAGCGCTCGCGTCGAAGTTCAAACTTCGTAGCTCGTGGTTACGCCGCGCCGTCGTTGTAGGCCGCGGTTTCAAGCGCGGCAAATTGTGGCTCGAAAATACTGGGGCTTTAGCCCCTGAAGTTCAATTCGTCAGGGCGCGGCTTCAGCCGTGCCATAAGAATTGCAAAGAAGAAGCGGCTTTATCCGCTGAGGTAAGAAGCGTAACCGTGAAAGGGCTTAGCTGCCGTGCGTGAGATGCAACCGGCTGGCTATGCTGCGGTGCTGCGGAGGCGCTTCCGTATTCTTCGCTTGAGTAGGAGCAGGAGCCGCCGCCTGCGCATTCGCCGTATTCGCCACACCCGGAAGCGTGCCTCCTGCCCCTGTTGGACAAGAAGTGCCTACGCAGGGAGGTCCCGCCACCCGCATAAGCGAGCAGCCTCCAATCCACACCGCCGAAGACAGCAGTAACGCGAGCAGGGCGTTCTTCTTCATTGATCGCTCCCTCAGATGGCGACGTGCGCTCTAGACAGGCCGATTCCTGATTCTATAGTTGCACACAATCCCGCGCGGGCCAGCAGTATTGACGCGACCTCACTCGCATGAGTAACAGAGAATAGAAGGCGAAGCGTAGACGTCTAGCGCGGAAGAAAAAATCCAGTTTGCCGGCGATGTTCGTCAAATGCCGGGCCGAACTGCGTTGCGAGAAACGACTCTTCGCGTTTAGCTTTTACTGTGAAGCCGATCGCGATTACCACAAAGGCGACAATCGCGCGATACTCGCCAATCGCGATTGCTGTTCCAGCCACCGCCAATAAAAGTCCGGTATAAATCGGATGGCGGATTCGCGTGTAAGGGCCGCTGCGGACGAGTTCGTGCTCTTTGCGAATCGTTACCTGGGCGCTCCAGTTTTTTCCAATGTGCCGTCGCGCCCAGATTGCAAGAGCCACCCCTGCGACCGTCAGAACCGCCCCCAGCACTGCAATCCATTCTCGCGCGGGAAGAAATCTGCGATTCAGGACGCCGAAACGCGGATCCTCCGCATAGAGCAAAATGAACCCGCACGCCATGTAAGCGACATGAGTCAGACGCGCGAGCGGCGGCTCCCGCTTTTGCTCTCGTTTCTGATTGCGCGCAGCCCAGATCCAGTAAACGCAAAACGCAATCCAGGCTGCTTGAATAATCAGATCTGTCGCAGGCATCGCGAGATAAAGTCGGGCCGAAAACAGACGGCGCCGTCCCTTCCCTCTTTCCGTTAGTCCTATAAAGCGTCACACTCTGTCGCACTGAAATAAGTCTGTCAATCCCACCCCCTTGCGTCTCCGTCTAACCAATTTGGCGCTTGCGATGGACCGGACAATGCCTGAAGCTTCCCAACCATGAAAAAACCGCAAAAGCAGAAACGCTGGCGCGACGCGACGATCGCCATTCACGCAGGGAGCCGAACATTTCCGCGTAGGCGCGCCGGTCGGCACCACCATCGCGCGGACGGCGAATTTCACTTTCGAAAGCACGGAGGAGATGAAGCGCTGGGCCGAAGGGAAAAGTGGCGCCTACATCTACAGCCGCTACGGAAACCCAACGCTCACCATCGCCGAGAAAAAGATCGCGGCGCTGGAAGGAGCTGAAGCGGCCATGGTGACAGCGTCCGGCACGGCAGCGATTTCAGCCACGCTGCTCGCGTTGATGAGAGCGGGCGATGAAGTGATCGCCTCGCGGCAACTATATGGCGGGAGCTACCGCCTGCTACGAGATGTTCTGCCGCGATTAGGAATCGTTACGCGATACGTGGAATCGGATCTGGCGGGTATCGAGAAGCTCGTGGGGCCGCGAACGAAGGCGCTCTACGTCGAGACGCCGACCAACCCGACACTGCGATTAGTGGACCTGAAGAAAGCGGTCGCGTTCGCGCAGGAGTGGGGGCTGGTTTCTGTCATCGACAACACGTTCGCGACGCCCGTGCTGCAGAAACCTCTCTCGATGGGATTTAATCTCGTGGTGCACAGCGCGTCGAAATATTTGGCGGGGCATTCTGACGTGATTGCGGGCGCTGCCGCCGGGAGTTCCTTGCTGATCGAGAAGGTGCGCGCAAACATGATACAAATCGGCGGATCGATGGACCCCGAAGCGGCCTTTCTCTTAATCCGAGGGATGAAGACGCTTGGCCTCCGCGTGGAGCACCAGTGCAAGACGGCGATGACCGTGGCGAGGTTCCTCGAGAAGCATCCCAAAGTCGCGCGCGTTCACTATCCGGGGCTGGCATCGCATCCTGACCATTCGCTGGCGAAGCGGCAAATGCGTGGATTCGGGGCCATGTTCGCGTTCGACCTCAAGGGAGGGCTCGCAGCTGCGCGACGTTTCTGCGACCGCGTGCGGGTGTTCTTGATGGCGGCGAGCCTGGGCGGCGTCGAATCGCTGGTTATACTGCCGATCTACACATCGCACTATAAGATGTCCACTGCAGAGCTGCGGGCCGTCGGCGTTGAACCGGGAACGGTGCGCGTGTCGGTCGGCCTGGAAGATTCGGTTGACTTGCTCGAAGATCTGCGTCAAGCTTTACATAATTCAGCGCAGTTTCACAAAACCCCAGCAGAAAACTAAGCTTCTAAACTACGTTTTACCGCCGATTAGAAAATTACAACTTGCTCATTCTGCGGCATTTGCGCAAACTTTTAATCGCGCTACCAGATATTAAAATCACCCTTATCGGTCGCAAATCACGCAAAAATTTCGCTAGGCAAAATTTCGGAGGTGGAACATTGCAGCACGATAAGGCAGTGATACCGGGTGCAGAAATCCTGAGCAAAGTCCCGCGGGTGACGCTTGGGTTTTGGATTATCAAGATTCTGGCGACCACCGTAGGGGAGACTGGGGGCGATGCGCTCTCCATGACGCTGAACCTTGGCTACGCCGTGAGCAGCCTGATCTTTTTGGGATTTTTTGTCGTCACGCTCGCGGCGCAGATCACTTCGAAGCGATATCATCCTGTCTTTTATTGGGCGGTGGTGGTGGCAACCACAACCGTAGGCACGACAACGTCCATTACCTGGATCGGACTGTGGGGCTCGGATACATAAAATCTTCGGTGATGTTTTTACGGCTGTGCTCATCGTGCTAGCGATCTGGCGCTACACGACGGGGCGATCGCGGTGGATCAAATCACCACGAAGACGAACGAGATTTTTTTATTGGGTGACGATCCTCGTGTCCAATACCTTGGGAACTGCGCTGGGCGATTTTGTGGCTACCGACACGGGACTGGGCTTCGAGCGCAGCGCGCTGATTTTCGCTGGGCTGATTGCAGTGGTTGCCGCCGCGTACTTTTTCTGCTAAAGATTCCCGAGAGTGTGGCCTTCTGGGCAGCGTACGTGTTGACGCGGCCGCTGGGCGCAACGCTCGGCGACACTCTGACGAAACCGCATCAAGAGGGCGGCCTGGCGCTTGGCAGAATTGCTTCTTCCTGGTGATCGCGGGAGCGATGGTTATCCTGATTGCGCTAACGGCGCGACGCGCCTGAATGCAACGAATGCAAACCCGCTGAATTTCGGTGGCTGCCGCATCCTGGCTAGAGTATCGGCGAGGATTGCGCGGAATGGGAATTTCTGAGTAGAATTGAGGCCGGTCTCCTCCGTCTTATTCCGCGTCGTTTAGGAGGTCCTCATGCCAACTTCCACCCGGATTTCCGGTTTAGCGGCTTTCTCTTTGTTTGTGGTTCCTTCGGTTTTCGCGCAGACGAATCCTCCGCCATCCGATCCGCATGAACTGGTGATTCACCAGCCGCGCACTCTTTCAAGTCCGGTAGAGCGCTCGGCGGCGATCCACCTTTTGGAACATGCGCGGCAATACTTGACACGCAGGACACCTTCTGGCTCTTACGAATTGAAGGCGTCGTTTCAAACTTCCGGCGCGAACACGAGAACGAGGGCAATGGAACGATGGAGGAGCTCTCGAACGGGCCGGAGTGGCGATGGACGGCACAGATGCAGGCGCGCGACAGTGGTTCGCACATGGGCGGCAACGGGCACGCGTACGGAGCGAATCCCAACGAGCCGGTTCCGCTGCGGATTCAGGAAATTAGAGCGGCGTTACATTGGCCAATCTTCCGAAATGCTGGAGCCCAGAGCGTGATTCGATCG
>CAWBRH010000026.1:0-51873 GCA_963790945.1 uncultured Acidobacteriota bacterium
GACGCGCTGGAGCCGGTTTGACGTGCGGTGGGAAGGCGTGCCGTTTACGGAAGTGATGAAGCTGATTGGCGCGAAGCCGGAAGCGAAATACGTGATGGTGCGGATGGCCGAGCAGGGATACACGTCGAATGTGCCGCTCGGAGAATTCTTGATGCATCCCACCACGCTTTTCGCGTTGAAGCACAATGGCGAGCCGCTGCCGGCGGAGCACGGGTACCCGGTGCGGCTGGTGGTGCCGGAGCTGTATGCGTGAAGAGCGTGAAATGGGTACGAGGATTGGAATTTATGGAGAAGGACGAGCCGGGATTCTGGGAGCAGAACGGGTATCACATTTACGGCGATCCGTTCAAAGAGCAGAGATTCGATACGGATTGAGGCGGCACGATAAATCTGAGTCAGCACCTATTGGTAATCTGGGAGTTTGATTTTATCGGCGAGATCGCGGCCCATGGCAAGATCCGCCACCCAGGGAATTCTGAGGAGCTTGAAGATCTGGTTGCGCAGGAACAAACTAAGCTCGGACTGCGGCGCCAGTGTTCCGGCAAAGCGAAGAGCAGCTTTTTGCTTGAGAGCGATAAAGGGCGCGAACAAATTTTGATAGCGCTCGAACGCCTCGCCGTAATTGCCCTTCGAACGGTGAAGCTCACCGGCAAGATTATATGCAGCTACCATGGCGAGGCTCGAACCTTGGCCGGCGAGGAGCGAGACGCAGAAAGCCGCATCGCCAACGAGGGTGATTCGATTCCGGGTCCACAGGCCGCATTGCGGATTCATGCGAATCTGGCTGACGCGATCGAAGTAGAGGTCGGACACGCCGTCAAGCGCTTCCAGAATCTGAAGGCATTCCCATCCGCTATTTCCAAAGCGTTTTCTTAACATCGCCTTCTGGGACGGGAGATCGTCGGTGCCGGAGGGGTTGCTGTCAGCGAATATGAATAGAAACATAGTGCGATCGCCGCGCAAGGCAAAGCGTCCTACCTGCTGGCCGACTTCGGTATACATCATGTAGGTGAGTTCATCACGCGGCTTGTAGCCTGAAACTGTGAAAGCCGCGGCCTTGTAGCCCAGATATTTCTCGAAATTGCTTTCCGGGCCAAAAACGAGTTCGCGCACGCGGGAATGAAGTCCGTCGGCGCCGACGACGAGATCGAAATCGCGCTGAGCTGCTTTTTCGAAGGTGACGCGAACGCTGTTTTCGGTTTGCTCGATCTGCGCGATGCTGTCGCCAAACATCGTTTCGACCTCGCCTTCGATCTTTTCGTAAATCATGGCGGCCAGATCGCTTCGCGCAATGCTGGCGTAGCGTCCCTGGGTCGTACGGATAAACGCGGCTGCAGGAAACCGGAAACGCGCTTTCCGTTTCGATTTACGACGCGGACTTCCTGGACCGCGTAGCCTCGTTCCTTAATCGCCGGCACCAATCCCATGCGATCGGCGATGTGGAAGCCGGCGCCCCAGAAATCGATTACATAGCCGCCGGTGCGAAGCTGAGGCGCTTTTTCGAGGAGGGTGATCTCGAATCCGTAGCGAACCAGCCAGTAGGCGAGCGTGGGGCCGGCAATTCCGGCGCCGGAAATCAGAACACGCATACATCAATAGAATACGCCAGACGCGACGGGCTGCGGCCGTCAAGTGCCTGGCTAGGATTTTCGCAAAGCACGATGGCGCGTGCTTCACGCCGCGCCAAGATCGATTGGAGGATGATTTAAGATTAGCTCCGCTGCAGCGGGCGGCGGCCTTGAGTTGAAGCGGCGAGGATAAGCGAGGCGCCGCCCATGCCCATGGCCACGAAAAGGCTGCTCCATTGGTTTCCGTTGTTGAGGTGGGTGGCGACGAGTGGGGCGTGAAGGACCAAGACCCAGAGGAAGAACATGGCTGCAAGCATTAGGCAGGCGAAACGCGCGTAAATTCCGGTGATGATGGTGAGAGCGACGGCGATCATGCCGACACCCGTGAGATAGGTCCAGAAAAGTTTGAAGGGGATCCAAGACGTGATGAGAGTGGCGATGAATTCCGCGTACATGAAATGCTGAATGCCGAAGACGATGAGTGCGAACGCAAAAACACAGCGTCCGATTTTGGCGAGAATGGCAATGAGATTTTCTCGTCCGCGAAAGCTGGAGGCTCCTGCTGGTATGGCTCCGGCCAGCACCCAGGCTGCTGCGGCGAGGGCCAGCGGCTCGACTGCGCGAGTGCGATCATTTCCGCGGTGGATTATGTCGTGCAGATGAAGGGAGTGAAGAAACAGGATGCAGAAGAATAGAAACGCGCCCAAAAGGATCGCGGACAGGCGGGCATATTTCTTGGTCACGAGTCCTGCGCTGAGGGCGAGCAGGATTGCGCCGGCGACGTAGGCAAGAACGGCACCGCCCGGAATCCAGGGGGAACGACGGGGAGGCCTCCCTCGAAATGTCCGTAGATAAAATATTGAACGCCAAACGCCGCGATGGGAATTGCGAGAAAGACGCGGCCGAAATCGAGCAAAGTGTTCACGCTTGCCTCTTGGTGGTCGCCTTGGGAGGCGAGATTTGTCGCGCGCGATGATTAGACGCCCAAAACGGAAAAACGGGTTGCGAATGGAGCGAGTTGTGTTGTGGAGGGCGTCGTCTGGATTACAATGCGCTCAGGGCACACAGGAGGCACCATGCGAGCGGACGAGGTAGAAGTCTCGTGGGACTCGGCGAAGTCGAAGTGGCTGGTGCGAATTGTGGTGGGGGAAGAAGTGGTGAGGCGCTACTGCGATGCGGGGAAAGGTGCGGACGACGCCTCGTTGCGATCAGCGGCGATGAAGACGCTGCAGGATGAGGGGTATGAGGCAGACGCGTCTATCGTCGTGATAAAGCGTTGATGGGCGCTAATGGGCGGTTGATGGGTCCTAGTGGGCGCTAAAGGTAGTGGCCTCAAATTCGTGAAACATCAATCCCTTAAATTCTTGTGTGCATTTGTGTGCACAGTGATGGCGACGGCGGCATTCACGGCTGGCGCGCAGAACTCGTCGCAGGCGTCCGTTTCGAAGCCGTCAGGCGCGTCCGCGACGGAAGAGCGGACGGCGAAATATCTGGCGTCAGTGCGTGACCGGCCGCTCGAGTTGATGGGCTTTCTCGATCGCATGCCGAAGGGCGGCGACTTGCACAATCACCTGACCGGCGCCGTGTACGCGGAGAGCTATATCAATTATGCGGTAGAAGACGGAGATTGCATCGACCGCGCGACGTTCAAAATAGTGCCGCCGCCTTGCGATCCAGCGCGGGGATTGTCGCCGGCCTCGCAGGCGATCAGCGATTTTGTGTTTCGCAACCTCGTGATTGACGCGTTATCGATCCGGAATTTCCATCCTACGGCGGAAGACCGCGATGTGCGTCTGCATTTTTTCGCGGCCTTCGGAAAATTCGATCTGGTGACGAACAAACACTGGGGAGAAATGCTGGCGGAAGTGACGCATCGGGCTGGAGCGCAGAACGAGGTGTATCTGGAGACGATGCTGACGCCGGATCAGGGTGAGGCGATGCAACTTGGCAAGCAGGTGGGCTGGAACGACGATTTTGGCGCGATGCGTTCGCAGATGCTGGCCGGTGGAATGGCGAAAGTAGTGGCCGATGGACGGAAGAACCTGGACGACGCCGAAACGAAAATGCGGCAGGTGTTGGGCTGCGACGCGGGGCAGCCGGACGTGGGATGCGGGGTAACGCTTCGCTATTTGAATCAAGTGCTGCGCGCGTTTCCCAAGGAGCAAGTTTTTGCGCAGATGGTCGCAGGATTTGAGATCGCGAGCGTCGATCGGCGCGTGGTGGGAATCAATCTGGTGCAGTCGCAGGATGAATTCAACGCGCTGAACGAGTTCGATTTGCAGATGCGGATGCTGGATTATCTGCATGGCGTTTATCCGAAGGTGCACATCACGCTGCATGCGGGCGAATTGACGCCGGGCGAGGTGAAGCCGGAGGAGCTGTACGCGTCGCACATTCGAAAATCGATTGAGATTGGGCATGCGGAGCGAATCGGCCACGGCCTGGATGTGATTTACGAGCAGGATCCGGTTGGACTTGTCGCGTTGATGGTGCAGAAGCACATTCTGGTGGAGGATTGCCTGTACAGCCATGAACTGGTGCGCGATATGAAGGGGGCGGAGAACGTGCTGCCGACATATTTGCGCGGGGGCGTGCCCGTGTCGCTGGCGACGGATGATGAGGCGATCGTGCGGTCAGAGTTGACATGGTATTTCCGGCGGGCGGTGGAGGGATATGACGTCGACTACTCACGCTAAAGCGAATGGTGCGCGACAGCCTGGAGCACGCGTTTTTGCCGGGCGCGAGTTTGTGGGTGGCGCCGGAAGATTTCAAGAAGGTGGCCGCGTGCGCAAATGAAAAATTAAGTGACAAGCCTGCCGGTGCGCCGTGCCGGGAATTTCTGGCAGGAAGCGAGAAGGCGCGATTACAGTGGAAGGAAGAGAACGAGTTCGCGCGCTTCGAATCTAAATTTTAGCTGGCGGGCGCGGCGGTTGGAACTCACTGGGAATTAGCGAGCGACTCTTTCGCAAGGCTTGCATGTCGTCGAACAGATAGATGTGGCGACCGGGCGCCGCGCGTTTGACCGCTGCGATCATAGCTGCAGCAACCATGGAAGCTGGAATCGGTCGATACTTGCTTGAGCCGCCGATGAACGCGAATTGCAATGCTTTCGCGAGAGCAAGGCCGATGCCCTCACCGGCGCGTTGTTCGGTGCGCGAGCCCATCAGGAAGCTGGGCTGAAAGATGTGAAGGGAATTGAAGGGCAGCGCTGCGACTGCTTCTTCGAGTTCGCCTTTCGTGCGGAGATAAAAAGTTCGCGAACGAGCGTTTGCGCCCACCGACGACACCAGTGCGAATTGTTGCACGCCTCCTGCCAGAGCAAATTCCGCGAAGGCTTTCGAATAGCCGAAGTCGATTTTGCGATACGCTTCATGGGAACCGGCTTTGGCATTTGTGGTGCCCATGGCGCAGAAGGCGTCGTTCGCGGCAATCGGAGCCAGCTGGCTGAGATTATCGAAGTCGACGAGTTTCTGGACGAGCTTCGGGTGCGATCGGATGCTTGCCGGCGCGAAATGGAAATGACCTGCGTATAGGCGGGATCGTCGAGCAGCTGCTTCAGGCAGAGGGAGCCAACGAGTCCGGTGGCGCCGGCGATCAGAGCGGTTCGCTGCGACATGATTTGAGCGTATCGAAGCTGCGGGAGAAATTTTAGCGCTTGCCGCGGCGGACGAAGGGCGTGTGCTCGTTATCGAGTTCGCGCGGGATGCGTTTGGGGCCGGGCTTGGCGGCGACGAATTTTACTTCGCGAATCAGCTTCCCGCCCCAGGCTTCATTGATGCGGGCGCAGAATTCGGCTTCATGTCTTCGAGCTGCTTGCGCCAGGCTTTATTGTCGGCGGCGATTTCGAGGCAGCCTTTTTCGCAGCGCAACGGACGAGTGCGAGCGGCGAGAGCTTTGCCGACGATTTTGGGCCACGAGCTTACGAGCCATGCGAGGGCGGCTTCGGGGCGATGAAGGCGTCGCAGAGCACCGCCGAGAACTTGTCCGGCCTTGTCCATAGAGTTTGCGGATTCTAGCACAAGTGCGCGTGGAAAAATTTTTCTTGTGATTACTTTGCTCGAGAGGCTCAATCGATGCGACGAGCGGCAATAGACGAACGGGCGAACCGTCGGCGATAAATGCTGAGCGCGGCGGCCGCGAGAGGATGCTGCCGAAGGCAGATCCGTAGAGTGCGGAGCCTTCGCCTTCAAATGCAGCGTTCGACGCACGCCAGATTCGCCACGGCTCGTGAGCACGTGATATTCGAGGGAGCTGCCGTCGCGGCGCCGCGAATAGCCCCAATAATGTTCGGAGATGAATTGCTCGAGGCTGCCGTTGGCCGCGAGAGACGGGCTGCCTTCCGTTTGACCGTGAAGCCGAAACATTTGGCGCTTCAGCTCCCAGCTGTATTCGATGGAACCGCCTGAATCGGTGAAATCGATTGAGTGGCGAAGCGGCAGGGTCCCGTAGTTTTCTGCGTATGCCATGCGCGCCACGAACGTGACGGCGGGAGGCGAGACAATTTCGCGGATGAACATCACGCCGCGGCGGGTTTCGCTGCCTTCGCGCCTGCGGACGTAGATGCGGAGATTAACCTCGTCGAAATCCGAATGAAAGGGAACGGAGATTAAGCCGAAGAGCTTCGTGCGGGCGAAGCGAAGGCCGACAAGACTGACATAAGTGGTTCCTTCGAAGGAATCGAGTTCAGTGCCGCGCGGGACGAATGGATGGAGCAGAGCCGGATCGATCTCGTAATTGAGCATCAGAAGATCGCGCCACTCAGTGGACAAAAATATGCGACCGTGCGTCTCGCGCTCCGCGTCTGCTGGCGGATGCAATTCAGGAACTGGCGGTACCATTGAGGCCAAGCTGTGGAGCGACGCCGCGAAGCGCTTCGATGCAGAACGCGATGTGGTCGTCGAGTGGGACGCCGAGCTCTTGAGCGCCGTTGTAGACGTCGTCGCGACTGACGCCGCGCGCGAACGCTTTATCTTTCAGTTTTTTCTTCACGGATGCGGTTTCCACCTCGTGGATGCTTTTGGAGGGTTTGATGAGCGCGCAAGCGGTGAGAAAACCGGCTAGCTCGTCGCAGGCAAAGAGGGTGTGATCGAGTGGCGAGACGCGCGCCACGCCGGAATAACTGGCGTGGCCGAGGATTGCGTGAATGATTTCTTCGGAGTAGCCGCGCTCGCGGAGAATCTGCGAGCCTTCGTAGGGATGCTCCTTCGTGGGGTGATGTTCGGCGTTGGGCCAGCGTTCGTAATCGAAATCATGAAGGAGACCGGCGAGGCTCCAGGTGCTTTCGTCGCCACCGAGCTTTTGGGCGTAGGCGCGAACGCAGGCTTCGACGGCCAGGGCGTGCTTACGCAGGCTTTCGCCCTGGGTGTATTCGCAGAGAAGATTCCAGGCGTCGTCTCGATTCGGCATTTTTTCCTCGAGAATCATAATAATGCAACTGCGAGTGGTGTAGTAGGCGGATTGGGGATGCGGCGAGAGCTATTTTGGCGGGGAATCGTGTGAAGAAGGGAGACGGATCACAAACGGCGATTAGAAAGACCTAAGAGAAAAGTCCCATGACAAAGTCCACGACGAGGACGGCGTCGTCGTGGCTACCGAGGCAAGTTGTGTCTGATGTAGAGGTAATTTTGGACGATAGACAACACGTTGGACTCAGCAATGTGGGGCTTCCGCCTGCGCAAACGGTGAGAAGAGCGAGCGCAATCGTCGGCAGGGCAGCGGAACGCAAGAATGAGACAACCAGGCGACCGGCGAGACGCGGCGTACCATTTTGAGACGGAATCAGATGAAAGCGTCGCAAAATGATTTTCGGCGTTTGTTCTCGTCATGTATTGAACACAAGGGGTTTGGGAAGGGATTTCGAGGCTATCGAACGGAAAATGAAGGGCAAACCGGGGCGAAGCGGCCGAAAAAAGCAGGGTGAGGGATTCATAAAATTGCGTGGCATGACGATTGCAATAAGTGGACGAGCAAGGCCGATGTCGAATGTGTTTCGGTACGGAAATTGTCACACAGGAAAGAAATAGGCAGTTTTTGGCTGGGATGGGAAGACGCGAAATGTCAGGCGAAGGAATTTAGAACCGGTCCAAGCACGGCGAGCAGATTCGAAGTCATTTTGTTTGTGCGTCGTGGGCGGGATGGCTAGACTGTACGAGCAGTCCGGGGAATAAATATCGCTTGACAAGAAGTGGCACGATGGGGAGAATCACTCCCGCGCCGGTCCTGCCTTCCCCCTGTTGTGACGTTCCTCCCTTTCGCATCGCCGGAATAGTGTGCGAGGAGATCCGGTGGCAGATAAAGACGCAGTGGCAACCAGCATGGAACTCGATCGAGAAGTGATTCGCTGTCAGGTATGCGGACTGGTGCAATACCGCACACGCACAGGCAACTGCCGTCGTTGCCTGCGCTTAATGCCTCCTAAGGTGGCGTTCGTCATTCCGACGCCGTCACCGCAGGATCTACCTGGTGATGATCGCCAGCTGTTCGAGAACTGGCCGAATCGCGAGACTGTCGAGAACATCGGCCAGCGAATCCGGCAGTTGCGGGAATCGCGCGGGATGACGCAGAGCCAGTTGCAGGCGCGCTCACGCGTATCGCGCTCGTATTTGTCTCGAATCGAGAGCGGGCAGATGACGCCCAGCCTCGGCACGCTTGAGAAGATTGCCGAAGCGCTGGGAGTTGGTCTGAACCGGTTCTTCGTTCCGGAGACGAATGGCGAGACGGTGCTCGAGGATCCGTTCATTCAGGGTCTTCGGCCGTTCCTGCGGCAGCTCGATTGGGCACAGTGGCAGGGGATTCTGAAGAGGCTGCAAGCGATCAGCGAGCACGTGAATACGAATCATTCGCGGCCGCTTGTGGCGCAGGCTTCGGACCGAATGGCGGCGCACGCGGCGCATTCGATGCCTCGAAGACAGAACCCTGGACTTGGCCACCTTGCGGCCGCGATTCATCGGTAGTTGAGAATCGCAGAGGACTAGAAGCACACAACGAGATCTGGGTCAGCCCGGCCCAACCCGTACGGCGGACAACGTTTGTCTCCGCCGGCGACAAGCCGGGCGACTCGAATCGCCGGGACGAGTTTCGAACGGCGAATCCCCGCAGTCCTTCCCGAGAAAATCTAATCTGGCAAACTTTATTGGACTTCTTTTTTCCCGACGCGGAGGAGCTGGATTTCGACTCCTTCAGACTTTTTCGTCAGCGCTACCAGGCGCGTGGTGTCGCCCTTCTCGTAGACGTAAGCAACGTCTGCATCGGAGCTGACGTGCTCGCGATGCGTTGCGGAGCCGCGGTCTTCGCGTTTGTAGCTGGGGCCGAGTTGCTGCTTGTACCACTCGGAGACTTCGTCGAGATCGTCGGACGTGACGTACTTTTCTGTGGCGAGTCCCAGGCCGGCGCCGCTGATCGCTGAGAGTTCTACCGTCGAGCCTTCGGATTTATCGGGTTGCGCGCCGGGATAGACGGGCAGGCCGGTGGCACGGGCCTGGTCACCATTCACACGCAATGCGCCGGCAGGCGTTTCGATCTCTACTTGCTTGCCGGTCTGGTTCACGTGAACGTGGCGGATGAACATGCTGGCGACTAGCAAGCCGCCGAGCACGAGAACAACGAAGCCGCCGCCGACTATGGCCAGGATCCAGAGGACTGCGTCATTGCGCTTTGGAGGAGGTGGTTGTGGCGGAACAGATGCGCCGCTGGGCGGGCCGATTGGTGCGGTTGACATACTTCACCCCTTGCGTGTTTCTCCCTTGAAGATACGCGAAATGGGAGCGAAAAGTTTCCTTCGATGAGCGGTTGGAATGCACCGCGTCCAAAGGCCTCAGGTCATCTTCATCCAATATCCCGATCCAACATCGATCGGGAGGGACCTGAGCTACGGCGACGGCACTGCGATCCCGGAACAGCGAAGCGCAGATTAGTAGAAGACGACCTTGATGTCGTCGCGCTTGTAGAGATGCACCGTGTCGATGAAGCGCACCTGGCGGTCGTCGTAGGTGAGAATCAGCGAGTGCGTGCGGGTGCCTTCGCCGAAGAAACGCACGCCGCGCAGCAGGTTGCCGCCAGTGACTCCCGTGCACGCGAAGATGATTTTCTTGCCCGGGCGCGAGTTCGTCGGTTTTGTAGATCCTTTTCGGGTCCTTGATTCCCATCTGTGCGATGCGTTCGTGGTGCTCGGGCTTGGAAACCACGAGCCGCGCGAGAATTTCGCCATTGAGGCAGCGCAACGCTGCTGCGGTCAGCACGCCTTCGGGCGCGCCGCCAGTTCCCATTACCGCGTGAACTCCCGTCCCGATCACGGCGGCGCTGATGCCAGCGGAGAGGTCACCATCGGAAATCAGGCGGATGCGGGCGCCAGCGGCGCGGATGTCTGTGATCAGTTTCTCGTGGCGCGGGCGGTCGAGCACGATGATGACGAGATCTTCGACCCTTCGGTTCAGGCGCTTCGCGATGGCATGGAGGTTATCGGCCACGGGCGCATCGAGATCGACGGCTCCTTTACAGGATGGGCCGACGATAATTTTTTCCATGTAGAGATCGGGCGCGTGAAGCAAGCCGCCCGGTTCGCTTGCGGCGAGCACGACGATTGCGTTCGGTTCGCCGGTGGCACATAGGTTCGTTCCTTCGAGCGGATCGACGGCGATTACGACTTCGGGATATTTGCGGGATTTGTCCTTCGCTGCCGCGCCGACTTTCTCTCCGATGAAGAGCATAGGGGCTTCGTCGCGTTCGCCTTCGCCGATCACGATGGTGCCGTCCATGTGAACGGTGTCCATCTCCGAGCGCATCGCCTCGACAGCCATATGGTCAGACTTGTGGCGATCGCCGAGACCCATGGTGTGGGCGGAGGCGATGGCGGCGCGTTCGACGACGCGCAGAAATTCCAGGCTAAGTTCTTTTTCCATGATGGCTCCTGAGTTCGAGGCTAGCTCGGGGCGAGGGCGCGTCCCGTTGCCGCTATCTTATATCCAAAGGCGGCGATGATTGTCGAGCGCAGAGTCGTCATGGCAGCGGTTGGATTTTGGCGTTTACGAGGAATGGGTCGTCGAGCTCGGTCATCTCGCCGGCTTTTTTGCCGGCGATCGGCAGCAGGCGCGCTGAAAGCGGCTTGTGCCATTTCACGGAGAGGCTGGCGACATCGCCCAGGATGCGGACGAGCTGGTCTTCGGAGATGTCGCCTGGAAGCGGGATCGTGTCGAGTCCGGTGCCGCAGACCGCGGAATAGGAGAGCAGAGAATCCATTGTGAGGCGGCCTTCGCTCCAGCGCTGCGCGATTACGGAGTCTTCGAGGACCGGAATCATCGAGACCGGAATAACCGGCATGAGTGACCGGGATTTCTTTCAGGGCGCGAGTGATGATAGCGGCGACCGTGAGAGTGCCGCTCGACCCGAGTGGAGTGCCGTAGAACTTTTCGATGGCGCCCCCGATGGAGACTTCTTTGAGCGGGGCGGGTGAGAGATCGATTCCGCCGTATTTCCAGCCTGTTTGCGCATCGATCTGTCTCGCGGTGGCCTCGATTTCCTGCGCGTAACGGCCGAGCGTATCGCGGAGGTGCGATACGGCTTCATCGGGAACGTGCGTAGACAGCGAAAACGTCTGCCACGACGTTTGCGGATTGCAAGGCGATCGCGAAATGCTTTTCTTCGCCGGTGAAGGATGCCGGGTAAAACGGCGTATTGGGCGGAACGAGCGCGGCAGCCGTGAAATTGAAATTGCCCTGGCTGTGCGCCGTGTGTGCTGCAAGGTATTTGATGATGCCCGCGGTGGCGTGAATTGATTTCCAGTGAATTCCATCCTCTCCGGCGATGCTGACGCTGCCTTCGAGGATTTTGGAATTGGCGATAATTTGGGCGAGCAGGTCCGCGTTGCGCGGGTCGTCGGAGTCTTTGGTCATGGCGGGGCCGATGCGAGGCGTCGAAGCTTTCTTTGACGGCGAGCGCGTCGTAGGCGCGGAAGAAGGCAAGGGCATCGGCGGTGGACATGCCTTGCGTGTATTCGGGGAATGGTTGCGTGGTGATGCGGATGGTTTGCACTTCGTAGCCGGATTTTTCGAAGGCGGATTTTGCGGCGCGGAGGAATTTCAGAACTTCCTGGATTTGGGAGTCGTAGTGGGCGCGATCGAGGCGGATGAAGGCTGTGACGGCGCGGATTTTGGGTTTTTGTGCGATAGCTTGAGCTGAGGTGGATTGGGGATGGTTGCCGCAATTAGTAAGAGCACAGGCAGGAGTGCCTGTGCCACTAAAACCGTGCGTCTGCAATCACTTGTGGTGGAGGATGCGAAAGTGAGTTGATTCCTGGCTGACGTGGATTCTCATGCGAAGGCCGCCACTCCGGTGATGCGTTCACCGATGATGAGTTTGTGGATGTCGTGTGTGCCTTCGTAGGTGATTACGGATTCGAGATTGTTCATGTGGCGCATGATGGGGTAATCGTCGACGATGCCGTTGGCGCCGAGGATTTAGCGGGCGCATGCGGGCGGTTTCGAGGGCCATCCAGACGTTGTTCATCTTCAGCATCGAAATGTGCGACGGGTGGACCGTGCCTTGATCTTTCAGGCGTCCCACTTGCGAGGCAAGAAATTGCGCCTTTGTGATTTCGGTGATCATCCAGACGAGTTTTTCCTGCACGAGCTGGTGCGACGCGATGGGCTTGTTGTCGAATTGCTTGCGCTGCTTGGAGTAATTGAGCGCGCAGTCGTAGCAGGCCATTGCTGCGCCAATGGCGCCCCAGCCGATTCCGTAGCGCGCTTGATTGAGGCAAGAGAGCGGGCCTTTCAGGCCCTCGACGCCGGGGAGCAGATTCGCTGCCGGAATTTTGCAATCGTTCATCGCCAGACCTGAAGTGACCGAAGCGCGCAGCGAATATTTACCGTGCACGTCCCAGGCTTTGAATCCCGGCGTGCCTTTTTCGACGAGGAAACCGCGGATCTTGTCGTCCTCGCATTTCGCCCAGACGACGGCGACATCGGCGAGCGAGCCGCTGGTGATCCACATTTTTTCGCCGTTGAGGATGTACTCATTTCCTTTCTTCACCGCGCGGGTGAGCATGGCGCCGGATTCGAGCCGAATTGAGGCTCGGTGAGGCCGAAGCAGCCAATGGCTTTGCCCTGCTGAAGGAGCGGCAGCCATTTATCTTTCTGCGCGTCGGAGCCGAAGGCGTGGATCGGATACATCACCAGCGCCGATTGTACGGACACGAAGCTGCGTAGTCCGGAATCGCCGCGCTCGAGTTCCTGGGTGACGAGTCCGTATTCGACGTTGGACATGCCCGCGCAGCCGTAGCCTTTCAGGCTCGCGCCGAAAAGTCCGAGTTCGGCCATCTGCGGAACGAGTTGCACGGGAAACTTTCCTTCGCGATTGTACTGCTCGATGATGGGCATGATTTCAGCGTCGACGAACTGCCGCGCGGTGTTGCGGGCGAGTCTTTCCTCGTCGCTCAGGACCGAGTCGAAGTCGAGGTAATCGACTCCGGGGAACGATGGCATCCGATTTCTCCTTGCTTGAAAATTGCATGCGGGCCGAAAGATGCGATGCCAGACAGGAAGCAGTTCGCCGGACCGTCAAACCGGCCTATTCTATCGGAGATAACCCTCGGCGCGCCAGTTTACCCAAGTTGACGGACGCGCGGAGTGGATGCGATAATCACGGGCTTTGTTTGCAGTCCTAGAAGTGTGTTCCGTTGGGGAAACGGAATAGCCAAGAGTAGACTGACCCGGAGCGCGGCGCCCAGCACCAGACTAATCGGAAATGGAAATTCTTCATCAACTCGGCGAGTTGTTTCTCCAAGCTGTGCCTACCGTTATCATTGTTTTTCTCTTCTATTTTTTCATGCGCTGGGCTTTTTTCACGCCAATTCTGAAGGCGATGGATGAGCGTAAGGCCCGCATCGAGGGAGCTCAAGCCGAGGCGGCAAGGGCGCGGGAAGAAGCGAAGAAGGAGCTTGAGAGCTACAACCACGCCATTCGAACCGCGCGTGGCGCGATTTACGCCGAGCAGGAAGCCGCGCGCCAAGCGGTGCTTGAGGAGCGCCAGCGTTTTCTGAAAGCGATGCGTTCGCGCGCGCAAGAAGATGTCGCGAATGCCAAGAAGAAAATTGCCGACGAAAGCGAAGCAGCATTGGCTGAGCTTGAGCTCACTGTTCCGACGATCGCCGCCGAAATCGCGCACATGATTTTGGAGAGGCCAGCACCGCCCGCGGGAGGCTGGCCAAGGTAATGAGACTCGTCCAACGGATAAGCTTCCTTGTGATGTTCCTGCTGATCGCCGTAGCCCCGGTGTTGGCGCAAGAAGGAGAAAATTCACCGGCAGACACTCCAACTGGCTGGGCGTTCCGATGGCTGAATTTCGCGATCGTGTTTGGCGCCATCGGGTACCTCGCCGTGAAGTATGGCGGCCCGGTGTTCCGCGCTACCGCCGAAGAGACCGCGAAGAAAATTGAAGAGGGCACGCGGGCGCGCGAAGAGGCCGAGAAACAGAAAAAGGAAATAGAAGCCAAGCTTGCCAACCTACCGCAAGAAATCGAAGCGATGAAGGCCGAGGCCAAACGCGATACCGCGGCGGAAGGCCAGCGCCTGCGAGACCAAGCCAAGGAAGAGGCACAAAAGATCGAAAAATCGGCGCTGGCGGAAATCGCAGCGGCAGAGCGGGCGGCACGACTCGAAGTGAAAGCCCTGGCGGCACGCATGGCCGTGGAAAAGGCTGAGGTTCTGTTGCGACAGCAGCTGACTGCAAAAGCCGAACAAAAATTATTTGAGACGTTCGTGGCTGAGCTGGAGAGGAGCGTCAATTGAGCGTTGTAGCAGAACGTTACGCAGCCGCTCTGGCGGATGTTGCGGTGGAGCACAAAAATAGCGAGACGATAAAACGGAATCTTGCGGCGTTCGTCGAGGCTTTCTCTTCGGTGGCGGATTTGCGAAACGCGTTGCAAAGTCCCGCACTCAATGCCGAAGTAAAGCGCAAAGTGATCGCCGAGATAGCGGGGAAGATGGGCCTCGACGACGCCGTGCGAAACTTCATTTACCTTGTGGTGGACCACCGTCGGACGGAAATCCTTCCCGAAATGGAGGAGGCGTTTCTTGCGGAGCTGAATGAGCGGTTGGGAATCGTCGATGCGGAAGTGACTTCCGCGCACGAACTAAACGATGATGAGAAGCGGCAGTTGCGTACTGTCTTGGAGCAACGCACCGGGAAAAAAGTGGAAGCGCGATTTCAAATCGAGGGCGCCCTGCTAGGCGGCGCGGTGGTGCGGTTGGGCTCGACGATTTACGACGGTTCGGTGCGGGATCAGCTGAAACGGTTGCGCGAACAGCTTGAAACGGAATAGGAGCCGTAATGGCGAATATCAAAGCGGACGAGATCACAAAGATACTGAAACAGCAGATCGAGAATTACCAGCAGACCGTCGAGGTGGACGAGATCGGCTCGGTGATTTCGGTCGGCGACGGCATCGCGCGCGTTCACGGCCTCGAGAAATGCATGGAAGGCGAGATGCTCACGTTTCCGCACGGCGTGACTGGGATCGCGTTGAACCTCGAAGAAGATCAAGTGGGCGTGGTGCTGCTCGGTGACTACACGGAAATCAAGGAAGGCGACATCGTCAAGCGGACGAACCAGATTATGTCCGTGCCCGTTGGAGACGCGCTGATTGGGCGCGTGGTTGACCCGCTCGGAAATCCCCTCGATGACAAGGGGCCGATTCAAACGAGCGAGCGGCTACCGCTCGAACGCCTGGCGCCCGGCGTAGTGGACCGGCAGCCTGTGCGCGAACCGATTCAGACCGGAATTAAATCCATCGACTCGATGATTCCGGTGGGTCGTGGACAGCGCGAATTGATCATCGGCGACCGGCAAACCGGCAAGACCGCGATTATTCTCGACACGATTATCAATCAGCGCGGCGGCGACATGATTTGCATTTACTGCGCGATCGGACAGAAGAGATCGACGATCGCGCAGGTGGTGAAGACGCTGACTGACTACGGAGCGATGGAGTACACGATTGTGGTGGCTGCGTCTGCGACCGAACCGGCGACGATGCAGTACATCGCGCCATTTGCGGCCTGTGCGATGGGGGAATTCTTCCGCGATTCGAAGCGGCATGCCGTGTGCTTCTACGACGACCTTTCGAAGCACGCGCAATCGTATCGTGAAATTTCTCTGTTGCTGCGGCGGCCACCGGGGCGCGAGGCGTTTCCGGGGGACGTTTTTTTCTTGCACTCGCGTCTGCTTGAACGCGCCGCGAAATTGAATGACAAGCTCGGCGCTGGTTCGCTCACGGCGCTGCCCGTGATTGAGACGCAGGCAGGAGACGTCTCCGCGTATATTCCGACGAACGTGATTTCGATTACAGATGGGCAGATTTATCTCGAAGCGGATTTGTTCAACGCCGGAATCCGGCCCGCTATCAACGCAGGTATTTCGGTGAGCCGCGTGGGAGGCAACGCGCAGATTAAGGCGATGCGTCAGGTGGCTGGAACCTTGCGGTTGGACATGGCGCAGTATCGCGATTTGGCGGCGTTCGCGCAGTTTGGAACCGAGCAGCTGGATAAAGCGACGCAGGCACAACTCGCTCGTGGCCAGCGGCTCGTGGAAGTGCTGAAGCAGGATCAATATCAGCCGCTGACGGTGGAGCAGCAGGTGCTGATTATTTTTGCCGCTTCAAATCGCTATCTAGACGATATTGAAGTCGCGGAAGTGGGGCGTTTCGAGAAGGAGATGTATCCCTTTATCGAAACGAATTATCCCAACGTGATGAAGACGCTGCGCGAGAAAAAGGCCATCGATGACGGCTTGCGCGGTGAAATGAAGAAAGCGCTCGACGCGTTCAAGGAAACTTTCGTGGCCACTCTGGAGGCGGCGAAGGCAGATAAGGCTGCAGCTGGGAAGACCGCCGCTGAAGTGGCAGAAGCTCCGCCTGCCCCCAAGGCTCCGGAGAAGGTGGCCGCGCACTAACCGCAACGCCCGATGCCCACACTTCTCGATTATCGGCGGCGCATTCGTTCCGTGAAAAGCACGCAGCAGATCACGCGCGCTATGAAATTCGTGGCCGCGGCGAAACTGCGGCGGGCACAGGAAGGCGTGTTTGCGGCGCGGCCGTACGCGCGGGAAATCAAGCGCGTGCTGCGTTCGGCGGCGGCGCGCATGGAAACGCCGGCGCACCCATTGCTCGAGCGGCGGCCCGAAGAGAGAATTCTGGTTGTGGTGCTGACGGGTGACCGGAGCCTCGCGGGGGCTTTCAATACGAACGTATTGCGGCGAGCCATGGAGTTTTTGCGCGACCACTCCGCGAAGAAATTACAAGTTGCTGTGGTGGGTAAAAAAGGCCGCGACACGCTGCGGAAGCGTGGCTGGAAATTTGCGGCTGAGTATCTGAATGTGTCGAACGCGGTGGAGTTTTCGAAGGCCAAAGAAATTGCAGCGAAAATGGCGGAAATGTACGTGACCGATGAAGTGGATGCGGTCTACGCGATTTACAACGAATTCAAGAATGTGATGGTGCAGAGGCTCTGCGTCGAGAAACTCCTGCCGATCGATCCTGCGGTGTTGAAAGAAGGCAAGTCGGAAAAGGGCGAGCCGTCGGACGTCGTCCACGACCCGGCGAGTGAGTCTTTGCCGATGAAACCGTCACCCGATGGCACCGTGAACCTGGTGGACTACATTTACGAGCAACCGGTGGCTGAGCTTTTTGGCGGGCTCGTGCCGCGATATCTGGAATCGGAAGTTTTTCGCATTTTGCTTGAGTCAGCTGCCGCCGAACACGCCGCGCGCATGACGGCGATGGATTCGGCCACGAGGAATGCGTCGGAACTGATCGACAAGCTGACTTTGCAGATGAACAAGATTCGGCAGGCGGCCATTACGAAGGAAAT
The DNA here is from genome assembly GCA_963790945.1 of uncultured Acidobacteriota bacterium. Classification (GTDB taxonomy): domain Bacteria; phylum Acidobacteriota; class Terriglobia; order Acidiferrales; family UBA7541; genus Palsa-295. The sequence goes on from CAWBRH010000026.1 coordinate 17,429, forward strand.
TATTGAGATTGTGAGCGGGGCGTCGTCCGCGATGTCGTAGCAATAGCGCTCGGTAGTTAATAAGGGGAATCAAGACATGGCAACGGATCAAACGAAAATCGGGCACGTTGTCGAAGTGATCGGGCCTGTGGTGGACGTACTGTTCCAGGAACACCATCTGCCGGCGATTCACAGCGCGGTGCGGATCACGAGCGAGGGGTTCAACGTGCCGGAACCGCTCGACGTCGTAGCTGAAGTGGAGCAGCATCTCGGCGAAGGGCGCGTGCGTTGCGTGGCGATGAAGCCGACTGAGGGCATGGTGCGGGGCATGAATGCGGAAGACCTCGGCGAACCGATCACAGTGCCCGTGGGGCGTGCGACGCTCGGGCGCGTGCTGAATGTGCTGGGCGAGCCGGTGGACAATCTCGGGCCGGTGAAATCCGAGAAGCGCTACCCGATTCATCGGCCTGCGCCCAGTCTCGAAGATCAGTCCACGACGCTCGAGATGTTTGAGACGGGAATCAAAGTGGTTGATTTAATCGAGCCGTACCTCAAGGGCGGAAAGATCGGGCTCTTCGGCGGCGCGGGCGTCGGCAAGACGGTGCTGATTCAGGAATTGATTCACAACGTGGCCATGAAGCATGGCGGCGTTTCGGTGTTTGCAGGTGTGGGCGAGCGTACGCGCGAAGGAAACGACCTTTGGCTCGAAATGCAGGAGTCAGGAGTCGTGGTTCCGGGCAATTCGGAGAAATCGCGTTGCGCGCTGATTTACGGACAGATGACGGAGCCACCCGGCGCGCGGCTGCGCGTGGGCTTGACCGGCCTAACGGTGGCCGAATATTTCCGCGACGAAGAACATCTCGACGTGCTGCTCTTCATCGACAACATTTTCCGCTTCGTGCAGGCGGGCTCGGAAGTATCGGCGCTGCTTGGACGAATGCCCTCCGCGGTAGGTTATCAACCGAACCTCAACACGGAAATCGGTGAACTGCAGGAACGGATTACTTCGACCAAGCACGGGTCGATAACGTCGGTGCAGGCGATTTACGTTCCAGCGGACGATTACACCGACCCGGCGCCGGCTGCGACCTTCGCTCACCTCGACGCCACAACAAACTTGAGCCGGCAAATCGTCGAGCGCGGAATTTATCCCGCGGTCGATCCGCTGGCGAGCTTCTCGCGCATTTTGGATCCACGCACAGTGGGGCAGGAGCACTACGCAGTAGCGAGGGCGGTGAAGTCGGTTCTTCAGAGATATAAGGAATTGCAAGACATCATCGCGATTCTGGGAATCGAAGAGCTCTCGGACGACGACAAGCAAACCGTAGCCCGCGCCCGAAAAATCGAGAAGTTCCTGTCGCAGCCGATGTTCGTCGCCGAGCAGTTTACAGGTCTTGCCGGGAAGTACGTAAAGATCGAAGACACCGTGCGCGGCTTCAAGGAAATCGTCGAAGGAAAACACGACGATCTTCCTGAGCAGGCGTTCTACATGGTAGGCGGCATCGAGGAAGTGCGCGAAAAGGCGGAGAAGATGGCGGCGACAGCTTAGTCGCAGCGCCACCAGCGCGATTCACGCTCGCAAACAAAATGCTACCTGAAAAAATCGAACTCGAAGTAGTCACGCCCCAGCGGCATGTGCTCGACGAGAAGGTGGAGTCCGTCGAGATGCCGGGCAAAGACGGCTACCTGGGCATTTTGCCAGGTCACGCCCCGCTGCTCACCGAACTCGGCCTCGGAATTCTCACGTACCACAAGGGCTCGGAAGTGAAGCGGCTGACCGTGCTGAACGGTTACGCAGAAGTGCTGCCTGACCGGGTGATCGTGCTGGCGGAAGCTTCCGAGCGCGCCGAGGACATTGACGCACAGCGCGCACGCACGGCTGCAGATCGCGCCCAGGCTGAGCTTGCAAAAGCCACAGGAGCGCCCGAGACGGATTGGGAGAGCGCGTCGGCTGCTTTACAGCGAGCACTGGTTCGCGTCGAGGCCGCATCTAAGCGATAGATATTACGGGAGATAACTTCCAGCACACATGGCATCGTCCTTCCTTTTCCCGCATCGAATAAGTAAGGTACAAAAGATAAGGGCTCATGGCTGAAATAACAGTTTATTCCACTTCCTGGTGCTGCGATTGCCGGCGCGTAAAGCAGTTTCTGCGCGAACGCGGACTGGCGTTCAAGGAAGTCAACATTGACGACAAGCCGGACGCAGAAGAATTGGTGCTCCGCGCAAATAATGGGCTTCGAAAGGTCCCTACCCTCGCGATCGATGGGCATTACGTGGCATGCAGCCCGTTCAATCCTTATCTGCTCGCCGAAGAATTGAAGATTCCGCTCAACAAGTAAGACGACGTTTCTCTCTGTCTCTGATTACATCGCTCAAGACAGCCCCGCGCCGCGCGTCATCACGCCCGCTAGGCGCAAATCAGAATTCAGAATCACGATGTCGGCATCGGCTCCCACAGCGATAACGCCTTTTTTGCCCCCAAGGCCGAGCCGCCGAGCAGGCAGCAACGTGACCATACGCACCGCCGCTAGAAGCGGCACGCCCAGCGCGACGATATGTTGCAGAGCGCGATCGAGGCTCAGAGTGCTGCCCGCGAGTTTCCCTTCCGAATTGCGAACGACGCCATCGGTGACGCTCACTTCGAAATTTCCAAGCCGATAATTTCCGTTGCGCATACCTGTAGCAGCCGTTCCGTCGCTAACCAGGAGTACGCCCTCGAGTCCCTTGGCCCGCAACAGAATCTCCACCGCAGGAGAATCAACATGATGTCCATCGGCGATCAGCTCGGCGGTGACGGCGGGGTTCGTGAGCGCAGCTCCGATAACGCCCGTATCCCGGTGCGAAAACGGCCGCATCGCGTTGAACATATGAGCTGCGTGGGTTACGCCGCGTTCAATCGCCGCGACTGCTTGTTCGTAGGTTGCATCGGTGTGGCCCATAGAAGCAACGATGCCATTGGCCACAGCGCGTTCGACCAAATCGAGCGCGCCGGGAAGTTCCGGTGCAAGCGTGACGATGCGGATGAAGCCGTCGGCGGCGGCGATAAATTCTTCGAAGAGTTCTTTGGATGGTGATGTGATGGCATCGATTGGATGTACTCCACGCCGCGCTGGGTTGATGAAAGGCCCTTCCAGGTGGATTCCCAGCACCTCGGCGGCGAAGCGCGAATCAGTATTTCGAGGGCTGCGAATATAACGGGCGATCCCATGCAGACTCTTACAGGTTTCCTCAGGCGGGGCGCTGACGGTGGTGGCTACCAGCGACGTTGTACCCCGCCGCGCTACGGTTGACGCGACCTTGGCGATCGCCTCCGCCGTGCCTTCCATCACGTCGTGGCCGCCGGCACCGTGAATGTGCACGTCCACGAAGCCCGGAATCACGATCTTGTCGCCCGCCGCGAAGTGCTCGGAGTCATCGGGGATGCGCACTTCGTCGCGGTGGCCCATCTGCGTGATCTTGCCGTCTTCAACGACAATCACGCTGTCGAGAATTTCTTCGTGGGGAGTGAGGATGCGGCTGGCGTAAATAGCGGTCGCGGCCATTACTCGTTCATGCTACCCGAACTCGGAGCGAAAAACACAGGCGAGCCTTGCATCCTTTTCCTTCTCCGCTACAATCATGGTGCCCGAAAAATTCAATTGAAATGGAACGGCAGAAGGTTTGGAGGAATTCGCATGGCTTATGACAAGCGTTATGTAGCGCAGAAACGGCAGCGGCGTCGCCGCAAGACCGCCAAGGCCAAGATGCATCTCTACGAACAGGGAAAACTCTCGCATGACAAGCTTCCTGCCCTGGCGAAGAAATTCCTGAGCCGCAAGACCCGAGCGCTGAAGCGCGCCAGCTAGCTTTTTTTAGCCAAAAAAAGGGCGTCCGCTAGGACGCCCTTTCTTGCGCCGCGCCCGCCAGATCGCGGCTGATTTTGGTCCAGGCTAGTTGCCAGACGCCTGTGCGTGTGTGTTGGAAGCTGACTTAGGCACGCTCAGATAACCGGCAATCTTGTCCTTGCCCACCTGATTCACTGTCAACTCCATCGGCGCACGGGTGCCACGTGAAAAGAAGTAGATGGGCTCGTTCACGGAGCGGTTCTTCTTCTCGTAGCGCGCATCGTCGATGTACATCGCGATGGTGTAGACGTTCTTCTTGGGATTGACGCTGCGGAGTTCGATCATCAGATCGCCCACTTTCTGGCGCTGATCCTTCTTGTCGATCGTGAACTCGTAGTAGTCGCGCTCGCCAAGACGCCTCAGCTCTTCCACCTCGTCGTGGTTCTTCGCGATCAGCGTGCCGAATTCACCGCGCGTCATGTTCAGGCTGTTCTTCGTGGTTTCGAGGTCGGACTTGACGCCGTTGACGTCCGTGCCGAGTTTATTCACGTCGTCCACGCCAGCCTTGGTCGCGAGCTCTCCATTCACATTGTTTTGGAGATCCGCAAGCTGCTTGGCGTCTTCTTCCTTGATCTTGTTCGCTTGCGCGCGCGCTCTCGTAAGCTCGCCCTGAGTCAATTTCATCTTGTCAGTGACGATGCTCAACTCGCCCTGGAGCTGCGCATTCGTGTCCTCTGCCTTCGCCAGACGCTGGCTCAGCACTTCGTCTTGCTGTTTCTCTTGTTGCTGAGTGGTGGCGAGGTTTTGCGCCAATTCCTTCGAGTGGTTTGACGCGTTCCACCCGGTTCCCAGAGCTGCCAGCGAGACAATCGCTAGCGCTATGACCACAATTCCGACCCAACGCGGTGCTGCGGCCTCGGCCGCTACATATTCCTGCTTATCATCAATACTCATATTGCTGTTCCTCCGTGAACGCCCTTGCGGAGATGGGAAAGAGCAAAAGCAACGCCAATCGTGCCAAACTGGCATGGTGTCCATATGTATAAGAAAAATAGCGACTTGAGCTCTACGCAGGAGAGTGATGTTTGCGAATAGTCTATCCAAGGACCTGCAATTTTTACCCTATTTCATGGATTTCTTCGTGGTACTACTTACATACTCCCCGGGCCGTTGTCTGAAGGCAGAATGCCGCCAAATGCTTCCCGCTACGGAGCCCACCATGAAGGTGAAATCAGCGGGTAACGGTCATCGCGCGGAGCTGCGCGATTCGATCCGCGAGCGGCGGATGCGTCCTGAAAAGGCTCGAGAAAATCTGGCCCGCTGACAGCGGCTGCACGATCATCAGAGCCGATGTTGTGGGCGGAACGTCCATGGGAATGCGCTTGTTGTAAGCGCCAAGCTTTTCGAGCGCGCGGATTAGGCCGTAAGGATGGCCCACCATTCTTGCCCCGGAGGCGTCCGCCTGATATTCGCGTTGCCGCGAAATACCCATCTGCAGCAAGAGGGCGGCCAGCGGAGCGAGAATCAACATCAGTATTGCTGTGAGACCGCCGCCTCGCTCCCGGCTGTCACCACCGCCGCCGAACCAAAAGCCCATTCTGGCGACCCATGTGATCGCGCCTGCGATGGTGGCGGCGATCGAGGATGTCAGGATGTCGTAGTTGCGGACGTGCGATAGCTCGTGCGCGATTACGCCTTCCAGTTCCTCGTCGTCCATCAATTCCATGAGGCCCTGGGTTACGGCGACCGACGCGTGACTCGGATTGCGGCCTGTGGCGAATGCGTTGGGCGCGGCTTGAGGAATCAGGTACATCTTCGGCATAGGCAGATTCGATTTCGCGGCGAGACGCTCCATCACCTCGTAAAGCCGCGGCGCCTGTTCTTTGCTGATTGGTTGGGCGCCGCTGGACATCAGCGCGATCTTGTCCGAAAAGAAGTATGCAGTGCCGTTCATCAGGACCGCGAAAACAAGCGCAAGCGTCATACCGCGCTCGCCGCCAAATGCCGCCCCAAGAAAAAGCAGTAGCAATGTAAGTGCCGTGAGCAAAAATGCTGTCTTTAGTGTTTTCATTTTCGATTTTCCTGGGCGCGATTTTTTAAGCGACGCCCGCTTTTGCCGTTTCCGTGGCGAACTTCATTTCATCGCTTCGCGGATCGGCGTCAACAATTACCGTGTCGCCCGGCTTCACCTCACCGTCGAGGAGCTTGAGGGCCAGCGGATCTTGAATCAGACGCTGAATGGCACGCTTCATCGGACGTGCGCCGTATGCCGGATCGAATCCTTCGCGGAACAAAAGAGTCTTCGCCGCGGGCTTGAGTTTCAACGTGATTTTTCTTTCGCTCAGCAGCTTCACCACATTGCGCATCTGCAGCTCGATGATGTGTTCGATCTGGTCTTTGCCCAGAGGCTGGAACATCACGATGTCGTCGATGCGGTTCAAAAATTCCGGGCGGAAAAGCTCACGAAGCGCCGCCATGGCCTGCTCGCGCGCCTTCTTCGGATCTTTCGCCGCGAGTTCGAAAATCGCAGTCGAGCCGATGTTCGACGTCATGATAATCACCGTGTTGCGAAAATCCACGGTGCGGCCTTTTCCGTCCGTGAGCCGGCCTTCATCGAGGATTTGCAACAGGACGTTGAACACGTCCGGATGCGCTTTTTCGATTTCGTCAAGTAACACGACGGAATAGGGGCGCCGTCGAACCTGCTCGGTGAGCTGGCCGCCCTCTTCGTAGCCCACGTAACCCGGAGGCGCTCCAATCATGCGTGCCACGGAGTGCTTTTCCATGTACTCGCTCATATCGAGGCGAATGATGGCGCGTTCGTCATCAAACAGAAATTCTGCAAGAGCACGCGCGAGCTCCGTCTTTCCCACGCCGGTGGGGCCGAGAAATAGGAACGAGCCGATCGGGCGATTGGGGTCGCTCAGGCCGGAGCGGTTACGGCGGATCGCGTTCGCGACGATAGCTAAAGCCGCCTCCTGGCCCACCACACGCTGGCGTAGCCGCTCTTCCATGTGAATGAGCTTCTCGATTTCGCCTTCGAGCAGCCTTCCCACTGGAATGCCCGTCCATTTGCTGACGATTTTCGCGATTTCTTCTTCGCCAACTTCTTCCTTCAGCATCGGGTGATCTTTTTGCAATTCGGCGAGGCGGTCCTGTGCGGTCTTCAAATCTTTTTCAGCGGCGGACAATTTGCCGTAGCGAATTTCCGCCACGCGGGCGAGGTCGCCGACGCGCTCATAGCGTTGTTCTTCGGTCTTCAGCTGGTCGATCTGCTCTTTGATTTTACGAATCTTGCCGATGGCTTCTTTTTCAGTTTGCCAGTGCGCCTTGAGCGTATTGGACTGTTCGCGCAACCCGCTCAGCTCTTTTTCAATTTGCCCCAGCCGCTCGCGAGAATGCGCGTCGGATTCTTTCTTCAACGCTTGGCGCTCGATTTCGAGCTGCATGATCCGGCGTTCGATTTCGTCGATCTCGGAGGGCAGGGAATCAATTTCCATACGCAGACCGGCGGCGGCTTCGTCTACAAGGTCAATGGCTTTGTCCGGCAGAAAACGGTCAGTGATATAGCGTTGCGAGAGCATCACTGCTGCAACGATTGCAGAGTCCTTAATGCGCACGCCGTGATGCACTTCGTAGCGTTCTTTCAGGCCGCGCAGAATCGCGATGGCATCTTCAACAGACGGTTCGCCGACAAATACCGGCTGGAAGCGGCGCTCGAGCGCAGGGTCTTTTTCAATGTATTTGCGGTACTCGTTGAGAGTAGTCGCGCCGATCGCCCGAAGTTCACCGCGCGCAAGCGCCGGCTTCAGCATATTCGACGCGTCCATCGAGCCTTCGGCCGCACCTGCGCCGACGAGGGTATGGAGCTCGTCGATAAAGAGAATTACCTGGCCTTCGGATTCGGTGACCTCCTTCAGGACGGCTTTTAGGCGATCTTCGAATTCGCCGCGATATTTTGCTCCGGCCACGAGCGCTGAAAGGTCGAGCGTTACAATGCGCTTCGGCCGCAGAACCTCCGGCACGTCGCCTGCCACGATTCGCTGTGCTAGACCCTCCACAATGGCGGTCTTGCCAACACCGGGCTCCCCGATGAGAACAGGATTGTTCTTCGTACGGCGCGCGAGGATCTGCATCACGCGGCGAATTTCTTCGTCGCGGCCGATTACGGGGTCGAGCTTGCCGCGGCGCGCGAGATCGGTCAGGTCGCGTCCATACTGTTCAAGCGCGCGATACGTAGATTCGGGGTTTTGCGATGTGACCCGGTGACTGCCGCGAATCGCGGCCATAGCTTGCAGGATTGTTTCGTGCGTCACACCGTGCTTCGCGAGAATTTCGCCTGCGGAGTCATGTTTCGCGGAGGCGATGCCTAGCAAGATGTGCTCGGTTGAGACGTATTCGTCTTTCAGGCGCTGCGCTTCTTCGAACGCGCGCTCCAAAACTTTGTTGGCTTCCGGGCTCAGGTATTGTTCCGATCCTCCGGAAACTTTCGGCAGCCGCTCCACTTGTTTCTCAACTTCACCTGCGAGTTGCGTGGGCGAAACACCAAGCTTTTCGAGGAGGGGAGGCACGACGCCGTCACCCTGCGCAAGCAGCGCCCAAAGGACGTGCAGGGGCTGCACCTGCTGCTGTCCATAGCGCGCAGCCATTTCCTGCGCAGCTTGCATCGCTTCCTGGGCCTTTAGAGTCAGTTTGTCAAATCTCGGCATTTCGCAATCTTCTCACTTTCGAAGGGCAACAAAAAGGTGCGGGCAACCGCCCAGCCCCCCAACTCTTGCTGCGATTAATATTTTGCCGGAACCTCATGAGGACCAAGCGTAAGCGCATGGCAATAATAAAATATGCGCGTCTTGTTGTCAAGTATGGGTCTACACTTAGAAACTAGGGATGCAGCTATGTATTTAATTATAATGCCCTTACCATCAGGCACTTGAGATAGTGCGTTTCTGGCATAGTTAGAAGAATAGGGTGATCTTGCGCCTGCGTGCGCCGATCTACAACAACCACGCTCCGACGAGCGTCTACGGCTGCCTCTGCGAGGATCTGGAGGAATAGCGCCTCTGGAATGTGGAAGGAGCAGGAGCACGTGACGAGGAAGCCGCCAGGCTTCAGCAGCTTCAACGCGCGAAGATTGATCTCCTTGTAGCCGCGCTGGGCGGCTGGGACGCTATCGCGATTCTTGGCGAAGGCAGGCGGGTCGAGGATGACCATCTGGAACTTGCGGCCCACCTCGTCGTACTCCTTCAGGATGTCGAAAGAATTGCCTTCGCGAAAAGTGACGTTGGAGATGGCATTGAGCTCTCGATTGCGGCGCGCGGCTCCGATTGCCGCGGGAGCCATGTCAGTGGCCTCCACATGCTCGCAGCGGCCCGCCACCGTTAGTGCGAAGCCGCCGTTGTAGCTGAAGCAATCGAGCACTTCGCCGGAGGCATAGCGGCGAGCCGCCAGGTGGTTCTCGCGCTGATCGAGAAAGGAGCCTGTCTTCTGCCCTTTGCGCAAGTCGTACACAAAACTGATTCCGTTTTCCTTGGCGATAACCTCTTCAGGAACTTCACCATGTAGAACGCTGACGCTTTGCTCGAGGCCTTCGAGCAAGCGCACTTTCGGATCGTTCCTCTCGAGGATGCCTTTGGGCGAGAACAGTTCGACCAGGATTTGTACGAAGAGATCCTTCAGGCGGTCGGTTGATTGGCTCAGCGTCTGTACCACGAGATAGTCGCCGTAGCGGTCGACGACAAGTGACGGTAGATGGTCGGCTTCGCCGTAGACGAGCCGAAAGGCATCCGTGTTCTCGACAACGATTTTGCGGTAGGCGGCGGCGTTGCGAATGCGTTCCGTAAAGAATGCGCGATCGATGGGCACGTCTTCGCGTGTAAGCAAGCGGATAGCGATTTGGGATTTGTCGCTATAGAAAGCGCGGCCCTGGAAGCGTCCGCGTTCGTCGGCAACGCGTACGATGGCTCCAGCTTCCGCGTTGGCGCTGCGGACGTCACTTCGATAGACCCAAAGGTGGCTCGAGCGCAGCCGGTCTATACCGCGCGGGCTGATAACGACGGAACCTTCTGCCACAAATATTTCCTTTCCTAAGCGCGCGCATGCGAATGCGTCCGGATGCGAGGTCTCTCAACGAATCAAATCGCCGCTCAGTCCGCTACAATGTTGACAAAGATACAGCAGAAATACACATGCCAAACACACGCCAATGAATTTGAGCGATTTCGATTACGAGCTTCCGGCCGGAAGTATAGCCCAGCGACCACTCGCGGAACGCGACGCATCGCGAATGCTGCTGCTGAACCGTGCTACCGGCGCGTGGGAGGATCGCCAGTTTCGCGAATTGCCCCGGCTGCTTCGGGGCGACGAACTTCTCGTGTTGAACGACGCTCGCGTGCTGCCGGCGCGTCTGTTCGGGCATCGTGCCGGGCTGCGCGCCGAACCACCCGGAGCGCAAAGCCCCGTGCGAGATGAATTTCTCACATCGCCTATCGAGGTGCTGCTGGTTCGTCAGCTTGCGCCGGACACATGGGAGACGCTCGTCCGGCCGGGACGCAAAATTCCCGTGGGCGAGCGAATTGTGTTTAGCGAAGGCGAACTACAAGCTCGGGTGGAAGCCCGGGCCGAATACGGCCTGCGCGTGCTGCGGTTCGAATCGAAGAACGGCTTCCACGAAACGCTCAACCGTCTCGGTCACATTCCGCTTCCGCCGTATATCAAGCGAGCGGACGAGCCGCTCGATCGCGAGCGTTACCAGACCGTTTACGCCAAGCAGGGAAGCGCAGTAGCGGCTCCAACCGCTGGGCTGCATTTCACGCCGGCGATACTCGACTCGCTGCGCCAACGCGGCATTGAAATCGCGAAAGTGACGCTGGATGTTGGCCTTGGGACCTTTGAGCCCATTCGCACCGAGTCACTCGAAGAGCATAAAATTCACGTGGAGTCTTACGAGATTCCGGAGGATACCGTTGAATCGATCGCTCGCGCGAAACGAGAGCAACGTCCTGTTCTTGCTGTGGGGACTACGGTTGTGCGCGCGCTCGAAGACGCTGCTGAGAAAGCGGCCGGCAGCAGCACACTCCTGCGCCCAGGTCAATTTGAAGCGAGCATCTTCTTACTTCCCGGCAAGCCGTTTCGCGTTGTCGATCAACTGCTGACGAATTTCCACCTTCCGAAATCGAGCTTGCTGGCGCTCGTCGCCGCGTTCGCGGGGCTCGAAAACACGCTCGCGGGATATCGCCATGCAGTTGCGGATGGGTATCGCTTTTACAGTTACGGCGATTGTATGCTAATCCGCTGAGCTCCCGTTAACGACCCGCATGCGAAGCACTGTCGTCGTTGGAGAACCTATGCCAAACGGTAAAAAAGGTGACGACCCTTCACTGATATCTTGCATTGGAAAATCCTCCGATATTCTTCAAAGGCAGATACATTAATCGCTGAGATCGTTCAGTTAGGGGGCCGAGCGGAACTTGAACGGACGTTCAATCTTTCTTCACCGCCCCAGCTCCCGGAATTCGAGAAGTCTCTCGAGGAAATTCGCGACCGTCTCAGTCGTGAGGCCAAGCAGCGCGGTTGGGAGGTTTAGTCCTAAGGGGCCATTTGCCTGGCGAGATTCGTGCATCAGGCCCCGGGTTCGACTATAATCCGCAACCTGCCAATTAAGGGCGGGTTTAAATGCGCTATCTGATCCTAAGTGACATTCACGCCAACCTCACGGCGCTCGACACCGCGCTCGCTGCCGCCAAAGGCAAGTGGGACAAAGCGGTGTGCCTAGGTGACGTCGTAGGTTATGGACCCGACCCGAATGAAGTAATCGACCGCATTCGCGAGCTTGACGCGATCACAATTCGCGGCAACCACGACAAAGCGGGAAGCGGCCTGGCGAACGCCGAGGATTTCAATCCCGTCGCGCGGAATGCCGCGCTCTGGACGCGCGACAAGCTGCGCCCGGAACTTCGCGAATACCTCGAAAAACTGCCGACTGGGCCGGCAACGATCAACGGTTTTACCATCGTTCACGGCGCGTCGCGCGATGAGGACGAATACGTTTTCGCTCCCGCGCAGGCTCTCGACAGCCTGATCGACGCTGCGACGCCGATTACTTTTTTTGGTCATACCCATCTGCAAGGCGGGTTCACGCTCGGGGGTGAGGACGACAAGGTTGGCGTCCTGCATTTCAAACCGGCGGGCGAAAATAAATTCGCGCCGCTGACCATCGAACCGGGCACCACCTACCTGCTGAATCCAGGCTCCATCGGCCAGCCGCGAGACGGAGACACGCGTGCAGCATTCGCTATCGCAGACGTCGACAACAAGGTTGTGGAATTCTGGCGCGTTCCCTACGATATAGAAGCAGTGCAGAAGCGCATGGCCGCGGCGGGTCTTCCCGAGCCACTGATCCTCCGATTGCAATTCGGCCGCTAAGGCAGGCTCCTTCAATGTCTCCCGAAGAAATTCCCCAGCGAGAACAGCGCAGCCAGTTTCCCGTCGCATTCGCGGCCGGGGCAGTGGTTGTGCTGTTGCTTTTGGGTGGCCTGATTTTGCTGTCGCGTGGTTCGCATCCCAATGGCGCGGGCGCCACTGTGAAGTTGCCTTTTGGTGCCACCGAGCAAGCGTATGCCGAGCACATCCACTTCAAAGACATCCAGATGGCGAAGGCCAACAATTTTCTGAATCAGGAATTCACTTACATCGCGGGAACGCTTTGGAATGACGGCGCGAGAACAATCCGCGCACTCGACGTGACGCTGGAATTCCACGACCCATTCAATCAAGTAATCCTGCGTGAGAATGAATCGGTCGTCGGGCCGAAAGATGCCGCCATACAGGGCGGGCAGCGGCGTGACTTCCAAATCACGCTGGAACATGTTCCCGTAGAATGGAATCAGCAGTATCCTTCTATCCGAGTGACAGGTCTTATCCTGGGCGACTGACGCTCACCCCTTACAGCTAAATCTGACTGCTCGGTGGGTCAATGGACGATTGGGCAGAACTCGATCGCGCATTGGGTGAATTTGTGCGTTCAGGCGCCGTGGAAGTTCGTGAAGACGGTCAGTGGCTTGCCGGGCTCGCCGATCTCCAATATGAAATGCGGCGCGCGGGAAAAGAGCCGCTCGTTCACCTGTGGTCCGACGAGAAAAATCTGACCCGGCGAGTGATACGCCTTAAGGAACAAGCTGCGGACAGGATCGTTCTCGAAGTGCATCGTCTAGGCAAGGCAAAACCAGGCCGGCTCGAATTTTTGCGGACGGATTCACCGCGTCCAGCGGGCCGGATCACGCGAGAGCAATTTCGCGCGCGCTTTGACCGCATCCTGGCGGAAGCGTTTCCTGACGCGCACTCGGAATCGCTGTCCGCGGCTCCGGACCTCGAGCATTCATTCTCAGGCATGTATGTGCGCGGGCGCATGCACGAAGGGGCAAGCGACTGGGCGTTCCTGGCTGCATCGCCCTCTGAAAATGCCTCGGCTATCGATGGGATGCTTGCTTTTGGGCTTCTCTGGCTGGATTGGATCCGAGGTCACTCCGATAGGCGCGCCGTCGAGGGATTGAGGCTGTTCATGCCGGAAGGCTCCAGCCGAATTGTGCGCGAGCGCATGCTTGCACTTTCACCGCTTGCGCGCACGGAGATTTACGAATTCAGCGAACCGGATTCGCAAATGAAGAAACTTGATCTGGCAGACGCGGGGAACTTGGACAGCTCGCTGATTTCGCGGCGAGATGTGGAGTCCACACTTGCGGCTGCCCGCGATTGGCTGGCAAGAATCCGCGCGATGATTCCGGGCACCGCTGATGCCATCGAAACCCGCGTTCCAGGAAAAACGAGTGAACTGGTGTTCAGCTTTCGCGGCCTGGAATTTGCGCGTTGGACGCGCGAGGGCCTCCTGTTTGGCATCGGCGAATCCACCGAGAAATTAACGACCACGAAGATCCCCGCGCTCGAATGCAATATTCGACAACTCGACCTCCATCGCAACTCGCTCGCTACGGACACGAAGAACTATTTTTATCGCGCAGCTCCCGAACGCTGGCTTGAGACTCTAGTGCTCGAAGATCCCTCACGCCTGGACGCGCAACTGGATCCCAAGTTCCTCTATTCGCAGGTTCCTGCCTGGAGTGGCGGAGATCGAGGCGTGCTCGACCTGCTAGGTGTCACGCGGCGTGGCCGTCTCGTGATCATCGAATTGAAAGCTTCGGAAGATATTCAAATGCCGATCCAGGCCGTCGACTACTGGTTGCGAGTGCGCCGCCACCAACGCGAGGGCGATTTTCAGCGCTTCGGATACTTCAGCGGAATAGATTGGACCCGAAGCCTCCGCTCGTCTGGCTCGTCGCGCCCGGTCTGCGATTTCATTCCGCTACGGAGATTCTTTTGAAATATCTCTCGCCTGAGATTCAAATCAGCAGGATCGGCGTCAACGAAAACTGGCGACGTGGAATCAAAATTGTTTTTCGTCAATAGAGCTGGTGTGGAGCAAAAAAGAAGGGAAGCGGTCCGGATTAGATCCGGTGCCACTTCCCGGGGTGTGTCCTAGAAGTGATTTGTAAGATTAGACGGCGGAGCGCTGAAAAAGGTTGCAGCTAAAAAATCGCAGTAAAGAAAATCAGTAGAAGAGATACTTGCGCCACTTCTCGTCGCGATGGCCGATCAGGCGCATCAGCTGCCGCGACGTGTGAAGCGTGAACGGCCGCGGACGCCGCTGCAGTTTGAGTCCCGCTTCTTCCGGCGTGCGGTCACCTTTGTTGTTGTTGCAGGAATAGCAGCAAGCTACGAGATTCTCCCACGATGATCGTCCGCCCCGCGAACGCGGCATCACATGGTCAAGCGTCAGCTCAGCGGCAGGGAATGCGCTCCCGCAAAACTGGCAAGTATTCCGGTCACGCAGCAAAATATTCTTGCGCGAAAGCGCGCGGCTCTGCTGCGGGATGTGGCGATAGGTAAGAAGCCGGATCACCGAAGGCACCTGAATCGCTTTCGAAGTGGAGTGCACTTCGGCGTGATTGGTCTCTTCCGCTTGGGCGACGCCCTTAAGCATCAGCACCAGCGCGCGACGAACCGCCGTGACATTAATCGGCTCGAATGTTGCGTTCAACACCAGCACTGGAGCCTGCATCAAGGACGGACGCTTCGTGGCGGGGAGTTGCGAATTGGGCGCACCAGCCCCCGCAGTCGTCTTGGACAGGCCAAGATTAGGCCGCGGACGTAGCACGTTCTTTAGCCGGTTTTCCATCTGCGCCGCCTTTGCGTCGCTCGACGAGCTTCCCTGCTACTAAGGATGCCAACTGCACTCTGTAGGTTTCAAGGGCTTTGTAACTTTATTCGCTGCTTAGAAGCTGTGAGCGATGAGCCCGGAACGACCCGCGCCACCGTCAGCCCCAGGACGCTTGCGGCTCCAGCCTTCTTCAGCACCCGCGAGCACGCGTCTAACGTCGCGCCAGTCGTCAATACATCATCTACCAGCAAAATCCGCAGATTGTCAACTCGCGCCCCTCGCCGGGTCGCGTAGGCGCCACGTACTGACTTCCAGTGCTCGCTGCGAGAGAGGACCAGCTGGGCCGGGCGGGGCTTTGTGCGCATTAGCAGGTATGATCCGAGCTTGAGTCCCAGGCGTTTGGCGAGAGGCCTCGCGATCAATTCCGCTTGGTTATACCCGCGCTCGCGCTGACGATCAGGATGCAGAGGTACAGGCACCACTGCATCGGCTTGAAATTCCTCTCCTGCGTTTCGAATCACCTCGGCCAGGCGCTCGGCAAACCAGTGCCCCAGGCGCGTGACCTCCTCGTATTTCAAAAGCACGATTGCGCCTGCCAGTGCGTCGTTGTAGTAAGCGAAGCTGCGGGCACGCTCGAAAGCATAGAAATTTGTGCGGCAAAGCCGGCAAAGTCCTGGAGCCTTCTCAACCTGCGGTGCCAGCTCAAAGGGCCGTCCGCAGCACGAGCACATAGGATCGACAATCGGATCTATCGAGGCAAAGCATGAAGCGCAGATGGGAATGCGACTAGCGTCGGTGAGTGTAGCTCCGCAAATCCGGCAGGGTGCCGGCAGGAGCACAGACACAACGGCATCGAGTGCGGCGCGAAAGGACACAAATCCGCTCTTTTAACTGGTAGTGCTTAGCTGTAAGGGGTGAAGAGAAACTACTCCAATTCAGGAACGGAAGAAAGGCAAATCGAAACGGCGGCGCAGCGGTCGGCATCTCTGCACCGTTGTGTTCGCACACCTCAGGCCCTTTTGGTTTCCGCGCAGACGTCTCGACAGCTAACGAGGGGACGAAACGGGGCTACAGGAGCCCCTGTTCCGTTTTTTCCTGGCAGGTGATGCAGTAGCGAGTCCACGGTACTGCTTCGAGACGCTTTTGCTGAAGTTCCTCATGGCAGGAGACGCATTCGCCAAAGCCGTTGTCCTTGTTGATCCGGGCCAGCGCGTCATCCACCAATTGGAGCAGCGAGCGGTCATTGTGCGTCTGTCCGAAGAGGAACTCCTTGGTGTAGGAGTTGGCGGCCTTGTCCGCGAGATCCACTGTGGGATCCTCGTCGGCTTCGCGTCCTTCTTGCTCGGTGCGGGCGATGCCGCGTACGAGTTCCTCGCGTCGCGTCACCAGTTTCTTCTTGTAGTAGTCGAGTCGCTTCTTGTCCATTGTTAGTTCCCATTGTGAGGCGCAAAGCCTCACCTAGAGCCGGAAAGTTTACCGGCATGCCCTTTCCTTGTCAATTAAGGCAACTACCCGAGGGCCGCAGGTTTGATGCTGTAGGCGTGAGGAAGATGCAAGCGGCAAAAAAAGGAGTGCGGAGAAGCGCCCCGCTTTAGAATTCAGGACGTGCCGCGAAGCCTTTCCTAGTGTCGGTTCCAATCTGTCCGATTGCGGTGGGTTTCGCGGGAAAAAGAAAATGAATAGCGATCACCCAAAGAATCAGAACGGCGAATACGAAAACGCTGCCCTCGGGGCCGACGCTACCGCCCGTCAACCAGTCTGGTCCGTGGAATGACGAGTTTAGGAAATGCCCCTGCGCCACAATGCCGCTGTCGGGAGTGCCGTAAAAATACGTTTCTCCCCAATCAAAGGAAGCGTGCATCCCGATGGGCAGCCAGATATTTCCAGTTCGCCATAATGCAAACGCGGCAACCAGTCCGAAGCATCCCGCCATGAATGCGCCGATCTTGGCTTCACCGGTATTCCCAAGGTGAATCGCGCCGAAACCGATCGAGAGAATAATCGCAGCGGGCCAGAATCCGATGCCTGAAGCGAGGGTTGACTGCATGTACCCTCGAAATGAAAATTCCTCGAAGAGCCCGACGAGGATGAATCCGATGAAATACAAAATGGCGAGAATGAGCGCTGCCGTTCCGCCAACTCCGACGCCGTCTATGGAAAACCCGTGCAGGGCGCCGATAAGCAAGAGAAGAATTGACAACATCACGAAGCCGAGTGGAACTCCCTGCCAGAACCGCTTGCCGAACGCTTCTTGTAAGGGCATTCCATAATCGGCAAAGGACCTCTTCTCGATAAAGGTCATAACTCCTGCGGCCAGCAGGAGCGGCAGCAGATTGAGCAGACCTTCGCTGAACAGCAAACCTTTCGCGGTGAAAATTTGTTGGGATGGCAGGGCCGACCGAACGCCGGGGATGTGCACGATTGCGTAAACGAATGCAAAATCCAGCGCCAGGAAAATAACGAGCCGCCATCCGGCGCGAATGCCGTTGGGCCCGACGAAGATGTTGTGCCCAGCGGACGGCCTCGTTGGAACCGGATTCGAAGCCGCCGGCTGCGACGCCGGACCAGCAGGGCTGTAGTCGTCTGCCATTTTGAATCCTCCTGAGTCATCCGCGTCTTAGGCTATCGAAGCCAGCAACAGTATCGCGAATTTCGTTCTCGCTGAAGGCCGAATGTTACGTGGCAGCCTTTCTCGCAGGATAAGCCCAGTTGAGAACCAGAAATCCGATTGCCATTACCACGAAGGCCAGCGCGCTTCCTTCCGGGCCAATCGTTCCTCCGGTGAGCCACCGTGGTCCGTGAAACGATGAATTCAGCATGTGGCCCTGCGCGAGCATGCCGCTGTCGGGCGTAGAGTAGATGAAGGTTTCCGCGTAGTCACTCGCCGCATGGAATCCCACCATGAACCAGAGATTGCCCGTTCGCCGCAGCATCATGCATCCGAGCATTCCGAAGGCAAAGACCGCGAGCGCTCCCACCCAGCCTTCCCCTGGATTCGAAAGGTGAACCGCGCCGAATGCCGCTGAAAGTAGAAATGCGGCCGGCCAAAAGCCAATTCCGCTTCCCAACGTAAATTGCGCGTATCCGCGGAACAAGAATTCTTCAAAAATCCCAACCAGCACAAACCCGATCGCCCAAAGCACCGCATATTTCAACAGCGTTGCACCGGCCAGGGCGAATCCTCCGAAGGAATATCCGCCGAGCGCGAAGATCGCCAGCATCTCGAGCGATTCGAAGCCGAGTCCCCAAAGGGCTCCTTGCCAGAATAATTTTCCGAACGCGCCATCGGCGGGCAGGCCGTACACGCCGAGAGAACGCTTTTCGATGCGGCTCATGATTCCTGCGGCGAGAAAAACGATCAGGATCGCGACACCTTCGAATATGAGCTCGAATCGCGGAGTCAAAACTCCACTGCGCTGAGCCTGCTTCATCACTTCCGCGACGCCCGGAATCAGCCGCAAGCCGCGCTGGATGATCAGGTATTGAAGGCCGAATACCAAAGCGAGATAGATGGCGAGCCGCCAACCGGCGCGCAGCCCGTCCGGTCCGAAAAAGACGTTATGAGGGCTGCTCGGTTCGGGAGCAGCCGGCGTGGATGCGACAGTCGGTAATATCGCTGCGCTTGAAGGCGGCTCGTTGTTCATGTGTCCCTCTCGAATCTATACGGTTTGTAGTCGGATTTAGTTGCGTGACTTCGGGCTATTTCCTTCGAAATGCTACTTAGCGAGTCAGACGCGCCCGCTTGCGATTCGATAGCGCGGCCCTTTGTGCATGGCGCTCAACCGCGGGTTGCGGCGGCTGGAAACGGCTGCTAAACTCTTTAGTCTGCGCACTGGGAAGAGTCGCAGTCGTAACCACCCTTCCATGCATCTATTGGTTCCGGCTGAAATACCAACCGAAGGGGAGAACCAGTTTGGCTAAATACGATCTTGCGATCATCGGGAGCGGACCGGGCGGCTACGTGGCCGCGATTCGCGCCGCACAGTGGGGATTGAAGACCGTCGTCATCGAGAAAGACTCATTTCTCGGCGGCACCTGCCTCCATGTGGGCTGCATCCCTACGAAAGTTTTTCTGCACCATGCCGACATTTACGACCATTTCAAGCGCGCAGAAGAGTTTGGCTTCGAAGTGAAGGACGTGAAAATCAATTGGCCCGCGATCCTGGCGCGCAAAGACAAAATCGTTAAAAAGCATGCCGGCGGTATTGGCGCGCTGTTCAAAAAGAACAAAGTCGAATCCATCACCGGCTGGGGGCGGATTGCTGGGCCGGGGCGAGTTGCGGTGGAGAAAGACGGCAAAACTACCGAAATTGAAACCACTTACACGATGCTCGCGACGGGGTCTGAAGCGCGGTCGCTGCCTGGCGTTGAAATCGACGGCAAGATAGTGCTGACAAATCGGGAAATTCTGGGGCTTCAGGAAATTCCCAAGTCGATGATTGTGGTCGGCTGCGGCGCCGTCGGCGTCGAGTTCGCTTCGATTTTCAAGACATTCGGCACGGATGTGACGCTGCTTGAAGCGCTGCCGCGTGTGGTGCCACTTGAGGACGAGGAAATTTCCGCCGAGCTCGAAAAGATTCTGCGCAAGAAAGGTATGAAGATCGAGCTCGAAGCAAAAGTTGAATCGGTGAAGAAGGATGCCAAGGGCGCGACGGTCACCTACAAAGACAAAGCAGGGAAATCGCAAACCATCAGCGCCGAAAAGGTTCTGATTGCCGTTGGCCGCCGCCCGCTTACCGAAAATATCGGCCTCGAAAAAACCAAAGCGAAACTCGACCGTGGTTTCATCGAGACAAATGCATTCCTTGAAACGGCGGAGCCGAAGCTCTACGCCATTGGCGACATCGTTGCGGGTCAACCGCAACTCGCGCACGCAGCTTCGATGGAGGGCATCATCGCCGTGGGCCGCATGGCGGGTAAAGAGGTGCTGCCGTTCGACCGCAAGCGCTGTCCGAATGCCACCTACTGCGAGCCGCAGGTCGGGTCGATTGGTTATACGGAGAAGCAGGCGCGCGAAGCCGGTTTCGACGTGAAAGTCGGCAAATTCCCGTTCCTGGGCAACAGCAAAGCCACGATTCTCGGCCAGCACGAAGGCTTCATCAAAGTGGTTGCCGATGCGAAATATGGGGAAATACTTGGCGTCCATGCGATCGGCCCGCTCGCGACGGAAATTATTGCCGAGCCGGTGGCCGCGCTCGGTCTCGAAGCCACGCTCGACGACATGGCCGCAACGATTCACGCGCACCCGACCGTGTGGGAAGCGATGGGCGATGCGTTCAATGCTGTCCGCGGGCTCTCGATTAACTACTAGGGCGATCAATTTACTAGCGCAGCGCCCTCAAGTTGAAGAGTTGGTGAATATTTTCGAAGGATTTGTGAATCCAGTCACGAAAAACTGCTGGGTGGTTGACCTGGGGCTCACACCCTATGCGCCTGCCTGCGAATTGCAGCGCGAGCTCGTCCAAGCGCGCAAAGCGAACGCAATTCCCGACGTTCTACTCTTCTGCGAGCATCCGCACGTGATCACGCTCGGGCGCAACGGCAAGCGCGAACACTTGCGCGCAAACGATCGTTTACTGGCTCAGATGAAGGTGGAATTTCACGCGACCGATCGCGGCGGCGACATCACCTACCACGGCCCCGGGCAAATTGTCGGCTACCCGATTCTCGATTTGGCCGAGCATCGCCGCGACATTCGCTGGTACGTGGAGCAGCTCGAAGAAACGATGATTCGAGCGACCCGTGATTTCGGCATCGAGGCTCATCGCGTGCCGGGCAAGCACGGAATCTGGGTCGGCTCAGTGAATAGCACCGCTGCGGCAGAAGAGAAACTTGCGGCACTCGGTGTCCATCTGAGCCGCTGGGTCACGTCCCACGGCTTCGCGTACAATGTCTCGACCGACTTGCGCTATTTTGACTTGATCGTTCCGTGCGGGATTCAGGACGCGCGCGCCACATCGCTCGAGCGCATTCTCGGCGGCGCAGTCGAGACCGCGGAAGCGAAGGCACGCCTGAGCGCACATTTTGCCGACGTTTTTGGATTTAGCCTTACGCCTGTTTCGCGCGGGGAGCTGGAAATAACGCTCGCTAGCGGCCGTCGCGTGGTAACGGAACCACTCGCAGCCACGGTCTGAGATTCCTGGCTGCTTTACAAGCCTTTATAAGCATAGTGGAGACCATCGTATGCACGTCGCAAACTCGGTGAAGGAAACGGGAACCACGGCCGCAAAGCTCACGCGCGCGCAATATCTCGACCTCTACTACTACATGCAGCTCAATCGTCAACTCGAAGACCGCATGGTCCGGCTTTTCCGGCAAAATAAAATCGTCGGCGGACTTTATTCCAGCCTCGGCCAGGAAGCGGTTTCGGTAGGCACGGCCTACGCGCTCGAGCCGAAAGACTGGCTCGCTCCCATGATCCGCAATATCGGAGCTCTGCTTGTGAAAGGTTTCAAACCGCGCGATATCTTCACCCAGCACATGGCCAAATACACTTCGCCGACGCTCGGCAAAGACGGTACCAGCCACTTCGGCGATTTGAAAGTTCATCACACGATTTCGCCGATTTCGATGCTCGGAGATCTGATTCCGGTGATGACCGGGGTCGCGATGGCCGGCCGCTATCTCGGCCAGAATATCGTTGCACTCACCTGGATCGGCGACGGCGGCTCTTCCACCGGCGCATTTCACGAAGGCCTCAATCTCGCGGCCTCGCAGCGCGCGCCGTTTGTGCTCATCGTCGAAAATAATCAGTGGGCGTATTCGACGCCGGTTGCGCGCCAGGTGCCCGTCAAGAATCTCGCCGACCGCGCGGTGGCCTACGGCATCACCAGCAAAATCACGGATGGCAACGACGTGCTGGCCGTCTACGCGACGACGAAAGAAGCGGTCGAAGAATGCCGCGCCGGTCATGGGCCCGTGCTGATTGAGGTGAAGACGCACCGCATGAAAGGCCACGCGCAGCACGATCCTGCCGAGTACGTGCCCAAAGAGATGGTTGAATACTGGAAGGCGCGCGACCCGATCGCGCGTTACGAAAAATTCCTCACCGAAAATAAGATCTGGGACGCCAAGACGAAATCGGAAATCGATTCGCGCA
This sequence comes from uncultured Acidobacteriota bacterium, assembly GCA_963790945.1. Lineage (GTDB taxonomy): Bacteria > Acidobacteriota > Terriglobia > Acidiferrales > UBA7541 > Palsa-295. The sequence goes on from CAWBRH010000026.1 coordinate 39,543, forward strand.
TCGAGCGCGAATTGGATGAAGACCAGAAGTTCGCCGAGGAATCGCCGCTGCCGCCCCCCGAACTCGCCGAGCAGGGCGTCTATTGCGACGGCTGCCACACGATCGAGGCCGATTGGCAGCGCTCGAAAGATGAATTGACGCCTCCGAACTGCAGCGTCGATGCCATGTGGGAAGTAAAATCCTTCGGCTCGCTCGATCCCGACGCCGAAATGAAAGCGGCTTCGCAGACGAAACGACCGCAGCCAAGCCCGGGAAACGGCGCGCCGCCGGCGCGATCGGAGAAGACCGCTCCCAAATCGCCGCCGAAGGCATCCGCAAATCCGCCAGCCGCAAAAACCACCGCTGAAGAAAAAGACGCCCTCGAGACAGCCGCCGCCTTGCGAGTCCCATTCGGCCGCGGGCCGAAGGATCGAGCTTTCCGCGAAGAGCGCGCGCAAAAAGAAAAAGAAAAAAGCCGGCGCGGCAAGCGAGGACGACGCTGATGGCCGCCATCACCATGCTCGAAGGAATCCGCCAGGCCATTTTCGAGGAGATGGACCGCGATCCGGCCGTAGTCGCGCTCGGCGAAGATATCGGCGTTTACGGCGGAGCATTTAAGGTAACCGAAGGCTTGCTCGCGCGGTTCGGCCCTGAGCGCGTGATCGACGCGCCCATCAGCGAAACGGCCATCGTCGGCGCAGCCTGCGGCATGGGCTACCTTGGGCTGCGGCCCATCGTCGAAATGCAATTCATCGATTTCATCGCCTGCTGCTTCAATCAGGTGACGAACTTCGCCGCCAAGTCCCACTATCGCTGGGGCGCGCCTGTGCCGATGGTACTGAGAGGACCATCGGGCGGTGGCGTCCACGGCGGCCCGTTCCATTCCGCGAATCCGGAAATGTATTTCATGCACACGCCGGGGCTGAAGATTATTTATCCCTCCACCGCTTACGACGCGAAGGGGCTCCTGAAATCCGCGGTGCGCGACAATAATCCCGTGCTCTTCTTCGAGCACAAATATCTCTATCGCCGCATCAAGGAAGAAATTCCGGCGGAAGAATACACGGTTCCGATTGGCAAAGCAGCAGTGCGGCGGGAAGGCAAGGACATTACAATCCTGAGCTACGCGGCGATGGTGTACACGTCGCTCGAAGCCGCTGAAATACTGGCGAAAGAAGGCATCGACGCCGAGGTGATCGACCTGCGCACGCTTCTGCCGCTCGATCGCGACGCCATTCTCGCGTCGGTGAAGAAAACCAATAAGCTCTTGATCGTTCACGAAGACACGCGCACGGGCGGCATCGCCGGAGAAATCGCCGCGCTTGTCTGCGAAGGCGCGTTCGAGGATCTGGACGGGCCGATCGCGCGCGTCACGTCGCTCGATACGCCCGTGCCTTATTCGCCGCCGCTTGAAGAGCGTTTTCTGCCCAACGCGGAAAAAGTTGCCGCCGCCGCGCGCGACTTGGCAAAATATTGATTGGCGGAAATTGGCTGGCAGAATATTGATGGGAAATTTTAGCTAGAAAAGTTGGACCACGGAGAGTGCCATGGCTGACGTCATCATGCCGCAAATGGGCGAAAGCATTTTCGAAGGAACCATCACGAAGTGGCTGAAAAAGCCTGGCGACAAGATCGAGCGCGACGAGCCGCTCTTTGAAATCTCGACCGACAAAGTCGACGCCGAGATTCCGTCGCCCTCCGCCGGCGTGCTCAAAGAGATCAAAGTCAACGAGGGCCAAACGGTGCCGATTCAGACCGTCGTCGCGGTGATCGACGCCGCAGCTTCCTCCGCTGGCTCTTCGGCCGCTACTTCAGCTCCCGCGCCCGCCCCCGCAAAAACAGAAGCGCCCGTGGAAGCCTCCGCACCGCCAAAAATCGAGGCTCCCGCGAAACCGGCCCCGTCGCCTGCTCCGAGCGCGCCCCGCGCGGCCGCTCCATCCGCCGCAGCGGCGCCTCCGCAACGCCCCAACGGGCAGAAAATTCGCAGTTCTCCACTAGTCCGCCGCATCGCGCGCGAGAATAACGTTGATCTTTCGCAGATTCCCGGCACCGGCGCTGGTGGCCGCATCAGCAAACACGATATTCGCGCCGCCATCGAAGGCGGTGGCGCTTCACGAGGCGCATCTGGTGTTTCAGGAACCGCCGCCGCGCCGGCGCGCGCAGCCTCTGCTCCGCCACCTGCTGCGGTGGCGCTGCTGCATCGGCCGTTCTCGAGACGGCCGTCCCGCGCGAGAAAATGTACTTCGGCCACTACGAAGTCCAGCCTATGTCGGTGATGCGGCAGCGCATCGCCGAGCACATGGTACTTTCGAAGCGCGTCTCCCCACATGTGTACTCGGTGGACGAAGTCAACGTCTCCGGCATCGCCGCGCTCCGCACAAAAATGAAAGACAAATTCGAGCAGTCGAGCGGCACGAAGCTCACCTTCATGCCCTTCTTCGTGCGCGCTGCGGTCGAAGGCCTGCGCGCGTTTCCCACGGTGAATTCCTCCGTGGACGGGACGAACATCGTCCTGCACAAGGAATGCAACATCGGCATCGCCGTCGCGCTCGATTGGGGCCTGATCGTCCCGGTAATCAAGAACGCCGAAGAGAAAAATTTCCTGGGCATCGCTCGCGCCCTCAACGATCTCGCCGAACGCGCCCGCGCGAAGAAACTCAAGCCCGAGGAAGTGGCCGAAAGCACCTTCTCGATCACGAACCCCGGCGTCTTCGGCGGCCTCTTCGGCCTGCCGGTCATCAACCAGCCCAACGTGGCGATCCTCGGTCTCGGGACGATCGAGAAGCGCCCGGTAGTTGTTGACGACGCGATCGCGATCCGCTCGATGGTCTACCTCACGCTCTCCTACGACCATCGCATCGTGGACGGCGCCGTCGCGCACCAGTTCATGGGCAAAGTGAAGCACACGCTCGAAAACTGGACCGAGTCAATTCTGTAACCGGTGGCACACAGTAGCCTGTATCTACTGGAAGAAAAGATGCGCCGCGGTTCGTTGTTTGCAGCGGTACCAGGTTTGCAATCGCGCTGGGTTTGCAACTGCGCCGAGTTTGCAACCGCGCCAAATCCCGTAGCTCAGCTCCCATTCCTCCGGACGGAATTGGCCTGAGGCCTTTCGGGCCATCTTCCGCGTCTATGTCCACCCCAAAATCACGTTCGGCGCAGCCGCTTGATTCTCATTCGAATGGGCACCCGCACTGGGGCGCTCCGCCCTGGCACATCGATTTCGCGGTTCGCACCAAACCAGTTCCTTCGTCGGTCGATTTCGCGATCGTGGGCGGCGGTTGCACGGGACTGGCCGCGGCTGCCTGGTTGCGCCATCTCGCGCCGGAAAAATCCGTCGCCGTGTTCGAGGCGGATCGCATCGGCGCGGGAGCCAGCGGCCGCACCGGCGGGATGGCGCTTGCGGAATCCGCCGCGGGCGACCTGCCCGGCCTCGGAAATGTTCTGGGCGGCCTCGAACGCATCCTTGCAGAGCTTGACATCGATTGCGACCTCTCGCTGGCCGGCGCTTTTGAAATTGGGCGGGGCAAAGGCCTCGCACATTCTCCGATTCAATGGAACGATTCCGGAACCTTGCGCGTGGTGAAAAAAGTTCCAGGAGGAACACTTGATCCAGGAAAGCTCGTGGCCGGGCTTGCCCGGGCTGCCGACGAGCGCGGCACCACCATCATTGAAAGCCGCCCGGTCACACAGATCGAATGGCAGCGCCGGCCCGTTCTTCACGCTGGCGGGTCGCGATGCTCCGCCGGCAAAATCCTCTTGGCCACGAACGCGCTCGCGCTTGAACTCACCGCGCTTGCCGGGCGCGCCGAGCCGAAGCTCACGCTCGCGGTTCTCACCGAGCCCCTGGAAGAGAAGCGGCTCGCAGCGATCGGCCTTGCCGGCGGGAATCCCTTCTACACGGTCGACCTGCCGTACCTGTGGGGCCGCTGCCGGCGCGACGGAAGCGTCATCTTCGGCGCTGGCCTGGTGGATGCGGACGATTCGCGCGGTCTCAGGCAGGTTGACATAACCGGGGGCGACGTGAAAAATCTGTTCGAGTCGATCGAACGGCGGATTCACAATCTACATCCTGCACTGCGCGAAATCGGAATCACGCACCGGTGGGGCGGCCCGATTCTTCTCCGCGAGAACTGGCGCCCCATCTTCATGCCGCATCCGCAGAGTAAGAACGCGATCGTGCTCGGAGCCTACGCCGGGCACGGCGTGGCGCTTTCGGTGTATCTCGGGGCGTGGGCCGCGGAAGCGCTACTAGGCCGCAGGAGACTCCCATCCTGGGGTTCGCTTCGGAAGTAATCGTGGCGCGTACGCGCGTCAACTTTACAAAACCCTACGCAACGTAGCTTAGGTCCCGTCGCGGCCGTCAGGCTGCGACTGACTTGAGGCCCACAATCAACACCGCGCACGCTACTGCAATCGCGCCCGCAAATCCTCCGCGAATCTTTCCACGCGATTGAGCGGCACCACCGCAATCCTCTGCTCATCGAACAGCTTCACCATAAACTGGTGCCGCGAGTTCTCGCGCGCGGGCTCAATCTCCGTGATCGCGGTGAACTCCACATCTGGAATGCGCGCCCGAATTTTTTCCGCCGTGTAAGCCAGAACTTTTGCTTGCGACGTATCGCGGCCAAGCGCCACGGCCTGAATGTACCCTTGCACGCCGTTCCGATAGCCATAGTCCAGGCGCAGGGGATCACCCGGCTGCGTGAACTCTTCCACGCGAATCGCGCGCGCCAGCTGCGGCACGCGCCTCCTGCGGAACACGTCATTCAGCCGCGCCTTGATCCATGCGCGGGTACTTTCAATGATCCCGCCTCGGGCCCGGGCCGGCGGCGCCACTTGATCTTGATAGAGGCGGTCGAGTTCGGCTTCGAAATCCTCTGCGAGAACGCCTTTCACCGGGCCGAACTGCACGGCGTTCGAGAGCGTCTGGTCGAGTTTTTCAAGGTAGGCCGCCACCGGCTTCGTTCGGTTTGCGAAGTTCGGCATCGAATGTTCCGCCAGCCCCGCAACAGGGAATCGTCCATCGCGGGATTCAGCCGCCGCAGACGCGCGAATTCAGAATCTTCCTCCACCAACTTGATCGCGCGCCGTGCGCCTTTGTCGTCTTCCAGCAACACTCCGATATTCACCCATTCGTCGCGAATGAGATTCGGCACATGACGCAGGATTCGATACGTCAGCATCTTTCGTTGATCATCTTCCGGCTTCTGTCATTTCCGTTCGTCAATTCACTTTGCCATTCCGTTCGTCGTTCATGGTTCAATCACTCCTGCAAACATGTCTTGCACTTTGACGCGCCTTACGCGCCCAGCCCGTTTGCTACGTCGTTTCAGTCGCCGCTCGCCATCCCCTCGCTTCTCCCTCTGCGACGAGCCGTCACTCAAACTCACTTCCAATTCGGAAACGGCAGCGCCGACGATTTCTTTGCCGCCACGATCAGGTCAGCCACGAGTTTGCGCCTGCGCAGCAGCTGCTCGAGCATCTTCTCGAGCGCGTCCGCTTTGTCTTCGTACCACTCCGGCGGAATTCGCTCGCCGCTTCCTCCACCGCCCGTTCGCCGATGCGCTCCTCGAGCCGCGAGAGCCAGGGCTCGAATGCCTCCATCCCGCGCACGCCCTCGTACACGCGGTGCCGCGCATAGATGCCCCGCAGCGGCGCATCCGGGAAATTCCATTCGCCCGCATTGAAACAGAAGCCGTTGTCGATCATCAGCGCCCGGTAGTGCGCATCCCCGGCACCACGAAAAAAATCGCCTGCCGCCCATTCGTGTTGCAGGTCCATTTGTCGAACACGAGCATGCCGCAGAAATCGCCCAGGTTGTGGACTTCGCGCAGTTGTTCGTCGGGCAGGAAATCGTAGACGACAGTTTCGGCTGGTGTGCCCGGGTAGCGCGACCCGAACTGCAACCCGGCCCTGCAGGGCGCGCGCCCGCGCCCCAACTGCATCACGAGGTCGGCCGTGTGCGCGACCAGTTCCTCGCGCACCTCGACCACCGCCACCGGCGGCGCAGGCAATCCAATCCTCGCCGCCAGCCTAGTAGCCAGCAATTCGTTCGCCAGGATCCTCGCTCCCTGTGGGTTGTTCTGAAACTTGACCACGTAATAGTCGTATTCCTCGCGTTTGCGAGTACTCGATACGCCACCAGGACTGGAAGAAGGAATGGGACTCGATGCTGTTCCTGACGCTGTTCCTGACACTGAACCCGAACTCGCTGCCACGCAACGCATCAAGTGCGACTGCGCTCCGCCTCGCATTCGCCGGATCTGCTCCAAAGCAAGCGCCATCGGTAGCCTATGCTAGCCACCAACCTGTGTTTACCGCAAGTGGAACATATCAAATCGGGAACGGCGCGGGGCTTTTCGAACTCCATTAGACATTTAGATTAAACATCCAATACGGACCAGTTTCGGAGCGAAACGACGTGTTGAGAAGAATCGCCAGTGTGCTCGAAGAGAAACGCCGAACGGATTGCGTGGAGTGTTTTTACCGAATTTCCGGCACGAAGGGAAAGACAAAAAAACAGGACTGCGCCCGCAATCGCGCGAACGCAATCCCCGTTCACAACCCCATCTGAATTTGGAAAACAGCCTTACCGCCGCTTGCGCTTGGCCGGTTTTTTCTTGGCCGCTTTCTTGGGTTTCTTGGCTGCCTTCTTTGGCTTCGGTTTCTTCCGAGCCGGAGCTTTCTTGGCCTTCTTCGCAGGCTTCGACGGCCTTGCGGGCGCCGAGCGTGGCGCCGCCGCCGGAGTCGGCTCGCTCTCATCTTCGTCCGGCTCTTCCTCGATCGTAATTTCTTCTACCTCGACCGTGCCGCCCAAGGGCTGCTCGCCCTCTTCTTCTTCCTCTTCGAACCGGGGCAGTTCGTCGTCTTCCTCATCATGCGATTTCGAATAGAACATGGGACCTCCCTGGATGTCTTTCAGGATTGCCGGACGGCTTTAGACTCCTTCGGGCATATAAACGGAGTCTCAGAAGTTTGTCAAGGAGCAAGCGGCTGAAAATGCTGCGCGTTCAGAAAGAATCCACGGGAGAGAGTTCCGAGCGCGTCCATACCAGCCGTATCTATAAGTAAATAAGCGGTTTGATTTCAATCGCGCCTGCGAAATCCTTCCGATATTCCGCGGCGTTATCGCTGGATGGTGAGCACGTCTCCGGCCGCCAGGGGCCGGTCAGCCAGAAAAGGGTTCGAGTTCTTCAAGGCCGTCACGGTGGTGCCATAGGTCCGCGCAATCGAGTACAGCGTCTCGCCCTTCTTCACCCGGTGCTGCACTGCCTCGCTCTTTTCCGGATGCGCGCTCGAGACGTTCTGTACAGCCGCGGGAGCCGCATGGCCCGTGCCGCCGCCTTCGCCCGCGCTGCTCTGCGCGGATTTCGACTTGCCGTGCGACGCCGCCACAGGCTCGCCGCCCGCATAGATTCGCAAGCGCGCTCCGCGCGGTGCCTTCGGCCCGCTGATATGGTTCCAGCGTCTGATCTCGGCCACCGTCACGTCAAACCGCTCCGCAATCCCCTCGAGCGTATCGCCCTTCTGCACGCGGTAATGAACCAGCTTCACCACCGGCGGCGCCGTCGGCACATTCAAAAGAAACCCGGCCGGTAAAGTGGCGTGCGCCTCCAGATGATTCGCATTCTCGATGGCCGGCACCGTCACGCGATAATGCCGCGCCACATCCGCCAGCGTCTCGCCACCCTCCACGGAGTGCAGCCGCCAGCTCGTCCATTTGTCAACCGGCACGCGCTGGATGTTATCCGCGAACTTCTGCCCCGTGCCCTTCGGCAAAACCAAAATGAAAGCAGAATCGTTCGGTGTCACGCCGCGCAGCAAGGCAGGATTCAAGAGGCGCAGATCCTCGAGATCCGCCCGGTCGCGTCGGCCACCAGATGCAGATCCACCGGATGCCCCGGTTTCACCGTCTCCACCGCCGGCGGCTTGTCCGGAATCACCTGCACGCCGTACAGCACCGGATCCTTGGCCACGAGCGCCAGCGCGATAATAATCGGCACGTAGTTCTGTGTCTGCTTCGGCAGCGCGTGGCGCTTCTGCAACTCCCAGAAATCCGCGTATCCCGTCCGCTCGACAGCCTTCGTCACATTCCCCGGCCCCGAGTTGTACGCCGCCATCACCAGGTACCAGTCGCCGAACATCGCATACAAATCTTTCATGTGCTGCGCGGCCGCATGCGTTGCTTTTTCGGGGTCGCTGCGCTCGTCAATCCAATAGGTTCGGTCGAGACCGTACTCCATCCCGCGATAGGGCATGAACTGCCAGATCCCCCGCGCCCCCGCCCGTGAAACCGCTTGCGGCAGAAAAGCGCTCTCCGCCTGCGCCAGATAGATCAGATCCTGCGGAACGCCCTCGGCCTTCAACGTTCGCCGGATCATTTCGTTGTAACGCCCCGCCCGCTCGAGCCCGTGCTCCACCACGGCCCGGCCGCGCGATGTCGAAAAATAGCTCAAGTACTGCAGCACCGAATTCGTTCACCGTAAGCGGCAGGTCGTGCGGCACAGCGATCAATTCCTGCTCGGCCTTCGAATACAGGCGCGGATCGCCCGGAGGCAGCGTCAGGTCGGCGATCTCTTCAATCGGAGCCGGAATCCCCGGATTTTCCTCTTCCTCTTCGGCGTTGTTTTGAGCCTGCGCTTGCTCGTAAACCTGCGTCGCATCCCCGATCTGGTCCACCAGCTTCGAAAGCCGCGGGTCCGATTCCATCTGGAAACCACTGGCCTGAATCAGATCCACGGCCCGGTCAAACTCGGCGCGCGCCTTTTCCGGATCGCCGGCCTTCAAATACTTTTGTCCCGTGTTGTAAGCCGCTTCCACCTTTTCCACCAGGATGTCGATGGACGGCCGCACCATGGGCTGCAAAGCGGCATAGTCAGGCAACGCGCGATCGAACGGGAGCGGTTCGCGAACAAAATCCGGTTTGGCCGCCTGAGCCACCGGCGTCGCCGCGGGTGGCCGGGCCTTTACCTGCTTGGTCGAGGTAGTGCCATTGCATCCGGCAAATCCGAGTGAGATGGCGACAGGGAGCCCCAACAATCCCACTGCGATAACGGCCCGAGTTCCCAGGTTTCGTGTCGAGTTTCGTGTCGAGTTTCGTGTCATCGTACCTTCATGTTGTGGCCATCAAATTCCGTCAAAGACAGTAGCCACACGATTTCTATGGGGTGAGGTCTCCAAGCACTATCAGGCTGCCCCCTGCTTCAGATGTCCCAAAAATCTTACGAGTTACCCGGCACTCGGTCAATGGAACTCGCCGCGCCGACGTTTACGAAAAGAGGACACAGTTTCGCGTGACGGATTCTGTTAAGGTTTGACGCAATGCATTCCGAAGGGAAATCACGCAGCCAATCAGTCATAGCCGGGAGCCTAAAGTGAAAAAGCCGTGGATCGCATTTCTACTCAGTTTTCTCGTCGCCGGCGCCGGATTCCTATACCTGGGCAAGTGGACGTGGGCCTCCTCAATTTCTTCGGCGCCATCGCGGTCGGCCTGATCGTTTACCGTTTTAGTCCTGACTCGCTCAGCATTGCTTCCACCGCAGTGGCCGCAGCCAGCGGCAGCCTCGCCATGACGGCCGCCAAAACCATGAACGCAAAATTCATTCAGTCCGCTGCGTCGACTTCGAGCCGCTAAAGCCAGCTACTTCTGCACTTGGACCTGGTTCGGCGCGGTAGCCACAATTTCCGGAATCCCAAGGTAGATGGCGATCTTACCCGTCACGCACAACTCTTTATTTCGATAGATCTCTTCCGGACGCCCGAATTTCGGCCGGTCGCTTCCCCAAATCACCAGCGTAAATATCTGGTCCGGATACGGTTCATCGAAGTGGATGAACGTCGGCTGCCCCTTGCCGCTAGAAACAAAATGGATCCCCACCACCTTCCCGCAAACCGTCGCCTTCTCCCCCACATGATTCTTCGCTTCTTTCGACGTGAGGTGGGCAGCCTGCGCCCCAGCCGCGCTTGCTGCACCCAGCCAAAGTGTGACGAACATCACAAATCGAAACGTTCGCACCATCTCGTCCTCTCGACGTGTGGCGTTCGTGCGCACACCCGCTCCTGCGAGCGATCGCGCACACCATTACAGTTTTATCGGCGAAGCCCGAGACGCACTTTAGGAGAGAACCAGCTCTTGCGGACTTAACGCGGTTAAGGGCAGTCGCTCTGCCCAGATCGGCGCAATGAATGAACTCAGCCCACTACTCGTAACGCAGCGCCTCAGTCGGCGCAATCCGAGACGCCCGTCGCGCCGGCACATAAGCCGCCAGCATGGTCAACCACCAGCAGCGTCGGCACCACCACCACATAAGCCAGAATATCCACCCCGCCCGAATCAAACAGCATCGAATTCATCAGCCGCTCCACCATGAAACCCATCGCCAGCCCCACCCCCGTTCCAATTCCCACCAGCACCAGCCCCTTGCCCATCACCAGCCGCAACACATCCGATCTTCCCGCTCCCAACGCTATGCGAATCCCGATCTCGCGCGTCCGCCGAATCACGTTGTACGCCACCAGCCCATACAATCCGGCCACAGCCAACAACAGCCCCACCAAGCCCATACTGCCCACCAGATCGATCGCAATCCGCGGCCCATACACCGCCTGGTTGAGATAAAACTCCTCATAAGCCCGCGTCTGTAGCACCGGCAGATTCGGATCGAGTGAACGAACAGCATCCTTCACCGGCGAAATCAATTGCCGTGGATCGCCGCTCGTTCGCAACATCAAAACCATTCGCGCCACAGGATGCTGGGCCAGCGGCATGTAAACGAAGTCCATCGGGCTTGCCAACGATTGATACTTCACGGTTTCCGCCACTCCCACGATCTCCACCGGCGTCCCAGTGCTGCTATCGAGGCGGATGCGTTTGCCCACCGCGTCGCCTCCCGGCCAAAAGTGTTTCGCGAAGCGCATGTTCACAATCGCCACACGCGGAGCATCAGCACTATCGGACGCGAGAAAAGCGCGGCCACGCAAGATCGGAATCCCCATCGTCTCGAAATATCCCTCGTCCACCGTATCCATCATCGAACTGAAATTCGCGCGATCCGGCGGCATCTGGAACGCGTCCGGCACGAAAGTCACTCCGTCAAAGTCGGTCTGCCCCAGCGGCACGTTCTGCGTCAGGGCCACGCTTTGCACTCCCGGAGTTCCGCGCATTCGCTCAGCCAGCACTTTGTAGAACTGCTGCGTCTGACCTGCGTCGTACTGAATCAGGCGCGGGTCGAAACTCGTCATCAGCAGATGGTCTTTCGTGAAATTGCTGTCCTGCATCATGTCGTGTTGAAAACCCCGCGCCATCAGGAACGACGCGGTCAGAAGCATCAGCGACATGGCCACCTGCGTCACCACCAGCATATTGCGGCCCCACAAGCGCTTGCGCCCGGGGATGTCCACATCGGCTGACTTCAACGCGTTCACCAGGTCAACACGCGTGCTCTGCAGCGCAGGTGCCAAGCCGCAAAGCAGCGCGCACAGACACAGACAATGCGATGCACGCAATCAGCACGCGTGTGTCCATCTGCATGGGCACTGCATTCGGCAAATCGAGTCGCAAAGACGATACTGTTTTTCGAGTGGAACCACTCAATCACTCCATATCCCACCGCGGCCCCAGCCGCCCCACCGAGGATCGCCAGCATCAGGCTCTCCGTCAACAGCAGCCGGATAGCCGCAGCCGCCCCGCGCCCAGTGCCAATCGCACAGCGATCTCTCTCGCGCGCGCCCGGGCACGGCTCAGAAGAAGTCCAGCCACATTAGTGCAAGCCACCAACAGCACCGCCAGCGCCAGGATCACAAACACCACGCCAAATTTCCAATTCTCGTCTTCTATCGTCCGCGCCTGGAATTGGGTGTACACGGCGGCGCCACGGCCGCGGCTCACGTTCGCATACTCGCTCTCGAAATTTTTTGCGATCACCGCGAGTTCACTGCGCGCCTGCTCGAGCGTCGTCCCTGGCTTCAAACGCCCCTTCAGGTTCAACTCCCGGTCGTCGCGGTCCTCGAAGAAATTCTTCTGCAGGTTGGTCGAAAACACGGGCGCCATCGCCAGCGGCACGTAAAGGTCGGGATGCCCGAACGTCAGCAGTCCCGGAAAAGTCTCCGGCGCCACTCCAATTACGGTGAAATCTTTTCCGTTCAGGCGAACGGTCCTGCCCACCACCGCTGGGTCGCTCGCGAATTGATGCCTCCAGAAGTCCGAACCCAGCACCACAACCGCATCGCGGCCGGGCACCTTGTCTTCATCCTCGCGAAACGCGCGCCCCAGCCGCGGCACCACGCCCAGTGCATCGAAGTAGTTTCCGAGAGACCATCATTCCGCCTCTCACCTGCGGTGAGCAATAAT
>CAWBRH010000027.1:0-74422 GCA_963790945.1 uncultured Acidobacteriota bacterium
GTTGCTTTCCGCGAGAGTTCCGAAGGTGAGCGAGGCGGGCGAGAGATTTGCGATTGGCGAGGCGGCGATGCCTGTGCCGGAGAGGGCAATCACCTGGCTGGGCTGCTGTGAGGCCGCCGGAGTTGTCGAGGATGTCGACTTCGGCTTGATAAGGGCCGATGGCCTGCGGCGCGAAGACGACATTGACGGTGCACGAAGCGCCGCCTGGCAATGGGGTTTGAACCGCAAACGTTGGCTTGAAGCGCGAATTCATTCGGCATCGGGGCCGGCGGGCGCGACATTTGTAACGGTGAGAGGTTGGTTACCTTGATTGAACAAAGGTAACGCTTTTGGCCGGACTGATGGAACCTTGCGGATGATTTCCGAACGAGAGGCTGTGCTAGGAGACACTGCGAGCGCACCGCCGCCGATTCCTACGACGGAGAGGACGTGTGGGCTTCCTGGCGCGTCGTCGGTGATGGTGGCGAAGGCTTCCGCGGGGCCGACGGCGGTGGGCGAAAAACTTATTTCAAAAGAGCATGTGGCGCGCGGCGGCATTGGCGTTCCGATGCAGGGATCGGAGCCGACTATCGAAAAGGAGGAAACATCGGGCCGACAAGGCAATGATCGAGACGTCGAGAGGCGCGTCGCCTGCGTTGATGAAGGCTGAAAAAAGCGGGAGCATATTCTGGCGCCGACTGGCTGTGCGCCGAAATTGATGTTGCGCGTGGCGAAGGAGAGGCTTGGCGCTGAATCGGCGCTTTCATGGAATGCGAGGACGAAAGCATCGGCTGCGGGCGGCAATTCCTGACAGCTCGAGCAGATGGACTGCAATCCGGTGCTGAGACTTACGCCGCTTGGAAAATCGGCGCGAGGTCGAGCGTCCTGCAATGTAGACATCACTGCAGCAGGTCGGCTGCAACGGCGTTGCCGTCAGCGACGGCTGTGCCGCCGGGCGGAGCAGTGCCAGCAAGCGGAGTGACGTAGATCAAGGAGGCTGGGCCTGAGGCGGTGGGGTCGAATTGGCGACGAAGGCGTCTTCGTTGCCTGTGAATGGTTGGAGATCGTTGAGCCAGGGAAAATCCCACGAGGTGGTTTTGCCGGAGACGTAGAGCGGCGCTGGGGGCGAGGGCGGCGACCTCAGGCCAGAATCGGATTGTGTGCCGCCGAGGTAAGTGGAGTAGAAGAAGCCACGTCATTCCCGTGGTGGCATTTTGTGCGATGGCGGAGAAAAAAGCGTTCGCACTTCCCTTCGCAGTTCCCTTCAGAGTGGATTGCGCGCCGGCATTGGTTCCATTCGTGGGGAAATTTCGTTGATTGCGTGGTGCCGGTGACGTAGGCGGTTGCCGGCATTGCGGCGCTGACCGTAATTGCCAGCGCTTGATCAGTCCTGCGCCGCCCAGGAATGTGCCGTAGGCCAAATCGGAAGCGCCGGTTCCTGATCGGCGGATTTTGATCACGAAGGCGTCGAAGGGATCTCCGGCGTAAGTGGTTTGGTAGCCGTTGAGAGTTGGAAAGGTGACGCCAGGATCGGAAGTGAAGCCGGCGATGTAGGCGTTGCCGGCAGCGTCGACTGCGACTGCCTCCGATTCCTACCTGGGCTGTGATTCCGAGGTAGGTGCAATATTTGATGTGGGGAGTTGGCGCTGTAACCAGCGGGGCGGAAGACGGCCAGGAAGCCGGTCGCTCGCGTCGCCGCCGTTTGCGGCCTGGAACGCGCCGGTGGTGACGGGGAGATCGGTCGAGGTGGTGTCCGAAGCGATGAAAATTTCTCCGGCTTGATCGAGTGCGATGCCGCCTGGGATTCTGGCGTTGATTCGGCGCCGCTGCCGCCGAAGAGGGTCGAATAGACGAGCGAGGCTCCGGTGGGCGGTTCAGTGACGGCGATGTCATTCGCGCTGCTGGTGCGGGTGCTGCCATCTGTGACGGGAAAATCCGCGGATGTGGTGGTACCGGTGATTGCGACGCGGCCGGAGCTGTCCACGGCGATCATGCCGCCGTTTCATTTCCGCTGCCGCCGAGGAAGGCGAGATAGATGAGGGAGTTTGCGCGAGGCGATGGGGTCGATTTTCGCTACGAAGAAATCGGCGGCGACCTCCGCCGGGACCGCTGTTGCTGGGGCGGCTTCGGGGAATGTGGAGGACGATGTTGTGGTGCGGAGATGTAGAGTTTGCCGGTGGAATCGCGGCGATGCTATTGGCGGTGTCTTCTCCTGTGCCGCCGAGGAAAGTGGAATAGGTGATCGAGAGCGAGGGATCGATGACGAGTGGGCGCGGGGATGGCGGCGAGCGATGCGGAAGGTGATTCGAGCCGTCGGGTTCGAAGAGATAGGCGCCTTCGATCGGGTAGACGCATGCGGAGGATGCGGCGCGCGCTTTTGCGCGCCAGCTTCCTGCTGCGGACTCTTCGTAGAGCGCCGGCTTGTGCAGGATGAGCTGTAGTTCTCTGACTCGCATCAGCACGTCGCCTTCGGCGTTCTAGGCGCAGTTCTTGCGTGCCAGACGTCGACGTAGGTTGTCGCGTTCGCTCAGGAGCGATGCGGAGGTCGAATTCGAGTTGATTTCGTCGCGCTCGGGGCTCTCGTTGCTGTAAGCGATTACGTCAACTCCGGGGAGATGCGGCTCGCTTCTGCGCGCGCGTAATTGGAACGGCTGTGCGCCATTCGAGGGATCACGTCTGATGAAGTAGTTGGTTGGGGCGCGAGGCGGGCAATTCCCTTCCACTTGACGGAGGCCTTTGTGTGATCGGAGGCTTGGTCGTTGGAGCTTCGGAAAACGTGTGCGAAGGTGATTTGAAGACGGCGGTGCGTCGCGAGATTCGGCTGTGGTGTGCGCAAGGTCGCGTGGTTCGACTTCGATCCCGGTGCGAGTCGAAGAAGGTCGAGAGGTGAGGGCCGCGGGCGAGGAATGCCACTTCGGGTGGAGCTTGTCCGATATTTGCCTCGAAGGTAAGCGGGATGGATAGTGGTTTGGATTGGTCGGCATCGGGGCGGGCTGAGGAATCGGCTGGCTTGATGAGGGCAACCGGGCGATTAGAAGCGATCAGTAGCGATGCGCCGCTTGCGAGGAGAGAAAGGCAGAAAAATATTTGGTTCTGTCATTCAGGCCTTTGCCTCGTGATGTTTTCCCGCAGGCTCGGACAGTTCGAGGCGCTGAAGCTAGCCGCACTCGTTTCGCTTCGACAATCACGCGCCGCTTGAGTGCGGGCAACTATGGGGCGCTTGGACAAGAGCGTCAATTCGAATTAGTACGCAATACTGCGGTGGGCCTGTGTAAAACTACTGTTGGCGGACGGGTTTTCAGTGCTGAATCGTGCGAAAATGGGGCGACTGGGATTTGAAGGTACAACTTGAGTGACAATCGTCCGGTCCGGTTATGCGGCGGAGGGTTCTTGACGCTGTCGGTAGGCGCTCGATGGGGTCTGGCGATTCTGCGCTTTCGCGCGGCAAAGCGCGATGGCGGCGCAGAGGGCTGCGGCGGGTCCGCCTGCGATTGTGACAATCGTGGAGCTTTCGAAGAGGGGCGAGCGAACAGGGACAGCGCGGGGTCCGAAGATCGTGAAGACGGACGACAACGGCGGGCGCTGTTAAAGATCGAAGCGTTTACGAAATCACTGAGGAAAGCGGACACGGAAATCGCGTATCGGGAAATATTGGAATCTTCACGAAAGGGGACTGTTTCGGTGCGGTGCTGCGAAACGGCCTTATTCAGTTCTGAAACGAGTTCAATTCGGGGACGGGTTGGCCGAGTTTTCTGGGCGCCTATCGTGAAAGAAAATGTCGAAACGATCGAGGATCATAGCTTCGGAGTCACCGGAATGCGGTGGGCGTGCCGCCGCTGCGACGCCCACCTTGGCCACGTGTTCGATGATGGGCCGCCGCCGACCGGTTTGCGCTACTGCATCGAATTCGGCGTCGCTGGTCATTTGACAGAATCGCCTGACTCGTGTGGCAGCTGCCAGAAATGCGAGCTTCCCTGCCCTCTCCTGCAACGCTTCTAGACCTTGTTTTTATTTACCAGGCCGGAGATGAGCGTGATCAGGAAGAGAATCAGGAACAGGTCAAACAGCAGCTTCGCGATTCCCGCCGCCGCTACCATCAGTCCAGCAAACCCCAGAATGCCCGCGACGATCGCGATCACGAGAAAAATCACAGCCCAACGCAGCATGGTACCTCCCTCCGGCGAACAGCCGGATTCTAGCCACGAAGGTTAGTTCAGAGGCTCAGGCCGAGCGCGCTTCGGTATGGCCGGTGCAACTTGCATGCGGACAGAGGCAATCAACATCTGGAGTTTCTTCCATGGCTCGCACTCAGCGCTGCAATAGCTGCCGTCGGTCAGCCTGACAGCTACAGATTGGGTGTTCGCATTTCTTGGTCGCCATATTGTTTTCTCCTCGATTGAGATGCTTGTGTCGCTCGACGTCTGCTCGCCCTCAGGGGGACTAGTTTACAGCGGATGATTCTGGGCGCCATACAGTGGAAACCGGACTAAAGGCGATGCATTATGGCCAGAATCAGCAGTACGACTAGCACCAGACCCAGACCGACGCTGGGAAAGTATCCCCAACCCTTGCTGTGTGGCCATTTCGGGATGCTGCCGACGAGCGCGATGATGAGAACGACGGTTAAGACGAAGAACATCGCTGAGTGCTCCTCGAGGCGTCCCGTGATCGGGTCGGGAGTTGGATCAAACGTCAGCGGGAGTTTAACACACGAGTCGGGGCGAATATGAGCGGGCGTTGTGGGCGAGGCGCGGCCCAGATTTCGGGTCGAGCGGGATTGTGGCTTACCTGTTTCTTACACGCGATCAATATGCGCGATGAAACAGCCTGCCTCTCCGTGGCGAACGTGGATGTACTCGACCTCGGGCTGGGCGAAAATTCTGGCGATTGCAGCCTCGGCTGCTCCGTCGTTTACTCTTTCGCGGACGGTGACCCATCGATCGCTGCCATAACCTTCGAACATGAGCGGCAGCGAACGAAGGCTGTCTGGGAATTTATTTTCTGGAGAGTGTGTGGCGCATTGGGTTTCGTGGACGAAGATCGGGCCGGGTGACGGGTATGGATCGAGTCCGTCGAATGGATTGTAGGTGAACAGGATTCGATTCTCTTTGCCTACATCGAATGTACGCAAGCATTGGCGGCAGGGACCGGTGCCCCCTGCAACTTCCACGTGGGCAGGATGGCCGTATTGCGGCGACTTGCGGGTACTGCGCGCGGCGGTTGAGATTTCGTCTGGAATCGCGCGGACGATGAACTTTGGTTCTTTCGTATCGATTTCCTGCATGTTGGCCTCCTGATTGGATTGGCTGGTGCCAGATTAGGTCGGAATGGCCGGTGCGCACTATCCGCTTCTTGCGTTCAATGTTGCGGGTGGCTGTGCGCATCGGCGGGGTGATGATTTGATTGTGGAGGCGCTTGACTCGCAGCGGCAGACGATTAGGCTATTAGCTTCAAATGCCGACCTGGAACTCAGAGCAGTACCTGAAATTCGGAGACGAGCGGACGCGGCCTTGTCGCGACCTGGCCGCGCGGATTGCGGTGCCGGATGCGCGACGGGTGATCGATTCTCGGTTGCGGCCCGGGCAACAGCACGGAAGTGCTGGCGGCGCGATGGCCTGATGCGGAGATCGCGGGCCTCGACAGTTCGGAGGCTATGCTCGAGGCTGCGCGCAAATCGCAGCCCGAGCGGGAATGGCTGAAAGGCGGCATCGTTGAATGGGCTGGCGATGGCGGCGGCTCGCGGTACGACGTGGTGTTCGCGAATGCTTCCCTGCAATGGATTCCCGACCACGCGGCGAATTTTCCGCGCCTATTGGCTCGCGCAGCACCCGCGGGTGCGCTTGCCGCGCAGCTTCCCGGCAACCACGATGGGCCGACACATCAGCTGATGCGCGATATTGCGGCGTCGACTTCCTGGAGACGCTGGTTTCCCAATGGGAAAGTGCGCGAGTGGCACAGCAGCAATCTGGCGCATTACTACGATGTGCTCGCGCCGCATGCCGCTCGGCTCGATATCTGGGAGACAACGTACTTGCATATCTTTTCGGCCGCGGAAGATATTGTGGAGTGGTACAAAGGCTCGGGAATGCGGCCGTATCTCGAGGCGATCGATTCGGAGACCGAGCGCGAGCGATTCATTACTGAATATTTGGAAGCGATTCGACCATTGTATCGTCCGCAGTCGGACGGGCGCGTGCTGTTTCCGTTTCGGCGTCTGTTCATGATCGCTTATCGCGAAGCGTCCTGATTTTCGAAGAAGCCTATCCAGCGGGCCAGGCGTAGTTCTCTTCCCCAAGCGGTACCTGCAACATACCTTCGACTGGCAAGACATCGAGCGGCAGGCCGCCTTCCCATAACGCGACGCTGAGGAGTAATTCGCGGCGATTCTTCAGGTCAAATAGCTCGCGGGCGAGGCTTACTTCGAGGATCTTTCCATACGCTGCCGAAACGACCGGGGCGGGATGCAGCAAGCATGCGCCCTCCTGCTCGACGACGCATTGGGCCACTTTGCGATCGGCCACACGAAGAGTGATGCGCGTTTCGCGCGAATCCCACAGCGTGAGGCGCATTTGAAAATCGTGAATGTCGGACATCGCGTCGGCTACGGGATCGACGCGAATATAAAAACGCTGCGGCGCGAATCCGTAATACAGATTGCCGAGAACGTAGCTTCGTCCGTGCATGGTGCCGCTGCGCTGGTCGGTGGAATACATGCCCGCGCCCATCCATTCGAAGTAGCTGGTCTCGCGGCCGTCGACGGCAACATCGAGATCGGAAGTGGCCGGTTCGCGTTGACCTCGTTCGGCAGCGCGTTTGATTGGGAGCGCCAGCGCGTCGGGAACCGATTCGCCGGCTCGGTATAAACTTCCGTGAGGTGTTTGCGATACAGCTGATCGAACTCGGCGTCGTTTGAAGAGCCGTGTTCGGGGCCGAACCACCAGCACCAGTCGCTGCCTTCGGCTGCGAGCAAGGCTTCATAAGCGCTGGCGAGGCGTTCGCGCGGAAGTGCATTGCTTGCTTCGGCGCGTTGAACCGCCCGCTCATACGTTTCTCGCGCATCGCGCAAAAGATCCCATGCGCGGACGTCCTCGCCGTGACCGATCCAAACGTCGAAATTCGAGCTGATCCAGGAAGCCGGAAAGATTCCTTGGAGTTCGGTATATCGGACGCGGCTTGAATCGGCCTCGCTCATCGTCAGCGCGCAAATTTCGGGATCTTTATCAATCAGCGCATAGACTTGGCGCAGAAAATCGCGTCCGTTGCCACCGTAATATTCCCAAGCGTTTTCGCCGTCAAGAATCAAGCTGACCGTTGCCGGCTTTCCAGCGGGCTGGCGTTCGGCGATGAGTCGAATGCGACGGTGCAAATCTTCTGCAGCGGCATCGGCGCTCATACGGCTGTAGACGAAGCCGACCAGATCCGACAAATAATGGTCGCGAAAGAAGCCGATTATTGAGCCGCCGGACCGCTCAAGTTTCCAGGGCGAATAGAGGTCGCCGCCGTTCTCGGGATAACCGGAGGCATCGCGCCAGAAACCGATGTCGCGGGTGCGGCCGAGCACGCCTTCGTCGGTGGCAAACCATTTGAAACCGAGGTCCATGGCGATTTCGAGCGATTGGTCTGAAACCGAGCCTTCCGATGGCCACAGACCGCTCGGTGGTTTGCCAAAAATCTTCTCGTGATAGTTTCGCGCACGAACCAATTGCTCGCGGGCATCTTCTGGGTAGCGAAACGCCGGGTGCGGAAGCGGCGTGTGTGGATTCGAGACTCTCGCGATGTCTGTGTCGCACACAAGCGGAAGAATCGGATGGTAGAAGGGCGTCGTCGAAATTTCGATTTGGCCGCGTTCGGAGGCGAGCCGATATTCGGGAAGCACGGCGGCGAGCAATTCGAGCTGCTTGGCACGAAGAGCTTCTTTGTCGTCCTCGGTGAATCCCCTTCCCTTCCGCGTGAGCTCGGCGATGATGGGATCTTTGGCGAGATATTCCTCGTCCATCCAGGCGAGCTGCGAGAGCACTTGCAAATCGCGCCAGTCCTGCAGAACGAACTGCGCGATGCAGGCTTCCGAGCCGGCCGAAAGAACCTGCGAGCGCAATTCCTGGAACCTGGGCCAGCGGTGAAGGAAGTTATCGTTGAGCTGGAAAGCGCGGACGAGAGCTTCGCGCTTCTGTTCTGAGGAGAGCGAACCCGCGTGCGCGAATGCAATCTCGAACCACGATTCCCGAAACTCGCCGCTGGCGTACTCCTCGATCTGCGCGGCGAGCGAGGGGACGAAATTGAACGTTGCATGGACGCCGGGAAATTCGCCAAGGACTTTCACCATGCCCCAGTAATCTTTGAGGGCGTGCAGGCGCGTCCAGGGAAGCAAATATTGACCGGAGGATGGATCGCGGTACTGCGGCTGGTGCATGTGCCAGAGAATGACGAGATTGACGCGACTCATCCGGTCAATCCCTCGGCTGTTGCCCGCTCCCAAGGAAAGCCCGTGCTAGAATGACGGGGCGCAATCATGCGCCTGCTCGATCGATACATCACCCGCGAAGTTGCTTCGCACGCCATCCTCGGCCTCGCCGTATTTACATTCGTTTTTTTCGTTCCACAACTTGTCCGGCTAATGGATTTGATCGTCCGCCATTCGGGCGGCACGTGGACGGTGGCCAAGCTTTTTCTGTGTTCTCTGCCGCCTGTGCTTACTTTCACGCTGCCGATGGCGGTCCTCGTCGGAGTGCTAATCGGTCTTGGACGCCTCTCTGCCGATAGCGAGATCGTCGCGCTGCACGCTTGCGGAATCAGCTTGCGCCGGCTGCTGCTGCCGGTCGGTTTCGTTGCCGCTGCGTCTGCTTTCATCACGCTGGTGATGACATTCTGGCTCAGCCCCGTGGCCATCCGCACCTTGCGCAGCCTGGAGGACCAGCTGCGTTCATCGCAAGCACCCTTTGCCGTGCAGCCGCGCGTGTTCGATGAACGATTTCCGCATTTCGTATTATACGTGCAGGACGTGGAAGCTGCAGCGACTCACTGGCGAGGAGTTTTCCTGGCGGCGTCGGGCGGGCAGGCGGGATCGACAATTACCGTGGCCGACGACGCGACGATTATTCAGGGAGACAATTCGTCGGGCAGCGCTGAGGTGGAACTCCATCTCGGACCCGGCAGCACCCATGAATTCGATCCGCGCGAGCCTGCGCACTATAACGTCACCACTTTTGGCGAGAGCGCGATTCCTATTGACGTCTCGGCTTCTCCGGGAGCTGCGCCGGGCCCGAGGAGCGCTGCGGTCTCAAATGCCGAGTTGCCGGTGCTGGCGCTTTTGCGAGCGCGCGGGGCAAGCTGGCGCGACGCGCGGGTGGAACTTCATCGGCGGCTCGCATTTCCTGCCGCTTGCCTGGTGTTCGCGCTTCTCGGGGTGCCTGTGGGGGTACGGCCTCGGCGAGGCGGACGCGCGACTGGGCTGATTCTTACGCTGATACTGATCGGCGGTTATTATTTTCTTTTTGTTACCGGCGCGCATATGGCGCAGCAAGGGTCTATTTCACCCTGGCTCGGAATCTGGATCGCGAATATCGTCGCGCTCATCATTGGTTTGTATCTTCTGCGACTGATCGAGAACATTCGCAAGCCTAATCCGATCGTGGCGTGGTTCGAAGCCCGCTGGGCGCGCTTCCGCAAGAATCAAAGGCTCGAGTCGGAAGCAGCGCCGATGCCGTCGGCGAACGGTCGCCTTTCGAATGGTTCTATTCCTAACGGCCCCGTGAGAAGAACGACGATGAGCGCCGAGGGGCCGATTGAACGCATGCAAACTGTGGCGGGAATTCGCCGCGCGGCAGGCGCAGGGACCGCTGCTGGGTTCCCGATGATGATCGATTTTTATCTGCTACAGGGATTTTTTTACTATTTTGGCGTGTTGCTCGCCGGGTTCGTGGTGATCTTCGACGCGTTCACTTTGTTCGACATGCTGAGCGACATTTCACGAAACCACATTCCGATCTCGATGGTGCTGGAGTTCTTCCGCTACCTGGTTCCCTACTTCGTATATCAACTCGCGCCGCTTGCGACGCTGGTGGCTACGCTCGTGACTCTCGCAATTCTAGCCAAAAACAACGAGGTGATCGCTTTCAAGGCCAGCGGCATTAGTCTTTACCGGCTTATCCTTCCGCTTACGCTGGCGGGAGGCTTGATTGCGGGTGGGATGTTTCTTCTCGACGATACGATTCTGCCGTATGCCAATCAGCGACAGGATGCGCTTCGAAACCAGATCAAAGGGCGGCCGGCGCAGACCTATTTCCAGCCCGCGCGCCAGTGGATCATGGGCGAAGGCAACAAGATCTACAATTACGAACTATTTGATCCGGATAACAAGCTTTTTGGCGGCTTGAACGTATTTGAAATCGATCCCGCCACATTTCAGATTCGACGGCGGGTTTTTGCCGCGCGCGCCACGTGGGAGCCAAGCGAAAACACCTGGGCGCTTGCGGGCGGTTGGGTGCGCGATTTCAGCGAGGGGCGAATCACGCGTTACGCGCCGTTTAAAGTCTCCTCGCTCGCCGAATTGACGGAACCACCTAGCTATTTTCGGCGCGAGGTTCGGCAGTATTACCAGATGAATTGGCGGCAGCTCGGCGATTATATCGACAGGCTGCAGAAAGCCGGCTTCGATACCGCGCGCCTGTCTGTTCAATGGCAGAAGAAATTCGCATTCCCTTTGATCGCTGCAATTATCGTGTTTCTCGGCGCGCCGTTCGCGTTTCTGGTGGGAACGCGCGGGGCGGTCGGGGGGCTGGCGCTCGCCGTGGGAGTTGGAATCGTCTACTGGGCCACGGCAGCGCTATTTGAAGCGCTCGGCTCAGCTGGTCAGTTGCCGCCAACGCTGGCGGCCTGGGCGCCCGATGCGATTTTTGGGTTTCTTGCTGTGTACTTTTTTCTGAAGATGCCCACCTGAAGATGGAATCCGCACTCCCCTTTGGAACGAAGTCCGTGGAAACCCAACTGCCGGGATGCCGCTGTTCACGGCACTCGCTGAACTGTAAACTGGCTGGCCGTGATTCCATTTCTGCATATCGGCTGGCTTACGATTCCCACGTACGGCCTGATGGTCGCGCTCGCGATGTTGGTCTCTTTTTACGTGCTGCGTGCGGATTTTCGGAGGCGCGGGATCGAGGCTGACGCAGAGCTATTCATCGCGATACCGTGCCTTGCGGGGATTGTTGGCGCGAAGCTGTACCATGTGCTCGAATCCCCCGCCGAGTTTTTCGCGCATCCATGGGGCGAACTCTTCAGCCAGTTTGGATTTGCATGGTTCGGCGGCCTGCTGGCGGGGTTTGGAGCGTTCGTTTGGCTGGCGCGACGGGAAAAAATTCCGTTACTGACGATGATGGACGCGGGCTCGCCGGCCGCAGCGCTCGGCTATGGCATTGGGCGCATCGGATGTTTTCTTTCCGGGGACGGCGATTACGGTGTGCCAACGTCGCTTCCCTGGGGTATCAGTTTTCCGAATGGGCTTGTGCCGACGACCGAGCGCGTACATCCCACTCCACTTTATGAGTTGATTGCGGCTTGCGTGATTGCCTGGATCCTTTGGCGTATTGGCGCGAAGCGGATCGCGGCTGCAGGAAAAGCGTGCGCAGGGATCGTGTTTGCGGCCTATTTGGTGCTGACAGGTATCGCGCGGTTTCTCGTAGAGTTTATTCGCATCAATCCAAGATCATTCTTCGGGATGACAAATGCACAGGCCGCGAGCCTGGCGTCAATTGCGGTTGGGATTATCTTTTGGTTGCAGGTGCGAGGCGGGAGCAGAAACGGCGTTTGAACGCGGGCTAGTACCAGCGAGCTCTCGCCATCCTGCCGGGTCACGCGCCGCAGGTTATCTGGGCGTGCGGAGGCACGAGTGCCGCGCGCGACTCCGGCAAGGATAGCTGTTTCAGGTCGCCGCCCGATCCTGCCCTGGGCATCGCGCCTGAAACATGAGAGATGCTCCCCTTCCAGCTAGGACGCCACCCTAAGCCGATTTCGTAGACAAAACAATTCGCAACAATACCCAATTTTCATATGCGGCATCTACGGAGTTACCGTTCTGGTACTTCTGATAATTCTATTGACTTGCTATTGGCGCGGAAGTAATCTCCGCATTAGGGACATACGACTGTACGGGCGCTCGTATGAAAAACCTTCGAATTCTCTGTTAATTAAGTACTGACTCCGAGGCCAAGGCCGATTGAAGTTCGCGAAGTTGATTCGGAGCAGAACATGTCGAGGGACATAACTCAAATAAAGCGCATCAAGTCGCCCCCAGCAGAAGACGATGCGGTGTCACCAGCCTCGCAACCAGCCACGGATTTTCAAGCCCACCGCCCTCTTGCATCAATCATGGAAATCAATTCTCACGACCCTATCGACCGGCTGGCAGGAAGCGCCACTTCTCAACACAACGGCTTGGTCGAGGTGCTCGGCTCACTCGTGGACCTGATCGCCGAATTTGACGGAACTGGGGTGCTGCTCGATGTATGGACCGGAGATAAATCTCTGCTTGTTCGCCCCGTCGAGGAAATGCTGGGCCAACCGCTACTCAGCATCATCGGGGACGAGGCGTACACACCCTTCCGCTCGCTCTTCGAGCGCATCCATAAAAGCGCAATCGCTGAGGATTTCGAATATTCACTGAATTTAGCAGACGGACATCATTCGTTCATAGCGCGTGCAGTCCCCGTGGACGCGCCCAATGGCCAGCGCACGATCAGAGTCCTGGTGCAGGATGTCACAGGACTGCGAAAGATTGAAGAGCACTCCCGCAAGATGGAATCCCTGCTGAAACAAACCCAGGAGATCGCGAATGTCGGCAGCTGGGAATACGACGTTGAGCGCCGGGCGTTTCTTTGGTCGGAGCAGATGTATCGGATGTTAGGAATTGAACCGGGGAGCGACACGGTCACTTTGGATACAGCCTGCCAAATGTTTCACCCCGAAGATAGGGCGCGTGCTTGGCAGGATGTGATGACTCTAATCGAAACGGGCAAACCACTAGAAAACGAATTGCGTTTCCAGTCTACCGCGGCGAGACACGCATCTTTTTCTCGCGTGCGATTCCCATCAAGGACGAAAGCGGCTCTGTTCGGTTGATCCGAGGAATTTCCCAGGACGTAACCGAACAAAGAACTTCCGCAATCAACCTGCAAAAGAACCAGGAACTAATGGCGCAAGCAGAGGCAGATCGCCGAATTCGGCAGTTGGGAGCTGGATTCGCAGGGCGCAACGCGGATGCTTTCGGAAAATCTTTACCACCTGATCGGCGAAGATCCGAAGCGGGGCTCATCACCGTAGAGCGGCTCTCGATCGAATCGAATCAGCCGATGCGGCGATCGTACGCCAGAATTTAGCTCGCGCGGTGCGGGAAGGTATCCCGTTTGAGCAGGAGATTCGCTACCGCCGACCCGATGCTCGTGTACGCACGTTTCATATCCGTTGTGTTCCGGTGCTGGGCGAGAGCAAGAATGTGACAAGGATGGTGGGTGTCGCGCGCGACCTGACCGAAACCGGGAAGCGCAACGCGCCTGGCGGGAGAGCGAGAGACACTATCACGTACTTCTGAACAGCCTGAAAGATCACGCAGTCGTGACGTTAGACCCCCACGGTTACGTCACGAACTGGCACAACGCCGCCGAACGTCTGCTGGGATTCTCGGGAAAAGAAGCTCTCGGCATGCACTTTTCGCGCTTCTATGCAGCCGAGGATATTTCGAGCGAAAAACCAATTCGCGAGATCGATCAAGTGCTACGCGAAGGACGATTTGAAGGCGAAGGCTGGCGGGTGCGGAAGGACGGTTCGCGTCTCTGGGCGGAAGTGGTCATAGCCCCGTTGCGCAATGATACTGGCCAATTGCTGGGCTTCGCTGTAATCACTCGCGACCTCAGCGAACGAAAGAAAACGGAGCAGGAGCTCGCCACGCGCGAGTCACTACTGGCAGAGGCCGAGAGTTTGGCGAACCTGGGTAGTTGGGAGCTGGACCTGAAAACGGGCGAGATGACTTGGTCACTGCAGCTCTATCGAATATTGGGATACGACCCGGCCCAGACAGTGCCGACGTTTGCAGAATTTGCCCGGCTCATCCAGCTCGATCTTAAAGACGAGATGCGCCACGATCCGCCTGCCGCCCCGAGCCATCGTTATCCGATCGAGTCGGTAGTTCGCTGGGAGCTGCTCGATGGAACCGCGCGAATTCTTCACACGCGAGCATGGCCCTCGCACAGCGGCGGAGGAGAACCGCTGCGGATGATCGGGACAACCGAAGACGTGACCGAGCGCACCGAAAAGGAAACTGAATTGCGCAGGCTTTCCCGGCAGTTGCTCCAGGCGCGCGACGCTGAACAGCGCCGTATCGCAAGGGATCTTCACGAGACCGCCGTGCAGAGCATGGCGGCGCTTAAAATGATGCTGGGTCGCATCGGAAACATGGTTCCAAAATCGAGCAAACAAGCGCGCGATCTCGTGCGGTCTACCACTGAGGTTGCCGACGAAATCATCCGCGAGGTGCGCACGATATCGCACTTGATGCATCCCCCCCTGCTCGACGAAGGCGGCCTGTACCGCACTTCACTGGTATGCGAGAGGGTTTTCCGAGCGCAGTGGAATCGCGGCGAATTTGCAGATGGACGAGGGATTTGGCCGGCTGCCGAGAGACACCGAAATCGCCATCTTCCGAATCGTGCAGGAGGCTTTGACCAACGTGCACCGGCATTCCGGTAGCCGCGATGCGATTATTCGCGTGACGCGCAGCGACGCAGGTGTCCGCGTTGAAATAGAGGACCATGGCAAGGGGATGCCACGGCGTTCCGGGCCCGCCGGAGAAAAAGCCGTGCAGCTTGGCGTTGGAACCGCAGGGATGCGTGAGCGAGTAGCACAACTAAGTGGCACGTTTGAGATCAAGAGCACGCCGGCGAAGGGAACAATCGTGACTGCAATCTTCCCAGCGCCAGACAGGCAAGAAAATGATCGGAGCAACAACAAGGAGGTCTGAATGAGCGTAGCGCAGAAATCGTATCGAGTCCTTGTGGCGGATGACCATGCTGTGGTGCGCAGTGGGTTGAAGCATCTGCTTGAGGAGCAACCCGGCGTCGAGGTGTGCTGCGAAGCGACGACCGGAGTGGAAGCGGTTGAAAACGTGAAAAAAGGAAAGCCGGACATGGTCTTGCTGGATTTGACCATGCCGGATATGAACGGCCTCGACGCAGCACGGCAAATACGCGAGATTTCGCCGAATACTGACATCCTGGTGCTTTCTATGCATTACACGGAGGAAATCGCGCGTGAGGTGCTGCGGTCAGGCGCGCGCGGCTACATGCTCAAGTCGGACGCGAACCTGGAGTTGGTGACGGCTATTAACCGGGTGCGCCGCGGCGAGCAGTATTTCACTGGATGCCTCGCGTCCACGATGGCGGAAAACTTTGCGCAGACAAAAGCCGACGGCTCGGACGATTCGGTGATTGCCGGCACGTCACTCACACCGCGCGAAGCGGAAATCATTCAATTGCTCGCGCAAGGAAAAAGCAATAAGGAAGCGGCTGCGGTGTTAGGAGTCTCGACAAGAACGGTCGAGAGCCATCGCAATCACATTATGCACAAAATGGAATTTGAGAGCTTTAGCGATATGGTCCGCTTCGCGATTCGCAAAAATCTCGTTGAACCGTAGCGCCGGGCAGCGAGTTTGAGCCCCGCATCATCAGCGCAGCGCGCAAACGCACCAACGCCCCGAGGCCGAATTTCCGGCCCGAGGCAGTGGCACTGATTGTTCGTCTGGCAAGATGAGGAGTAGCGCTACGCTGCTACTTTCTTGGATTTGCGGCGGCCGCGACGGCGCGCAGGCGGCTGAGCGGGGGGCTCACCAATCAATTCCGCGGTCCAAATAGATGTAACGAACTTCTTGAGTCCATGATTGTCGAAATCGATCGTCGTCCGCTCGTTATTGGATTCGGTGACCACCCCGGTCCCGTACTGCTCGTGCTTGATCGCCTGCCCTTCAACCAATGTCTGCACTTTGCCTCCTCGTGAATTAGACCGCAGTACTGCAATTAGTAATAAGGCGCCAACGACTAGTAAGTTCGCTCTGTATTTCCTCTCGAATCATTCGAATGGGGCGGCCTAGCCGCCCCCTCGAAACCTGCATTAAAGCTTGAATCGGAACACCACCACGCGTTGTGACGGGATTTAGAGGGCGGTAACGCTCTCTGCCTGCAGGCCCTTCGGGCCCTGCTTGACTTCGAATTCAACCGCCTGCCCTTCGTTCAAGGACTTGTAGCCGTCGGCCTGAATCGCCGAAAAGTGCACAAAAACGTCCTCGCCCGACTGGCGCTGGATGAACCCGTAGCCCTTTGCTGCGTTGAACCATTTGACTGTACCTTGCTCTCTAGCCACTTTCCCCGCTCCTAATTCATTCATAGGAAGGCCCTTAGCAGGGACTTCCGGAAAGCTATTTGCGCTTTGGTTCCCTTGCCCGTCACAAAAAAAGGCCGCAGGGCGGTTGCCCAGCAGCCTTCTCGAACGCGTCAAAAGGAGTCTCAAGAGCAACAAACGCATACCCATTCTAGCATAAAACAAGTGCTTACAGCAATCGCCCCGCCTGCGACTGGTTGCGAATACTGACGGTTAATGGGGCCGTCATATCTGATTATCTCCCGAGGTACCATTCATTGTAACGGTGGTGGTTGTGTTGCGCCCGTGGCCGCCAGCACACCCCTCCGGTCTGGCTCGCGCTAACTTAGGTGCGACGCGCGCCGGGGGCTAAGGTGTGTCACAGGCGAGCCAATTTCGGCTGACGCCGGGCCCTGTGACGCTCCCAGCGCGAAGGCTTCGGCAAGCAGTTCATAGCTGCGGCGGCGGTCGGTGTGACCGTGGATCAGCGAGGTGACCATAATTTCATTCACGCCAGCGCGCTCGGCGAGTGCGAATAGACGCTCACGAACCGTGGCGGCCGATCCGATGAAGATGCGATCGCGGTTGAGCGCGATGAGCTGGCGTTCTTCAGCGGTGTACGGATATTCGGTGGCTTCGGCGATGCTTGGAAGCTGGCCGAGTCTTCCCTGCCGCAATCTCAGGAGGCCCAGTTCGACGGACGCGCGATTTCGGGCGGCTCGTTCATCCGTACCAGCGCAGACTACCGAAACAGCAACCAGCGCCTTCGGCTCGGCGAAATATTTCGAGGGACGGAAATAGTCGCGATACATGCGTAGAGCGGCGATCGCGGGTGACGGCTGAATATGGTGCGCGAACGCAAAGCCAAGCCCGAGCTTGGCGGCGAGCTGTGCGCTGAAGTCGCTCGAGCCGAGCAGCCAGATTTCGGGCGTGCCAACGTCCATGGGCATGGCCTTCACGTGACGGAACGGATGCTCCTCCGCGAAATCGTCGGAGAGGAAACCAAGAAGCTCGTCGAGTTGTTGCGGAAAGTCGCAGAAAAAACCGCCTGGCGGGAACGTCTCAGCGCAAGGGCGGTGACCGTGTCGGTACCAGGCGCTCGGCCGAGACCAAGATCAATGCGACCGGGATGCAACGCTTCCAGCACGCGAAACGCCTCTGCGACGTGAAGCGGTGAATGATTCGGCAACATCACGCCGCCCGAAGCCGACGCGGATGCGCTTTGTAGCGTTCGCGACATGACCGATCATCACTTCAGGAACGGAGCTGGCGATGAGGCGCGTGTTGTGATGTTCGGCGAGCCAGTAACGCGTGTAGCCGAGTCCGTCGGTGAGCTGCGCGAGATCCACTGTGTTGCGCAAAGCCTGGGCGCTGGTCAAACCGGTTGAAACCGGCGAAAGATCGAGCACCGAGAGCGCGAAATTGATTTCAGGCACGACTAATCTCCGTCACAGCATCTAGGGCAATTATGCGCTTTGCCATCACCCTGGATTCGATGAGCGGCGACCAGGAAATGATTCGTGCGCTTCAGCGCGAAAGTGCGGACAAAACATTCGAAACGCTTGCGTTGTCGCCAAACGTCTCGCTGATGTGGGTGAAGCGGTCGATATTGCCGGGGCCAAAAACAAAGCTTGCACCGAGCTGGAATGGATTTTCGCCCAGTTTGTGCTGGCGGTGTCCGGCGCCATTGGCACGCTTCCGCGCAATGACGTTAGCGCGACGCAGCAGGTGAAGCAGATTTGCGCTCTTTAATTCTGCGGCGCGATATGCGGCGCGCTCCACATCGATGAGAAGGGGAAATGTGATGCCAGTGTCGTCGCGGAATGCGCGCGCATAGTGAAAATCGCCCATACCAATTGCCGCGAGATTGGCTCTGCGCGCCTTGATTTCGCTCTGATGCTCACGCAACTGCGCGACATGCTCGCGGCAGAACACTCAGCCGTAGTGGCGCAGGAAGACGATGACGGCTGGCTGCGACTCCCACAACGAGCCGAGCCGAACGGGACGTTCGTCGGCATCAGGGAGAACGATTTCGGATAGTTTTGCACTTAAACTTGCTGCGGCCATCTGCTTGGCGCACCCTCTCGCCGGTCGAGTTTACCTCACGATATGGTTGGGCGCACGGCAAGAGCAGGTGGGACAACTTCACAGTGAAGCTCTTCAGTGGACCTCGGCCGACGAACGCCGCGAGACACGCGCGTGATATGTTTGCATGCGAGGCGAAGGTGAAAACGATGTCAACGGACAAAGCTAAACAATCCTTCCACATGGCTCCCGACGAGTTTCGCCGGCGCGGCAAGGAAATCGTCGACTGGATCGCGGACTATTACGAGCGCGTCGAAACGTTCCCGGTGCTGTCGCAGGCGAAGCCGGGCCAATTGCGCGCCGCGCTTCCCGCACAGGCGCCCGAGCGCGGCGAATCCTTCGACGCAATGATGGCAGACGTGGAACGACTGATCTTGCCGGGCATCACGCACTGGCAATCGCCGAATTTCTTCGCCTACTTCCCCTCCAACAACTCGTTTCCGTCAATTCTGGGAGAAATGCTTTCGGCTGGGCTCGGCGTCCAAGGAATGCTATGGGCCACAAGCCCCGCGTGCACAGAGCTCGAGACGCACGTGCTCGATTGGCTCGTCGACATGCTCGCGCTACCGGAGGAGTTCGCGTCGAGCGGCCCTGGCGGAGGCGTGATTCAGGATACGGCGTCGAGTTCGTCACTGTGCGCACTAATTGCGGCGCGCGAACGTGCGACGGACCTCGTTACGAACGAGCGGGGATGCGACGGAAGGCTCGTGGCATACACTTCGACGCAAGCGCACTCGTCGCTCGAAAAGGCGGCGAAGATTGCTGGTATTGGAAGCGCGAACCTGCGCGCGATCGAAGTGGATGAGAAGTTTGCGATGCGCCCTGCCGCCCTCGCCACGCAGATCGAGCGCGACCGCGCCGCCGGCAAAATTCCCTTTTTCGTCTGCGCGACAATCGGCACCACATCATCGAACGCGATCGATCCCGTGCGCGAAATTGCCACAATTGCGCGGGAACGCGGGCTTTGGTTGCACGTTGACGCTGCAATGTCCGGCACCGCCGCGCTCTGCCCTGAATTTCGCTGGACGCACGATGGCGTCGAGCTGGCCGACAGCTACTGCTTTAATCCGCATAAGTGGATGTTCACAAATTTCGATTGCGACTGCTTCTACGTGCGAGACCGCGCGGCGCTCATCCGCCCGTTGAGCGTGCTGCCGGAATTTCTGCGCAACCGCGCTACAGAATCGGGCGCGGTGATCGACTATCGCGACTGGCAAATCCCGCTCGGGCGCCGCTTTCGAGCGCTGAAGCTGTGGTTCGTGATTCGCCACTATGGTTTGGAGGGCCTGCGGTATCACGTGCGGCGGCATGTGGAGCTTGCGCAGCAGTTCGCACAATGGGTACGCGCCGACGACCAGTTCGAACTCGCCGCCCCGGTACCGCTGAATCTCGTGTGCTTCCGCCATCGCGCGGGCGATGAAGCAAACCAGCGCATCATGGATCGGCTGAATGCGAGCGGCGATCTTTACCTGACGCACACGCGGCTCAACGACCGTCTCACCCTGCGAATGAGCATCGGCCAAGCGCAAACGGAACTACGCCACGCTGAACGCGCCTGGCAACGGATTCGCGACGAAGCAGCCGCGATAGCCTAGTGCGTTGCAACTCGTTTCGCAGACGCGCAAAAGCGTGCATAATGTCGGCTGCCCAAATTACCCCAGGAGTAATAAATGCTTCAACCCTCTCCATCGAATACAAACCGCAAAGCTCTGCTGGCTGTCATAGGATTAGTGGTCGTTTTAGCCGGCTATACGTTGACGCGCGGTGCCGACTCGAAAACTCCCGCTGTCGGCGCGACGGCTCCCGATTTCACGCTTACTTCTCAGGATGGCACGCCCGTTAACCTGCACGACTTCAAAGGCAAGTGGGTAGTGCTCTATTTCTATCCAAAGGATTTCACCAGCGGCTGCACCACTGAGGCGCACAATTTCCAACGCGACCTGGTGCAGTATCAGGCGAAAAACGCGGTGATCCTGGGCGTGAGCGTGCAGGATGCCGATTCGCACAAGCAGTTCTGCGCTAAAGAAGGGCTCAACTTCAAGCTGCTCGCCGATACGAACAAAAAAGTGAGCGAGCAGTACGGCTCGGTGATGAATTTCGGCATTGCGAAGCTTTCCGCGCGGCACACGTTCCTGATCAATCCTGATGGAGTAATCGTCAAGGAATATATGGACGTGAACCCCAGTAAACACAGCGAAGAGGTGCTCGCCGCGCTGACAGAACTGCAAGCCAAGTAGCGCTGGCTGGGCTGCCGGTTTTTTGCTGACCGCGTCGCTACTTGCGCAAAGCCCGTTTCGCGGCTAAATGGCCGCAGAGGCCGTGGACGCCACCACCGGGTGGCGTTGACGCTGAGCAGATGTAGATACGCGGGTCCGTCGTCGAGTAACGTCTCCACGTGGGCCGCATGAACAGTTGAGAAAGCGTCACTGCCCCTCCTTCCACGTCCCCGCCGACTAAATTCGCATTATGCTGCTGCAAATCGGCGGGCAGCATCACGCTGCGCTGTAGGATACGAGCGCGAAAACCTGGGGCGAAGCGCTCGATCTGGGCTTCGATCGCGCCCGACATGTCTTTGGTCGATCCGTTTGGCACGTGACAATACCCCCATGCCGTGTGCTTCTCCGCCGGCGCGCGTGAAGAATCGAAGAGCGTGGGCTGTGCGAGCAACACGAACGGCGCCGGAGACTCAACACCGTTCCACGCCTCGCGCTCCGACTTGGCAATTTCTTCGAGCGTGCCACCCACGTGAACCGTTCCCGCCCGGGCGCACTCAGGGGCTTTCCATGGAATCGGCGCGTCGAGAGCCCAGTCAACTTTGCAGACGCCTGGCGCATAGCGGTAACGCTCAAGCGCAGTGCGAAAACCGGGAGTGAAGCGCGAGCCGGCGATCTTGGCGAGTCCGCGCGGCGAGACGTCGAAAAAGACGGTTGTATTCGGAGGAAGTTCATC
Source organism: uncultured Acidobacteriota bacterium (assembly GCA_963790945.1). GTDB lineage: Bacteria > Acidobacteriota > Terriglobia > Acidiferrales > UBA7541 > Palsa-295. The sequence goes on from CAWBRH010000027.1 coordinate 21,409, forward strand.
GACGCTTGCCACACGTGCGCCGGTGCGAATTTCGCCTCCAAGCGAACGGAAGTGCGCGGCGAGAGCGTCAGCAAGCCTCTGCGTACCGCCGCGGACAATGGGCCAGCCAACCGCATGCGCCAGAATTCCGAGCATCAGGCCGAATGCTGCACTCGGGGAATCTTCGAGCGGCAAAATCGAGTGAGCTGCGAGGCCCGCGAAGAGCGCGCGGGCGCGCACCTCCCGAAATTTCGATTTCGCGAGTGAGGAGGCGGAGCGCAGCGCATCCAAGCCAAACCGGGCGGCGATCAACGGGTGCGCGGGGAATTTCAACGGGCCGAGCAGCAAGGGTTCGAGTTTGATCCAGTCGCGCGCCAATGGACCGAAAAGCCTCGCATAGCTGGCACCGTCCCGACCGAGGCCAGCCGCTGTCTGCTCGACCGAACGTTCGACAAGTACCGCCGTGCCATCATCAAGAGGGTGCGCGAGTGGCGCGTCGGGCTGAATAAATGCGAGCCCGTGCTGAGCGAGCGGCAACGTGCGGAAGAAGGGCGACGCAAGCGCGAGGGGCACGACCGCAGCACAGACATCATGCACGAATCCGGGCAACGTGAGCTCCGCCGAACGCGTTCCGCCGCCGATGGTTGGTTCGGCTTCGAGGACCAGCACTGACTGCCCGGCTTGTGCGAGCGTAATCGCCGCCGCCAGGCCGTTAGGTCCCGAACCAACGACTACGGAATCGAATTGGCGCTCATAGGCCGACACAGCTAATTAAATCGTAGTCTATTACGAGCGGAAACGTGCGAATCATTGACGTGGATCATGGATTTCTCGGGTTCGCGAAAAGCTTGCGCAGGCAAGATCGGGATTAATCAGCGGCGACCATTTTCTTCGGCCAGCCCACTAAATAAGTAACTCGCAGCGGCAGGTGCGCGTTCGATTCCTCGCCCATCTGCCATTCATAGTCGCAGCAGTTCACACTTGCTGTCATCGCGCGCAAATCCGCAAGTGAATACGCCCGCAAACAGGAAATCAGCCCGTCTACCAGAAGCACAAGCGGCACGATCGGAATAACATACGTCCAGAAAATCCGCGACCAGCGAAACGGCCGGCGTACCGGCGTAAAAATCCAATCGGCAAGGGGTATCGCCAAAATCGTGAGCACGGTGAAGGCGTGCCGCGACGCAACCTCAAAAACTCCGACCCCCCGCCCTCTCGCCGCGCTATCTCTCAAGAAGCGGCCGGCTTGTGCGGGATTGAAATGGTGGAACGAAGAAAAAATTGTGCGAAAACCCTGAAGATTTTCGGGAATTGCCGTCGCATCGATCGGATCCCGGACGATGCGTATGCCGCCTGAACAGCCCTTCCCCGCGCTGTCGTCATCCGAAGCACTCGGAAATTTGTCGGTAAGAAGAACTTCGACGGGAGCTGCGCCTTCCTTCTCGAAGAGCCGCACGAGCGAAGGCCACGGGCCCCCTGCGCCGGAAAAAAGGTCTACTACATCTCGGGAGCCCGAGCGATGCAACGCCTCGCGCAGCCGCCCGGCGATCGGCCTATATGCGTCCGTGTGTTCCAAAATCATCTGCAGCGCGTCGAGTACTTCGCGTCGCAAAAAATCCGGAAACCAGGGCTGGTCGTGAATCTCGAAAAGCTTCACTCGCATGTGCCGTCGCGCGCACCCTCACCGCAGCGTGAGAATTCGGCCCCGCCGAGATTGGTAGGCGTACTACGCGCCGGCGACCATGGCCTGCGGTGCGCCCTGCGTCTTGTCCTCCGGCGCACTGAACGCGTGGCTGGCCAGTTCCACCACCTGCTTCAGATGCCACCACTCGCGCGCGTTCATCGGCCTGCCTTCGTGATTCGAAAAATAGATCGATGCGTAGCTTTCCTCGGAGAGCGGCACACGAATCACCAGCGTGCTTTTCTGCTCGGAATAGTTGTCGGCCACAGTTGTCCCCCTCAGTTGAACTGCTGCAAGCATCATTATTCGTGCTCGCCGCGCCATTCTCTCTCGCCCGCTCCTTTCGGGCAAGCAGAAGTAGCGTCTAGGCGCTAGATCGCATAAAGCGTTCGTCTAACCCTTGCTCCTAGCACATGTTCCGATCCGGTGCGGCTTGGTATGATGCGGCGCGGCGTACTAGTCAAAGGACAAGAACAGATGAGCAAAGGGCGGCTCGAAGCTTTCAGTGACGGCGTGATCGCCGTCATCATCACGATCATGGTCCTCGATCTGCACGTCCCGCACGACACATCGCTGGCGGCGTTGCGCCCCGCCATACCGACCTTCCTCAGCTACGCATTGAGCTTCGTTTTCGTCGGCATCTACTGGAACAACCACCATCATCTATTGCACGCCACGCAAAGAGTGAACGGAACAACTCTCTGGGCGAACCTGCACCTTCTGTTCTGGCTTTCACTCGTTCCGTTCGTCACCGGTTGGATGGGTGAGAACCATTTCGCTGCAGTTCCGGTTGCGGTTTACGGTGTTGTGCTGTTTCTGGCGGCCATCGCTTTTACGATTCTCTCGAAGGCGCTCATCGCATGTAACGGCGCCGATTCTCCGATTGCAATCGCGATTGGAAGCGATCGGAAGGGCAAAGCGTCGTTGGCAATTTATGCTTTGGGGATTCTGTGCGGGCGAGTGGATCCTCGGATTTCGGTTGCAATGTATGTCCTCGTCGCTCTTATCTGGTTCGTTCCCGATCGGCGCATCGAACGGGTGATCGGCCAATAGATTTCTACAGCACGCCCAGCGACAGTTAGACCGGGCTCCCTTGCTACATTCTGACTGCGCGTTTTGATGCGCAATCCTTGCCGGGCTTTTGCTAAACTGCCTTCATAACATCCAGGAGCACTGAATGCATTGTTCGAAGCGCGCTTGCGCGCTTATGATTTTAACGTTCGCATTGTTAGGTGGAGTTCATTCCGCCGCGCAACCCGCAAAGCACAACAAGAAACCGAAACCCACGCCCGAAGAAATCGCGCGAGCAGATCGCCTCTTCCATTCCGGCAGTTTCGCTGAAGCCCAGCGAGCCTACGAGGAGATCGCCGCGAATGATCCGAAAGACTTTCACGCCACATCGCAGCTTGGCTACATCGCCCTTCTCTCGAACAAACTCGACGATGCCGAGCAATGGCTGCACAAAGCGCTAGATCTGAAGCACGGCGACACCGACGCGAAAATCATGCTCGCGGAGGCGCTCTACCGCAAAAACGATTTCTTCCATGCCGCCCGCGCGTTGCAGGGGCTTGGCCCGAAAGATACCGCAAAGCTGAAAAATTATGCGACCCTCAATGTCGCCAAGCTCGAAAGCTTCCGCGATGACGATCCGTATAGATTCGAACGCGACGCCGGCGAGAGCACACGCCTGCCATTTATCGCGTCCGATCCGCTGCCTGTAGTGAATGTCCGGATAAATGGCGGCTCCGACGTCGCGTTCTTCATCGACACGGGCGGATCCGAGCTTCTGCTCGATTCTGAATTCGCTCGCGAGCTTAACGTGAAGCCGATGGGCTCGGTGCAAGGTACCTTCAGCGGGGGTCAGCACGCGCAAGTAGACAACGGGCGAGTAGATTCGCTCACGCTCGGCTCATGGACACTTAAGAACATTCCGGTGGGGATGTTGCCTCTGCGCTCCATGTCCAGCGGCTTCGGCGTAAAGCAGATCAATGGCTGCATCGGCACCAATGTGCTCTATCAATTTCTGTCCACCATCGATTACCGAACCGGCGAGCTGATTCTACGCAAGAAGAACTCGGCGAATCTGAAACGGTTTGACGCGGCAGGCGGCCCGCCGAGTCCCCCGGGCGCGAGCAAGCGATCTTCCTGGCGCAATACACAGTCGAACAGCCAGGCCGGAGTCAACGGTGCTCTGGTTACCAACGGGATTGTTGTACCTATGTGGATGGCCGGTGATCACTTCATGGTCGCGTGGGGACGAGTCAACACGCAACCCATCTCACTGTTCTTCGTGGATAGTGGCCTGGCTGGCGCCGGCGTGAAGCTGGCCGAATCGGCAATCCAGCAAGCCGGCATTCATCTGGATGAATCGAAAGCAAGCGAAGGGCAAGGCGGAGGGGGCACGTTGAAGATAATCCCCTACACCGTGGAGCAATTCTCGGTCGGTGAAATCACGGAGCAAAACGTCCCAGGCCTTTATGACGGCCCGTTTCCTTGGGAAAGCGAATTTGGCTTTCACCTCGCAGGTATGTTCGGCAGCGATTTCCTAAAAGGGCATGCAGTAACTTTTGATTTCACAAACATGCGGATCATTTTCAGGTAAAAGACAAGCGTCCGCGATGAGAGAATCTATCACGCAGCGATCTGCGTGACGTGCAAAGCGATGCGGCGATTGGCCAGGCGTCCGTCGATCGTGCCACTGTCACCGGATGATCGTCGCCGTGGCCCTACGCGTCAAGACGAGACGCATCGACTCCCAGCGTGACGACTCCAGTTCTCATTCCCTGGCAACGGATGCACCACCTCTGAGTTGAACATCTGACTTGAACATCGCGACCTGCGCAATTGGTGATACACTCGCCAGCTTTTCTGCCACTGGATTCAGGGAGGCTGGCTATGGACGACCACGCTAGGGAATTGCTGTCGTTTATCGAAGAAGACGCGAAGCGTTGGGACGATGCTGCGCATCACTGTGAGGTGATTGCCGCAAAGCTTCCGCCGGATCATCGCGCGAGTTTGGAGCTGCAGTGTGCCGTTTATCGCGAGCGCGCCAAGATGCATCGCGATATCGTCGCCAAGTTGCGTTCGTAGGAAACCGCGAAACGATTCCTCACGGCGTGCATCCAACCCATAGCGATTCCAACCGTGTAAAATAGCTTGTGCGAGGCTTGTTATTCCGGGCGCCACGGCTTAGGTCGTGTTTAGTGGAGGAGAATTTGAATTACTCGAAGCGGCCAATCGGCGTTTACTACGAGCATCCGCGCTGGTTTGAGCCGGTGTTCGCGGAAATGGATCGTCGTGCGGTGCCGTACGTTCGCCTTGACGCAGCGCGTCACCACTTCGACGTCTCGCCAAATGGCGCGCAGCAATGCGGCCTGATCTTTAACCGCATGAGCCCTTCCGCATGGACGCGCGGCAACGCCCACGCCATTTTTTACACGCTCAGCTATCTTGCGCACCTCGAACGCATGGGCGTCCGTGTCGTTAACGGCAGCGAAGGATTTCGCAATGAAACGTCCAAAGCTCTGCAACTTTCGCTTCTCGAAACGCTCGGCCTTCCCTACCCGCGCTCGGCCGTAATTAATCATCCCAGCCAGGCCGCCGATGCAGCGCGCGGAATGCGTTTCCCCGTCGTGATCAAGCCAAATATCGGCGGCAGTGGCGTGGGCATCGTGCGCTTCGATTCGCCCGGGCAGATTGAAGCAGCGGCGCGCGAAGATAAATTACAGTTCGGCCTCGACGGCACCGGAATCGTGCAGGAATTCATTCCTGCGCGCGGCGGCCACATCACCCGGGTCGAAACTCTCGGCTACAAATATCTCTACGGCATCAAGGTGTTCACAGCAGGCGACACATTTGACCTGTGCCCGATGGACATCTGCAGGACCACCGACGGCGCAAAGATCGAAACGGCGTGCGTCGTGGAGGGACCGAAAACCGGCCTGCGCGTCGAAGGCTACAGGCCACCGGACGACGTGATCGCTGCGGTCGAGCGGATTTTCAGCGCCGCGAAAGTGGAAGTGGGCGGGGTCGAGTACATTATCGACGATCGCGACGGCCAGCTCTACTACTACGACATCAACGCGCTCTCGAATTTTGTCTCTGACGGCCCGCGCGTCGTGGGCTTCAATCCATTTGAGCGCCTCGTCGACTATCTGGTTCAGGAGGCGCGGTAATGCGTTACGGCTACTGGATGCCGGTATTCGGCGGCTGGCTGCGCAACGTCGAAGACGAGCAGATGGCGCCAACGTGGGACTACGTGTCGCGCCTGGCGCGCCGCAGCGAACAAATCGGATTCGATCTTTCTCTCATCGCCGAGCTGAATTTGAACGACATCAAGGGCGTTGATGCGCCGTCGCTCGATGCGTGGTCCACTTCTGCAGCGCTGGCCGCTGTCACGGAGCGCCTCGAGTTGATGATCGCCGTGCGGCCTACATTTCACCTTCCTGCACTGCTGGCGAAACAAGCCGCGAATATCGACAACATCTCCGGTGGCCGCGTTTCGCTCAACGTCGTCTCGTCGTGGTGGGCCGAGGAAGCCAAAAAATACGGCGTGCAATTCGACCAGCACGATGACCGCTACGCGCGCACCTCCGAATGGCTCGATGTGGTAGACCAGGCCTGGAAACAGGATCACTTCTCCTACAGCGGAAAATATTATTCGGTGACCGATCTCGTGCTGCAGCCGAAACCGGTGGCGAAACCGCGCCCGGTGATTTATGCGGGCGGCGAATCGGAAGCGGCGAAGGAATTGATCGCGACGAAGTGCGACGCCTACGTGACGCACGGCGACCCGCCCGAACGCATCGCTCCCAAAATACGCGACATGGCCGAGCGCCGCGAACGCAAAGGCCTGCCGCCGATGAAATACGGCGTCGCAGGCTACGCTGTGGTGCGCGAAACGGAAGCTGCGGCCAAAAAGGAAGTCGAGCGCATCACCGACGTGAAGCAAAACGCCGCCGGCTATAAGAACTACGAGCAGTGGCTCGCGAATACTCAGCTCGAGCAGCGCGTCTCACTCGAAGATTATTCCGTTTCGAATCGCGGCCTGCGCTCGGGCCTGGTCGGCACGCCTCAACAGGTGGCCGACCGCATCGGCGAATTTGAGCGCGCCGGTGTGGATCTGCTGCTGTTGCAGTTCAGCCCGCAGCTTGAAGAAATGGAGCGCTTCGCCGACAGCGTGATCAAACCCAGCGGCATAGCCGCCCGGGCCTGAATCGAAGTTAGCGCGGCACCAGCGAGCGAATCTTCTGAATCACCAGATCGATCCCCACTTCGTTATGCCCGCCTTCCGGAATAATCACATCCGCATAGCGTTTCGAGGGCTCCACAAACTCCATGTGCATCGGGCGCACCGTCGCCATGTATTGATCGACGACCATCTCCATCGTGCGCCCACGCTCGCGGATATCACGCACCAAGCGCCTGATAAATCGCAGGTCAGCATCCGTATCCACGAAAATCTTGATGTCCATAAGGTCGCGCAGCGCCTTGTTCTCGAAAATCAAAATTCCCTCGATGATGATCGCCGAGCGCGGCGCAAGCCGAACAGTGGCATCTGCTCGGCGAAAATTCGCGAAATCGTAGGTAGGGCGCTCGATCGCCTGGCCTTCTCGAAGCCGGCGGACGTGCTCGGTCAATAGCGGCGTATCCATCGAGTCGGGATGATCGAAATTCTGTTTCACCCGCTCTTCGAGCGGCATGCCCGGATAGTCTTTGTAGTAGCTGTCCTGTTCGAGAACGATGACGTTTGCTTCGGAGAGCGCTTCGATGATTCGTCGCTGTAATCGTGGTTTTGCCGGAGCCGGTGCCGCCGCAGATCCCGATAATCAGTGGACGGCTATCGAGCGGACGTATGGCGGTTGTCTCCTTAATGTAAATGTGATCCGTGAGCTCTTCTGCGCGCAGATTTCTTTCCGCTTTTCTTTTCTTCGATCACGGCCTGCGCCGCCGCAAGGCGCGCAATCGGGACTCGGAACGGCGAGGCGCTCACATAGTCCATTCCCACGCGATGGCAAAATTTCACGCTGGGACCGTCGCCTCCATGCTCGCCACAGATTCCGACCTCCAAATCTGGACGAGTGGCTCGCCCGCGCTGGATTCCCCATTCGACCAGCATCCCGACGCCGGGAATATCGAGCGACTGGAAAGGATCGCTACCAAAGATTCCGGCCTTGCGTTCATCCACGTACTCCGGCAGGAACCGGCCCGCATCGTCGCGCGAGAGCCCCATCACTGTCTGCGTGAGGTCGTTTGTGCCAAATGAGAAGAACTCAGCCACCTCGGCAATCTGGTCGGCGAGCAGCGCCGCTCGCGGAAGCTCGATCATTGTTCCCACAAGATAGTGAAGCTTTACTTTAGCCTGCTGAATAATCGGATCAGCCACTCGACGTGTGGCCTCTTCGAGAATCTTCATCTCTTTTTTGTCGAGAGTGAGCGGATGCATGATCTCAGGTATCACTTTAATGCCCCGCTTTTGACAATCAATGGCTGCTTCGATGATTGCGCGCACCTGCATCTCGAGAATTTCCGGATACGTGATGCACAGACGGCAACCGCGATGGCCCAGCATCGGGTTTGCTTCGTGCAATTGCTCCACGCGTCGCTCAATTACTTCACGCGTCGTCCCTAATTCCTTCGCCAGTTCTTCCTGTTTCTCCGGATCGTGCGGCACAAACTCGTGCAGCGGCGGATCGATCAGGCGAATGGTTACTGGAAGCCCGTCCATCGCTTCGAATAGCCCGATGAAGTCGCGCCGCTGAAACGGAAGCAACTTGTCGAGCGCCTTGCGCCGCGCTTCTTGCGTCTCCGCCAGGATCATTTCCTGAATCGCACGTTGCCGTTCAATGCTCTTCTCCGGATGCTCGAAATCCTTGAAGAACATATGCTCGGTGCGCGTGAGTCCGATGCCTTCGGCGCCCATCTCGCGGGCCACCCGCGCGTCTTGAGGCGTATCGGCATTCGCACGAACGCCGATTTCCCGCACAGAATCGGCCCATTTCATGATGGTTTCATAAGCCTTGGGCGGCTCCGGGCGTACCAACGCGATCTGGCCCGTGTAAACCGAGCCGTCACCGCCGTCGAGCGTAATCCACTCGCCTTCTTTCACGACGTGGCCATTCGAACTCATCCTTTTGCGTTCGGAATCGATGTCGATCTTCTCCGCCCCAACGATGCAGCACTTCCCCCACCCGCGCGCGACCACAGCCGCGTGGCTCGTCTTGCCGCCAGTAGCGGTGAGAATTCCCTGCGCCACATACATGCCGCCCACATCTTCCGGGCTCGTCTCGCGACGCACCAAAATTACCTTCTCGCCCTTGGCCGCCCACTCTTCTGCCTCTGCTGCTGTGAACACCGCCTTACCAACCGCAGCGCCGGGCACAGCATTGATGCCCTCCGCAATTTTCCGCGTTTGAAACTCCGTACGCGGCAGAGCCGGATCGAGTACTGGATAGAAAAGCCGTTCGACGTCATCATCCTTGATGCGTTCAAGTGCTTCTTCAAGTTTAATCAGGCCTTCATTTTTCATGTCGACAGCCATCCGGAACGCGGCCGATGGCGAACGCTTACCTGTTCGCGTCTGCAACATGTAGAGCGTGCCGTTCTCCACCGTGAATTCCATGTCCTGCATGTCGCGATAATGCTTTTCAAGTTTTGCTCGAACCTTCTCGAGTTGCTGATAGACCTTCGGCATCCGCGATTTCAGTTCGCTCAATTGCATCGGCGTGCGGATTCCGGCGACCACGTCCTCACCTTGCGCATTCAGCAGAAAATCGCCGAAGAAAACTTTCTCGCCGGTGGAGGGATCGCGGGTAAAACAGACGCCCGTACCCGAATTGTCGCCCGTATTGCCGAACACCATTTGAACCACATTCACGGCCGTGCCAAGCAGGCCAGTAATTTTCTCGACGCGCCGATAAGTCACAGCCTTCTCGCCCATCCAGGATTCAAAAACCGCGCCAATCGCGCCCCACAATTGTTCTTCCGGCCCTTCTGGGAAAGGCTTGCCCGTTTTGCGCTTGTAATACTCCTTATATTCGCCGACCAGCTGCCGCCAACCCTCCGCCGTCACTTGCGTGTCATCCGTGACGTTGAGATATTTCTTCATCGCGCGCAGTCGAGCTTCGAGATCCTCTTTCGGCAGGCCGATCACCACGCTCGAGTACATCTGCACGAACCGGCGGTAAGCATCCCAGGCAAAGCGTTCGTTCTGCGTCGATTTCGCCAGTGCGTCCACCGACTTTTCGTTCAGGCCGAGATTCAGGATCGTCTCCATCATGCCGGGCATTGATTTCGCGGAACCAGATCGAACGCTCACCAACAGTGGATTCTTCGCGTCGCCCAGTTTTTTTTTTGTAAGCTTCTCGAGTCGCGCCAAATTCTTCGCGACTTCAGCGCGAAGCTCCTTCGGATACTTACGGCCATGCTTGAAGTAGTAGTCGCAAGCCTCCGTTGTGATCGTGAACCCCGCCGGCACCGGCAGACCGATGCGCGTCATCTCAGCAAGACCCGCTCCTTTTCCGCCGAGAAGCTCTTTCATGTCACCGGCGCCGTCAGCTTTTCCTGCGCCGAAAAAATAGACGTATTTCATGTTTCTCCTCAACTACCCATACCGAATCTGAGAAACGCCGCGCTTGAACCACTACATTACAAGTCGGCCTGTCGACGAAAAACTGTACGACGAAACCTAAAGTAAAATCTCAACGACGCAACTCACCCACGCGCCGGATTCCTGAGAACATCCTTCGATTCATCGCCGCCCAACTCTGAGAAATCTGCGATGGTCGAGAACTCCTTCAAGAGGTTCCCTAGCAGTGCGAGACGGTTTCGTCGCACATCTTCCTCTTCAGCCATTACTAGAACTTTGTCAAAGAAGAAGTCCACTGACGGTCGCAGCTCGGAAATCTTTTCCAGAGCCTCGCGATATTTCTTGCTTTCTTCCGCCGCGTAACTTCCTCTCCGATTTTGTGCGCGACAAGATTAAGTTGCTGCTCGGCCGGGTCTCAAGCAGTTCCTTGTTCACTGCAACCTGGTTCTTATCCCCGGCCGCCGCGGACTTGTCTAGAATGTTGCGAATGCGCTTGAACGAGGCCGCCAGCGGCGCAAAATTCTTGGTATTGCGGATTGCCTTCAACGCCTCTACTCGCTCTGCTACGTCCACCAGGTCGTCCGCGCCTGCAGCGAAGGCCGCGTTGATCTCGTCGTAGGCAAATCCGCGGCGCTCGCGCAGGATGAACTTCGCTCGCTCCAGCAGAAAATCTAGCACCTGCTTTTCGACGGCCTCTGAAGCATTGATCTTAGGTGCATGATCGCGTAGCGCGCGGGCAGCAGCGGACACTGCTGCCGAGATTGAAATCGAAATCTTGCGCTCCAGGATGATCTTCACGATTCCGAGCGCCGCACGACGCAGCGCGAACGGATCGCTCGAACCCGTTGGGGCTGCCCCGACTGCAAAGCACGCGACAAGCGAATCGAGTTTGTCCGCAAGCGCAACCGCGCATCCCGTTAAGTTGCGCGGAATCGGATCATCAAGGCCGAGAGGCTTGTAGTGGTCGTAAATCGCCCATGAAATCTCGTCCGGCTCGCCCTGTGCTCGCGCGTAGAGTCCGCCGACGATTCCCTGCAGCTCGGTGAACTCCTTCACCATCTCCGTTACGAGATCGCACTTGGCAAGTTCTGCCGCGCGATCGGATCCCGCCACATCGCCACCCGTAATTCCGGAACTGAACCATTGCTCGGCAAGCCAGCGAGCGATCGCGCGCATGCGCTCCACTTTATCGAAGTAACTTCCGAGCCGGCGCTCGTAGGTAACATGCGAGAGCTTGGGTAAGTAGTCGGCGAGCCGACACTTCTGATCTGTCTCCCAGAAAAATTGTGCATCCGCAAAGCGCGCACGCAGCACTCGCTCGTGTCCCGCCCGCACCAGCCCCTTCGAGTCTTTGTTGAGGTTTATCACCGCAAGAAAATTCGACGCCAGCCGCCCGCCGCGAGCTTCGAGCGCAAAATATTTCTGGTGGTCGCGCATCACTGTGATCAAAATCTCATCCGGCAGTGTGAGGAAATTCGAATCGAAGCTACCCGCGATCACTGTCGGGTATTCGTTGAGGTAAGTTACGAGCTCAAGTAACGCTTCATCTTCATGCGCGCGGAGATTCTTGCGGCTGGCCTGCGAACGGATCTCCGCTTCAATCTTCTTACGACGCTCCTCTGGCCGGCAAATCACAAAGTTCTTCTTGAGCTTTAACTCATAGTCGCGCGGCCCGCTCACCGGAATATTTCGCTTCCCCAGGAAACGGTGACCGTCGGTTCGGTTTCCTGCATGCACGCCAGCAAATGAAAACGGTACCACCTTCCCGCCAAGCATTGCCACGATCCAGCGGATGGGCCGGATAAATCGAGGACCGTGCGCTCCCGTCCAATACATCGACCGCGGCCAACTGATCTCCTGAATCACTTGAGGTAGCACTTCAGCGAGAACTCTCGACGCAACGCGGCCTTCGATCAGTTGAGTCGCGGAAACGTACTCGCCCTTCGGTGTGTTTACGATCGCCAGCTTCGACACCGGAATTCCCTGCTTCTCCGCAAAGCTCATCGCCGCGCGCGTTGGCTCGCCGAGGTTATCGTACGCGACCGACTTCGGCGGCCCCATCACTTCGCGAATGACATCTTCCTGGCGCAAGCGAACGCCGTGCGCAATCGCCGTCAATCGTCTCGGTCCGCCAAAAGCTTCTATTCGATTACTTGCGTCAATCAACCCATTCGTCGAAAAATACTTCTCAAGTATCGCTTTAAGCTCGTTTGACGCTTTCGCGATCATCCCAGCCGGAAGCTCTTCGCATCCAATTTCGAAAAGGAAGTCACCCACCGCGGTTGCGCTAGCCTTTCCCTGCGTTTTCTTCATGCCCGAGCCTCAGCAAGTTCCGGCTGCGATGTAACAGTACGCTGATCGAGCCAGGCTTTCGCTACCTGCGTGGCGAGCTTGCGCACACGAGCGATCATCCCTGCCCGCTCGGTCACTGAAATTGCGCCGCGCGCGTCGAGCACATTGAAGAGGTGTGAACACTTCAAGCAAAACTCATAGGCTTGCAGCAGCGGAAATCGCAAGCGATCCTTCCCTTTCGTCCCGGGATACGCGGCCAGCAAACGCGCAGCATCCGCCTCATAAAGATCAAACTGCTTCCGTGTTGCGGCAGCATCCGCATATTCGAAGTTATACGCGGAGAATTGCTGCTCTTCCGCCAGGCGCACCGTCGCATAGCTGACTGTATCCGTCCACCGCACGTCAAAAACATTATCGACGCCCTGCAAATAAGCTGCGATTCGGTCGAGTCCATAAGTCAGCTCAACAGAAATCGGATCGAGATCAAGGCCGCCGCACTGCTGGAAGTAGGTGAACTGGGTAATCTCAAGCCCGTCGAGCATCACCTGCCAGCCCATGCCCCAGGCGCTCAAGGTCGGCGCCTCCCAGTTGTCTTCTTCAAACTTAATGTCATGTTCCTTCAAGTTGATTCCCACAGCCGCAAGACTTTCCAAATATAAATCCTGTACGTCAGCCGGAGAAGGTTTGAGTATCACTTGAAGCTGAGTGTGCCTGAAAAGGCGGTTCGGATTTTCACCGTATCGCCCGTCCGCCGGGCGCCGACTCGGTTGCGCATAAACCACTCGATAAGGATCCGGCCCAAGCACGCGGAGGAAAGTTTCCGGGTGCATCGTTCCCGCTCCCACTTCCACGTCGTAAGGCTGCTGCAGAACACAATCGCGGTTCGCCCAGTACTCTTCAAGTGTTAATAGAAGATTCTGAAAGGTGAGTCCCTTCGCGGCTGCACGTTGTGCCTGAGATTTCTGGTGATGATTTCCGCTGCGCTCGCTTTTCTTCAAGCCGGTTTCTCCAGGAGTTCCCTCGCCTGCAGCTTTCGATCAATCTGATGTTCTATGACGTCGAGCATAACATCGCTCAGTTCTCGTGCGGCGCGCGGCGGAATCATTTCTTCGTTCAGCTTGTCGAGCCGTTCCGTCAGCATTCGACGCGCGGCTGCTAAAGCCGCCGCGGAAATCACCCGGAGTCCGGGCACGCGACACTTCCCGCACATCAGCGCCGATGCGCTCCGCGAAAAATAAGCCGGCTCGGACGCGGCCAGGGTCCTGCCGCATCGCGCGCAAGCATCGAGTGGCGGCAGCCACCCGCCGAGTTTTACGGTCCATAAAGTGAAATACGCCATCGCCAACTCGGGCTTGCCAGTTTTCTTCACTGCCTGAGCCGACAGCAGCAACAAACGAAAGTTTGGATCCGACGCTTCGTGGTCCGGTAGCACCGCTTCGGTCACTTCGCTGAAGATCGCCAGCGCGACACCCGACGCGTAATCACGAAACGCATCGAGGAACGACTCAATCAACTCGCACTGATTGATGCGCACAAGTTCGCGCGAAGGTCGCTCAAAGAACCAGATGCGCACATGCGAAAGCCGCTCGAGCGTCGAACCAAAGCGGCTCTTCGTTCGGCGCGCACCCGCCGCAACCCCGCGCACTCGGCCCATCGTCCGCGAAAGAAAACTCACCAATCGGTCGGCTTCACCCAACGGATAGCTCTGTAGAATGATCGCTTCGGATTCGTGGACTGGCATCAGGTGTCGGCGCGCCGACGCAGCAACGCGAAACAAAATTTTCTATCACAGGCACTCACGCCACGCAAATAATAAACGCGCTCGATCGCACTTGAAGTTTTTGTTGAGAAAGGAATCTTCACGCCGCACGCGAAGATTCTTGCTTGATGTACTTCTTTAAGCATTCTCCTGCGCTCGCTTCTTCGTTTCTTCCCGATAAATTTTCTCGCACTTGCCTGCTCGCACGAAGATAATCATCTCGTGCACCACCTCAACGAATCGCCGGTCGATGTCGTCGGCATCGGTATCAACGCCACCGACACCGTCATTCGCCTTCCCCATTTTCCCGTTCTGGATTCGAAAGTGGAAATCCTCTCCGCCGAGCGTCGCGCAGGAGGACAGACTGCCAGCGCGATTACCGCTTGCCAGCGCTGGGGTCTGCGCACAAGGTATATCGGCAAAATCGGCGACGACGAAGCGGGAAAATTCCAACAAGGGGAGATGGATCGCGAAGGGGTCGATGCGCACTGGATCATGGCGCCGGGCTGCATGAGCCAGTCATCCTTTATTCTCATTGACGAGAAGTCCGGCGAACGCACGGTTCTCTGGAAACGCGATCTGCGAATTGCGCTGCACCCTGAAGATCTGCGTGCCGATTCGATTGCAGGCGCGCGCGTGCTCCTCATCGACGGGCACGATACGGCAGCCTCCACTCAAGCGGCGCAGTGGGCGCGAGAAGCAGGCACCCTCGTCCTTGGCGATTTCGATAACCGCTACCATGGCGTTGAGGAATTACTTGAATACGTCGATTTCGCGATCACCTCGAAAGATTTTCCTGCCCGGCTCACTGGCGAGCAGAACTTATTGAAATCACTTCCGAAGGTCCACGCACAGTTCAAGTGCTGCTTGACGGGCGCGACACTTGGACGCCTGGGCGCGCTCATCTGGAATGGAGTGCGATTCCACCTATGCCCCGGCTTTCGAGTACGCACAGTGGACACGACCGGCGCCGGAGACATTTTTCACGGCGCGTTCGCCTATGGCATCGTTCGCGGATGGCCTGTCCACGGGATACTAGAATTCAGTTGCGCTGCCGCCGGCCTCAACTGCGAAGGACATGGCGCGCGCGGTGGTATCGCGACGCTCATCGAAGTCGATAGGCTGCGCCGCCGCGGCGAGCGCTCCGAACGCGCCTACTCGGATGAGGAATTGGCGGAGGCATCTCGTGCCGCTGTGTCTGCTGGTCTGGGAATCGAAATATGATACCCCTCAAGAACATGATGGCCCGGCGTTCCTTTCCCGTGGTCACGATCTTATTGATCCTCATGAATGTCCTGGTGTTCTGCTATCAGCTCAGCCTGTCGCATGCGGCTAACGACGCTCTCATCAGAACCTTCGGTCTGGTTCCGTTGAGAATGAAGCTCGCTCTTGTCGGAGGACCATACTCGCTCGTCGAAGCATTCCTGCCACTCATCACCTGCATGTTTCTTCACGGTGGATTCCTGCACATCCTCGGCAATATGTGGTTTCTTTGGATTTTCGGCGGCGCAGTTGAAGACAGGATGGGGCCTATTTCGTACTTGCTCTTCTACTTCATTTGCGGAATCGGCTCAGGATTGGCGCAGGCACTTTTTAGCTGGGGATCGAGCCTACCGTCAATCGGAGCGAGCGGGGCAATCTCCGGGGTCCTCGGCGCTTATGTGGTCTTCTTCCCTTCCTCGAGAATTCTCACTCTCGTTCCTCTTTTCGTCTTTTTCTTCACCGCGCAAATTCCAGCGATCATTTTCATCGGCCTCTGGTTCGCCATCCAATTTCTCAGCGGAGTCAGCTCACTAAGCAGTCAAGGCGGAGCGGGTATGGGCGGAGTCGCATGGTGGGCTCACGTTGGCGGCTTCGTGCTGGGAGCACTTCTTGCAAAGATTTTCGAAGGCGGCCGTCGACGTGCCGACAGCTATACCTACAGTTGAAGTCTGCTTTGGTCAACAACTAGCACTTGGAAGTGGAACTTGAAGTTGGTCCTATCAGGAATCCACTCACGGTTTGCCTGTGTGAAACATATGAACTATTACTTCAGCCTCGACGCCTCTCAGCTGATTCCGGCCGGCGTGCGGAAGAATGCTCCGTGGTGACGCGCTAGTGAACTTAAAGTGATGCATTCGAACTTTGCGGCACAGGCGTCCACCCAAATCCGGCTTTGTTCGCTTTCGGCGGCGATACCTCTGTCGACTTCGCTCGCTCGTATCTAAATTGCCCGACTAATGTTCTAAGCTCCGACGACATCCGCTCCAATTCCGATACGGCCGTCCGCAGCTCATGCGCTCCGCTCGACGTACTCTGCGCCGCATGGGCCACTCCGGAAATATTCCGCGCGATCTCCGTCGACACCTTCGCGCCCTCCGAGATGTTCCGCGCGATTTCGCCTGTCGTTGCAGTCTGTTCTTCGACGGCAGCGGAGATGGCGGCTGACAAATCGTGAATCTGGGTGATGATCGAAGTGATCGTCCCTATCGCTTGCACGGATCCTTTTGTGTCGGCCTGGATTGCTTCGATCTTCGACCGAATATCCCCGGTGGCATGTGCCGTCTGCTTGGCAAGTTCCTTTACCTCATTCGCCACCACCGCGAAGCCTTTCCCTGCCTCGCCTGCCCGCGCAGCCTCGATCGTGGCGTTAAGCGCTAGAAGATTCGTCTGCTCGGCAATCGACGTGATCACCTTAATTACTTGGCCGATCTCCGCGCTCGATTCCCCGAGCTTCATCACCATTGCATTCGTCGTCTCTGCCACCTCAACCGCCTCTTTCGCCACGCTGGCAGCTTTACTCACGTTGCCGCCGATATCGCGCAAGCTTGCACTCATTTCCTCAGTGGCGGCGGCCACCGTCTGCAGATTTGCGCTTACACGCTCGGTAGCTGACGTCACGATCGTAGCTTGCGACGTGGTCTCTTCCGAATTGGCGCTCATTCGCTGGCTGACGGCTCCCATTTCCTCTGTTGCCAGAGTTACTTCGCTGGCGCTCGTAGCCACCCGCCCGATCGTAACCCGAAGCTTCTCCACTGAATCGCGAAACCACTGCGCGATTTCTCCTAGCTCGTCCTGATGAGAGTCTTTTGCCTCCAGCGTCAGATCCCCGGCAGCCAGCTCCTTCAGCCATCCGGTGATAATCGCCAGCCGCTTGTTGATATCGCGAGCAGTGCGGAACGCGATCACGAACAAAAGCGCGGACGACACCAGGCAAATGGCGATGATGGCGGTCTCCGAACGATTGACCGCGCGGGCTGCGTCCAACTCTGACCGTTTCGAATCGGCCTGTAGCTTATCGTTCGCATCGTCCATCATATTTCGGAGATCCTGATAGCCCTGCAAGAACGGCCCCAGCATGGGCATCGCTGCAGCAGCGTCTTTCCGCTGATCCGAGATCTTTGAAGCTTGCGCGAGATATTCTTCCGAAAGTTTGGTCTCCCTTTGAAGTATTACTAGAACCGTTTGACTCTGGCTTAGGCCCTCAGCCACACTAAGCTTGTCTCTCAGTAACTTTTGATGCTCGCTCAGTTCCGCAGCTGCGGTGTCCTGGGCATCACCAGAAGCCGTCAACATTTTCGAGATGTCCCCCCGCGTGAGGTCCAGGAACATACTCGCTTCCATGTGGCTCCGTATCGCAGTCGACGTCGCGGCTACGTCTTTCACTCCTCGCGCAACATCACGTATTCCTTTCCATCCAAAAACGCCAACGGCGACCGAAAAAGCGACGCCCAGCAGCCCGAGACCGTAAAGCCTTTGTCGAATTGTGATCGTCATCTGGGGCCTCTGCAGCGCTCACTGAATCTTAAGTATTACTTTAACCGTGTCGTCTACGTCTTCTTTCTTCACATATCCGATAGCCCCGGCATTGTCGGCGATCGCCTGCTTCATTTGCGCCCCAGACGCGACATCCTTGGGCGGAGCAGCCACTTTTCCTTGGAAGGCTGCTTGCATGAAATACTTTCCGTAGTCGGCTTCGCTCATTTTGTATATTTCGCGCAGCACCACAGCCCGTTCCGGCTGTCCTTGCGCTAGCATCAAGATCGTTACCCGCTTGCCATTGGACCAGGTTGATTTGTCACCCATGAAGAGTTTGCGCGCGTCTGCTAACGGCAAATCAGCCGTAGGATTAGCTTTGTTTACGATCACGTCTACTTCGTCTCCACCAGCTCCCGCCGGACGCAGCGCGATGCTTAGGCTTGTCATTACGAGGGCCCCAGCGATTAGTACGAATTGAATTCGTTTAGCCATGGCACCCTCCCGTTAGAACGAGAAACTAAACTGGGAAGAAAGTTGGTTGTAGCTACTCATGCTACGCTGCGAAAACCGGTCATACTGAAACTTAAAGGCAACAAACGAGTTAAGGTCGACGCGGATTCCCACCGACGCATCGTTTTGCCGGCTTATTAGCACCTCGTTAGCCGCCGGGCTAAAGACCGGGTCGGCATCATTCGTATTCTCGAAGGCGTAACGGAAATATGGTCGGTACTTGCCGAAAGCATAGGATATCTGCGAGTAAAATGCGGGAGCCTGAAAAGTTCTGCCGTTGTGAACTGCGTCGCGAACCATCACGGCCTCATTAAGCCACTCCAGATGCTGGTTGCGATACACCACGTAAGCATCCATGATCGACTGGCCTATCTTTGGAAGCTCCGGTGGAGTCAAATCGTCGTGATAAAAGGAGAAACCCGTGATCAAACCGGAGAACCATGCAGGGTGAGCTGACACATTAATGTTGAATGACTTGCCATGATTGAAGTCCGTACGGTTTTGCGCGGGCTCATTGTCTGGCGTGTGGTCGCGCCCATTCCCGGCTTGCGCCACCCAGTGCAGGCCCAGCTTCCCTGACGGAATGTTCCCGTTCGCCGACAATCCAATTTCCTGCAACGGCATGAATCCGCCGTCATCGTCAAACCGGAACATCAAAGGCCGGCCAATCGGTGTCGCAAACCATTGGATGTGATGGAATGTCGCGTTATAGTAGCCGATATCCGTGTGATACCGCCCCATTCCGAATGTGAAGTAATCGTTGCGTTTGTACTCCAGCATCAAACGCTCCAGGTCAGGTTCGATTGTGTTATCCGGCTGAGCGAGTAATAGAAATTCCCCGAGCACAGAGATGTGGTCGGAAAGTCTCGACGTCAGAAATAGATCGAGCGACCCCACGTCAAAAGCGTTCGCGCTCGGGCCCTGGTCGTTCGCAGCAAAACCCACGTCCCCATAGGCATTCAGATGAAGTCGGGGCGACACTTCATTGATCTCGATGTCCGCAGGATGAGCAGGCACAGATGCCGTCGGTACTGCGGCTGCTGGCAGAGCGGGCACAGGCGCAGTTGATGCAGGAGCGGCGGCGGAAGCATTTGCTGGCGAGCCAAGCGCCACCGGAGGCGCGGGCTGGTTCGGCCGTGCAACGGATTTCTTCGCTTCTAGTTCTGCGACCCGGGCTTGCAACAACTGTATCTGTTGTAAGAGTTGTTGGAGCAGCTCGCGCTCTGGAAGACTCGACGTCTCGGTCGTCTTGCTGTCTTTATTGACGCTTTCTTTGTTGGCAGCGTCTTTCTTGGCTGCATCTTTTCCCGCTGAATCCTTATCGTCGCCCGCAAAGCCTCGCGCCGGCGCCGGAATCAGCAACGCCATCAAAAGGATCGTGCCACATAGGGCCAGGCGGGTTGAGCAGCTGCGCGATATCGCAGCATCGCCACCCGGTTGAGATCTCGACATGACACTCCTCCATCCTCGGAAGTCGTAAACCGTAAGTCTCGCGGGAATTGGCAGGACCGGCCATGGAATGGCATTCCGCGCCATTCAAACCCCTGCCGTCTGTAGGACTTAATCGTCCGGAGGAGAGAAAACTTAAAGGGTTAGTGCAGCTTTACGTCGAGGATATAACGTTTCTTGAAACCGCGTTCGCTACCCAATCACCCACTTCGCGTGTACCGAGCGCTCCACCCAACTCGGCGGGTGTCTTCGATTCGGCCAGCGCCGCGCGCACTGCAGCTTCTATCGCCCGGGATTCAGCGGTCCAGCCAAGATAGTCGAGCATCATTCCCACTGTGAGGATAGCGCCCATCGGATTCGCAATATTCTTGCCCGCAATGTTCGGCGCCGAGCCGTGCACCGGCTCAAATAGCGACACCTGCCCCGGATGAATATTGCCGGAGGGAGCCAGGCCCAAGCCTCCCGCGAGTTGCGCCCCCAGGTCGCTCGCAATATCGCCGAAAAGATTCGAAGTCACAATCACCTGAAATTGCGAGGGGTCGCGAACCATCTGCATCAGCAAATTATCAATGTACTGGTGGCTCGACTCGATATCCGCATACTCGGCGCGCACCAACTTGAACACGCGCTGCCATAGGTCATGGCCAAAGGCGAGTGCATTCGACTTGTCCGCCATGCACACGCGCTTCAACCCGCGTTTCCGCGCGTATTCAAAGGCATAGCGAATAATCCTCTCCACGCCCTTCCGCGTATTCAGGTCTTCCTGCGTCGCGATCTCGTCCGCGGTTCCCTTCTTGAAGAACCCGCCCATCCCCACGTAGAGCCCTTCCGTGTTCTCGCGGAAGACGATGAAATTCACGTCCTTCTCGCTGCGGTCCTTCAGCGGCGTGAATCGCTTGTCAAACAGCACGCAAGGCCGCGCATTCACATACAGATCGAGTTTGAAACGGAGCCCCAACAAAATATCCGCCGCATGCACGTTCGTAGGAACGCGCGGGTCGCCCATGGCCCCGAGCAGGATCGCGTCGAAATCACGGTGAAACATCTCCACCGCATCCGCCGGCAGCGTCGTAGCGTCTCGAAGATACCGATCCGCTCCCCAATCGAATTCCGTCAGCGCCAATTTCTTCCCGGGCGCCGCCGTCACGGCTTTCAGCACC
Source organism: uncultured Acidobacteriota bacterium (assembly GCA_963790945.1). Classification (GTDB taxonomy): domain Bacteria; phylum Acidobacteriota; class Terriglobia; order Acidiferrales; family UBA7541; genus Palsa-295. Next base: position 42,564 of record CAWBRH010000027.1, read on the forward strand.
TTCACCGCCTCGGGAATCACTTCCTTGCCAATCCCGTCGCCCGGTATCACGGCGATCCGTTTTGTCGCAACCGCAGCAGGAGTAGGGGGACCAGATGGGTGCGTCGTCATCAATTACCTTCCCTCGTTTTTTGGACTGGGGCGGCTTGCCGCCGCTCCCACTTGTCCCGGCTCGCCGGGCAATTCCCGGCGAAAGCTGCGCTTCCAAATTAAGGTCGATCGTGAACCGGAGCTAACGCTCGCACGACTCAGCGGAAATTTCAAGGACGGCGAGTCGGTTGAGACGAGCCTAAAAAAATGAAATCTTCACTGGAGGTGTCGGCAAGGCGACCCGAAATGACAAAAACGATTTAAACTAATAGTTGAGGTTAGAAAAATCGGGACTACCACCGCCCTTTGCAAAGGCGATCCAATTCTATAGTTCTTTTCCACCCCATCGTCCAGAAAGCTTGCAGGATTCCAAATACACACCACAATATCAGTTTCGCCTTTCTCAAGAAGTGCATCGGGTTCCAGAACATCCAACGTCGTCGTTTTCCAGGGTGTTATAGTCTGAGCGCCTCCAAGCACATGACGAGCTGAATTTCAGCTCTGAGGTTTAGGAATGGCCGCTAGCGTGAAGGATGGGATTGAAATTCGGCAGTGCCACTCGCTTGACGAGTTCGAGGAGGGCGTCCGGCTCGAGCGGGTGATTTGGGGCGAGGAGATTACTGTACCGGCGCCGATTTTTGTGGTGGCGGATCATACGGGCGGGCAGGTGATCGGGGCGTTCGATGGAGAAAAGGTTGTTGGAATGACGCTGGCGCTGCCTGGATTCCGCGGCACGCTGCGATTTTTGCATTCACATATGACGGCGGTGCTGCCGGAATATCAGAACCGAGGAGTGGGGCGACGGCTGAAATTATTTCAGCGGCAGGATGCGTTGAAGCGCGGGATTCCGCTGGTAGAGTGGACGTTCGATCCACTGGAGCTGAAGAACGCGCATTTCAATCTGGTGCGGCTGGGGGCGGTGGCGCGACGGTATATTCCGGATTGCTACGGCGTAACGGAGAGTCCGTTGCACGCTGGCTTGCCAACCGACCGGCTGGTGGCGGAATGGTGGCTCGATTCGGTGCGCGTGAAGGAAATTCTGGCTGGGAATTTGCCGCCCGCGAACCCGGGCGTGCAGCGGATTTCCATCGCTGCCAATATTTCGGAGCTGAAGAAGAGAGATCGAGCGTCGGGCGAACGAGTCCAGGCTTTGACGCGGCAGCATTTTTTGAAATTGTTCGGCAAGGAGTATGTTGCGACTGGGGTTGAGAATCGCGGAGATACGACGGACTATTTGCTCGAGCCGCGCGATTCAGTGGCGGGCGTACATTTGCCGGAATTGACTCCGGAGTGAAAGGCATTCGAATCCTCGATGCGGCTGCGCAAAATCACACTTCGCGAAATTCATCTGCCGCTGATCGCGCCGTTTGAGACGAGCTTTGGGGTGAGCGAGCTGCGTCGCATTCTGTTGATCGAGACGGATGTGGATGGCGTGGTTGGTTGGGGCGAAGCGACGGCTGGCGAGGATCCCTACTACTCTTACGAAACGGTGGAGACTGCGTGGCTCGTCATTCGCGATTATTTGTGGCCCTTGCTGCGTGGCAAGGATTTCGCGGCGGCTGCGGATGTGTGGGAGATGCTGGCTCTGGTTCGCGGGCACAACATGGCCAAGGGCGGCCTCGAAGCGGCGATCTGGGACGCGGAGGCGAAACAAAAGAATATGCCTCTGGCGAAGCTTTTGGGCGGCACGCTGGACGAAATTATTTGCGGAGTGTCGATTGGGATTCAGCCATCGATTGAGGCGCTGGTGGCAAAAGTGGAGAAGGAACTGGCTGCCGGTTATCAGCGGATCAAAATCAAAATCAAGCCAGGGCTGGATATCGAGCCTACGCGGGCGCTGCGCGAGCGATTTCCGCGCATTCGCTTGATGGTTGACGCGAATTCGGCATACACACTGAAGGATGCGGCGCACTTGAAGGAGCTGGATGCGTTCTACCTGATCATGATCGAACAGCCGCTGGGGTGGGACGACATCTATTCGCACGCGGAATTGCAGCGTCAACTCGATACTCCGATCTGCCTCGACGAATGCATTCATGATTTCGAGCACGCGCGGGCGGCAATTGAAATTGGAGCCTGCCGAATTATCAATATCAAGCTTGGGCGCGTCGGAGGTCACACCGCGGCGCGACGGATTCACGATTTGTGCAAAGCGAAGGGCATCCCAGTGTGGTGCGGCGGGATGCTGGAATCGGGAATCGGACGGGTGCACAACATCGCGATGTCGACCCTACCGAATTTCACACTGCCGGGGGATGTTTCGGCGAGCAAGCGCTATTGGGCGGAAGACATTATCGAGCCCGAAGTGGAAGTGACGAGGCAGGGGACGATTCGAGTGCCGACGGCGCCGGGAATCGGTTACGCGCCGAGAATTGATCGGATTGAATCGCTGACCCACCGGCGCGAGGTGATTGAGTAGATGTCGTCGAGTGGATCTTGAGTTCGGGCGCGACAGCAACATCCAGCTCCCCGCCGTACCGTCCCAGCTCATTTCTTCTGGCCGTATCGCTGGCGGCGATGCTGGCGATGTGGTCGTTCAATTACGTGGCGGGCAAGACGGCGCTGCGATACTTCGACGGGCTGACGCTGGCTGTGTTCCGGATTGAAATTGCCGCTGTAATTTTCCTCCCGATTTATTTCTTCCGTGGCAATCGGAGCAAGTTGACTCGTCAGGATGTGTGGACGCTGTCATATCTCGGGTGGCTTCTTTGCGCGAACCAGGTTTTCTTTACGGTGGGGTTGGCCTTCACGACCTCGGGACATTCCTCGATGATTCTGGCAATCGGGCCGATCCTTGTGCTTCTGCTGGCGCGGGCGCTGAAGATTGAAGCGCTGACTGCGGCGAAGATTGTGGGGATGGCGCTTGCGTTTACGGGCGCTGCGATTCTGGCGGCCGAAAATGGTTTCGATTTGCGGCGGTCGCCTACGTTGTCCGGAGATTTATTCACGCTACTGGGAACGACCTGCTTCGCGTTTTATGTGGTGCTCAGCAAGAGGGTGGCGAGCAAGTACGACAGCGTCGAGATGAATGCGGTGAATTTGTTTGCCAGCGCGGCCGTGTTATTGCCGCTCACCGCCTTTCGCGCGGCGCATTTCGATTGGAAGAGCGTCCCATGGCAAGGCTGGATGGGGCTGCTGTATATGGCGGCGATCAGTTCGGTGGCTGCATATACGCTTTTCTATTGGGCGTTGCGTTATATGGAGGCATCGCGGGTAGCGGCGGTGAACTACTTTCAGCCGGTTGGAGCAATTCTCGTGGCAGCAATTTTTCTTCAAGAGGTGCCCACGCGCTACCTGTTGCTTGGGGGCGTGCTGATTTTGCTCGGGGTCTATCTGGCGGAGCGCGGCAAGGCGTCGACGGGGAAAGTGGCTGCGTTGGAAAACTGAGCGGGCGACGGCGTCTCTAGAACGCGCGGGTTTCTGAGGCGAAAGCCAGATTCGCGTTGAGGCGCTCATCCAGGACGGCTGCGGCGTAACGAGCGCAGGCGGTCAATTCCGTGTCAGCCCATTCAGAGAGGGCGGGAAGATGTTTTTCGCAGAGGCTATCCAGCGCTTCGACAATATGGAAATAGAGGCGCACCTCGCGGAGCCAGACATTCTGCTTCTGCGTGGCGGGGCACATCTGCTCGGACGTGCGAGCCAACAACTCGAAATGGCTGGATTCAATCTGGCCAGGCGCGAGTCCGACAGCGGCCTGCAGGCATTCCGACAGGGGCTGGGCGGCCACCGAGATCCACATTGACCTCCACTGGCAAACTGCGAACTGCACCAGGGCTGTCACGGAAACGGCGAGAATGAGTAGTGCGATCATGGTGTCGCTCGAGGAACAGTTTCGGGCAGGGCCGCGCTTTCGACAATAGACCGGACGTACCAGTTTTCAAAACTAGCTAAATGGCTTGTTGTGTGTGGCTTGGCGTTGGTCGCCGGGCTGGGCCGTTTTCGGACATTCACCCGCATTCCTGCTTCAAATTCACATACTCGGAGCGTAACAAGTAGGAACACCTGATCTGCGCTCAAATTGACCCCTGATTCGGATAGAGATAATGTTCTCATGGCGGCCGATGGCCTCTCATGCCGCCGGTTATGAATGACTTAGCCAGTTTCGACGAACGACCGGGAGTTCCGCCTCAGGAGGGTTACTCCGCGCGTTTGCGCGAACTGCAGCGACGCGAGTGGTGGACTTGGGGTGTGTCTGTGACCGTGATGTTGCTGCTCACGACCGGGGTGGCCTCGCTCGCGGTTCCGACAATCCTGGAAGGCGGGAAATCGCCGTGGACGTCGAGCGTGTTTCAGTCGGTGGCGGGATTGGTATTTCTCATCGTTGTTTTTGGGCTTACCTCACGTACGAGAAATTCCTCATCAACCGTTTGCGAATCGAACTTGCCGAGCGGCAATTGCATTCGGCGCAGTGGCGCAATTTGGCGCTGGTGGATCCGCTGACGGGACTTTATAACCGGCGATTCATGGAACGGACGTTGAAGGCGGAAATTGGGCGGGCGTTGCGCAAACATTACGACTTGACGGTGGTGGCGTTTGATCTGAATAAATTCAAGGCAATCAACGATCGGCTTGGGCATCCGGCGGGAGATTTGGTGCTGAAAGCGTTTGCCCAACATTTGTGCACGGTGATTCGCGAGGCGGACACGGCGGCGCGGCTCGGCGGCGATGAATTCATGCTGATATTGCCGGAGTGCAACGCTTCCCAGGTGCCGGCGATGTTGCGGCGACTGGGGCCGATTTCCGTGGATTTGAACGGCGAAAAAGTGCCGATCAAGTTCGCAGTTGGCTGGGCGGAATATCGCCGCGGCAAAGAGGCAGAAGAATTGATCGCCGAAGCTGATCGAGCGCTCTACGAAGACAAGGAAAATCGACGGAATCCGCTGCCTGCAGCCGTTACAGCGTAACCGTCTCAGACTCTGCATTCCTCCCATCGTGCATTCGCTGTCTTCCGTCCTATTGTGTTGTGGACTACTCTTGGAAAGGACTATGGTTTCGAATTTCCCAGCGGCCGCGCGTAAGAGACCATTTCTTGAAGTGCTCGTCTATGCGTTGCGGTACCGCTGTCCGAATTGCCACCAGGGACCGATTTTCGAGGGACGATTCAATCAGGTGTTGATCCGCTGCCCGGAATGCGGCCTTGGTTATTTTCGCGAGTCCGGCTATTTTGTGGGGGGAATGATTCTCACTTACGCACTGACGATCGCAGTGCTGATTCCCGTGTACTTGCTTACGCCCCTTGTGCCTGAATTGGCGTGGCTTTCCGAAACGATGAAATACGTGTTGTGGATCAGCTTTACGTTGTTGTTGGCGATTCTGTTCGTGCGCCCGGCCTATGCGCTGTGGCTCTCGCTTGACTACTGGCTGGAGCCTTGGCCGGCGGCAAAAGCGAAATAAGTCCGCGCAGGATTAGGCGTGAGCGCTCGATTGCGCCTGGTTCGCCACGCGCAGCACGATTTTGCCGCGGACATGCCCTGCCAGGCCCTTCTCGAAAGCCTTCACAGCTTGTTCCAGAGGGAACACTTCGGCGATAGCGGTTTTTAATTTTCCCGCGTCAATCAGGCGTCCCAGCTCGATGAGTTCGGCGCGGTTCGGTTCGACGATGAAGAAGAGTTCGCGCGGGCGGTCAGCGGCCTGCTCGGGAACGACCATCTCGACGACGGAGATGAGCATTCCGGTGGGCTTCAGCACCAGACGCGAACGCTCGAAGACGTCGCCGCCCACCGTGTCGATTACGAGATCCACGTCTTTTACGACTTCCTCGAATTTTTGCTCTTCATAATTGATCACTTCATCGGCGCCGAGTTCGCGCAGAAATTCGGTGTGGGCTGACGACGCGGTGGCGATGATATACGCGCCTTTCCAATGAGCAAGCTGAACGAGAAAGGTGCCGACGCCACCGGCAGCGCCATGAATGAGGACACGTTGCTTGGCTTGAAGTTTGCCGTGATCGAAGAGGGCCTGCCAGGCGGTTAATCCGGCGAGGGGCACGGTGGCGGCTTGCTCGAAATTCAGGGTTTTTGGCTTGGGGGCTACATCGCTTGCCGCGACGGCCACGTATTCCGCGGCGCTGCCGTTGCGCCAGAATGAGGCGAGGCCGTAGACCTCATCTCCTGCCTTGACGTCGGAGACGTCTGCGGCGACCACGTCAACTGTGCCCGCGAATTCGTGACCCGGAATCGTAGGGAGGCGGGGCTGTCCGTCTTTGGTCTTGTAGGTGGGGGGCCAGGAGAGCTCGTCCTTGGTGATAGAGGTGGCGATCACGCGTACGAGGGCATCTCCCGGATCGAGCAGTGGCTTTTCAACCTCTTCGTAAACCAGCTGACGAGGACCACCCAACGAATGCATCCGCACTGCCTTCATTTTCCCCTCCCAAGAGGCGTGAATCGCAAGCGTGCCAGCCCGCTTAACATCCGTTTCCCATCGCCGGTCTGCGCCGCACTTACATTGGTTGACGGATGCTAACACTGGTGGGTTACTTCGTTCAACGAAGGGAATGAAGCCGGCTAGAGCAGAGAGAAAGGGAAGAGAAAATGAAAAAGGACGAAAAGAAAAGCGCCGGAAAACACACAGCTCGGTGTTTGCCGGCGCTAGACGATCAGGCTACGTCTTGCCGCATTGGAACGGTAGCCAGCTTGGGCGTGGGCGAGAAGACGTGCCAAAAGTCGCCCTGTTCCTTGGTGAATTCCACGGCTACTTTCTTCTTCTTGTTCCGGTTTGTCGCGTCCACATACACCACGCGGCATTCCCGCTCTTCCTGGGTGAAGCTATTCACGAGGAGAATCGTCTGGCCTCGTTTGACCCTGGGTGCCAAGGGCAGAAGCGCGCCGTTCATATTCACGGATTTAGCCACCGTGACGTAGCGAAACGGCAGGCCGCGCTCGGTGCGGCCGTACACGTGAACCGGAATCGAGAATGGGAGGCGCTTGCAGCGTCGTTTGTCTTCCATTGTTACCCCCGAGATTTGTCCGGACTGGTTGAGTTGCCAGCCAAGTAAGTTAGCTCTACCGAATGGTGAGGCGCAATAGTACTTTTAGTTGATTTTTCGCGCGAAGACGCAGCGAAAGCTGCACATTACGCGGGGGTTACAACAACACGCGCCAGAAATAATTGGATTGCGAGGGGCCCGAATTCGTCCCCTCGTCGTCCAATCGATTTTTGCCGCAACCTACTTCGTTGGCTGTTTCGCGATAATCTTGCTCGCGATTTTGTTGTAAGTCGCCTGGGGAATGATCTTCTTCTTCACGAGGTCCGTTTTTAGGCGATAGGGCCGCCCGTCAATGATCTTCTGCGAATAGGCCGAGCCGATACCGGGCAGCGCATCAAGCTGCTCTTTCGTGGCCGAATTGATGTCCACGAGGTCGGTGGAAGCCGGGGCGGCGGTTTTGGTTTGCGCGGCTGCCGTCGTGAGGGCATTGTGCGCGATCGCCGTCCCTGACCATCCTCCGATTACAAACAGCGAACATAGAGCCGCACAGCAAATTGCGATCATCACTCTTTTTGTCATTTCGCCTCTCCTGTTTTTTTCTTGTAGCTATTTAAGATCGAAGAGCCCTATTGATCGTTCTTAGCTGCATGGAAACCGGCCTTTTGAGCGTCGGCCTCGGACATGTATTTGCCCGTCTTCGTCTTGCCGTAATACCGGGTTCCTTCTTTGTGGTAGACGCCGGAATCAGTATTGACCCAAACCTGCCCGCTTCCCGAGGGAGGCGCAGGCTGGTTTGCGCTGCTCTTCGCGGCAGCAGTGCTGCTGGATTTGGCAGGCTTCGTAGCGGCTGCTGAGTTCGAAGACGCAGGCGGGTTCGAGCTTGCCGGTGCGGGAGCCGCGGCGCCAGAATTTGAGCTCGAAGGCGTGGACGCTGCAGCGGACGTGCTGCTATCGGCAGCTTTGGCGGATTTTGATTTCTTTGTGCTGGCCGATTTTGTGCCCGTATCTGCGTCCTTCGTTGCAGCCGCGTCGGTGGACGCAGCTTTGGCTGATTTGGATTTCTTCGGGCTGCTCGAGTTCGTGCCCGAATCGGCGTCCTTCGACGCGGCTGAGTCGGTAGACGAGGCTTTAGCTGACTTTGACTTTTTCGAGCTGGTTGACTTCGTGCCAGCATCAGTTGAGGCTGTTGAGTCGGCTTTCGCGTCTGTCGAAGAGGCCTTTGCTGATTTCTTCTTGGAACTGGTCGATTTCTCACCGGCTGCGGAGTCCGCTGATGTTGTATCGCCGGATGAGGCTTTTGCTGACTTCGATTTCTTCGAACTGGTCGAAGCGGTCGAGCTGCCCGCGGAATCGCTGTCAGAGGCGGCTTTCGCCTTTTTCGATTTCGACGTGGAGGACTTTCCAGAAGAAGAGGCGTCGCTCGAATCCGTCGAGCTTGCGTCGGTGGACTTCTTCTTCGATTTGGTCGTCTTCTTTGCCGGTGTGGTGCTCGAATCGCTTGAATCAGTGGCCTGCGCCTTCACAGGAGCGGCGCTTGCCAGCGCCAGCCCGAGTCCAGCGGAAATCAAGAATGCAAATACATACTTCTTGAATCGCTTCATGTTGTCTTCCTCCCCAGTTTGCGCGGTTTCGTAGAACGCCCGAAAGGCGTGCCGCGAACGCGCTTTTACGCGTGCACGATACGTTTAGCACTCTGCGTTTGGCACTTTGCGTTCAGCCCTGCGGGAGCGAGACTTTCGCGTTACGAGTTGGACGAGCTTGCTCATCTCGTGCCTCCCAAAGAATCTCCGCGCTTCCGCCCAGATTTGTTTTGGCGGCGTCTCGTGCTGCCGCCTTGGTTGAAACCTCAACGATGAATTGAACGACCGCCCAGGCTGGAGTGGTCGCAAGGAAATGGCTCGATAAAGCGTGCTGAACGAACGCTTCCGGGTGAGACCACGCTCTCGACCCAGTCGGTTCGGCTTGAAGCGGATTCTAATGCTTGCCGGGCGACAATTCAATGTGAGAACTGAAAAACGGGAGAGCAAAGGGGTGGGCGATCGTCATGCGCCGGGCGGGCAGGAGCGTGTCGGGGCCAAAGACGATTTTGGGCTTGCATTTCGCACCGACTCCTTCTGATACGTGACTTGCTAAGGTATATATCGTCGCACTTACGAAAGGTTATTCCCGGATCGTCTTTGAGCACTTGTGCGCGAGGAAAGGGAGTCGGCGTCAGCCCCGAATCCCGGTTTCATCCGCGCCAGAACGCCTTGTGGGTCGCCCCTTCGGGGGCGAAATAATACACAAACCAAAACTGGGGCTTTGGCCCCTGAAGCACCTAGCCACGCGGCGCTCTCTTCGACTCGTCCCACAATTCTTCCATGCGCTCCCTCGGCAAATCCGCCAGCCGCTTGCCCTCGCTACGCGCCGCACCTTCCATCCAGCCGATTCGCTCTTTGAACTTGCGATTCGCCTTCTTCAACGCAATTTCCGGATTCACGTCCAGAAATCGCGCCACGTTCACCGCCGCAAAAAGCAAATCCCCAGCCTCTTCTTCGACCCGCGCACGCCCACCATCCTTCCGCTCCCCAATCGCCGAAAGAATCTCCCGCTTTTCTTCCTCAATCTTCTCGAAAATCCCGTCCACGCTCTCCCAATCAAACCCAATCTTCGCCGCCCGTCGCGTCAGCTCATACGCCTCCAGCGCCGCAGGAAGCGACCGCGACACTCCCGCCAACACCGACTCATCCCCTCCACGCGCAGGCTTTCCCTCCGCCGCTCGCTCCTCCGCCTTAAGCTGCTCCCAGTTCTTGAGCACCTCCGCCGAAGTGGCAGCCTTCGCGTTCCCAAACACGTGCGGATGCCTCCGCACCATCTTCGTATGAATCGATTCAATCACGTCGGCTATCGTGAATCGCCCAGCCTCCTCCGCCAGCGCGGAATGAAATACCACCTGCAACAATAAATCTCCCAGCTCCGACGCAAACTCCCGCGCATCTCCCTGCTCCATCGCATCCAGCACTTCATACGTCTCTTCGACCAGATACTTCCGCAGCGATTCGTGCGTCTGCTCGCGATCCCAAGGACATCCACCCGGCGCCCGCAACTGCCCCTGCAACGCAACCAGCTTCTCGAACCACTCCCCCGCCGATTCCCTTCCACGCGCCCCAATTACTCCGCCTACTCTGCCGCCCTTGCCGACGCGGACGCGCCCGCTCCCGTCGGCCCGTCCGCGCAACTTCGCTCGGCCCTTTCCCTTCGATTTGCGTCGACTTTTTCGATGTGAAGACACAGCGATGTTGTCCGCCCTCGCGCGACCCGACAATCTACAGTCCCCCGCTCCGCCCCACAAGAGCCAATCCGACCGTCAATCCGCAGTGTCATCGAACTCACAGTGTCAACATAACCGTAGCTCAGGTCCCATTCCGGCCCGACTCTGGCCGGAATTGACCTGAGGCCTTTTGCTCTCGTGCCGCGACGCTCCTCAAGCGCGCCGCGCCCGTTCGCTTTTCAGTAGCACAGGCATTCCTGCCTGTGCCCCAAGATCCCCGCGGCACACTCGCGCTAGCCAAGTACCCATCGTCACATCGTTCTTTTTCGCTTTTGCTGTTCGCCTTCGCATACCGAATTCAAACCGCCGACGAAAATCTCGTCCGCCGTTCTGCCACCACACCACGCCCGCCTCTCAATCACCCTGAAGATTCTTCTCGAAAAACTCCGCCACCCGTTTCATCAGATAAATTCTCCCCGCAACATCATTCGCCGAATGCCCCCGACCCGGAAGCAACACAACCTCAATATTCTTCCCATGCATGATCGCTTCATCCAAAACCAGCATGGTATTTATCAGATGAACGTTGTCGTCCCCCGTTCCCTGCCCAATCATCAGCTTCCCTTCAAGGCCGTTCACAAAATTCAGTGGCGACGCTTTCCGATACCCCTCCGGATCATCCTTCGGCAACCCTAGAAATCGCTCGGTGGCAATCGAATCGTACTGAAGCCAATCCGACACGGGTGCACCGGCAAATCCCACCTTGAAATCCTGCGGCGCTTCGAAAAGCGCGTGCAGCGTCATGTGCCCGCCATAGCTCCAACCCCAGATGCCAATTCGCTCACCATCCACATAAGGCAGAGTCCGCAGGTACGCCACTCCGTCCCGCTGATCCGCGAGCTCCGGCACCGCGACGTTGTGGTACAGCTTCTTCCTGGAAAACGTGCCCGCGTCCCATCGATCCCCGATTATCAACCGAGAAAATAATGAAGCCCTTCTGCGCCAGAAACTCATTGAACAGAAGGTTTCCGCCTTGCCACATATTGCGCACCACTTGCGAAGGCCCTCCGTACGTAAATACGATCACCGGATATTTCTTCGCGCGATCGAAAGCCGAAGGCTTGATCATGGACGCATTCAGCAACGTCCCGTCTTTGGCCTTCACTTGCAGGAACTCGACGGCCGAGAGCCCATAATTCGCCACGTCGGCGCTATTCTCGTGCATCACAGCGATTTGCTTTCCATCGCCGTCAACCAGATCCTGCCTCGGAGGCGTCATCACATCGGAGTGCGTATCCACAAACGCGGACGCGTCGGGAGAGAAGCTCGCCGCGTGCCAGCCAGCCTCGCGCGAAACGCGCTCAAACCCGGAACCACCCAACCCAACCCGATATATCTGGCGCTCCAGCGGCCCCCGCTCTGTCGCCGTGAAATAAACCACACCGCGTTTCTCGTCGACGCCATCCACAGATTCCACATCCCACTCGCCGTGCGTAATCTGCACTGGCTCGCCGCTCCCAATCTTGTACAAATAAAGATGGCGATATCCGCTTCGCTCGCTTCCCCAAATGAACCGATTGCTGTCTTTGGAGAACCACAATATATCGGTCACATCCACCCATGTTCTCGACTTCTCCGTGAGAACCACATGCGCCTCGCCGCTATTCGCATCCGCAATCGTCAATTCCAGAACATTTGCCACGCGAGCAAGCCGCTGGATCGCGAGCCGCTTGCTGTCCGGCAGCCACTCGACGCGCGGAATCAAAATTTCCTTGTCGCTGCCAATATCCATCGCGCGAGCCTCTCCGCCTGCGATTGGCTGCACCAACACGCGCGCCACAGGATTCGCCTCGCCGGCCCGCGGATACCGGTACGTTTCGTCTTCGGTCAGATCCTCAATATTGTTTTGAATCGTGTATTTCGTCACCGCGTGCTCATCGAGCTCAAGATACGCAATCGAGGACGAATCCGGCGCCCACCAGTATCCCGAGCGAATTTCCAGCTCCTCCGGATACACCCAATCCAGCTGACCCTTTCGCAATGCTTCGCTTCCACCCGTCGTAACCGCCCGCGCGTCTCCACCGCTCGTGCTCACAATCCACACGTTGTGATCGCGCACAAAACTCACCCACCGGCCGTCTGGCGATATCTTCTCGTCTGTCAGCATTTCTTTACCCGAGACAAGCGTGCGCACAGCCTGAGATTTCAGATCGAACCAGACCACTGAGGTCTGGCCGCGAAATAACATTGCAGTTCCGTCCGGTGAGAATTGAAACGGCGCAGGCGGCCGTCGTGCCGCTCCGGTTCGCTGCCTCAGCGGATAGGGTTGCGGAGGAAGAATTGCTGCAAGCTTATCCGCCGCGATCAGCAAATGCCGCGTTCCGGTCGCCGCATCCATCGTCCAAACTTCCCGTCGCGCATCTTTTCCCGTGCCAGTCGATTCGAAGAACGCAATCTGTTTGCTGTCCGGCGTCCAGGCGAGGCCACCTGCCAACCTGCCGCTCAACCCCGGCTCGCCATAAATCGCTTCGATCGTGAGAGGCTTCGTTGGCTTCGTGCTGCTCGCTTGCGAAGCCGCTTGCGAAAATGAAGAAACCGGGAAAAACACTGCTGCGATCATCGCACCGGTCAGCAGCAACGGCCGCAGCTTGCACTCGATTTTCTGCACCAATTCCTCCTCAAAGAAACTCGGAGTGTACTCGAACCGCCAAACGAAAGTGAACTTCCGAACAGCAATCCGTCAGTAGGGGCGGCTCTCAGAGCCGCCCGCGTCCATCGCGCCGACCGTTAAATCTTCGCCAGCGGGGCTACGGCATGCCAGTAGACGACGCTGCGCAGCTAGATTGGGCTCAGCCCGAGTGGACCGCGTTAACTTGTGAGGACTTGGAGCGGGTGTTAAACTTTCAAGATACTCAAAGTTGGAAAGCTGAACTAAAAAGGACGTTCTGTGGCTGATCCGAAACAGGAAGAGACATTTAAGGTTATTGACCGGCGCCTCTTCAGCGAAGACGGCATTTTGCGCAAAGATGTCGTAGAGGAAGAAGAACGCCGCGAAGAAGAGGCCGCCGCGACGAGCAGCAAACCGCGCGGCTGCAAACGCGCCCGCGCAAACCGACGCGAACAAAGCTGCAAAAAGCCCGGCCGCCAGTCCGAGTGCCGACGAGCCCGGCAGTTCGTCCCTGCCGAAAATCAGCCCTTCGACGCCGAGCAGCCGCAAGGCTCTCGCAGCTTCCAGATGCTGGTCGATTTTCTCGTTCGCAACGCCGCTGCCATGCTCGGTGGAATGGCCGACCCGCGTACCGGGCAAGCCTATCTCGATCTTGAAGGCGCCCGCGAAGTGATCGACATGCTCGACGCGCTACGCGACAAGACGCGCGGAAACCTCTCCAAAGCCGACGACGACCTTTTGATCGAAGTCCTCGGCCAGCTCAAGCTGACGTTTATGGAGATGTCCAAAGTGGCGGCCGACGCGATGGCGAAAAAGGCCGCGCAGAAGAAATAGATAGGCTTCAGCGTCGTCCCAGGGCTAATAGCTCACCGTCGATTCGCTGATGCTGCCTTCGCGAGCCGAAAAGCCGGACGAAATGACAAATCGTTCATGGTCTCAGCGCTCCATTCTCAACAAATGCCCCAATCGCTTGAGCTAACAGTTCTCGGTTCCGGCACCTCGATGGGCGTCCCCACGCTCGGATGCCATTGCGCCGTTTGCGAGTCAGAGGATTCACATGACAAGCGCACGCGCCCATCCGTCCTGCTCTCGTATGGCGGACGCAATGTCGTCATCGACACCACGCCCGACTTCCGCTCCCAGGCCATGGCCGCGCATCTCGATCGCCTCGACGCAATTCTCTACACCCACGCCCACGCCGATCATATCTTCGGCCTCGACGATATTCGCCCCTACAATTTGAAACAGAAAGCCGCGATTCCCATTTACGCAGCGGAAGCAACGCTGCAAACATTGAAGAGATCGTTTGCCTACATCTTTGACACCGCGCCAACCGACAGCTCATTGCCCGGCGTGGAATTGCACACGATCGAGGGTCCCTTCACGCTCTTCGGCGTAGAAATTATTCCTGTCCCCGCAATGCACGGCCCAGGCCAGGTGCTCGGCTTCCGTTTTGGCAATGCTGCGTACCTCACTGATTTCAGCACGATCCCGGAAAGCTCCAAAGCGCTGCTGAAAGGGCTCGACCATTTTATCCTCGATGCTCTCCGTTATACTCCGCACCCAATGCACTCCAACGTGCCGCAATCACTCGCCCTCGTCGAAGAACTCAAGCCGAAACACGCCTGGTTCACCCACATCTGCCACGACCTGGGCCACGAACACACAAACGCCAAGTTCCCGGAAAATGTTCGCCTCGCCTACGACGGCATGCAGCTCGAGCTGGAGGCCTGATGGCGCAGGATAATCCAGAAAGGAAATCGGCTATTCCCCCGATCCTTTTCTCTGCCTCGCCAAAGACAGAGCCCATGGCCCGCATCCATTCTGCCGAAGAATGGGTGGAGCGCTTTCATCAGGCCGGCGAGAAGCGCCAGAAGACCGTCGTTACGATTGGAAATTTTGACGGTGTTCATCTAGGTCATCAAGCGATCCTCCGCGAAACGGCAAGCTTGGGAGCCGAGATCTCGACCTGATAGTCAGTTGCACTGACATTCTTATCCTCATCCCGCGAAGTTCTTGCGGCCTTCCAATGCCCCTCCGATGCTGATGACCCTTGAGCAACGGCTGGCGGCGATTGAAAGACTCGGGATCAACGCGGCACTCGTGCTCAGCTTTGACGAACATGTTGCGCGAATTAGCCCAAAGGAATTTGTGCGAGAAGTACCTCGTAGACAAACTTTCCGGACGCTGCGGGATGTTCTAGGGCGAAAACTTCCGATTCGGACATCAAAAGGCTGGCGACGCACAGACACTTTATGACATGGGCATCGACGTCCACCCATGTCCGCCTGTCAAGATCGACGGTATTGTCGTATCGAGTTCGGCGATCCGGCAATTTCTGGGCGAGGGCCGCGTGGAGGATGCCGCGCGCTTGCTCGGGCGTCCGTTTGCGCTTGCAGGAGAAATCAAAACCGGAACCGGCCAGGGACGCAAACTCGTCGTACCCACTCTGAACCTCGCGACCGAGCAGGAATGCCTGCCGAAGAATGGAGTTTACGCAACGGAAACCGTTGTCGGCGGCAAGAAATATCGCTCGGCGACGAACATCGGCGTGCGGCCGACGTTCGATGGCCAGCGCCTCGCGATCGAATCGCATCTCTTCGATTTTTCTGAAACTTTAACGAGCGGCGCGATGGAAGTGCGTTTCTGGAAGCGGTTGCGGGACGAAAGGAAATTTTCGGGGCCGGAAGCGCTGCACGAGCAGGTGTTGCGCGATATCAGCGAAGCGCAAGCGTATTTTGCTTCGCTCGCGCAGCCGAAATAGAGCAGGCCACGCCTCAGCGCTCGGCGTCAATCGACAGGGGAAATTGGAATTGACGGATAATCATTCCCTTTGCTGCTGGTCGTAAATTTCATTCCCTGCAAGCGGACTCCTTGCAGCGAAATCTTTCGAGTCGGTTTTTTCTTCTTCAGCAATTTGCGGTCTTTCATCATTCCACCTCAATGACGTGCGATTACGAACTGGCGCGCTGCTTCTCCTGCTTCCGGCATTCCGTGCAAACGCCGCCGATTTCCGTGCGGCTCACGGTGATATCGATGCTGCAGTCGCGCGCGATCTGCTGCTTCAGCTCTTCGTATAATTCGCTTTCTACTTCGCGCACTTTTCCGCAGCGCAGGCACGCCACGTGAATATGGTCGCGCGGGCCGTGGCTTTCATAGAAATGGCGGTCGCCGCGAAGATGCAGCAGGTCGAGCTCGTCAATCAGGCCGTGGCGTTTCAGCAGATCGATCGTGCGATAAACCGTGACGCGCGTGATATTCGAATCGATTTTTTGCGCGCGCTCTAGAATTTCGCCGGCGTCGAGATGGCGGCGCGCCGTCTCCATCACCTGGAGAAGCACGCGTCGCTGGCGCGTGAGCCGGATGCCGCGCGAGCCGAGCTCGCGCTGCAATCGTCCGGGCGCTTCGTGGACGTTGATTCGTTCTCCGGTTGAAACGCGATGTGCGGGTGTGGCAGCCATATTCGCTAATCGCAGATTATACCAAATGCCGATTCGGAGGCGGGCAAAACGAATCTGCTCGCGCTGGTTTGCGTCGCGACGATTCGATGCAGCTCGCGACATGTTTCATTCACCTGGTGGAGCGACGGGCGGCTTCTCGTGGAGGGCGCCTTTGCCCGTCATGGCGGCGATGATTTGGCGGCCGTGGAAGCGGCCGTTTTCGATGAAAATTTCGCCGGTGTGCATTCCGCCGACGACTACGCCCGCGACATAAATGCCCGGCACGATTGCTTTCGAGGCTTTCGGGATTCATTTGCGGTTTTTTTGTTACCGGGTCGAGGCGAATTCCCTGCTGCTCGAGAAATTCGAAATCGGGATGGTAGCCCGTCATCGCGAACACCTGCGCAGCGGGTAAGGCTTGTCTCGTGCGAATTCGTTTGCACCCAGACTTTGCCGGGCTCGATGCGCGACACTTTGGCGTTGAACAGCGCATGCGATTTCGCCGGCGCGGATGCGATTTTCGATGTCGGGCTTCACCCAATATTTCAGGCTCTTGCCCAATTCCGCGTCGCGATGAACCAGCGTGACGTGCGCGCCGCCTCGAAATAAATCAAGCGCCGCTTCCGCCGCTGAATTTTTTCCGCCGATCACGACGACATTCTGCTTCCAGTAGGGATGCGCGTCAGTGAAATAGTGTGAAACGTGCGGCAGGTTTCGCCGGGAATATCGAGCGGATTCGGCCGGTCGTAGTAGCCCGTGGCGATGATGATTTTCCTGCCGTGGAATTCGCGCTTTGCGCCGGATTCGTCATGCGTGTGGACGACGAACGCTCCGTCGTGACCGTCGATCTTGCTCGACGCGTTTCGTAGAGCCGCGTTTCGATTCCGTAGTGTTCGACGGCGCGGCGATAGTAGTTGAGCGCCTCGGCGCGTGTGGGCTTCCCTGCCGCGATGGTCATGGGCAGGTCGCCGATTTCCATGCGCTCGGGCGTGGTGAAGAACGTCATGTTGACGGGATAGTGGTAGAGCGAGTTGCAGAGGCAGCCCTTGTCGATGACAAGCGGGCGCATGCCGGCGCGCTTGGCTTCGATGGCGCAGGCGAGGCCAGTGGGGCCGGCGCCGATGCAGATGACGTCGAAGGCTTCAGGCATGGGATGAGCCTATCGGACCGAGCGGCGGCGCGGAGTGGAGAAAACGCCGAAACTACGTTCCCCACGGCGGACGCAAAAACCGCGTTTTGTGTCCATTAGAAATTTGCTTAGTCTTTTGTTTTCCGCTAGTTGACTCAATTTCTGAAATGTCGATTGTTCCTATTAGAAAATTGGGGGTTCTGCCGCTATCAGAATTTTCGCAGCGAATCACGTTGACTCCGTCGACTCCTTCGCTGTCTCAGGACAGACAGGATGCCGATCATGGTCGGATCGTCAGTTTCTATTAGAAATTCGGGTGAGCGGACGGTCTTCTCCGATGAGTTCGTCGGCCGAAGGCGCCGGAACTCCGAAGCGGCCCAATTTTCGGACTGAAAAATCGTCATAAATTTGCGATTAGAAAATTTTAGATTGCTGATTCTTTTAGGACTTAGCTCGAATTCTAATTCCAGATTTGCGATTAGAAATTGGAGAGCATTGCTGAGGCAGCGATGCTCGGCAGGTGTCGTCGCCAGCCAGCCAGAGTGCTGACGGCCGTGGTTCCATTGACACGCCCCTTTCTTTCCCTTCGGGAGCCACGTTCGAGTTTGCGTTCTGCTCCCATAATGTTAGATGACGGTAGCATGCTGAAAAGTTGGTTTGCAACAGGCGGTTAGCGGAGAAATTGTTCGAACGTTGCGCTCTTCGCCAGGTCAGAAATCCTTCGCGTAACCGACCTTAACTGAACCTGTGGGTTCGATTCCAGTCAACGATCTGTTTCAGTTTCGAGTCCCGCAGTCAAGAAGATGACATCGCCGTCCGCTGCATAGAGTGGCAAAGTAACGTCCACCCAGTCATTAGGCGAGGCGTCAAAATTGCGTCGTTGGTCGCGCCAGGTTCGTGACCAACTCACCAAAACGTATAGAACAGACTTCCACATACGGCTAGAAACTGGTTCGCCATGATCGCTTGGTAGAGCGCTTCCGGATCAGCTATTCGGGGCTTCCGCTGCCCTCCATTAGTGACGGATGAGATGACCAATTCACTGAACGTCGGAAGCTGCCTTAAAGGCATCATCGAAATCTCGATAGCGCACAACTGCCGTACCTTGATTCGAAGTTGTCGTCGCATCCGGCTCGCACTCTCTGTAATACCACCGACCATCTCTCATGATTAGCCTTCATCGTAACCGCAAATTCCTTGTGCTGTTCGGTCGGTGATCTCAATGCGTCGTAAAATCTTTGATAGTGCTTCGCAAAATCTGGGTTCACAAATGGCTTAGAAGTCTTGCAGTTCACGCTCGCTATATTTTGAAACGACTCGTCCAATCTCACCGGAATCAAGCCCAAATCGAATATCGAAGCCGTTTAATAAGTCGAGAGTTCGAGAGGGGTCTTGTCTCAAAAGAATCTCTGCAGAACGAATGGGGCCAGAGTCAGCTTCTTTTTTTGGTTGGTTTGTACCGGTGTAGAGTCGATAGCTCTGTAGTTGCGAAGCTTGATTTGTATCAATCACACCGTACATTTGCGTTTACTTTGGGATAGAACGCGCTATCTCGGAGGCAGACCCAGGTTCAAATCAGCATCGGCAGGCAGAGAATGTGACAAGACGTCTACAATGAAGGAGCCAGGCGTCATTCCCGCCAAGTCTGCATTTGCGACCGATACGGACTGCAATCCAATCAGCATCGCTCTCGGTTCGCCAGCGGTTACATCTGCTCCAGGTGGAAACAGAGGGTCAAAGTAGATCGGAGAACCGCTAGTGCCAGGTACCAAAGTCGTCGCGATCCACCAGACAAGTAGAGGTCGTGGCGGCGAACGCGGTGTGCATCGAGCGAGAGTTACCTCGTCCGGAATGCTCGCTATCTTTCCAAAGTGAAAGACAGGGTTATTGCGCTTCGCTCCCTCTAATCCCGGGACAAGACCTGTCGACGCGGTTTGTGACCCTATGCCCAACATCGCGATTTCTTCGGGTTTTCCGAAATTCCGAAAGTTGAGGCCACGGACGTCATACTCACCTGAGACGAGTTCAGCAGGGGGAGTTAGCACGGCAACATCTATAAAATCTTCTGAACTGGTGCTCCAAACGGGCCTGCCGTTTTGAACAAGCTTAACAGGAATGAATGCCAGTCCGGTTTCATCAGTCCGTGGGTCGTAACGCATCTTGTTGACTCTCAAATATAGAAGATCAGGATTCGCTTCTGGACATCGCATCCAATCGGGATCGACAACGTGACGAGCCGTCACCAGCATCCAGTACGGAGCGCCTCCAGTTTTTCGTGGGACCGTCAGAAGGAATCCAGTGCCGACTTGCCTGTCCATTAGGACATGTCCGTCTGAGTCCGCTGCGAAAAAGAAAACAACTGTCTCATTAAGGACTTTGACATCGAGCGAAGTGATCGCATGAATCTCGGAGGATAACAGTATAATTAGAGTCGCAATTGATACTAATTTCCGAGACACGCTTATTTCATCGCTTCGAGCGGGAAGCATCGGCCATCAGAGCAACTTTGGGCACATTTGCGAACATATTCTCCGCCAGTCATCGACGTCCGGTAGAACTCCGCCGTTCCCTTCAATTAGATCTTTAAATACACTGCAAAAACACTTGTTTCTCTGAATGCCGCTGCCTTCGGCTACGAATTGATTGCGGCATGCTTCCAGGCGGCTCGCAATCGCTTCTAGTTCCTTATCTGAAAACGTCGAATAGCGAACGCTAGCAAGCTCGGCGGCTCTGCGTGTATCCGGTTCATTGCGATGTTTCCGGTAGGCACTGTAAGCCTCCGCCGAGAGAGTGCTTACGTCGAATAGAGCCTTGACCCACGAAAGAACTTCTAGCCACGTCTGAGGGGAAGCCATAACGGCGAGGAGTTTAGCAAGATAGCAGTAATTTTCAAGCTTAGTTAGTCGATAGTTATCAGCTTTCGGTTCTTCCATTCATTGGTCGGTTGACCTGTGCTAGTGAAAGGCTACCGCCCCGAGCGGCAGCGCCACGGAGGACCGAGGGGTCGCGTTATTGAATGTCGAGGGGGTCGGCGGTTTTGTGTTCGCGGATTTGGTAGCGGAGGTAGTCGTGGATGGCTTTTAGGGCTTTGGGATCTGCTGTGGTGATTACGACTTTTGCGCCTGTTGGGGTGGATTCGAATTGGTAGGTGATTTGGGCTTTGTGGGCTTTCATTTCGGGGACGCCTGGTGGGGTTTCGGCGTGGACTTTGTGGGGATCGGTAAAGTCGCCTTGGGCGAAGGCTTTGGAGATGTGTTCTAGGTGCATGCGGATGTGGTCGCGGCTGGTTGTGTCTGAGGGGTCGTTGGCTTGGACTTGGATGATGCCGCCGGTTTTTGTGAGGGTGAAGTGATGGGTGGTTTTGGTTTGGTCGAAGCCCATTACGTGGTCGCCGCGGGTGTTCATGGCGGTGTTGTCGTGTTGTTGTTGTTGCTGGGGGCTGGCTGGAGCTGCTGTGCTTGCGAGCAGGAAAAGGCAGGCGGCTATTGTTCGGATCGTGTGCGGTGGGTGAGTCGACATTGGGATTGTGTGGATCCCCTTTCATTCAGACGAAGGGTAGACGCTAGGGTGAGCTAGTTTGGGGACACGTTTGCGATTGCAGGCGAACGCCTGATACGAAGCTTTGCCGTTAAGAACGGGGCACAGGCGACATTTTCACGAGCCGCCTTCCGGCGGACGACCTGTGCTACTGGAAGGCGACGGCGGCTTGAGGCGTGACTCGTTGTAGAATCTGCGGCAATGTTAGAGATTCACTTGCGCAAAAACATCGGCAAAAACTTTTTGCGGTCGTTTGCGGGGTTTGTGCTTTGCTGCGCCGTGGCGTGCTTTGGCGCTGCGCGGACAGGGGCGCAGACGGGAGCGGCGGCGAAGGGCGATTCGTCGGCGGAGAGTAGTGCTGCAGCGAAGGTGGAAGCTGAAATTCGGCACGAGCAGAAGTATGTGGAGCGGGAGACTCCTTCCGACAGGCAATTTTCTACT
Source organism: uncultured Acidobacteriota bacterium (assembly GCA_963790945.1). Lineage (GTDB taxonomy): Bacteria > Acidobacteriota > Terriglobia > Acidiferrales > UBA7541 > Palsa-295. Next base: position 64,043 of record CAWBRH010000027.1, read on the forward strand.
GTTAACAGCGAGACGCCGGGGACGGACGGCAAGATTGGCAACTGCGATCCGAAAGAGCGGTCTGACTCACCAAGATTAAGGAGCTGCTATTTGACGTTCGTGCGCAAGGGCAAACGCGAGAGCCATCGCGTTTTGCGGCCGGCGGTGTTTCCTCCGACTTACTTTTCTGGGGTGCACAATGATTGGGGGCTATGGGAGGAATCGAAAGACGGAAGGCTACGGTATTTCACGTTGCACGCGGATGGGCGCGTGGATATCGGGGCAGCGAGGTCGATGCCGCATTCGGTGCACTAGAGTGCGTGTTGCGTGTTGCGATTTCGGGCGAGTGCCTGATTGAAAGGGTTTGCCGTTAAGAAAAGCGCACAGGCAGGAGTGCCTGTGCCACCAAACCGTTGCCAGTGGCAGAGAGTGCCTGTACCAGTGAGGCCGCCAGGTACGAAGCAATCACAAAAAACTTTCTAGGCTTTGGCTGCTGCGCCTTTGATTATGCGGTAGATGAGAAGAAGGACGACGGCGCCTACTACGGACATTATGAAACCGGCGCCTTGGCCTGCCTGGTACCAGCCGATGGCTTGGCCGAGGTAGGTGGCTAGGATGGAGCCGGCGATGCCGATGATCATGGTGATCCAGATGCCGCCGGGGTCTTTGCCGGGCATGAGGAATTTTGCTACTGCGCCGACTACGAGGCCGATGATGAGTTCCCAGAGTAAGGCGAACATTGGCGTCCTCCCGGATCGAGCTGATGAAAACTTCGTTGAACTTCCCTGCTGAACTTTTCTCCCGAACTTTCTTCACGAACTTTACGGCGGCATAGTGAAAATTCTGAATCGAAATGATTGATTGGGACCCGGACAACCGATTGAGCTCGTACGCTGAAATCTTCAGATCGAAATTGACTGCGTGCTACAAGAATCGCGCCGCTGCGGCTGCGACGCTCGCGCGAGTCTACTGCGAAGCTGGCTTGTTCTGCATCTTTGCGGCGGCGTCGCTGGCTGCTTGCTTGGCATCGGCCGCGGCCTTTTGCGCTTTCTTTTTCGCGGCTTCCATCGCCTGGTCGGTGGCTGCCTTTGCGTCGGCGGCAGCTTTTTTCGCTTTTTCCTTGGCCGCTTCCATGGCCTGGGCCGCGGCATCGCTCGCGGATTGCTGCGCTTTTTCGCCGGCTTTCTGAGCGGCGACGCTGGCGGCATCGGAGGCATCGGCGGCTTTTTGCTTGGCCTGATCGGCAGCGTCGGAGGCTTGTTGCTTGGCGTCCTGAGCGGCGCTGGATGCGGCGGCTTTCGCGGCGTCAACGGCTTGCTGCGTTTTTTCCTGGGTTCTCTTTGAGCAGCCGGCCACGGAAAGCAATGCGCAGAGAAAGACGGAAGCAAGCGTGACGAGTTTTGTGCGGATTGGTTTCACGCGCGGATCTCCAGAAGCAAAAGCGAAAGATAACACACCAGAGGTGCGCCGGTCCGCCAGCCTTCGGACCGGCACACTTCCGGCGCTTGGTGCAAACTTATGCCTGGCGCTGCTTCTCGGCGACTTTCGCGAGAGCGATCGTGAGAGCGGTGCCACCCAGAGTCTTGATCAGGGTGCTGTGCTGAGCGTAGAAGGTGCTGACGCTGTCGACGATGGAAGGGTCCGCGTTGTGCGCTTGTGTCGCGAGTTGTTGGACAGCCTCGGGCGAAATTTTCTGGGCCTGTTCGGGCGTGATCTGCGGCGTGCCGCTGCCTCCGCCGAGAATGCCGGCGAGTCCCGCGCCTGAGAGGAGCGACGTGAGAGTGCCGGGAGGAACGGATGACATTATCTGGTTGATGATGCCGGCTTTTTGCTCGCCGCTGGAATTGTTGAACATTGTGGAAAGCATCTGGCCGAAGGCGGGGGTCTGGTCGGACTTGAAAGCGGCCGAGAGGCCTTCTGCGAGTGCGCTGGAGGGAGCCGCTTCTGCTACCTGGTCGAAATGGGCGTGCACGTCCGGGGCGGGTGCTGCTGCTGCGCCACCGGAGGTATATTGCTTCAAGAGGTTGCCGATCTGATCTGTCCAAGTCATAGCTGGTTCTCCTTTTACTGAAACTGCGGATGCCACTTATCTAGCGACGCGCGGTGTTACTGCAGTTCGCGATACGCGTTACTGCGGAATTACAAGCTCCTGGCCGGCTTTGATCTTGTCGGGGTCAGCGAGCTTGTCCTTGTTGGCTTCGAAGATTTTCATGTACTTGTTGGCGTCGCCGTAGAACTGCTTGCTGATTTTCGAAAGGCTGTCGCCGGCTTGAACGGTGTAGGTGCGTGCCGCGGGAGTGGAAGAGGCGCCGCCTGCTGCTGCGGCTGCGGCCGCCGCCGGGGCTTGAATGTCTGCGGTGAGATCGGAGAAATTGGGATCGACGAGCTTGATCTGGTCCCAGACGCGATTTTTCAAGTCGGCGGTTGGAGCGGTGGCGCGGATGAAGAGCTTGTCGCCTTCCATGTTTACGTTTTGGAGTTGGATGCCATTGGATTGGATGAAATTCAATACCGACTGATACTTCAACTTCAGTTGTTCTAAACGGTCTGCCATTGGAGCCTCCTATTAAGCTTGATACACCCTTTTGCGGGCTGGGTGATATCGTTTTTTCAATTAATACGGATCGAACTGATCCGGTTATTCCAGTCCTTGCCGCCGGAACCCTGCACGCGATAGTTACGCAGATCTGGAACGCTGTGGCGAAAGACAACTGACACGCCACTGAAATTTCCGTCGCTGAAGGCGACGACGCTTGCGCCTCCGTGGATTCGTATCGAGCTGATCTGATCGTTGAATCCGCCTGGAAGAAAGCCAAAGCTGGCGCCGCGTTCCATGCAGAAGTAGTCGTCTGAATAGTTTGTTTGACGGAAAAAGCAGGCGCCGTTTCGCGGTTGGTTCGTGGGAGGACGACCGGGACCCGAGTTCCACCAGCCGGGGCCGTTGTAGCCGTAGGCGCTCACGCGAAATGTGGCGCGGCAGCCGCGATCGACCCAGATTCCCTGGCCGTCATTGCCCCAAGTGACGCCGCGAGTGCAGGGCGCCTGGCTCAATTGCTGAATCATCTCGACGTTTGAATTCACGTTGCCTATCGTGCAGTAGTTTCTGCGATTGTGCGACGATTCGCAGGTGATCGTGTTGCCCCCAGGTCCGGGACCTGGTCCGCCGGGGCCTGGTCCGGGACCACCGGGATAAGAATTGCCCGCTTGAAAATCGGCGCGGCAGCCGCGATCGACCCAGATGCCGCGGCCGTCGTAGCCCCAGGTCTGACCCTGAATGCAGGGCGAGTTGCTGTTCTGCTTAACCATCGTTACACCGCCACGAGTGTCCGCGGGACAGAATTGACGGCCACCGTCTTGCGAGGCGCAGTTGATGGTCTGCGCGGAGGCTTGATGTGAGAGAGCGCCCCACCACAACACGAGCATCGCGAAAACCAACAGCTTAATTCTCATCCTGCCTCCGGTTCGATTTGGGTTGAGTTGTGTGGCGAACTCCTACGAGAAGGAATTTGCCGCGGGGATCGTTTCGAACTACGCCTTCGCCATTTGCGCTTTGATCAGGCCAATCACCGCCATCACGATGGCTCCGCCGATGCCGCCACCTCCGACGCTGGAAAGAATGGAGCTGAGGTCCATCCCGCTAGCGGGTGCAGCTGCCGCCGCGGCAGCTCCGCCTGAGGTGATCATGTTCAGCAGCTGGCCGCCTACGCCGCCGCCCACGATGCCCGCGATGGTGTTCCCCACCGGGCCGAGGTTGAACTTTTGCATTAATGCGCCTGCAATGTTTCCGCCTACACCGCCGCTCACCAAACTCACGATCAAGGGGAGCCAGTTCATCAAACGCCTCCGCCGAGCTGGATTTACATGGCCTGAGCGAAGACACGCACTCTCCGAGCGAAGAACGTGGAGATGCGAATCTAGAAAACTAACTAACGATGGGTCCCGGAGTGCGCCAGATGAATACAACGCGAATCACTTCGGTACAATCAGGCAGCAGCTGTTTTGGCTATAAGGGAACCCCCTATGGTGCTGGCAGTGAATCTACTACGGTGAAGTACTGGAACCACTCATCGTATTATTTCTATTGGCGATTTGTGTCCCTCAGTCATTTTCAGGCGAGCCGACGCTTATGTTACGGTTTGATGTTTTTTTGCTCTCACCCGGTTGCCGGTGGTTTCGCGACGAACCTTCGAAGAACACCAGGGCCAGTGGGTTTCAACTCTTCGAATAACCTCCCTCGCATCATCGGCCTGGCGATCCGATCTATTCGACAGGCAGGAGAGCTTCAGCTAGATCGTCGGCAAAAGAGGTGAGTTCCGCTCGGCGGGCCGGGGTGGCTTCGAGCTTTTGTTTTTTCCAGATGAAGTAATCGTGGCCGTCGAGAGTGATTCGCGCGCTGAGGTTTCCGTCGACGAGGTATGCAGGCTCGGCGAAAATTTTGAAAGTGTCTGGGATGACCGGGGCGAGAAGCGCGGCGCAGTTCCCTCTTCGGATGCCGATGTGATTTGGGTAGACGGGGAACGCGATCAATTCGAAGTCTTGAGAGAGAACGCGTTGAAGGAGTGCCGCTTGTTTGGGCGTGAGGTCCATTGCGCGCTCACCCGAGGAGAGAATCGAGAGATTCGTTGGAAGCGCAATCGATGGGCGCCGCGTTGCGCTGAAAGAGTCTTGCGCCGCTGAGACCACGCACGGTGACCGAACTGCCAGTAACTTCCAGCCAGGCGCCCTCGCGAAGTCCGAGAACGGGTGCGGAGTTTTCTTCGTGGAATTCGCGGATACGTTCTTCTCGTGTTTCGTGAGCCAGGGGCGCGTTGGGGTCAGCATCGACAAAGTGCGGATTGATTTGAAATGGAATCAGGCTTAGCGCGTCGAGACTGGCCGGAAAAACGATTGGCATGTCGTTCGTTGTTTTGATTGTGGGGCAGGCCAGATTTGTCCCGGCGCTTATTCCAAGATATGGCGCGCCGGCGCGGACACGATTGCGGAGAGCGTGAAGGACGCCGAGCTCGTAGAGCGCGTCGAGAAGGCGGAACGTATTTCCGCCACCGACGAAAAATGCTTCAGCGTTTTCGATTGCGGCGCGCGGGTCTCGCGCCGTGTGAAGCGATTCGACGAGAAGTCCTGAGCCATCGAAGTGCGCCGCAATTTTGGCGGCGTAGGCGTCGCGATCTTTCAGCGCATACGGGATAAAGAGAATCCGCGTTGCAGTGCGATAGAAATTCAGCACGTCGGCAGAGCAGTAGTCGAGATAGCTCGTACCGTCCGGGATGAATGAGCTGCTGATGAGGAGGAGCTGAGTTTCGGATTTCATGTGCGCGCCGGATTTTGAGCATCCGGATGTTCAGTATAGGAGACGTCGGCCGCGAAGCCAACGATTTGACACAGGGTACCTGGAGGCGAAACGCGTTCAGTGAGAAAAGTCTAGCGGCCGAACGCGCGCCAACAGGATTGCAACTCCCGCCACAACCGCCGCGAGCGTCATACAGATGAATGATGAATGAAAAGAGTGGGAGCGAGCCGACAGGGAGCCAATCAGGGAAGGCCCCGCGAAGCCGCCCAACATCGCCACGCAGTTAATCAAGCCGGTGGAAGCGGCTCCCGCAGATTCGCCGAGGAAAGCTGAAGGGATCGCCCAAAAACTTGTAACGAATGCGAGCAGGCATGCGTTGGAAATTCCCAGGAATACCACGGTGAGCCACATGCCGGGATGAAAGACGAGGGTCAGAAGCAGAGACGCGCTGCAGAGGAACGTGGGAATTGCGGTATGCCAGCGATGTTCGCGGACGTGGTCGGAATGCCAGCCATTCGCCTGCATCGCAATGAGACTTGCCACGTAGATCAGCGATACGACGAGCGTGACGCGAAAATCGGGAAGATTAGTCAGCCGCTTCAAGATCGTGGGAAGCCAGAAGACAAAGCTGTAGGCGATCGCCGCATGGAGAAAATATGCGAATGTGAGCAGCAGAACGCGCGGGTCGCGGAAGGCCTGCCACACGGTGTACGAGCGAATGGATTTTCTAGCTGAGTTTTCTTCGCCGAGACGGGCGGATAACCAATCTCGCTCATCGTCGGGAAGCCAGCCTGCTTCGCGGGGCCAGTCCGTAAGATAAAACCACGTAACGATGCCAAAGATAACTGCCGGGAGACCTTCGAGAATGAAAAGCCAGCGCCAGCCGCTTATTCCGCGCCAGTGCACGCCGAGCAGCCAGCCCGATATCGGCGAGCCGATGATGAAAGAAAGCGGAATCGCGCCCATAAAGGCGGCGACGGATTTTGAGCGGTCGGAATGAATGAACCAGTGCGTAAGGTAGACGAGGACTCCGGGGAAAAAACCGGCTTCCGCGAGGCCCAGCAGAAATCTCAGTGAATAAAATTGAGGCGCGGTGTGCACGAACGCCATGCCGATACTGACGATTCCCCACGTGACCATGATGCGCGAAAGCCAGCGGCGCGCGCCCCATTTCTCGACGATTACGGCGCCAGGAATTTCAAGCAGGAAATAACCGGCGAAGAAAATGCCGGAACCGAAGCCCAGGACGCGGTCGTCGAAACCGAGCTCGCGTGGCATCTGCAGAGCGGCGGTGGAGATATTGGTGCGATCGAGAAAAGCGATGATGTAGAGGATTGCGAGGTACGGCAGCAGGCGGAGCGCGACGCGGCGGCGGGCGCGGTTTGCGACCTCCGCCGTATTTGTGATCATGCTCCGCCGAGCGGGAGACACCAACTCAACAGCAGAGGATTTTCACAGCCGTGTATCACGCTACAGCGGTTGAGGAACGCGTTGAGCCCGATTCCAAGCGGCGAAGCACAGCGCGAACTGCGGCGGCCAGCTCGTCCTGGCTCACATGGCTCTTGCGAAATTGCAGGCGCACGGTGAACGAGCCGTCCTCAGCTTCGTAGTTGTAGATGAAGGGCTGCGGACGGGGCGCGGCACCGGTCTCGTCCTTGCGCGATTTGCGGGCCTCGTCGCGCGTCAATCCGCCCTGCGAGATGCGATGAACCATCTCGGTCATCTTCTTCTCGTTGGGCTGGCGCGACACCTGCAGAAGCAGCGATTTCGAGACAATGCCGTTCTCATTGCATTCGCGGCGAACCGTTTCCGGGATCACGCGCAACGACATCGTTTCGGTAACGGACGAGCGAGCGCGCCCGATTTTCTTGGCGATGTCGTCATGCGTGTAATCGAATTGATCGGCAAGCCGCTGCAAGCCATCGGCTTCTTCGAATGGAGTCAGGTCCTTGCGCTGGAGATTCTCGATGAGAGCAAGCTCAAGCGTTTCGGCGTCGTCTGCAATCTTCTCGATACAAGGAAGCTCATGCAGGCCCGCAGCTTTCGAAGCATGATAGCGGCGCTCACCGGAAATGATGTAGTAGGTATCTTCGCGCGGAATGTAGCGTACGAGCAGCGGTTCAAGCACGCCCTTCTCACGGATCGAATCGGAAAGTTCGCGAACATCGCCGATAAACTTGCGGGGCTGATCGGGATTCGGACGAATCTTATCGATCGGGATCATGCGGCCAATGGACGCGCCGCTGAAACTCGTCAGAGTCTCAACGTAGTGGGCGTCATGCCGCATCTTGAGAGTGACGGGTAACCCGATCCTCTTGGACACGTTGTAATACCTCCTGGGCCAGTTTCTTGTAGTCATCGGCGCCGGAAGATTTCGGCGCGTATGTAAAAACGGTTTCTTTGTAGGCGGGGCTTTCTTCCAGGCGCACGTTCTTGCTGATGCGCGTCTTGAAGAGCGCATCGCCAAACGTGGCACGAATCTGCTCGTGCGTGTCGCGCGAAATATTCGTGCGCTTGTCGAAGAGCGTGATCACCACGCCGAGAACTTTCAAATCCGGGTTGGGACGCGCGCGGATGCGAGCGTAGGTCTCGAGCAAATCGTCGGTGCCTTCGATCGCGAAGTAGGCGGCTTGAATCGGCACAAGAAGGTGCGTGGACGCGACGAGCGCGTTGACCGTGAGAATACCCAGAGCCGGAGGCGTATCCATCACGATGAAGTCGAAATCCTTCAGGATGGGCGAGAGAGCGTCCTTGAGCTTGAATGGCGCGTCGAATGCGCCCGCCAGCTGCTGTTCGAGGCGCGCAAGGGCCAGTCGAGCTGGCGCCACGAAAAGGTACGGGTCCTTCGTAGGGCGAATGATCTTCGACATCTCCGCAGAATGCTCGGCGAAAATGTCGTACATAGTGGTTTGAATGTCGGCCGGGTCGAAAAATGCGATGGTGGCGTTGGATTGTGGGTCGAGATCGATGAGCAGAGTCTTTTTTTTCTTCAGAGCGATAGCGGCAGCTAGATTGATGGAAGTTGTAGTCTTTCCGACGCCGCCTTTTTGGTTTGCGACTGAAAGGACGCAGGTCAAGCCGTGCCCCTCGCTCCACTTGTAGCAACCCTGGGGCCATATATGGCACGTCACCCGGGCTACACCACAAGTTGGGTAACTCTACCGATTCTAGCCCGCTCACTGCAAGCGAAAAATGCGGTTTTGCGGGATTTTCGCCTTCGCTGTGTGCTCGACAGTTAAGAAACTGCGGACGTGCCAGGCGGCCCAATCCCAGCGAGGAGATGCTATGTTTAGGCAACTCTCGGAATGGTGCACAAGGATTAGAGGATGGTTAGCGTATCTCTTACTGTCGAGGCAAAGCCTGAACGAAAGCTGGTGGCACCCATTTGGCATACCGCTCTGTTCATCGCCTTCCTCTGTGCTTGGGCCCTCTTTGAGTCCGGCCGAGTCGCAAGAATTGAAGCTAGTCACCGGGCAAGCCGGCTTCCGCAATATCTGTTCGTCATTTTTTTTGAACTGGCTATGGTCGGTTATATCTGGTTCTTCGGGCTGAGGCGAAGTGGTACAAAACTGACCGATCTGATTGGAGGAAACTGGAAGCGGTGGACGGATGCGCTGCGCGATACTGGGGTCGCGCTTTTATTCTGGCTTGTTGTCGCCGTGTTTCTTATCGGCACGCACTTTTTGATTGGACCAAACGACTTGCGCCTGAGGGCCATCGCTATTGTTGCACCTCGCGGTGTTTTCGAGATTATTTTATGGTGCGTTGTATCAGTTTGTGCCGGTGTATGCGAGGAAATCGCATTTCGTGGCTATCTGCAAAGGCAATTTCTGGCACTCAGCGGACGATCTTGGCTCGCCGTCGCTCTTCAAGCAATCCTGTTCGGAGCTGTTCATTCGTACCAGGGCTTACGCGGGGTGATTATTCTTGCTGGATATGGCGCCCTCTTCGGGATACTCGCCGTGAAGCGACGGAGTCTGAGGCCCGGGATGATTCAACACAGTGCCCAGGATTTTCTGTCTGGAATCGCAGCCAGCTTGATTACGAAGGGAGTGTAGCGACCTGAATTGATCAACCGTCAATAGCCCGGACCAACCTGGTAAACAAAGACTCTCGGCGGGCCTTCACATCTTGTAGCGGCCGAGATCCTCGTCGTTCAGATTCTCGAGCCACTTGCGAAGTTCTTCGTTGGAGCTTTTCTCAGAGATGGCGCTGGCGGTGCGCGAATTCTTCAGCACTTCATCCTCGACGAAAATCGGGCAATCAAGCCGCAACGCAAGAGCCAGCGCATCGCTCGGCCGCGAATCCATCGACATCAGCTGCCCATCGCGTTCCATCCAGATCAGCGCGTAGAAAGTATCGTCCTTCAAATCGGAGACCACCACTTTCTGCACATGGACATTGAGGCCGGTGAGGACGTTCTTGAGAAGGTCGTGCGTCATCGGGCGCGGCGTCTGCACTTTTTCGATTTCGAGCGCGATGGCGTTCGCTTCATACACGCCCACCCAGATCGGAAGCACGCCGCTGCCGGCGGTTTCTTTCAGCACCACGACAGGCATGTTTGTTACCGGGTCCATCATCAATCCGCGGATTTTGCATTCGAGTTCCATGCCTGGCCTCCCGGTATCCCGGTTTATAAGGTCTCTAACTCACTGCACTTCCTCACCAATTAAACTATTCGGTGCGCTGCGCGTGATGTGCACCTGAACGTATTGTCCCAGAAGATTCTCGCGCGATGTAGAAAAATTTACGATGCGGTTGCTGGTGGTTCGTCCGGCCCATTGGTTGCGGGCGGTGTGATGCGTGTCCACGAGGACTTCGAAGCGGGCGCCGACGAGCTTTTCGTTGCGCGCGATCTGAATCTGGCGCTGGCATTCATTCAGGATGGCGAGGCGGCGGCTCTTTTCTTCCTCGGGAATCACATCCGGCATCGCCAGCGAGGGAGTATTCGGGCGCGGTGAGTATTTGAACGCGAAGACGCCGTCGCTTTGTATGGCATCAAGCAGCGTGAGCGTCTCTTCGAAATCAGCCTCCGTCTCGCCCGGGAAACCGACGATCGCGTCGGTGGTCAGGCTGAACTGGCGGCGCGCCCCGTGAATCCAGCTGATTTTCTC
>CAWBRH010000028.1:0-115608 GCA_963790945.1 uncultured Acidobacteriota bacterium
GCTGGAAGTTTCGCGGGATATTGCGGCGGATTTGGAGGCGAAGGCGCTGAAGGATTTGGAGTTTTATGGAGAGCGCGGGGCGAGATTGCTTGGCAATTGGCGCAGTTTTTGGTGGCGCGGCGGGCGTAGAGCACTGGTCGGCCGAGCTGGGATAAGCGAACCGCAGAGACGCAGAGGTCGAAGAGAAGACCGGACGTAAGACGTTATTGCTTCTTGTGTATGCGAGTGAAACCTACTTCTGAGATGGTTCCTTCCGGCAAGAACATTCGAATCGCAAACCTGGGAAATTACGATTGGATGTTTTGATTGTGGAGCGCGGGCTGGCGCCCTCGCGGGAGCGGGCACAGGCTATTTTGCTGGCGGGAAATGTGCTGGTGAACGGGAGAAGGTCGAGAAGCCGGGTCCCAGGTGGCCGCGGACGCGCGCGTAGAAATTATTGGTGCGGCCTTAAAATATGCGAGCCGGGGCGGGTTGAAGCTGGAGGGGGCGCTGGAGGATTTTGTCGAAGCTCGAATCAAATACTACTGGTTCGGTGTGGTCGACATCGAACTCGCCACCGAATTCAAATGCGATTTCAATTCCCTCTGCGTCCAAACGTATCGCTGGATGAACGCTCCTGAAGTCGAGCAAGCCGCCGAAAATCTCCTGCGCGCCCGCCTCGACCGCTTCCGCCCCGTCCTCATCAAGCCCTCAGAAAAATGGCTCGACGAAGACTACCTCGTCATCGACATCGAATCCGCCCAGCACGCCGACGGCCGCCCCGCCACAGGCGTCGAAATGCTCCAATCCTACGCCGATCAAATCACCCAACTCGTCCGCGGCGAACTCATGCCTCTCGCTGCCTCAGAACGCGACGAAATCGTCCGCTCCGCCCTCTCCTACTATCCTAGCGATCTAGTCGTAGTCGGCTGAGCCGCCGCTCTCGTAAACGACAAGCCCGACGCCACTCCCGCCGCCATCGAATTCCTCGAATACGCCGACACGCAGTGCTCGAGTTCCGCTACTACGACGAGCTCCTCACCACTCTGCTCTCCAACGTTTACAGCTCTCTCGAAGGCCACGAAAGTTTCCTCGCCAGCTGGCGACTCGCCCGCCGCGCCGGCCGCCTCAATCGCATCCGCCTCGACATCATGGATCTCACCGAGCGCACCGAATACGCCGTAAAATTCATCTCCGACACCTACTACGCCCGCGTCTACGCTCTCAGCTCCGCAAAAATCGGCGTCAACGACTACAAAACCCTCGTAAGCGAAAAACTAAAAACCGCCGGCGAACTCTACGATTCATGGTCGCCCAATTCAACGAACGCCGCATGTTCGCCCTCGAAGTAGTCGTCGCCGTCCTCGTCCTCCTCGACGTAATCCTCCTCCTCCTCGGCAAATAACCCGCGGGCTTCTTATCCCCCCCCCCGCTTTGCGTTCGTCTCCCTCCCCCAAGTTGTCATCCCGAGCGCAGTCGAGGGATCTGCATTTCTTTTCTTGCCTTCTGCCGCCGCTTAATTTGAAATTTTCAAATTTGAAATTCCTTCGTCCATGCATTTCGCCTTCAGAGCTCACTCCTCTTCTCCCATTCCTGCCTGCAATCCCGCCTCAATCGCACCCGCTCACCTGACCGCAATCCACCACGGCAAGCTCGCTCGTGCGACCGCCGTCACCACGTAGGAGAAATCCCATCGTACCTCCGCCTTGCCTACGGGCTACATGATCTGGACGCCCTCTTCGCCGGCCCCTCCGGAACGCGCAACGACTCTATTTTTGCACGCCTCCTACAAGTTCTGCGGATTCGACCGCTGCACACCTCGCGCCACACCCCTAACCATCGATGGCTCCATCTGGAGTTACGACACAGACGAAGAACAAAAAGGCAAGAAAATCCACATCAAGACCATCAACGACTTCTCCAAGCCCGGCATCGTCACCTGGAACACAAAATTCACCGACGATCCGGCGCCCACTGGACCCTAATGAACGAAGGCACAGACACCCGCATCAACTAGCCGGCGGTGAACGATACAATCGTCATCCTCACGGAAGCGCCGTCAATTGTGAAACCCCGGATAAGGCAGAGAAGGGTGGACCACCCGCGTCAGATACCAGTCGCGCCTGATCAGTTTCGAATACCGGTAATCTGTGTGCAGACGTTTGCAAGACTGCGCGCGGTGGTGCCCGTCTCCGAAACGTCGCGGCATTCTTTAGGTACCGTGTTCCACGAAATGGTCGACGAACACCGGCCTGATCACATGACCTTGAGGATCATAGAAACACGGTCCCCTGCGAAGGTCCGGCCCATGAGTTTCCGTTATGGCGGATACCCCCGAGAAGAGCGAGCCGAACTTCTCTGCATTTCATCGTGGAGTCTTGAGTGAGGTCGCGATAGAACGCAAGGCGTCTTTGCTTACGGCTACACGCGTCAAAGTTGAATCGTGCACGTGCAACACCCTAACTTTCCCGAATGCCCCAGCTTCGAAGAGCGCCGTCAGCTTCTCTAGTTCAACCAGTGGATCACCCGGCGAAGAGGTCTGAGCCGACATAGGTACCGGAGCGACTAAAAGAAAAAAGAAGATCAGTTTATGCGTTCGTTTCTTCCCCCGACTCCTCCCCCTCACCTCCGCGACCCCTCTGCTTCTTCGCGCACTCATAGCGCCGTAGGCGCGACACAAATATACAGCCGGGAACATGTCTGACATATTTAGACCGGGCACATTCCTGACACAATTCGTCCGGCTCTTGGAGGGGATGGGGTGCAGGGAAAGGAAGCGTCGCCTTCTCTTGCCTCATCCCGGCGAATTATTTGCCCTCGCGCAACCGCAAGGTCACCCGTCGGTGGCTATCGAAGCGCTTATGCGAAAAGCCGCGAAGTACACGAGCTAGAACAATCTTCCACCGGAATGGCGGGTGGCCAACCCTTTCTCGATTTGCATTCCGTGGCTCCCCACAATTCACGGCACTCCCGCGCGAATGATACCACTCGACCATTCTTCCGAATCCTGCCCCAGTCTTTGCGGGTGCCCCATCCTTCGCCGCCTTTGCGAAGGGTGGGTGTTTTCGGTGTTGATGTTGGTGTTGGTGTTTCAGTTTCGCTGTTTGTTTCTCGTTCCGCGTTTCCTCCTAATCTTTCAACCCATCCGGCGTGCACAAACTCTCTTCCCCATACTGATAAAACCGGTAACTACTCCACGCCCACAATTTCGGCGTCGGTCACCAATCGTAGCTTCACTGGGTTCATGTCCATCGTAATTCAATTTCTCGTTTCTCGTTCTTCCGGCTCCAAACATTAAAGTCATAAAACCTCCGCTGCCAAAAACTGCGATGCACCGCGGCATCCTTCCACAAACTCAACTGTCCCACCGAAGATTTCCCCCGAATCCTTCCCCCGCAACCTCCGCGACACGCGTCTGACTTCAACACCTGCACCACCACCGACGGATCTCGCCTTCTTCGACTCCCCATATCAACAGATGAACGTGCTCCGGCATCACGACGTAGCCGACGATGACGAACCGATACCGCCCCCGCACTTCATTAAGAACGATCAGAAACGCATTCCGCGCCCGCACCGTCCTCAAAAACGGCAAACGCAGATAACAACTGAAAGTAATGAAATGCAGCTTCGTAGTCCCATAGCGCCGATTGATATTCTCGGCATCGAAGACGAGTCAACCTCCTCCCACCCTTCGCAAACCCGGCGAAGGATCAGGTCGCACCCGCAAGAACCAAGATAAGCTTCGAAGTAATCTACCTGAGTGGTATCATCCGAGGCGGCGGACCGCCATCAACGGTGGAAACCACGGACATGCCGCAGAAAAAGGTGGGCCACCCCGCCTTCGACGCCGACGCGCACAATGTACTTCGACGGGGCATACGCTCCCTTCGGCGAACCTTACGCCGAGTGAGGAACGGCCGAGCTTTCATTCACCGGTATGAACCAGCGCAATGCTCCGAATCATAACGATTTCCCGAACGGGAGTATGGCCTCCAAGGCCGCTGGCCGTCTCCCGACCCGGCGGGCATTTTGGCGGTCTCGTTTCCGCGACCCGAATTCCTTGAATGGTTACGATACGTACGAAATAGTCCGATTTGCAGGATCGACCCGACTGGAATGTGTCATACGGACACTCCCGGTGATGCCGCCACAGATGACGCTCGCCGAGCTCGCCAAGCTCGTCACGCGTCCTGTGGTTCCGGTGCTCCACCTCCCGAAGATCCACCGAGCCAGCCCACACCGGATCCCCCCGCGGACCCGCCGACCGCCCGGCCCCAGATCCTACTGCCGATCCACCGAGCGATCCGAATGCAGGTGATCCCGGCCCTAATGATCCTGCTCCGGCTGCCCCCGCTCCGACTGACCCTCATCAAGTTCACCCCGATCCGGGGCAGCCCGAGCCAAACCAGCAGAATCAACAGCAGCAAAAACCGGGAATCTGCACACAGCTTGTAGAAACTGGGCTGGGAGCTAACCCTCGATACGGCGTTCCTCTCCGGGGCGGCGAGTGACTCCACCATAATCTAGGCTCGTTTGGGAGTGACGCTCCAAACATTTGGAACAATCGGAGGGATAGTGGGAGGCATAGTCTCGGGTGTCGCTCAAATAGCTAAAGATGTTGGTCTCTGTCACTAGCAATCGAATGAAGATTGATTTAGGTAGGCGAATATTTAGAGAGTTGTAGTAGTGTTCGGTCGAAGGTGCAAATGCTAACGATTGCAGTCGAATGGATCATCGATGACCAGAAATAATTACAGTGCTTTTTTCACAAAGTTGGTCATGATTGGCGCGTTGGCAGCCTTTGTTCCAGTCGCGGTGATTGAATGTCTAACGTCCTTCAGGCATCCCAACCCTCATTTAGTACCAGCAGCGCTCAGCGTCACTGTGGTCTGTTTGCTTGCCTCCAGTACCAGGCGGTCGCCGGCGTCAGGCGCTATATCACCTGAACAGGTAGGTGATGTCGCCCAGTGATCTCAATGTGTCGGCTTTCCGTTATCGCGCCTGTTCTTGGGGGTTTGCCGGAGCCTTCTCATGCGTAGTCTCCCTCCTATGTTTATGTCTCGCTGGCGCTATAGACCCATCCGGTCGCCAAATTCACCCTCCGCCCGCGAAAAAATCCTGTATCATCCCGCGCAAATGAACAGTCGGCCCCCAAGCCTGTGGCGCCCGGACTGGCGAAGTCCTGCGCTGGCGCGGCTTTTGGGTCCTTTCACCTGCTGGGCGCTCGCAACATCCTGCGCCCGATTGTCTACTGGCACGTCTATCGAATCTTTGCCACCGATATTGCCGCGCAAGTCCCCGAGCCCTACGCGAAGAGAAAAATCGAAACGAAAATTTACACCCGCGATTGCGGCTGCCTCGACCGAAGCTTAACCCAAGTGGCCGCGCTCGGTGAAATCTCGCGACGAAGCGCAAAAGCGCCTCAAGCGCGGTGACGTGCTCGCCATGGCCTACGCCTCGGCCGAACCGGCGGGCTACGTGGATTTCCTTCGCGAGCGGCGTCGTAGAACTCGACTTCGGCGTCACCTGGATCGTGCGCCCCGGCGAGGCCGTTCGTTACGGCAATTTCGTCCATCCCAAGTGGCGCGGTCGCGGCATCCAAAGCTCGGTCAACACAGCCGTGAACGAGTACGCGCTCGAACACAGCGTCGCCGTCACCTTCGGCTCCATCAGCGCGATGAACGCGCAATCCTGAGCCTCGCCAAACACTACAACCGCCCCACGGCGATGAAAGTCACCCTGATTCACGTGCGCCCCTTCAACTGGCGCATCTGCCGCGCCTCCGGCGCCCATTCAAGTCCCGCTTCAACGCCCCGGCTTAAGCCCCCCCAAATTTCTCCCCGAAACATTCGTTGAAATCGCTGCGCCGCTCCGTGCTACCGTGACGCTTGGGTAATGAAATTAGCGCGCCAAGCGCGGCCGTAACACCGGGGACGAAACGTCCCGCCGCCGTGAATTTCTAATCTACGGTTCCGCGATTAAAACTGCGAATAACCGGCCTATTTGCAACAGATACGAATTTCTAATCGGCGGTAAAAGGGGGGCCAAGATTCGCAGTCCGCATCGCAGCCGGAGGGCAATCTCGACGCAAGAGGCGATTCGACGAGTCAAGTCATCGGGCCTTCACCACTCTCGCGCAACCTGTATTAAAATGAAAACGAGCCAAACAAATGACAGAGCGTAAAGCGCCATTCGCCACCGTCGAAGAAGCCGTCGAAGAAATGCGCCAGGGACGCATGATCGTCCTCGTCGATGACGAGGACCGCGAAAACGAAGGCGATCTGACCATGGCCGCCGACAACATCACTCCCGAAGCCATCAACTTCATGACCAAGTACGGCCGCGGGCTGATCTGCCTTTCGCTCACCGAGCAGCGCTGCGACGCGCTCGACCTGCGGCCAATTTCGCCGCGCAACACGTCCGCTTTCGGCACGCCATTCTGCGAGCCCATCGACGCCAAGCGCGGAACGACCACGGGCATCAGCGCGTGGGACCGGGCGACTACGATTCTGGCGGCGACGGATCCGAATACGCGGCCGGAAGATTTGGCGCGGCCGGGGCACGTTCACACTTTGCGCGCGCGGAATGGCGGCGTGTTGGTGCGGCTGGGCAGACGGAAGCGTCCGTGGATCTGGCGCGGATTGCCGGGCGCGATCATTCGGGCGTGATCTGCGAAATCATGAACGAAGACGGCACGATGGCGCGAGTGCCGCAACTGATCGAATTTTGCCGCGCGCACGATTTGAAGCTGGTGACGGTCGCGGATCTGATTCGCTACCGCATGCAGCATGAGCGATACGTGCGGCGAATTGCGGAATCGGTGCTGCCCACGCGGCACGGGAATTTCCGGATGATCGCGTATTCGAGCGACGTCGATCACGAAATGCACGTCGCGCTGGTGCGCGGCGACGTGGCGAGCACCGTGCCGGCGGCAGCGATCGACGCCGCCGCTGGTGCGCGTTCATTCGCACTGCCTCACCGGCGATGTGTTCGGTTCGACGGCGTGCGATTGCCACGAGATCATCGAGCGGTCGCTGGCCGCGATTGCGCAGGAGTCGCGGCGTCTTTGTTTATCTGCATCACACTGGCCGCGGATTTGGAATTGATACGCGGCGCGCCGAGGAAGCGGCGTTGCCTGAGATTCGTTACCATCGCGCGCGAGGGGAGCGAACAGGATTCGGGGCGGCAGCGGTTCGTGCAGCACGAAAGCGGAATCGGCGCGCAGATTTTGATTGATCTCGGATTGCGGCGGATTCGCGTGCTGACGAATCATCCGCGCAAAGTGGTGGCGCTCGAAGGTTACGGCCTCGAGATTGCGGATCAGGTGCCACTGTCGATCGAGCCAGCAAAGCGCGGGCACCAAGTTTTTTAGTTTTCGTGACGGCGATGCGCCACAAATTTCTCTGTTACCTTCCGTAAACTAAAACTACAAATGAATTTGGCAGAATTGTTGGACGCGGATGCTGATTTTCTGGCGTTGGCGCGGGACGCGGGCCGAAGTCTGCTGTGACCAAGTAGACTTCGTGAGTTTTGGGATCGAGGGCCATGGTGCGGGCGCCTTTTTGCGTGGGGACTTCTTCGACTACCGTGAATTTATCGGGCGAGTCCTCGTGAATCACGCTTAGCGTTGCGCTCTGGCCATTCGAGGCGAACGCGAAACCTGTGCCGGGATCGAAGCCGCATCCGTCGACGCCTTCGCCGATCGCGGGCGTGGCAATTACTTTCCCGGAATCCGCATCCACAACCGCCATCATTTTGTTGTCGCAGCCGGCGAAGAGGCGGCGATGCGCGGCCGTCAATTGCGAGGCCGGACGGTTCCTGGCATGTCGCGAGGGGCCAGTGCGCGGTGACGGTGAGCTTCTGCGAATCGATCTGCCAGAGTTCGCTTTTGTCTTCGACGTTGACGTAATGTGGCCAGCGCCGTCGGCCACTGCAATTCAAGTTTGCCCGCCAGCGCAATTGTTCCGGCGACATTTCCTGTGGCGGCGTCAATTGCGGTGGAGTTGAGCTGCGGCCGTTCATCGCGAAGACGCGTTTTGAGACAGGGTCGTACTCGATCGCATCAGGATTTGTGCCTGCCTGCGCGCTGCCGGTGACCGCGAGCGTCTTCAAATCAAAAATTGTTACGGTGCCGGCGCGGCCATTGGACGTGAAACCCTTATTAAATTCGTTGGCGAGAGCGATATCGTGGACGCCATCCGTGTTTGGAATTTCGCCGACAACTTTTTCTGAATCAACATTCACCACGATGACTTTCGACTGGCGCGAGATCGAAGAGACGGCGGGTGGCGGAATCGAATGTGAGCGCGTCCCAACCGCCTTCGCCGCCGAGTGCGATTTTTTTCAGCAGATGGTAGCCGCTCCGGGCCATGCGGCACAGTCGCTGAGGCCGCCGTCAGGGGATTTCTGGCGTTCGCGCTTACCGCGAAAATCACGAAAGCCGAAGCCATGAGAACCGAGATCGCGAAATATGAGAAACGGTGGCGCTCCATTTTGTAACTCCTTCGGTCTGTCTGAATTTATTTATGTTTGGTGGCTGCCGGCGCAATTGTGACATACGGGGCGCAGCTTCTCGAGTTTTGATTTGGAGATTCCTTTGATCGCGAGCAGGTCTTCCACGCGTTGAAATGGGCCGCTGTGATTTCGGAAGTCGACGATGGATTTGGCGGTGTTTGGGCCGATGCCGGGGAGGGTTTCGAGTTGGGCGATGGTGGCGGTGTTGAGGTTGAGGGGTTGCGCGGGAGGAGTTTTTTGGGCGAGGGCGGGAGCGACGCAAATCGAGAGAACAATGGCAGCACTTGCGACCAAGAGCAAAGCAGAAGAACCGAATTTTACGTTGCCTCGCATTTCGACGCCTTGCGCATAGCGACTTGTGGCACAGGCAGGAATGCCTGTGCTACTTGTGGCCATTGGCGGTGTATTCGGTTACTGGGCCGAATAGGGCGGCTTGGTCGAAGATTTGGTCGCGGTCACCTACCAGGATGATTTGGGCGTTGGCAGAATCGAAGTGGCGGCGGGCGGCGAGCAATATGTCGTTGGCCGTTAGCGCGCGAATTTTTTCGCGATAGGTTTCGAGATAATCGTCGGGCAAGCGGTCGAGGTAGACCGTGGAGAGCTGGCCGAGGACGCCGTCCTGTGTTGCGACACCGAGCGAGAAAACGCCGGTCAGGTAGCTTTGCGCGCTTTCGAGTTCTTCTGGGGTGACTGGAAGCGAGCGCATGCGGTCCATTTCGTAGAACATTTCGGTGAGCGTGGCGGCGGTTACTTCGTTGCGCACGGCGGCGTGGACGGTGAAAAAACCGTGCTGGTGGAGAGCGGTGATTCCGCTACGCGGGCTGTAGGTGTAGCCCTTTTGTTCGCGGATATTCATCACAAGGCGCGAGTGGAATGCGCCACCGTAAATCGAATTGGCGAGAACGTGCGGAACCAATCGGGATCGCGGCGGGTGATCGCGAGATTGCCGACGAGAACCTGGGTTTGAACTGAACCGGGCAGATGGACGAGATGCACCTGTCGGCCTAAAGCTTCCGGCGGAGCGGAGGAGATAAGCGGTTCGGGCCGCGAGCCTTTCCAGCTGCCGAATGCTTTCTCGATTTGCGCGAGCATGTGATCACTCGAGAAATCTCCGACGACGAGCAGGAGTGAATTCGAGGGCGTGTAGTGATGGTGGTAGAAATGTTCGAGCTCGTCTCGCCGGTAAGCGGCTACCTGTTCTTCTGTAGGCGCAATGACGGCGTAGCGATGATCGCCAAATAGCACGCGGCGCATTCGTTCGTTGGCGAGGAAGCCTGGAGTGGTGCGCTCGACGCGCAGCCCTTCGATTTTCTGGCGGCGTTCGCGTTCGAACTGATCTTCGGGGAACGAGGCGTTGCGCGCGAGGTCGGCGAGCATTTCGAAAAGCCCATCAGAGAATTCAGCAAGGCCGCCGATGGAAATTGCGCTGTTGTCCGCACCTGCGCTCGATCCGGCGTCCGCGCCCATGCGGCGAAGATCCTCTTCGATCTGGCGGCTGGTGCGTGTGGCGGTACCGGTGCGAATCACATGGGCGGTGAGGTCGGGGACGCCCGGAGCCCTGTGCCGTGGCCGCGTTGCCACTGCGAATGAAAAGCTGGGCCGTAATTTTCGGGAAAGTATGCGATTCGGCGAGAACGACTTCCAGGCCGTTCGCGAGAGTGACCGATGTGCGCTTCGGCCACGCGACGGGACGTTCCGGTCCCAGAGCCGGAGCGGCGGTGGTGTGGGAGCTCGCTGCGGGCATCGTGCCGGTGGTTATTGGCGTCGTCGAAGTCATCGTGCGCCTCCATTCGATTTTTCGCTTCCCTCTTTGATGGGGCTGCGGACTACGATGGCGCGATTGCGCGGGACGAAATATTTTTGCGCGACGGCTTGCGCTTGCGCGGGCGTGACGGCGAGGAAACCGTCGAGCACGGTGTTGACGCGTTTCGGATCGCCGTCGAATAGGGTGAAGCATGCGAGATAGTGCATGAGGCCAAAGCGAGGCATGTAGGAACCCATGCCGCCTTCGAGCATCGAGTAATAATCGGCGCGGAATTTTACTTTCACAGCGTCGAGTTCTTCGGCGCTGATTCCCTTCTCCTGCACATCCTTAATAACAGAGTCGAAAGCGGCAATCGTCGCGTCGCTCGTGTATTCGGGGCGATGAAAGATGCGGGTGACCATTTGCGTGGGCCCATTGGTATCGAGGGCGTCGTAACTGCCGTCGGTTTCGAGAGCGATCTGTTTTTCGAGAACGAGTTCGCGATAGACGCGTCCGGAACGGCCGCCGTGTAGCACGCGTTCGAGAATTGTGGCGGCGTACCAATCGTCAGAGGTGCGAGGGGGCGCGGTGTAGCCGATCGCAAGGGCTGGAAGCGGGCCAAATTGTTCGGGAACGGTTCCGCGGCGCTCTTCGGTCTGGGGAGGTTCGGTGACGTCGGCGCGCGGCGGCGGAGGTTGAATGGGAATGTCTTCGAAATATCTTTTCGCGAAGCTGAAGGCTTCGGCAGGATCGAGATCGCCAAGCATGAGAAGGACGGCGTTATTGGGCGCGTAGTAGGTGCGGAAGAAATGTTGTACGTCGGCGAGGGTGGCGGCGTCGAGATCGACGAAATCGCCGTAGAAATTGTGGGCGTTGGGCCAATTGCGAAAGGCAACCGGCGGTAGATCGAGCCACGGAAAACCGCCGTAGGGCTGGTTCATCACGTTGACGCGGACTTCTTCTTTCACGACGTCGCGCTGATTGCGGAGATTTTCGTCGTCCACTTTGAGGGCGCGCATGCGATCAGCTTCGAGCCAGAGGACACGTTCGAGAGCATTGGAGGGGACAGATTCGAAATAATTTGTGATGTCGTAGTTGGTGGTGCCATTGAGCAGGCCACCGGAGGAATTGATGAGGCGGATGTGTTCCATTTTGCCGGCGTTGGCTGAGCCTTGAAACATCATGTGCTCGAAGAGATGGGCGAAACCGCTGCGTCCGCGGGGTTCGAGGCGGAAGCCGATTTGATAGTAGACGCCGACGGTGACGACGGGGGCGCTACGGTCGGGCGATGCGACGACTCGCAAGCCGTTGGCGAGGGTGGTGTGTTCGACGGGGATGTGTAGCTGCTTCAAATTAGGGTCTCCTTTACTTCAGGGGCTAAAGCCCCGTTCTCTTTCGATCTGCAAGTTGCCGCGGTTGAAACCGCGGCCTACAACGACGACTCGGCATGACTGCGAGCTACGATTCCGAACATCGGCAAAGGCCCTCAGCGGCTGAAGCCGCTCTTCTGTGCACTCGTTTTCGGCACGGCTAAAGCCGTGCCCTGACGAACTGCGTACTTCAGGGGCTAAAGCCCCTCGTCCTTAGGCTTCTCTTTGTGTCGCCCCTAAAGGGCGACCTACAAGGCGTTCTTGTTACTCGCCCGAGGCTCGATGGCCTATAGCGCGCGCGACTTTGGTCTTTGTTGCCGCGGGCTTTTTTGAAAGCACGCGGGCGGATAACAGCGCTAGCGCTGCATATGCGTCTTGGAACTCGCGCGGAAAGCGGCGTAGCGCTCTTGCGTGTTTCGAAATCGTCGCGTAATCGCCGCGCGATAAAGGGCCGGTCCAGGCAGCGTGCGGACCGAGCGACTCATAATTATCCAGCATTTGGCGGATTAATGGGAGCAGGGCTTGGCTGGCGCGGCGGCGGGTGAATCCGATTTTGAGGAGCATCTGCGTTGCCGATTCGACGAGAGCCAGAGCGTGACCAGCAACGACCGTGCCGGAGGTGTGGTAGGCGGGCTTGTGATGGCTCTTGATAATGACCGGCGTGGCGCCGAGAGAGCGGGCGATTTTTTGCGCGGCGGAGCGGGCGGCCGGGGCGCCTTCGATTGAGAAAATGACGCCTTCGAGACGCGGAGCGCTGCGGCCACTGAAAGTTTGCATTGGGTGCATCGACCCGGTTGATGCGCCGCGGCGAGCGAGGGGAGCCAGGGCGCGATGGTCGAGTGCGCCGCTGGTGTGGAGGATGATTGTGGCGCGGGATTTTTTGGCCAGGGCTGCGCGGCTGATTTTCGCGAGTTTTTGCGCCACGTTTTCGACCACGTCATCCGGAACCGACAACAGAATTACGTCGGCATTGAACGCTTCGAGCGTGAGTGCGGCGTGAGGCGTTCCGGCACCGATGGCGCGGACTGCGGCGCGGGCGCTTTGGCGGGAACGTGTGACGACGGCGCCGATTCGCCAGCCGAGTTTGCGGAGGCGCTTTGCGATGGTTTGACCGACGCGGCCTGCACCGATGATGGAAATTGTGCGCGACATTGTGTGAGACAAAGAGCGCGACATCGAGCGTGATAGCATAACTTGTTCACTCATCATGCGGTGGAGGAAATTGGACGTTGCACTGGCTCGCGCTGGCCCTTACGTTCACCGCCGCTTTGTTCTGGCTTCTCAACGCGATTGATGTGGCGCTTGGCTCACGAAAAATTCCTGCGCTTCGAGATATCGCGCCGCTTGACGATGCGGATTGCCCGCCGGTATCGATCCTTTTTGCTGCGCGTGACGAGGAAGAGAAACTCCCTGCCGCGCTGGCGACATTTCTCGCACTGGATTACCCGCGGTATGAAGTGATCGCGGCTGACGACCGTTCCGAGGACCGCACTGCGGAAATCCTGAGGGCTGCAGCGGAGAAAGATGCTCGGCTGAAGTATGTGCGCATCGATGCTCTGCCTGCCGGATGGCTCGGCAAGCCGTATGCGATGCAGCAGGCTTTCGAGCGGAGCAGTGGCGAGTGGATCGTGTTTACTGACGCTGACGTGCACTTTTCGCCGGATTTATTGCGACGCTCGATGGCGATGGCGAAACGAGAGGGCTGGGACCATCTCACAGTTCTAAGCAGCGTCGAGATGCACACGGTTGGCGAGAGAATCGCGCTGACATTTTTCGGAATGGGATTTTTGATGGGGATCCGGCCGTGGCGCGCGAACGATTCGCGATCGAAGGGATACGCAGGAGTGGGCGCGTTTCAATTGCTGCGGCGAAGCGCTTACGAGGCGATTGGGACGCACCGCCGGCTGGCGATGGAAGTGGTGGACGATATGAAGCTGGGGAAGCTGGTGAAGGAGGGCGGATTCCGGTCGGGAGTGGCGAAGGCGTGGACAGAGGTGCGGGTGCGGTGGCACGCGGGGGTGGGGAATATTATTCGCGGGACCACGAAGAATTTTTTTGCGTCGTCGGGATACAACCTGGGGGTGGTGAGTTTTCAGCTGGTGATGATGCTGGCGGCGTGCGTGGCGCCATGGGTGGCGCTGCCATTTTTGCGCGGATGGGCGCTGGCTTTTGACGCGATTGCTGTGGCGATGATGATTGCGATTCATGCGGGGGTGTGTGTGGAGGTGGGGGCGTCGCCGGTGTATGCGTTGACGGAGCCGGTGGGGGCGGTGATTTTTTGCTGGATGCTGGCGCGGTCGACGATTGTGACGCTTTGGAATGGGGGGATTTGGTGGAGGGGGACTTTTTATCGGCTGGAGGAATTGCGGAGAGGGGTTGTGTGAGGCGCGAGGCATCGCGCGGTGATGCGCGTGTTATTTGAAAAACGAGTAGCCCAGGGTGAGCATGTGGAGGTCTAGGCCGGGGTTGAAATCGTGGCGGTAGCCGTTGGAGATGTGCTGGTATTTGTAGGCTAGGGTCCAGGCGCGGGTGCGGGGTGAGTTGAAGAGTTGGAAGCCGGCTTGAAAATCAAAATCGAAATTGAATTGGGTGCCGCCGGGAATGTCGACGGGGACTGGGCGCCGCGAGGCGATGAAACCTGCGGTGGAGGCGCCGATGATTTGGAGGCGGTGCTGGCGGCGGAAATTCAATTTGAGGCCGATGGGATTGATGCCGCCGCCGTAGACGTTTTCACGGCTAACTTCGCAGAAACCTGTGGGGAAATTATTTGGATTTGTATTGCAGGAGACGTATTTGGGCTGGTTGATGAATTCGATGGGGATGATGTCGAGCGTGTATTGCAGGGAGACGTTGGACCAATCGTAGATGGAGTGGCCGTAGCGCAGGGCGAGGACGCCGAGTTGGCGATTGCTCGTGACACCGATGAGGTGCGGAGTGCCGACGGAGTAGCCGCCCCAGACGCCGAATTCGGTGTCGCCCTGGCAGCGGGCGGAGGGGGCGAGGGTGAGCGCGGCGATGAGGAGGGCGGCGAGAGCGAGAAGTTGCAGGTGGCGACTGGGCGCGGGTGCTTGCGGGATCGGCCGGGAGGCGAATCGAACATTGAGATCCTTCGGGCATCCTGATCGGATGGCCTCAGGATGACAGCGTGTTCTCGCTTGAGGACGAACTTCGTTGCTCAATTGGACCTCATCGGGCTCGGCGTTTCGCGGCCGGCTTAGATTTTGGTTCGATCGGAGCGCCGGCGGCGTTGGCGGCGGCATCTGCTTGCTGCGATCGCGGAGTTGATTCTGGCGCTGACAGATTTGAGGCTGGCTCTGGATGATTCGGCGCTGATGGCGGGGCCAGCGAATCTGCGGCTGGTTGAATTGTTGCGGGATCCACGTTTAAAACTGTAGCAGAAAAAATGGCGCCGAGGTCGCGTTGCTTCAGGGAGCGGATGCGATCGCGGAGGGCGGCGGCGCGTTCGAATTCGAAATTTTTGGCGGCTTCGCGCATTTGCGATTCGAGCTGGGTGATGGCCTGGAGGAGTTCGTGCTCGGTGGAGATGTTGCCGATGACAGTGTCTTCGGCGGGCACGGTGAGGTAATCGGCTTCGACGATTCGGGCTAGCTGCATATCGACGGAGCGGATGATGGATTGCGGGGTAATGTTGTGTTCGCGGTTGTAGGCTTCTTGTTTTGCGCGGCGGCGATTGGTTTCGCCGATGGCCTGGCGCATGGAGTCGGTCATGCGGTCGGCGTAGAGAATGGCGCGGCCTTCGATGTGGCGGGCGCAGCGGCCCATGGATTGGATCAGCGAGGTGGCGCTGCGGAGGTAGCCTTCCTTGTCAGCGTCGAGAATTGCGACGAGAGAAACTTCCGGGAGGTCGAGGCCTTCGCGGAGGAGGTTGATGCCGATGAGGACATCGAATTCGCCGCGGCGGAGGTCGCGCAGGATTTTCACGCGCTCGAGGGTTTCGATTTCCGAGTGCAGGTAACGGCAGCGCACGCCAACTTCGGCGAAATATTCGGCGAGATCTTCGGCCATGCGCTTGGTGAGGGTGGTGACTAGAACGCGCTCGTTGCGCTCAGTGCGGATGCGGATTTGCTCGAGGAGATCGTCTACTTGACCTTTCACAGGGCGGACTTCCACTTGCGGATCCACTAGACCAGTGGGACGAATCACCTGTTCGACAACCGTGCCGCCGGCTTTCGTGAGTTCGTAGGGGCCGGGCGTGGCTGAGACGTAGACGATTTGATTGGTGCGATGCTCGAATTCTTCGAAGGTGAGCGGGCGATTGTCGAGGGCGGAAGGCATGCGGAAGCCGAAATTGACGAGGGTTTGTTTGCGCGAGCGATCGCCGTGATACATGGCGCGGACTTGCGGGATGGTCTGGTGCGATTCGTCAACGACGAGCAGAAAATCTGACGGGACGTAGTCGAGCAGCGTGGGCGGAGCTTCACCCGGCAGGCGTCCTGACATGTGGCGCGAATAGTTTTCGATGCCGTGGCAATAGCCGATGGTGCGCATCATTTCGATGTCGAAGAGAGTGCGCTGCGTGATGCGCTGCGATTCCACGATTTTTCCCTGGCGCGATAGTTCGGGCTTCCACCATTCGAGCTCTTCGTAAATGCCCTGGATGGCGCGCTCTTTTTGCTCGGAGGGGAGCACGTAGTGCGTCTTCGGGTAGATGGGGATGCGGGAGATTTCGCCTTCGCGCGAGCGAATTTCGCCGGTAAGCGGATCGATTTTGCGGATGGCTTCGATCTGGCTGCCCCAGAGTTCGACGCGGACGGCGAGATCGTCATACGGCGGGTAGATTTCGATGGTGTCGCCGCGAACGCGGAAAGTGCCACGGCGGAGATCTTCGCCGCGCTCATACTGGATTTCGACGAGCTTGCGGAGGATCGCTTCGCGGGCGATCGAGTTCCCTTTTTCAAGCATGAGCATCATGCCGTAGTAGGCTTCGGGGGAGCCGATGCCGTAGATGCAGGAGACGGAAGCGACGACGATGACGTCGCGGCGCTCGAAGAGCGAGCGAGTGGCGCTCATGCGGAGCTTATCGAGCTCGTCGTTGATGGTGGCTTCTTTTTCAATGTAGGTGTCGCTCGCGGGAACGTAGGCTTCTGGCTGGTAGTAGTCGTAGTAGCTGACGAAGTATTCGACGGCGTTGGTCGGGAAGAATGAGCGAAATTCATGGTAAAGCTGGGCAGCGAGAGTTTTATTGTGGGCGAGGACGATGGTGGGGCGATTGATTTGCTCGATCAGCTTCGCGATGGTGAAAGTTTTGCCGGAGCCGGTGACGCCGAGAAGGACCTGATGCCGGTCGCCGTCATTTACACCTCGGACGAGTTGGGCGATGGCTTCGGGCTGGTCGCCGCGAGGTTCGTAATCACTGGCTAGCTTGAATTTCATTGGCGAAGCTCTCTGCTCGCAAAATGCGAGATGGTCAAAACTTTTATTCTATTAGAAGCGAACGGGCTGAATGGAAGGGTTGCAGGCTGCGGAAAGAACTGTGGGTCGGTGCAAAAAAGGCGCCGTTTACCGCCGATTAGAAAATTATATTCCATTGATTTTAGGGGATTTAGGAGAAGATTTAATCGCGGAACCGTAGATTAAAAAACCTCGAGTGGGAGTCGCGAGAAGGCGAGGCTCGGGGCCTATTCTCATAGAGCTCTCGCTGGGCCTCTTTGAGGTCTCTCTGCGCGTCCTGCAGCTAGTCTTCATAGTTCCGCGATTACGGTAGCACGGAAGCCCGGTCACCTTCAATGAATATGTCGAGGCGGTGGATAAGGCCTTCCGTTATAGCGCAACTAGGGATTTGATGCAGGCCGCCCTACGCACTTGCTGGAAGGAAGCTCACGACAAAGAATTCCTCGTCGCGGCGACTGACAAAATCCGAATCATGCGGGAAAGCAATTCGCCACCAAATATAAGCTTTTGGTGAATAGCTTAATCTTAGAAAAACTACTCAGATAACCTAAGAGCTAGCTTTTTCAAAAACCCGCAGACATTATCCATAATCTGCCTCGCTTCATCCTCATCGTATCGCCCGCGCATGTGCGCCGTGTAATTTCTCCACGCGTCTTTCAAGACCATGAAGTAACTCGCGGCCTGTGAATAGAATTCCTGATCTTCCTTCCAGTTTTTTGATTTTGTCTTTGGCAATTCTCGAACTTTTGCCTCAACCTGTTCGATGATGTTTTGCCAATTCGTGTAATCGGAAGATACCCCGAAGACTCTAGCCATGCAGCTCAGACCCAGCTCTAAGGCTCGCATCAGATGGAACACGCAAGCGGTATACCTACCAGTGGCGTAGCACTTTGAAGCATCCGTAAGTTCGCGAGCAGCCGTAGGAAAAGCCTTCGATACTTCCTGCCCGATATATCTTTCGGGTTCCTCGTAGAATAAAGATTTCTGGGATTCGATCTGGTAGAAAACGTGAGTGTCTAGTTCGTCCCACAAACGATTCATAAGCTCATGGAACATCTGACGAATGCTGTCATTCGTTATGGTTTTCTCGCCGCGGGAGCCAACCACGCCGTCAAGACTCTCTTTAATTCTCTTTAGTTGAGCGAGAGTCATCGGCAAATCGACTCTCTCACATTCCCGCATCATCTCGCCTAAAGATATGCCCATCTCTTTATAGTGTGAGTCTTGCAAGCCTCCGCCACTGCTCAGAATCTGAACGATCTGCGTGATCGTCGCGCTAGAAGCAACAAACGATTGTGCGTGGAATCGCAGCAAAGAGTAATCCGCTCCTTTCGTTTTCGAATGACGTTGGCACGGGCGATCCTTTTTGATTCATTGCCAACGAATCATGCTCGCGCTGATACTTTGATGCGTCAACTAGATTGCTATCTGAATTTGACAGCCAAAGAGCTAAAGATAAGTCTTCTCGCATTCAACACCTGTAGATTATTTCATTTACAAAAGGTCGCTTGAGGGCGAATCTTGCTCTGCCGCCGTCCGTACGAGGGGCCAAATTCAAAACTGCCTCGAAAGAGAAGGATCGTGACGTTAATTTCTGCTTGGAGGGTCAAAGGGGCAACTGTAATCCATGCGGATAGTCAGGAGACCGTCGGAGACTATCGCGTAACAGTGAAGAAAATCCGCCCGAAACAGATGGGATGTTTTCAGGTAATTGTCGCGGGATCGGGCCAGCCCGGCGCACTGATAGATTCTTTCATATCACGATTGGAAGCGGCAGTTAACAGGGCGGCGCCGCCTGACATCCCACAATTCGCCGTAACTACAGAAAGGGAATTGCAGGATTTCTATACGCGGGATGTGTGCTTTTGCCCGGATCCTAACAAAGACGTGAAATTCATGATTGCATGCTGCCCAATGTCAAAACAGTATGAGGTATGGGAAACGCTCAATATCGTGCTCAGCCCAATCGGTTATGATGAACCAACCTTAATTGGCTGGGATGAGCCGCTGTATAAGAATATGGCTCAACGGCTGCACTCCGCTAACGCAACGGTCGCGCAAGCTGTACTTGCCGGTGTATATGTTTTCACAGTTGCTGAAGCAACTTCAAATTACATAAGAAGTCCATTTTCTGTCGCCGTGATACGTGAAAATGGAATCTGGATGGAAGATGGCGCATATGTCCAGGAGATAAGTCAGCGTCTTGTTGCCTATGAGAGGGAAATTAACAAAGTATTTTTATCGTGTGCGGACACCAGTGTTTCCATGAAAGATTTACAGGAAAGCCTTCGGACATTTTCCGACATTACTTCTGCTTTACATCGCGAACATATTGATCGGCAAGTTCGATCGCTCACGCTCGACAAAATATCCACAATAAACGACGCTTACCCGAAATTCCCTTTGGGGACCGCCGTCATAATTGACTTCAAGGGGACAAAGGAAGTTGGGTCAGCAAGAATGGAGCACGCCAGATCAAATGAAGAAATGGATGAGTATGCTAAGCAGGCAAAGCTGCACTTTCTAGGGTTGGGCTTTACTGAATATTTTGTAAAGAAAATTTCCAAAAACGAATACTCATTGGCGATTAGTCATAGGTGGGAGGATATAAGCGACGAGGATTTAGGAAACAAAACGAGTCAAGAATTTGAGGAGTTCCTGAGCGATAAGGAGTTAGTGGAACCCATGATCGCCGAACGAATACTTGCATTCTTAGATGGCGAAGACTTAAATCAAACTATTTTTTATGCCCGTTCTAAACAATTAGAGTCTCAAACGCGACGGTCGGAGACATAACCATGGTTGCTGAGCGGCGTATTACAAAGATTTTCTCGCGTTGTGGAAAGACGCCGACCCCGACATTCCCATCCTGAAGGAAGCCAAAGCGGAGTACGCGAAGCTGCAGTAGTTGGCCTTCCTGCTCTCGTCTGGGGCAAAACGATAAGAGGCTTCACATGATCTACAAAATACTAGGTGGCGTCGTCCTAACGCTGGTTGTGCTCGTTTTTATCGCCCTGGAGGTCCGTACGAGCGGTTCCTATGAACGCACGTTCGATGCTTCCAGCGACAAGGTATGGCGGGTGTGGAACGATGCGGATTCGATCAAACAATGGTGGGGGCCGAGGGGCTACACAGCCCCATTCATCAGAAATGATCTTCGAGTGGGCGGGACGTATCTGTGGGCAATGAAGTCATCAAAAGGTGAGATGTTCTGGAATACAGGGGTTTATAAGGAAGTGGTCCCAAACAAAAGGATCGTCTCGACCTTGTCGTTTGCCGATGAGACCGGTAATGCCATTCCTGGCTCGAAGGCGCCGGTCCCGGGCCGTTGGCCGAATGCGGTCACGGTCATTGTGGAATTCAGTGAGTCGAGCAAAAAAACGAAGGTCACTGTAACGGAGGTAGGGCTCCCCCTGATCGTGATGATCCTGTCCAGGGTTGCCTGGCAACAACAGTTCGACAAGATTGAAGGTCTACTCCCACGGGAAGGCGCGCTCTCTTCAATTGTCCGGTCGATTTCCTGACAGAAAAAATGGAAAGGTGTTGTTAATCGCTAGCTATCTCGTTTTGAGATAGCTGTGCGAAGAGGATTTGACATCCCCGCTCGCCCTGAATACGCTTCTGAGTTTCACATAGGGGTGATCAATGAAGACCGCAAAATTTGCTCTTCTCGCTCTCATTGGCAGTCTGTCATTCGCACCACTTTCGCTCGCACTACATTCGCTCGCACCACTTTCGCTCGCACCGCTTTCGCTCTCCGCTCAGGAGCCGCAGCACCATCACGATGCCGACGAAGAAGTCGGGAGCGTTTCATTTGCCACTTCCTGTGCGCTCGAAGTTCAGTTGCAATTCGAGCGTGGCGTCGCGCTGCTGTATTCGTTTGAGTACGAAATGGCCGATGGGCAATTCGAGCAGGTGGCCAAAAAAGATCCGCGCTGCGCCATGGCTTACTGGGGACAGGCGATGACTCTCTACCACGAACTTTGGGACCGCCCCGGAAAAGCTGCTCTGGCCCAAGGCGCTGAGCTGCTTGCTAAAGCGCGCTCACTGCAGCCGCCGACCGCCCGCGAACGCGATTACATCCAGGCGCTCTCCGCCTTTTACTCCGAGACCGACAAACTCGACCACAATCAGCGCGCCGACGCTTACGCCAAAGCAATGCAGGGCGTTTACGAGCGCAATCCTAACGACCACGAAGCCGCCATCTTTTACGCGCTTTCGCTTCTGGCCTCGGGTCCCGAGCGCGATCCCAACCTCACCAACGCCAAAGCCGCCGTTGCGATACTAAACAAGCTCTACGACGAGGAACCAAATCATCCGGGCATTGCGCACTACATCATTCACAGCTGCGACAATCCTGCGATGGCCAGCCTGGCGCTTCCGGCAGCGCGCAAATATGCGAGCATCGCGCCGTCGTCCCCTCACGCCGTGCACATGCCGTCGCACATCTTCGCGCGCCTGGGGCTTTGGCAGGATGACATCAACTCCAACCTTGCGGCGATTCGCGTCGCCGATGGCATGGCCGAGCATCATCACGTGATGCATCACAAAGTGCATTCGATGGACTTCCTCGAATACGCGTACATGCAGATTGGCGACGACGCCAGCGCCAAAGAGACCATGGAACAGATCGCAGCGATTCGCGTGGAACAAATGGATCCCGAATTTGAGAATTATTTGCTGGCGCGCCAGGCGGAAGGACCTGCCAAGTACGCCCTCGAACGCCGCCAGTGGAAAGAAGCGCTAGCACTACAACCCATCGCCGGCGCACCGCCCCAGGTTCAGCTAGTCACGTATTGGGGACGCGCCATTGCCGCCGGCCATCTTCACGATGCGGCCGCCGCACAAGACGCGCTGAAGCACTACGACGAACTGCTCGAAGCCACGCGCACAGGTCCTCGGCCTTACCTCGCCGACGGCCTGAAGGACGAGCACCAAGTTGTGCAGGCCTGGGCCGCTTACGCTGCGGGCAACTCCGATGATGCGGTTCGATGGCTGCGCGCCGTTGCCGACGACGAGGACAAAGTGGGCAAAGGCGAAACCGAACTGCCCGCCCGCGAAATGCTGGCCGACATGCTGCTCGAGCTGCAGCGTCCGCAAGAAGCGCTGAGCGAATACGAAATTTCGCTGCGCACCGACCCCAATCGGTTCAACGGTCTCTACGGGGCTGCGCAAGCCGCCGCGCAGGTGCAGCAAAAAGAGAAAGCGAGCACCTACTACACGCAACTGCTGAAGAATTGCGAAGGCATCCGCTCCGATCGCCCCGAGCTCGCGCAAGCCAAAACCCTCCTCGCCTCTGCGAGAGGGAGTTTGTAGGTTATCGAGATCCGATTGAGGTAGGAGCGCACTAAGCGAATTTGAAGATGACGCTCAAGAAATTTGTTCGGACCGACGAGTGGCTGCTGGCGCTGCTGCCGGAAACGGAACTCGGTAGTTGTATGGGTGCAGCTTCGCTTCAAGCAAAACGCGGAACTCAACTTCCCTGCCTTTGAGTATCCGCTTGGGAATGATCCTGTAGCTGCGAGGATTGTGGTAAAGCAGAAAAATCCGCTCATCTTCGAGATAACCGATAAACTCTTTCCACGAGTTGCGGGCAAGCGTCCCTGGGTCCTGAATGTGGAGAGCTTCTTCGCTGAAGTAAATTCGCAGTGGTCCAAAATAATGTTTCCGGCGAAGTCTAATAGCCTTCAACAGTGGGATTCCCAGCATTAGACCCATCAATCCGTACAGTGGAGCGGGATCCCGGTTGGGGCTTATGTAGTTCCAGATTACAAAAACTCCGTAGGCAGAGATTCCAATGGTCGCCAAACTTGTCGACAATCCGCGCCAGCCGCCCGCCTTCAAGATATGGAGAAAGTAGGCGTCGCGGAAATCCTTTCTCACATAAGCGAAATCAAGGGGCCTGGAGGTAAAAGGCCTGTCCTGACTAAGTCTTTCAATTGCGAGCTTCCGAAATTCCGTGACCTCGCCTTCTGTTGGGAAAGCCGCTTTGGGGATGACCTGCCCGTCAGTCTTAGTACCCACAAGAAAAAGATGCTTGTTTTCCGAAATTCGACTGACCTCCGACCACGGGCGCGTCACTGTGCCACATTTGCAGCTGACTGTGAAACCATTACTGTCGGCGTCGAGTGTTCTCTGCTCAGCGCAATGCATCCGCTGATACGCTGTGGAGATGCTCCTTTCGTGTTTCTCCTTCGCTTGGCGAACCGCTCGTTTATCAAGCCAATAGGAGGCCATCGCAGCAGAAGCACCCAAGCCGATCAAGAAAAACCCAGTGGAAATCCCTCTTCCGTCCTCCAAGCAATAGACTCCTAGCAGCGCTATCAAAGCGCATACAACCAGCACGCCTTTGAATCCGGCGTTGTGACCGGCCCGACCTGTAAAAGGCGGGTGGAGAGCGCGGTAATCGTCGAGCGAAATGGCGTATATCAGTTTCATGACGTAACAGTATAGTTGACCCCAGGCGCGGGGGATGCTGTACCAATGGTCAGTTGTAGACAACGCGTAACGGATTCGACTTTTTTGTATCTTCCGTGGACAACTCCCAAGAAATGAAACACGCGAAGCTGCAATGGTCGTTGCAAATGACCACGACGAGGGAGGCGTCGTCGTGGCTACCCGGACCAGCGCGAAATCTCGCGGATTATGGCTTTGGGAGATCGAGGAGTGCGATGTCGGAGAGGTCCTGGACTCGTTCGAGGACGACTTCATGGCCGTCGGGGGAGATGTCGAAGTCGCGAATGTCGAAGTCGGGAGTGAGGTTGGTCAACTGACGCTCGGCGCCGGTGTCGAGGCTAATGAGCCAGAGATTCTTGTGTTGAATTTCGCCGCGCAGGAGAACGAGCGCGCGGCCGCCGGGCAAGAAGGCAATGTGTCGGGCGCCGCGAGTGAGTGTGAGCGGCGGCAGCGAGTGAGCTGAAGCATCGGCTGAGACGGCTTTCACCGAAAATGTGGTGCCGATGTCGGGTCCTGAGTAGACGACGAATTGGCCGTCGGGCGCCCAGGCGGGATCGATGGAGTACTCCTGAACAAAAAGCGACGGGGCGTGACCGTCGAGCGGTACGCGGAAGAGGCGAGGGATGCCGTGATCGTTCGCAGCCGAGGTGAGCGATTGGCCATCCGGCGCCCAGGCCGGGTCGCCTTGCAGGTCGAGCGAGTCGGCGACGATTCGCGCATTTGTCCCGTCGGATTGCATCACGTATAGGACAGTTTTTCCGTGTTGCCGCACTGAGAACGCTACCTGGCGCCCATCGGAGGAAATTGCCGGGCCACCCGAGATTTGCGCGTCCTGACCGCTCCACAATGCCGTGCCGGCGCCGTTGGCGATCTTCCAGATACTCTCGGTGGCGCCGGTGGCAGAAGCGTACAGAAGATAATCCGGGCCGAATCGAGGAGAGAAACCTGTGCTGGTGGTGAGCGAGATGCGAGCGGGCGCCGAAACTTGGTTGGGTGAATCAGCGAGAGGCAAATGCCAGAGCGTTCTCTTCGGACTTGCGAGGGTGACCACCAGGCGGCGGCCGTCAGCGCTGGCCGCCAGCGACGTGTAGCGATCCAGCCCGGAAGTGAGCCGATGGGGAATGCGCCGGTCGACATCCATGCTGTAAAGCCATGGCCCCGAGCCATCGTTATCGCTGGCAAGATACATCAGCGTCCGTCCATCCAAGAGGACGGGATAGGTGACGCGTGTATCGTGCGAAGTGATTCGCTGAGGGGTGCCGCCGGTGGGAGGGATGCGCCAGATGTCCAATTTGTCGGGGAGAGAACCCTGCACGAAGTAAATGAATTTCGAGTCGGGCGACCACAGCGGAAAGTGAGAGTGGAGGCCGGAGGGCGCGGTGAAGATAGGCGGACCGTCGGATAGTCTGCTGCCGTCCGACACGAACAGCGGGTCTCCGGGACCGGGCGTGTGATAAGCGAGCCGGTACCCATCGCTGGACCAATCGAGTTCGGCGACGCCTTCCAGATATGGCCTTGGCTGTGCGCCCAGTGTTGGCACAGCCCAGATGCTGATATCGCTGACGGTGGCGTTACCAGTCGAGCCACCCTTGTTGCGAACCCAAAATGTGACCAAGGATCCGTCGGGCGAGAATCCAAGGGTGCGGACTGAGGGATTGGCGAGCTCGGGCATTCTCCCGCGCGTGAGGTTGTGGAACTCCCCGGAACTGATCTGCGTGACCCAGACGTCCATCTGACCGTCCCGGTCGGATAGAAAAGCGACGAAATGACCGTCGCGCGAAACTGCGGCGGCCTCTTCAATTCCGTCGAAATCCGTGACCATCTGAAACCGCGCGTCGGCGATGGGGCTTCGCCAGAAGTACTCCGTCTTGCGAAGCCAGATGCTTGCGACGATTGCCACCGCGACTCCCACCGCGGCGAGCGCAACCGCAAGCCACAAGTAGGGGTGGCGATTTTGATTCTGGCGCGAGGCTTGGCCGAGAATTTCACTTGCGGGAATGTCTGCTGGAAGCGAGGCGGCGACCGACGCAGAATCTCCGTTCGAATTGGAAGTGCTCGGAGGTGGCGAGGAAACCAAGTCGCCAGCCCCGTTGACCACTTCCACTGGCGCGATGAAGCGGTAACCCAGCCTTGGGAGCGTTTCGATGTAGCGAGGAGTGAGTGGCGAATCGCCAAGGGTGGCGCGAATTTCTTTCACGGCCGTGTTCAGGCTGTGTTCAAAATCGACAAACGTCTCCGCCGACCAGAGCTCTTCGCGAAGCACTTCACGGCTGACGACATCACCGGCGCGGTTCAACAGCAAATTGAGGACTTGAAGTGGCTGCGGCCGGACCTTCAGCTTCAAGCCATGCTTGTAGAGTTCGCGGCTACGAGGCCGCGATTCGTAGGGGCCGAATCGAAAGACATGGGCCGGTGTGTCCATGGGTAGACAGGGACGTGAACGCCATTCTCTGCCGTTCGTGTTCGCATCGCAAGTTAAAAGATGTGTAATCTTACGTTTGAGCATTCACCTAGCCCTCATCACAACATCACCCACCCTGCATTGACCGCGACGCCTGAACCTGAGACTTCTAGCGCTCAGCAAAAAGCTGAGGCCTGTGGTTTCCAATTCGCCGGCATCCTGAGCGCTTGTGAACGCGACCCCTAGGCCGAAACAAAACTCAAATCTGGAGGCTTCAAATGAAGAGCAAGAGTTTGTTGTGGGCAACCGGAATCATCGGATTGCTCGTGGTGGCAGGGGTTACCTGCGTTCTCGCCGGGACTCGCGCACCGAACCACTTCGCAGGGTTGATCAACGACTACACGGCCGTAGCTGCCGGCACCGGTCCTTGGGAAGTTCGCGGCCCGTGGACATTGGATGTGAACGAAAAAACCGGCAAGGCGGAATTCTCGGCGGCGGTGACGATGGAACTGACTGACTTTGCGCTGAGCGGCGCAAATATCGGCGCGTCCGGCAGAACGCAGCACACTCATCACCTAACCGTTGTGGGCGGCACCGTTACTTCAATCACGAATGGGTTTGAGGTGACGGGTCCCGTTACGATCACAAAAGACGGCGGTGCGGCACCTATGAGCATTCAAGGATCAAGCCTCGTGATCGACGTAACCGGAGGATCGCTCGTGGAGTTTTCAAACGTTGCGATTACATTCGAGGATGGCGCCGTGGGGCATTTCGGAGCGACGCCCTTGCACGGTGTCGTCCGCAAGGCGGTATTCGAGCGCGAGGCAGGGCGGTAACAGATGCGGGGTTCAGTGGTCAGTAGCCTTTGCGGCCCGGCGAGAATGTTGGGTAGGGGAACCGAAATGGGCCGTCTTCCGAAGGGGCGCCGCGAGGATATCGCGCTACGGGAGCAGGATGATTTCGGTTCGGGTTTCTATTTTGCCTTTGTAGGTCATGCGGGAACCGGTGCGGGTGCTGGTGACGGCGAAATCCAGATCCTGCGA
Organism: uncultured Acidobacteriota bacterium; assembly: GCA_963790945.1. Classification (GTDB taxonomy): domain Bacteria; phylum Acidobacteriota; class Terriglobia; order Acidiferrales; family UBA7541; genus Palsa-295. The sequence continues at coordinate 26,923 of CAWBRH010000028.1, forward strand.
ACTGGATTGGGTGGAGCGAAGCATCCGGCCGGTTGCAAGTGAGAAAGAGTCGAGGCTTTCACCGGAGCCGGTCCAAGCGCCGGATGTGCGCAGGCCATTGTGGCGATAGTCGTCGGGAGTGTCATCGGCATGGGGGTTGTGGCTGCCGCGACGAGCGATCGTGAACTGCGTGAGAATCGTGGCGCATATTGGTGAGTTTGCATCAGGCGCTTTGGGCGCTGCTTCGGGAGCCGGGGCGGCGTTTGTTCCCGAGCCACTCGCCAGAGTATTTTCAGGGCAAACTTCATTCCGCAAGTAAGTTGCTTCGGTGTGCCAGAACAGGCGATCCAGCGGAACGCTCGTGAGGGGTTCTTCCCTGCTCCACTTTTGACCTATCTCGATTCCCTGCGGCGGAAATCCTGCGCTCGACGAAAGGCCAGCCATCCAGCTGCGGACGGTTTGCGTGGCGGATGGATTTTGCAGCATGTCTTCGAGGCCTTTGATATCTACAATTCTGCCATCAGGCTCCAGCGTGAATTCCATGGAGCGTCCTTCCAGGCGATTGTATTGATCGGCGAGTGAGGCGGAGGTGGGATCGTAGGCGTCGCTTTCGGATGTGGCGGCAGATTTTTCGTATGTGGCGCGGATGCGCATCGGGGCGGGTGCAGCATTCGTTGCTGGAGCGCCGTGTGTTGTATGCGTATCGTTTGCACCAGGCGCTGGATTCGCTCCGGGCGGACTGGGCACAGACGCTGCGGGCGGAAGGTCGAGAACGTTGAGGCGAAGGACGATGCTGACGGACTGCTTCACTTGGGTGGCACCTTCGGGATTGACGATGGGCGTGGTGGTGGTGCCGGCAATGGTCATCTGGGATTCGACCTGATAGCGGAGCGAATCGCCCGGCTTGAATTGAGGGAGCAGGTGGATGCGCTGGTGATCGGACGCTGCGAGGCTGGGTAACGCAAATAGAACAGCGACTTGAAGCATGATTCGAGAACTGCTCTTAAACGCTCGCGTCAGGTGCATCAGGGACGGGCGTGAACCGGTTTCAGACGGGTGATTTGAGGCTCGGAGAGATCGCCGGTGAGGCGATAAGAGGGCGAGAGTGGGTCGGACGCGCGGACGGAGTGTGGCGCCGCGAAATCGGTGAGAGCCGCGAACCTGAAATCGAGATTGCGGCTGAAATCAGCGGTGCCCTGGCCGGTGAAACCTTCCGCTGGACCCGACAACCGGAGGCGGTCGAAAACGATTTTGCCAGACGCGCAGGTGAAGTCGGCGGAGGCGTCGCGAAACGTGGTATGGCCGGGGCGAAATGCGCCATCAGCGAAGGAAGCGGTGAGGTCGATGTTCATTAATTCGGCCGCGGCGATTCGCGACGTGCCGCGGCATTGCAGCGACGAGATCAGATCCGAGCGCGAGGCGCCAGCGGCGGAGATCGAAATTTTCCCCGAGGCGATTCCGGCAAAACGATCCGCGAGCGAGGGCGCCGCACCGGCGAGTTCATACAGATCGACACCCGAGTAATCGAGGCTCATGCGATACGACGGGCTTGCTTCTAAATCCGCGCGAAGCGAGCCGGTAACTTCACCCTTGGCAAGTTGCGCGCGGATATTTGAGAAGGTCAGGTTGCGGCCCTCTACGGAGGCATCCGTCTGGATGCGATGAAGCACGAAAGGCGCGAGCGCGAATTGATCGATGTTGATTTTGCCGGACGCGAGTAGATTGTCGGGCTGCGCAGCCGCGGGCGGACGCGAATTCAAAAAGGGGAGGACGCGGTCGAGAAAGCTTTCGCGCCAGCGGGGATTCAGCCAGCGATCGACGTCTGCCGCGGATAGCCGGTCGGCGACGAGCGCGAATTGCCATTCCTCTTTTTGCTCCTCTTTTTGCTCTGCACCGGGCTGCTCTTCGAACGATCGTTGCGAGCCTGACTCGCGTTCGAGTGTGCCGGTCCAGTGCGCACCGAACGCTTCGGCAGAGCTCAGCACGACGCGGCGCGTGTCGCCTTTCAGATCCACGCGCGCGCGGATTTGTTCGACTGGCAGATTCAGGAAAGGCGCGCGCAGCGAATCGCCGCTGGATTTTGTATTCGGCTCGGCATTCGTCGGGCTAGAGAGCGGACCTCCGAAGTCGAGTGCGCCGGCGGGCGCTGATTTCCACGGGTAGGGCGAGCCTTGCCATTTCAGATCGCCGCGCACTGGCCCGGTGAGATCCCAGCCCCGGGAAATATCCCAGCCCAAGAGGCGCGCGGTAGAAATCAGATTGCCAACGTCCGCGAGCATACCGGAGATGCGGAGAGAGGGGGTAGTTTGCGCGGATGAGAATGCTGTGCGCCCTGGAGGCGGCGCCTTTTCCACGCTGTCCACGCGGATTGGTCCCAGTGTTTCGACGCGCAGCGCACCGGCAGCAGCGCCGAATGAAATAGTGACTGGTGGCAGGGACGCGCCTTTCGAATCGTAGAGAAGCGAGGCTGCACCAAGGCGCACCGGAACTGCCAGTGGCTTTCCAGTCAAATTGGTTTCACCGAGCGAGAGCGTTCCTTCATCCACACGAGGCGGCCAGCCGGCGAGGCTCGCATCGAGTCTTGCAAATCCTCGAACGAGAATGTCGTCGGAGATGTTGGAATGAAAAGCGCGAGCCCAGGCGAGGAGGTCGCTGGCGTCGATGGCTGATGACTTGATTCGAAGCGCGGGTAAGGATTCGCCGCCCGGAAAACCACCAGGCTGGTTCCAGCTGATTGCGCCGGTAGCCTGAGCATTCGAGCGCGGAGTTTCCAGTGTCGAGCTGACAACGTCGAATCGCGCGAGTTCCGGATCGAGAATTCCCTTCGCGATGAGATTGAGGGATGGATTATCAGAGCGCAGCGGAAGATTCCAACGATGAACCTGGCGGATTTCCGCGCGTCCCTCGAGATTCCATTCCTGCGCTTCGGTGGCTGCTTTCAACGTGACTGCAAAGTTTCCCCGCACGCCGTAATCGGTGGCGCGGACGAGACGAAGAGCGTCGGAGAGAGAGGCATCGGTCCAAGCAAAATCGAGAGCAGCTGGGCGAAGGCGCGATGAAGTGCCTCCAACGCGTCCCGAGAGATGGAGCGTGCCGGCTTGTTGAAGAATTACGGCTGCGCGCGCAGGCGCCGCCTCGAGATCAAGGCGCCACTCGCCATTGCCTTCAGGCTCGACGTAACCGGTGACGCCGACGAGGGCGAAGGGAAGTTTTTCCTGGGCGCGCTTGAAATTGATTCGGCCCGAATCCACATTGATACGGCTGAAACGCAGCGCGTTTGACGCGGCCGGGAATTTCGGTATGGCCACAGGCCTCCCGCCAGCAGCGGCGGAAAACTGCGGGAGCCACTCGGCAACGTTCCAATCGCCGTCTGGATTGCGGACGAGATTCAGGCTGGGCCGTGTGAGCCAGATGCCGCCGAATTCGAAACGGCCGCGAAGCAAACTCCGCCAGCGCAGGCTCATGGTGAGCGATTCGGCACGAAGAAAGTATTCGTGGCCGAAGCGCGGATCTTCGCTCACCGTGACGGAGCGCGCTTCCAGCGTGGGCCGCCCCCAAAGGCTGAAGCGATAGCTGCCGACGTCTACCTGGCGGCCGAATGCCGCGTCAAGGCGTGCAGTGATCCTGCGATTCAGACTGGTGTGCTGAATTGCGAAGGAGAGCGCGACGTTGGCAATCCAGAGGGCTATTAGGAAGAGGACGAAGATTCTCGTCCAGCGGCGCCAGGAAAGGCGCTCGAGAGCGGCCGGTTTCAACGGCTCCGCGCGAACGATCGTTTCAGTGAGAATGTTTGACAAGGCGGTTATTTTTCGGGTCTGAGGCTCTCACTACAATCACACAGGTTAGTTAACAAGAGAAGTTTCGCAGTTCGTAACGCGAGCACGCGCTGCCGCAGCGGATCTTCGATGTGCCGGGCCTCACCGAATGGCACTAGTGAACCTCATGGAGCATGCGATTCCAACGAGTGCGACTGGGAAGATGGAGCAGCGAATCCGCGAAACCGCGAAAAGCGCCCGCGAGGCTACGATCAGTATAGTCTGCGGACGTGGCGTCGACCGACCAATAAATTAAGAGCGGGCGGCCCATAATGGCGTCGCGACTGACGAAGCCCCAGTAGCGACTGTCCCAGCTTCGGTCGCGATTATCTCCCATCACGAAATAACGATTCGGCGGAACGACGAGACTGCTGCGATCGATATAGTCGAAAAGCCTGGTAGCCCACTCGGGACGAAGGCCGGTTTGGAGAAAGTGGCGGTTCGACGGCGGAAAATCGTCGCCGAAAGAATCCGCGCCGGCTGGATCGTGCACGACATAAGGTTCTTCGAGAGGCTGGCCATTGATGTACACGTGTTGGTTGATGATTCGCAGACGATCGCCAGGCAATCCGATGACGCGTTTCACATAGTGGGGATGATCGTCGTAGGGAAATTTGAACACGATGATGTCGCCACGGCGAACGGGACGGTAAGGGAGAAATTTTTCATACCAGAAGCCGCGCCCTTCGAAGACGAACTTGTTCACGAGCAGATAGTCGCCCACCAGAAGTGTGGGTTCCATCGACTGCGACGGAATCTTAAAGGCCTGGACAATAAAGGTGGTGCCAAAGAGGGCGAGCAGGACCGTAACAAGCAGCGATTCAGCGTATTCGATCGCGGAACTGCGAGACGATTCGCGATGCCGCGCTTTTGGAGACGGCTGCTCTGCTGCTTCCAGCGCAGATGTTTCAACAGACATCGTTTCCTTTAACTGGGGACGGCACCCGTTTCGAGGCCGGCGAGAGCGATTTTTGCCGCGGCCTGCTCGGCTTCCTTCTTGCTGCGTCCTTCAGAGTGCGCCAGCTTTTGCTGGGCGAGCCAAACTTCCACTTCAAATGTCTTCTGGTGTTCGGGGCCGAATTCGTTGCGCACACGGTACTGGACTGCTCCGAGTCCGCGCTGTTGCAACCATTCCTGGAGCGCTGACTTGTGATCGGAACGATCCAAGCCTCCTACCTCGCCGCCGAGGGCGCTGTCGAGCAGGGTGTGGCGAAGGAATTCGCGCGCGGCGGCAAGTCCGGCATCCAGATAAATCGCGCCAAGGACCGCTTCGTAAGCGTCGGCGAGCAACCGTTTTTTTGCGCGACCGCCGGTTTTCTCTTCGCCGGGACCGAGGCGCAAGAAATCGCCCAGGTGAAGTTGCTCGGCTGCGGCGTGCAAGGAGACCGCGCTCACCAGCCGCGCAAGCCCCTTCGAGAGTTTCCCGGCATCCCACTCAGGAAATGCGTGGCAGAGCATTTCGCTGGCGACGAGGCCGAGCACGCGGTCGCCGAGAAATTCAAGACGTTCGTTGTCAGAGGCGGCGTCGTTCTGGCGGCGCGATCGGTGGGTGAGGGCTTGCTCGAGTCGTTCGGGATGGGCGAAACGATGACCGAGAATCGCTCCAAGTTCTTCGAGCTCTTCTACAGTCATCGTTTGGCCTCGGTTCGACTATTTAGGTGGAGCAGGCTGCGCGGCAGCCAGTTTCTTGGCCTCGCCTTCGCGCTGCTTGCAGCGATCCTGCACCGCGCCGGGAATTGATGCGCACTGTTTGAATGTGTCAGCCGCTTCCGGGTAGCGTTTCAATTGACTCAGGCTAACCCCGAGAATGTACAAATCCACGGAATCGGGACTTGTATCGAGTTTGACCGCTTGCTGCATCTCGGTGACCGCTTTGTCGAATTGCTGCTGGCGGAAATAAACGAGTCCCAGTCCGCTATGGGCTTGGGCCAGGGAAGCCTGTTTGGCTTTGGCAAATTGCTCGTCGGTAACGCCATCGGGTTTGGGCATCGCAGCCAGGATCTCGAGCGCAAGCTTTTCATAGTCTTCCGCTTTTTTTAAGCGGCGATCCGCGTCCACATCATTCGGGTCGTAGTTATGAGGAATCACCCAGCCGACGAGTACAAGTACGGTGACGTCGTTCGGGTTCATCGCGAGCGCTTTATCCGACGCCGCGTACATCTTGTCGAACTGCTGCTTCTGAAAGTAGGCATTCGTCAATCGGGCGTACACCTGTTCGGCGTAGCGGCCCGTGGGATATTTTTGGAGATACTGTTCGCCAACCTGAATCTGCTGGTCGAACGAATCAGGCTTCACATCTGTGAAGGCCTTGTAGGCTTTCTCTTCTTCAGGATCAGCGGGAGTTTGCGCGGCCGGCTTCGGTTCCTGCTGAGCGCCTGGTTTGGCCGGCGCCGGCTGCTGTGATGATGAAGGCGGCGACTGCTGCTGTTGGCCGCCTGAACCACCGTACTGGGCGCGCAGAATCGGAGCTGAGACAATAGCCGCCACGAGAGCGATGCTGGCAACTGCAATCCCACTGGAATATGATGGGAGCTTCATCGAATTTCCCCCTGTTGAATGGATTTCTCGGAACGCCCGCTACGAGCGATCTCAAGTGTGCTGCTGTCGTCGTACCTGTTACTGTTGCTTTTCATTTCCGCTTCCGCTCGCGCGTGCGCGTCCTTTGTACGGCTCATCTACACCATGTTGCGCCGCTACGCGAGCGGACTCTGGTGCGCCTTCGACCGCCAGCGCGCCGAGATACTCGTGCACCGCCGCTTCGCGCTCCCCCTCGAGATCGTGAATGCGTCCCAGGTATACGTGCGACCAGGAAACGATTGTGGGATCCGCGGCATCCTCGGGTACTGACGCCGTTGTCGAAGCCGGCGGTGGCGAAACCAATTGCGCGAAGAGCTGCTCCGCTCGATCCGCGTTTCCTGCCATCACTGACGCAATTGCCAGACCGTACTCCGCTTTCGGCAAGCCGGGATACTTCGTCAGAATGCTTTCGAAAGTGGCTGCGGCGGCTTTGGCGTCCTGCAGGGCAATCTCGCGGTCGCCTTGCGCGAGCAAACGATCGAGCTCGGATCCGGCGGTGGCGGACTCGCTTGCTTGTTTCGCTGGCGCCGCCGGAATCTCGGGTGCAAATGTCACGTTATGCAAACGCTTTTGCTCCGCGGACACGTCGATGGCCGCAATCAAATCCGGAAAATAATACGACATTGACGGCTCGCTTTTCTCAAATTTCTGCAATTGCACAACGAAAGGACGGACGAGGATGAAGCCGCTCTGATCGGCCTCATTCAAAGCAGACTCGAGCTGAGCGGGCGGGAGACGACGGAGACGCAACTCGACGCTCTTGATAAAACATTCGTCGGTGAAGGCGAGAAAATCATCGCGATATTCTTCCGGCAAGCGCGGAGCACGAGCGGCTATCAGCAATAAGGCACGCTTGGTTTCCAACTGCTTTCGATACTGCAAGGGCAGCGGATCAAGCACGAAATGAAGATAGGCGTGCTGAATTTGTTCGGTGGGAACGCGCTCCGGCGTACCCACCACAATCGAATAGTGATTGCCGCTATTGCGAAAGTTCGTTCGAGCGCCCACGAGCGGTTCCACATACACCGTAAACGTGCGGCCGTATATCGGCTTGATGATCTCGCGCAAATACGTATTGGTGGTGAACATGATTTTGCGCACGGACGGGCTGTACGTGGCAGCCGCGCGTTCGTATTCCGGTTGAACTTTCACCCACTGCAGATCGAGGCGCGCCTCCTGATAGAACGCCGCGAGGATCTCCCGGAAACCCTCAATGGTCAGGACGTCGGGCGGCAGCAAATCGCGATTCACCTGAAAATCGAATCGCGGAGGTGGTCCGACGACGACCGAGAATGTGATGTAGCGGGAAAGCGTTTCGCCCGGGTCGCCGAACAGATGGTCGTGATAGAACTGGCGTAGAGCTTCCGTCGCCGGTCCTTGCATTTTGAGCATCGCTTCGCGGAGCGCGAGACGCGATGGCATCTCGGAAAGTGTGCTTTCGTCGGCGGCAAAGCCGGCAGCGTCCAGCGCGCACATTGTCGCGAACAAAGCCTGATCAGGCTCGACGAAAATGCCGCTGTAATTGTCGGGGGGCTTTTCCTGGTGCGCTTGTTCGCGTTGTGCGCCTGTACAAATCGAGCTGGCCACGAGCAAAGCTGCGGTGACAGCTGCGAATTTCCAGTTCAACTGCGCGAACTTTTGAATCTGCGAACTCCTGGATCGAGGGAATGCATTTCGCTGGGAAGCTTCCAACAACCGGAACATGAATCCGCTGGTATCCCTGCGTGTCCACTTAGACTTTAATCGGCGAGTTTCGATGAGTCAAGGAAACGACTTGAAGAAAGCTGAAGCGAATCGTGGGCGGGGGCCCTTATCCGCGGACCCGAACCGTGCTGAAATTCAGCACTACGCGGCCGCCATCCCGGGGGAGGCCGAAGTTCGTTTGCGGCCGGAAACGCGAAAACATCATGAGCTGATCGAGCTGACGCTGTGAGGCGTCATCGCTCGGGCCCGAGAGAATCTTGTATGAAACCACCTGGCCCTGCGCGTTGAGCGTGGCCTCGACGAGCAAGAGGCCGGAGCCAGGGCGATCGTCCGTGGCAATGATCACGGGAACCGGAAACGGAGCAAGGCTTTCCAGACGGGCGGGCTGTACCAGATTGAGAGGCAAGTCGTTGGGAACCACGCCACCGAGCGGCACGCCAACAAGAATATTCTGTACGAGAAGCGCGAATATGACGAGGGCCGTAACAACTCCGCCGGTAGCAGGCACGGCCAGCGGCTCCAGAACATCCTCAAAAACCATGACGCCGCGCGCCCAGATGTGACGCACAACCTGCCAGGGCGAACGCGCCTTGGCGGCGCTCACACGAATACTCGTGGCGAGATTCGCGGGCGGCTGAACACGCTCCACGCGCGCAAGTGCTACCACGAGGCGGCGATAACTTTCGAGCAAATTCCGGCAGGAATCGCAAGATTCTATATGATGGCGCACCCGCGAATGTTGGCGGGAATCAATTGCTCCATCGAGGTATCCGGGCAAAAAGCGCTGGGCACTATTGCAGTTCATCTTTCCCACCCATTGATCGGCTGCGAGCCGAACGACGCGAGAGAGGGTTCTTTATCGGCCTGACGTATGGCGACGACGGGATCGAGAATTTCCTTCAGCATGCGCCGGCCGCGAAGAATGCGCGACTTTACGGTTCCCACTGAGACTTCAAGCACTTCCGCCACCTCTTCGTAAGAGAGCCCTTCGAGATCCCGCAAAATCACCGCGCTGCGAAACAGGGCCGGCACTTGCGCAAGAGCTGCACGAACCGCCCGCTGCGTTTCCTGGCTCGCGAGACGCTCGTACGGAGTGGCTTCGCTATCCTTCAGATCGAGCGCGAGGCTTCTTCCCTCTTCCTCAGCATCGATCGAAACCTGCTGCCGGTGATGCCGCCAGCACCAGCGGCGATGATTCAGGGCCTGGCGCACCGAGATACGGTAGAGCCATGTCTTCAGCGAACTGCCGTGCCGGAACCCGCGAATCCCGCGAAAGGCGCGCAAGAAAACTTCCTGGGTCACATCTGCAGCATCGGCGCGGTCCGACAAAATCCCGTACACCAGGTTGAACACACCAGCGTGGTAATACGTGACCAGGTAATCGAAAGCCGCGTCGGACCCCGCTTGCAGTTCGTGCACAAGGTCAGCTTCATCACGGCCCCACGATAGAGATTGTGCCAGGTCGGACATGCGTTCGGCCCTTGCTCCTTAGCGGCGCGTGTCCCTTGGGTTAGTTGGACACCAAGTAGCGCCCATTGTTACCGGTCGTTACTAGGATAGCAGAATATCCGGGTTTGGTTATCCGCCGAAGGTACTAGGTGGGATGGCCAAAGTTTGTCATGTGCCCTAGCCGAACGTTTCTCGCAAGGGTTGCCTGGATGTTCGGGTTCGCGGGTGACGCGTCCCATAATCGGACGGCGGTGCCTTTCTGCTAACTATTGAGCTTTTCTAACCCCCACGTTAACATTCGGTTACGCGATACTCTCGTCTGGGCCGGGACATGCTTTGAATCATTCTAAAGTCGTGTCCGGAGGTGGTGGATGTCGTTCTGGCAGGATGTTCGGTATAGCGCGCGAATGATAGCCAAGGCCCCGGGCTATGCGGCGATCGCCATCCTCACGCTCGCATTAGGCATTGGCGCCAACACTACGATTTTCTCCTGGATCAATTCTGCTTTGCTCAATCCAGTCCCGGGGCTTACCAACCCGAACGAAGTGGTAGCGATGACGGGAAGCAAACCCGGGGAAAACCCTCTCGGGTTTACATACCCTGATGTCGAAGCTATGCGCGACGGGCAGCACAGTTTCACGGGCATCGCGGCATGCAACTTCGCCCAGCTGAGCCTTACCGGCAAGGGCAAACCTGAGCGCGTGTGGGGCATGGTGGCATCTGCGAACTATTTCGATGTGCTCGGCGTGCAGCCCATCCTCGGGCGCACATTCTTGCCGGCGGAAGATGAAAAGCCCGGAGGCGCGCCTGTTGCGGTAATCAGCTACCGGCTCTGGCAAACGCATTTCGGCGCAAATCCGGAAGTTATCGGCCAGTCAATCGAAATCAACAAACACCCCTATACGATTGTGGGTGTAACGCCCGCAGTGTTTCAGGGAAGCCAAACGGGCGTGCGTACAGAGATTTGGGTTCCGATCATGATGGAAGCAGACGTACTACCGCTGGGAGACATCCTTCATGACCATCATAATTTTGTATGGATCGTATTCGGGCGGCTGAAGCCGGGCGTCACGCTGGAGCAGGCGCAAGCGGAACTCGCGCTGCGAATCAAACCCGAAGTGAAGAATTATCCGGAAGAACACAAAGGCCACGATAGCGTGACGGTTTATCCGCTGTGGCGGAACCCATTTGGCCTGAATTTTTTCCTCGCCACACTGCTACCGATGCTCATGACCATCGCGGGCTTGGTGCTGCTGCTGGCGTGCGCGAACGTCGCCAACCTGATGCTGGTTCGATCAGTAGGGCGGCGGCGCGAAATCGCCATTCGTATGTCGCTGGGCGCGAGCCGATGGCGGCTTGTGCAACAGCTACTGGTGGAAAGCCTGATGCTGGCGCTCGCCGGAGGGGGATTGGCATTGTTGATCACCACTTGGACCTCGGGCACGTTGATGAAATTCCTGCCGACGACGGATTTCCCGCTCGCGCTCGTAGTCCGGTCTGACCGCACGGTGTTGATCGCCACGTTCGTGATTTCAATGCTCACCGGCATCATCTTCGGGATTTTACCGGCTCTGCGCGCTTCGAGTTTGGCGCCGGTGGCAGTGCTGAAAGAAGACACGGGCAGCGCATCGGGCAGCCTGAAAAAGGCGCGCCTCGCAAGTACGCTGGTGGTGGCGCAAATTTCGTTGTCGCTGCTGCTGCTGATTTGCGCGGGACTTTTCATCCGCAGCTTCCTGAGGGCGCAGCTAATCAATCTGGGATTCAACCCGCATAACGTATTCACAGCTTCCTACGATCTGTTTACCGCGGGATATTCGGACGCGAGCGGGGCGGAGTTCGATCGGCAGCTCCAATCGAAACTCGATGCGCTGCCAGGCGTGCAGTCGGTAGCGCTCTCGAACCGAGTGCCGGGATTTTCCGCGGGCTCAACGGCCGTGAAGCCGGAAGGCTATGTGGCGCAGGCCAACGAATTGATGGAGATACCGGTCGCCATCATCACGGCGAATTATTTCCACACCATGCAGATTCCCCTCGTCGAGGGACGCGATTTCACACCACAGGACATAAAAAGTTCACAGCGCGTAGTGATCGTCAACGAAGCATTCGTGAATCGCTACTGGCCAAACCAGAAAGGCCTCGGCAAGCAACTCAATTCGGACTTGACGCACGAATGGTTCACAGTAGTTGGCGTGGCGCATGATAGCAAAATGACAGGACTGAGCGAAAAGTCGGCGCCATTCGTGTATCTGCCGTTGTACCAGGTGTATCAGGCCAGCATGATTATCCACGCGCGGGTGGCTGGTGATCCGTTCGCTTTCGCGAAGACGGTCGAGGCCGCGGTCCATCAACTCAACCCGGACTTGGTTTTGTTCCAAGTGACCTCGCTCGAAACCAGCGAGCAATTTGCCAGCTTCCCTCAGCGGGTGGCGGGAATTTTTGTCGGCGCATTCGGGCTTCTCGCCCTGGTACTCGCTGCGGTGGGAATTTACGGGGTCACGGCCTACACGACGCGCCAGCGTACGCATGAAATCGGGGTGCGCATGGCATTGGGCGCGAGCAAGGACGATATCTTGCGGCTGGTCCTTGGACACGGGTTGCGGTTGACGATCGCGGGTGTGTCGATCGGCTTGGCGGCGTCGTTCGCGTTGACGCGCTATTTGAAAGGCGCGCTGCTAGGTGTAACGAGCACCGATGCCCTAACTTTCCTGACCGTAACGATGTTGCTTTGCGCGGTGGCGCTATTCGCCTGCTTTATTCCGACGCGCCGTGCCATGCGCGTGGACCCGATTGTGGCGCTGCGCTACGAATAAAGGTTTACGGCACAAATCGAAATTGCAATTGCGCAATCTTGCGCCTTGCGGTGGCCATCCAGTATAAAGATGCATGCTCTTCAAGCAGTTCTATCTCAATTGCCTCGCCCACGCTTCCTATCTCATTGGTGACGAAGAGACGCTCACGGCTGCCGTCGTCGATCCACAGCGAGACATCGAACGATATTTAGAGTTCGCAGCGGAGCATAAGCTGCAGATCAAACACGTAATCTTGACTCATCTGCACGCCGATTTCATCGCGGGCCATTTGGAATTGCGCGATCGCGCGGGCTCCACAATTTACCTTGGCGACAAAGCGCAAGCCGAATATCGCTTCATGCCGCTAGCAGAAGGAAGCGTCATCGAATTCGGTCGCATACGATTGAAGGCTCTCGAAACCCCAGGCCACACTCCCGAATCGATCTCGATCCTTGTGTACGATCTCGAGCGCAGCAGCGTCGAACCCTACGCTGTGCTCACAGGCGATACATTATTCATCGGCGATGTGGGAAGGCCCGACCTTCGCGCTTCACTCGGCTGGTCGGCCACCGATCTCGGCGGCTTGCTCTACGATTCCCTGCAATCCAAATTGCTGCCTCTGCCAGACGCAAGTTTCGTTTATCCGGCTCACGGGGCCGGATCGCTGTGCGGCAGGGCCATCAGCAAAGAAACGGTTTCAACAATCGGAGAACAGCGACGGCTGAATTACGCCCTGCAGCCGATGAGCAAGAAAGCGTTCATCGAACTGGTGACCGCCGATCAGCCTGAGGCGCCGCCGTACTTCGTCTACGATGCCGTGCTGAACAGCAAAGAACGGCCCACGCTCGACGAATCGCTGGAGCGCAGCTTGAAACCGCTGGCTCTCGACACGGTGCTCGCGCTGCAAAAGCAAGGTGCGCAGATCCTCGATACGCGCGATGCCGAAGAATTTGGCGCAGCTCATCTCGCGGGCAGCATCAACATCGGGCTCGGTGGTCAGTACGCGACGTGGGCCGGCACAATGCTCGATCGCGAGCATCCGATTGTGATCATCGCGGCTCCCGGGCGCGAGAATGAATCGGCCGTCCGACTCGGGCGAATCGGTTTCGATAACGTGGCCGGCTACCTGCAAAACGGATTGCAAAGCCTCGAATCGCAGCCGGACCTGGTCGTCTTCATTGAGAGACTCAGCCCGCAGTTTGCCGCAGAGCTCTTCGCTTCAAATCAACCGCCGCTTGCTATAGACGTCCGAGGACCGCGAGAACGTGAACAGAAACACATCGACGGCAGTCTCAGTATGCCGCTCAATCATCTAGTGCGAGATCTGAAAGCGCTGCCGAAAGATCGCGCCTTGCTGGTCTACTGTGCCGGAGGGTACCGATCGTCGATCGCCGCGAGCGTGTTGAAGGCCGGCGGATTTGATTCCGTCTGCGAGATTGCCGGTGGTCTAGCGGCCTGGGAGTCGGCCAACCTTCCCGTCCAAAACAGCCAAACATAGACGATGGGCGCCTCGAAAATCAACTTGCGCTTTCATTGGGTATTGGTAGCGTTACAGCCACCACTGTCCCGTTCTCGTTCGAACGGATGTCCAAGCTGCCACCGAGCTGCCGCACCCGCTCTTCCATTCCGCGCACGCCAACACCGGCGCGAGCGGTCTTAAATTCCACCTGCCGTTCTGACGAAATGCCCTTCCCGACGTCACGAATCTCGAAGACCACGGAGCCAGGAGCCTGTCTTATTGAAATCGTTGCAGAAGGGCTGCCCGAGTGCCGGTGCACATTCGTCAAACTTTCCTGTACGATCCGAAAAACCACCAGCTCAAGATCGCGAGGAAGCCGCTCTTGACGGTCCGGCAGATCAAGCTCCACCTGAATCTTGCTTCGCTGCGAAAATCCCTCCACGTACCAGCGAAGAGCGGATTCCAGGCCTACTTCATCCAGCAACGGGGGATGCAGCAGATAGGATAGGGTTCGAATCTCTCGCGACAGATCATCGGAAAGCTGTCGCCCCTCCGAGGCAAGAGTCGCGAGCGAGGGATCCTTTGCTGCGGACACCTCGATAGCGGACAGAGTGAGCGAGAGCGCGGCGAGGGTTTGTCCCGCGTGGTCATGCAGCTCGCGCGCCATATGCCGGCGTTCCTCGTCTTGCGTCCGTAGCAAGCGGCCATGAATTTCGCGCAGACTCAATTCTGCGCGCTTGCGCTCGGAAATTTCAGTTTGAAGGTCAGCGGTACGCTCGGCCACCCTATTTTCCAGATCATCATTCGCGCGGCGCAGGGCATCCTCCGCCAATTTCAGCGAAGACAGGTCGGTGGCGAACGCCGCCACTTTCGGTCCCCCGTCAGGGCTGTCGATAATCGAAGCGCCCATCAGGATTGGTATACGGCGGCCATCTTTCGCGATGTAGGATTTTTCAAAAACGTCGCACCATCCTCGCGCGCGCATCTGCTCGACCGCTCGCGCGTCGGCACCCGCATACTCAGGCGGAGTGAGCAAGTCCCATCGCAGCTTGCCCTCCTGCACATCGGCTTCCGTGTATCCCAAAGTCTTCAGAAACATCGGGTTCACATATTCGAGCTCTCCCGTGAGGTTTCCGATGACCATTCCGAATGGATTCGCAGCCGCCAAGCTGCGGAACCGCCTTGCAGCTTTTGCAATCTCGATTTGATGAATGTGGCCTTGCAGCAGTTCCGCGATACGAGTTCCCACCAACTGCAGGAACGTCCGGTACGGCTCGTCAAACGGCAAGCGGGGGCTTATGCCAAAAATCATCACCGCCGGAATCGAAGACGAAGGCATCGGCAACGGGAAAACAAACGCGCGCGTCACAGGCTCAGGCCATGCGCCAGTCGCAAGGTCGCCAAACCGCGATTGCAGATCTTCTATAACAACGGATCTGTTTTCGCTGAACGCCGCAGCAATAGGCCAAATCGAAGGATCTGCGAGTCTTGCGCTCAGTGCGATTCCCGCAGCATGGGTAAAATCACCGCGTTCGTGAAAATAAATCGAGGCGAACGGAATGTCGAAGGGATCCTCGTCGAGTTTTTCCAGGATCTTTTTCGCAAACGGAGCCAGCGAGCCCGAGTCGGCGGAAATATCATCGACGACCGGCGATTCCTTCCCGACCGCTAACAGCGTTTTCAGGCGCCGATGGCTCAGCACCTCGTCGGTGGTCTCGCTGCATACGACCAGCGTGCCGCGCACGCTTCCGTCTTTGTCCCGGACCGGGCTGTAGCTGTATGTCCAGTACACCTCTTCGAGTCTTCCATTGCGATTGATCGGAACCAGATGATTGATATTCCAGCTGGATTTCCCATCCCGCATCACCGACTCGATTTGCGGGCCGATAATTGTCCAAATTTCCGGCCAGCATTCGATTCCTCGCTGCCCGAGGGCGCCGGGGTGCTTGTCCTCCCGGATACTCGGCCGATAGCCGTCGTTGTAAAACTGCACGAGTTCCGAGCCCCACCACAAAAACATGGGATGTCGCGAAGCAAGAATCAAATTGACCGTCGTCAGGAGCGTATCGGACCATTTCTCGACCGGTCCCACGGGAGTGCGCGCCCAGTCGAACGAACGCGTAAGCTCCGCCATTTCCCCATCGCCGATAATCTGCGAAGAAGAAGAGCTACGACGAGTGTGCGTTTTGTTCCCCTTGATGACGTCAGCCAATTCCATTCCGGAGGTTACTTGTAGCTCGTTTCAGGAGATTTGGCTGGGAGGCCTGGACTCGAACCAGGATAATCAGATCCAGAATCTGATGTACTGCCAATTGTACGACCTCCCAGCAGGAGGCAATAAAAAGGGCCGCTTGCGCGACCCTCGCTATACTTTACTGAGCGTACCGGCTTTCGTCAACCCGACGCGCCGCGCAACCGCAATTTCCACTCAGCCTCATTCACAATTTTGTCGAACAAAAACGAAGGTAAAGAGAAAGATTCCCGATGCGTCTTCCGATGGGTGTGGTAGGCTCATGCCCTCTTGGAGCTGGCGGTCAAGGCAATTCTAGCTGTCGAGCAAGCGATTTTTCCGGTAGTTCATCCTGGGCGCCGGACGCACGGAGCGACGTTCGGAGTCAAACGACCCCAGCTACAAAAATGTGCGCGCCGTTCCTTGCGCAGGCGAGGAACTACGATAACCCGCACATCATGGGCAGGATGCAAAGTTGACGCTTTGTCGTCGTTATTGTGCAGTTCTCTGCTGGATGCTCGCCGCGGCTCCGCTTGTGGTGGCGAGCCCACAAAACCCTCCGGCGAGTAGCTCTGCTTCCTCGCTGGATCTCACCCTGCACGCCCAGCCCAGTTCCCTCACCCATCCGGGCACTTCCCTCGACACGAAATTCCCCAGCGAGGGGTCCGATTGCGATCGTCGCAATGAAAGCACATCAGCCTCTCGGAGCGACCCCAGCAACATTACTTCGACTCTTACGCCTCGCAACACCGGTCCGCTTTCTCCGACTCCCGTTGCAAACAGCTGCCCTGCTCCACCTGCTGACGGAGACCCTCAATTCACCGAAGGTTTCAACGAAAAAATTCACTGGGGACCGATCCTCAAGCAGTCGCTCGGATTTCTCACGTTCGAGCACGCCTTCCGGCTTGCCAACGACCGCTATGCCCGCCATCTCCTTTGGCACAAACCCTTGTGGGAAGACTATTTCGACTCGCTTCAGCATTTCGACATGGACCGGTGGGGTGACGGCGACGACTTCCTCGTCAACTACATCGGCCACCCGCTCGAAGGCGCGGTGACCGGAGATATTTTTATTCAAAACGACCCTCACGGACGCTCCGAGCGATTCGGCAAATCCGGGGCTTATTGGAAGAGTCGATTCAGGGCCGATGCTTGTACGCTGCGGCATACAGCGCCTACTTTGAGGCTGGACCGGTGCTCAGTGAAGCAGCTCTCGGAAATGAAGGCGGCTATAGCTACGTGCCGAAATGTGGGCTTGCGCCGGTGCACCATACCCGGCCGCACGTTGAAGCCAGCCACGAACAACACCGGTTGGGTCGATTTCGTGGTTACGCCAACCGTCGGAATGGGCTGGATCGTCCTCGAAGATGCGATCGAGGCAAAAATCGTCGACCCGCTCGCGGGCGATAGCACGGCGCTGAAATGGAAAATCCTCAGAGGCTCGCTTGCCCCCAGCCGCACGATGTCCAATTTTCTCCAGGGAAAGCTGCCCTGGTACCGGCCCTGGCTGTATGAAAATGCGACAGGGAGGGCGGGTAACCTCATTGTCCCATCGATCAAGCCTAAGGATCCAAGCGAAGCTTCCTCATGGCGCGACCAACCGCACAAGGCGATTGGAATCCACTACGTCAACTTGAGCCTTCCAATGGACTGGCAGGGCTGCTACAAGTGCCGAGTGAACAATTCCGGACTTGGCGCAACTATTTCCTACCGGATGACAAAGCATTTCTGGTTCGACTCTGAAGTGAATCAGTTTCCCGGCTCAGGCTCAAGCAGAGGAAGCGGCAGCGCCACCGAGGGACTCTTCGGCATTCGCTACGGCTACACAGGTCGCGTTTGGAATGTGTACGTGAAAGCGCGGCCGGGATTCATCTACTACCCGAAGACAACTTCATTCCCCACCGGGAACGAATTTGTTTCGCTCAGCCGATTTGCTGTGGATTGCGGCGGGGTGATCGAAATGAGAGCGTCGAAGCGTTCCGCGTTTCGTTTCGACGCTGGCACTACCTTCGTTCGTTATCTGCAAGGCCTCGATCCCAGGCAGGCTCCCGTCTCGGTCATCTCACCCACCTACATCGCCACTCAGGGAAATTTCCAGGTCGCGACCGGCTACGTTTATCGATTCTAAGAAAACATTGGGAAGCGCAGCCGCCGTGTTTATTGCGGAAGCTGTGCGAAAGTCTGCTGTGCAAACTCGAACGCATCCGCACGAACGTGCACCGGCCCCTGAAACGGACGATCAATTTCCGCAACGGAAACGAGGACCAGCGACAACAGAAGCGAGAGGACACATACGAGAACGAAATGTAGCGTGAAATTCTGGCAACCGAAAAGACATGCTGACCCGATTACAACAAATCCGCCGACTACCAAGACACCCCACAAAATTCCCGGAAGCCTCATCCGGCTTTCCAGCTGGCGCAGCCGCCGGTGCTCGGACATCTGGCTCAGCGTGCTGAATGCTTGCTCATATTTTGATTGCTGAAGAACGTCCGCCGCCCCGGTATCCCAATGCGCTTGCAACAGCACTTCCCACATCTGTTGCGTGATGTTGAAGCTGTGGGTGCTCAGCTTCTGCTCCGCCATGGCGGGCCATTCCTCGTTCACCGCCACTGCGGCATATTCCCGGCAGAGCGCGCGGATTGGCTTACCCTGCGCCGGTTCTAGTCCGCCCGCGATGCGATATAAGTCCACAAGAAAGTTCGCCTCGATCTCTGCATTGATGCGTGCTGTTTGGAAATTATTCCAGACGTTCCAGAGCATGAACGCGAGGATCACCGCATAAGTCGTTCCCAGCACGCTGATTTGCCAGCCAATGATGTCGTTGTGTTCCGTCCTCCGCGTTACGGGCCATACGCGCCGCAGTACAGCCAGGAAAACGAGAGACAAAACGACCGTGCCCAGAGATGATGAACACAGACTGCCAGACACTCAGCATTAACCAGCCCTCCGAGCAACGCGCTCTTTCCCACACAACGCCCAGACTCGCGTTGCTGGTTGGCCATCCTAGGTTGTCAGAGGAAATCCGTCAACCGCGTGTCGCGCTGGCTTTCACCGGCTCCGATTCCATTCGCCGCCCCACCGCTTGCGCGATCACGGCCACTTCGCCCATCAATTGCGCGAATTGATCCGGGTAGAGCGATTGGCGCCATCGGAAAGCGCGCGCTCGGGATCGGGATGAACTTCGATGAGCAATCCGTCTGCACCCGCGGCGATTGCTGCCCGGGCCATCGGAGCCACTTTGTCTCGCCGCCCGGTTCCATGCGAAGGATCGGCGATTACAGGTAGGTGCGAAAGCTGCTTAATCACTGGGATCGCAGCGATATCCATCGTGTTGCGCATGTAAGTGTCAAATGTCCGGATGCCGCGCTCGCAGAGAACCACATTGTAGTTCCCTCCAGCCATGATGTATTCCGCGCTCAGCAGCAACTCCTCAATCGTCGCGGACATCCCGCGCTTCAGCAGCACCGGCTTCGTAATCTCGCCAAGAGCGCGCAGCAGATGATAGTTCTGCATGTTGCGCGCGCCCACCTGCATCACGTCCACATACGGAAGCATGATTTCCACTTGCGAAGGATCCATCACTTCGCTGACGACAAGCAGCCCGTTATCATCAGCCGCGCGCCGGAGCAATTCGAGCCCATTTTCGCCAAGCCCCTGGAACGAATATGGCGACGAGCGCGGTTTGAACGCGCCGCCGCGAAGCAATTTCGCCCCTGCCTGCGCGACCCGCGCCGCAACAGAGTTAATTTGCGCCTCCGACTCCACCGCACAAGGCCCCGCCGCGATCGCGACGGATGTTCCGCCAACCGTCACGCCGTTACCGAGATCCACAATCGAGCCTTCGGGATGAAAGTGGCGCGAGGCAAGCTTGAACGGATGCGCGACGCGCACAATTTCCTCGACTCCCGGCGCAGCAAGCAGAGCTTCAAGTTCGCTGCGATGTTCGTTGCTGTTGCCAACGATGCCGATCACCGTCCGCTCCGTTCCGCGGCTCAAATGCGCCTGGCAGCCGCATTCCTTGATCCGCGTCACAACGTGGTTCACTTGTTCTTCGGTTGCTTCCGCCCCCATGATGACGATCATTGTCAAATCTCCCTGTTTGCTTCGATATTCCCTAATTTGCTTTCGCGCTGAAAATTTCGGCCGACACGTATGAACCCAGAATCCGCAGATTCACGCTCAGCTTTTCCAGTTCGGCAATCGCTGCTTCTACTTCCGGATCGAGCGCTGAGGCCTGCAAATCCAGATAGAAACGGTATTCCCACGGGCGCCCGGCGATTGGCCGGCTCTCGATTTTCATTAGATTGATTCCGCGACGCGCAAAGGGTCCGAGCGCGTGGAAAAGCGCTCCTGGCTGGTGGGCCGTTTGAAAGACGAGCGAAAGTTTGTTAGCGGCGTCGGAACGTTTTCGATGAAGAGCCGAGAAGCAAAAATCGCGTGTAATTCTCGCGATTGTCTTCCAGATGGTCACGTAGCACTTTGCCGCCATAAAAATCGGCAGCACGCCGGCTGGCGATCGCGGCCCGCGATGGATCACCTGTCGGCAATTATCGCGCGGACGCTTCCGGCGGTATCTTCCGTAGCGATTCGTTTCAATTCTGGGCGCTCGTGAAAAAATCTCTCACACTGCGCCAGCGCCACGGGATGCGATTCGACGGTGGTGACCTGCTCGATGGTTCCACCCGGCACACCGATCAGGTTGTGCACGATGGGAATAATTTCCTCGGCGATGATGCTCAGTCGGCTCTCTACCAGCAGGTCAAACGTTCGATGGACGGAGCCCGCAAGAGTGTTCTCGATCGGCGCGAGAATGTAGTCAGCCGCAGTCTTGTCAATTGAATCGAACATCGTCTCGAAAGTGGGCCGCGGAACCAGCACAACCCCGTCGCCAAGAAGCTTCACAGCGGCTTCTTCACTAAAAGCCCCCCGCTCGCCTTGAAACGCAACCCGCGCACCCGATTCAACTTTCATTCGGCTCCTGTTCGCTTCAATATTTTCGACAGCGTCGCCCCAGACCGTATGTCCGCTCATGGCTCCACCGCCGTTCCGTACCGCCGGCTGGTCCTGAGCTTCGAAGGGCGTCTCGCTGGCTCTTTTGCCTTCTCGCCCCGCTCACCCGTACTGCCCTCGCTCGCATGCGTCTCCTGAATCCGCCGCGATTCATCCATGATCGCCCGAAAAATTCTCGTCACCGCATCCCCATCAAGCGGCCCATCATTCAAGTTTTTCATTCCCGCGATCACCTTTTGCTCGCGTTCGGGCGCGCACAACGAGAGGCCCTCCTCCTCCTTAAGCCGCGCAACTTCCACCGCAAATTCCGTGCGCAGATTCAGAAGTTGCAGAAGAACGGTATCGATTTCATCGATTTTCTTCCGCCAGTCGCTGATCGTCATAAGGCCTCCCGTTTCCGCTCTCTCATCCGTCCACAGACCAAAAAAAAGGCCGCGTCCTCTCGGAGGTCGCGGCCCGGAATCTCGAAACTTTGTGCGGCTTTTAGCTCGTCTTGCTTACTCCCGCCGCGCACGTTTCACCGGCCCGCTCCCCCGTAAAGGAGTAGCGGTAAGTAAAATCGTACGCTCGGTAATAAAGTCGCATCGCAACCTCAATATACGGGACGGTCCACGGGGCGTCAAGAGCATTCATACACGGCATACTGTTACAGAGCAGGTACGAAGGCGGCAGGCCGAAATGTCACGACTTGCGGGTCTTTTCTCGAAGCTTCACAGCTATAATCTCAGCGCCCTTCCTTTTATCGGCAGATGACTGAGATCTCTCACTATTCTCGTGTCGCGATCATCGGGACCGGTCTGGTCGGCGGATCATTGGGGCTTGCACTGCGGCGCGAGTTCCCTGCCACTCGCGTGGCTGGATTTGACCGGGCGGATGTTCTGGAGCGCGCTCTCTCCCGCGGTGCGGTCAGCGAAGCTGCGAGCGAGGTCGCCGCGGCAGTTCGCGGCACCGACCTCGTCTACATCGCGCTGCCGATTGGGGCGACGATTGACGCGTTACCCGAAGATCGCGGAAGCGGTCGGACGCCAACTGCGCTCGTCACCGATACTGGGAGCACGAAGACCCTCATATGCCAGCAGGCGCAGAAATATTTTCGTGGCGGCGCGCGATTTCTGGGCGGGCACCCCATGGCAGGCAAGGAAAATTCGGGAATCGAGCACGCGGATGCAGATCTTTTCCGGGGCTCGCGTTATGCCCTGATTGCGTCCGAGGGCGACCCGATCCGCGCGTCCAGAAATTTGCGGCGTTGCTGCGACGCATCGGCGCAGAGCCCGTCTGGTGCGACGCGGAGACGCATGACTGGGCGGTGGGCATCGTCTCGCATCTGCCGCAGCTAGCGTCGGTCGCTCTCGCGCATGTAGTCGCGGATGAGACAGACGAAACGGGCTTGCCGCTCACGCTCGCGGGCCCAGGCCTCGCGGATATGCTGCGCCTCGCAGGAAGTCCGCTACGACATCTGGCGCGACACATGCCTCACCAACCGTGAAAACATCGCGCACGCGCTCGACCGCCTGAGCCCAGGCCATCGACTACTGCGTACCCGCCTCGCCAGCAAAGATCTGGAGCAGGAATTCAAAACCGCCAACGAAATCTACCGCGCGCTACGCAGGGGTGACGACCCCCGGTAGCCGATCCTGCCTTGTTATGAGATAACGCTGAGCAGGGCAGCCGACTACCCGTCAACCTTGCCCTCCGAAGCTCAACAGATCTCTACTCGTCTCGTTGCGCCTCATCGCGAATTTCTTACAATGCGCGGCTCGAAGCAGCCGGTATGAGACGCCGGTTCCGCACGTAAAATTCCTTGTCGCGCCATCGAATTCGCTGCGGGAAGAAGCTCGCGAGCCACACCACGAACGCGAACGCGTCGCGCACCGGCAACAGCGCGAGCCTCGAGCGGAGGGCACCGTCCTGCATGCCCCACACTCCGACATTTCTCGCCATCTCGCTACGCAGCACCACGTAGGCGGCGACGTACGCCAGCGCAATCGACGCCGACGGAGCGATCAGCGCCGCAAGAATCGTCCAGGGCAAGCCCTGGGTGAAAATCAAGCCCAGATGACCGGCGGGACGCGAGTAGCGAATGCTCAGATTCCATCGCACCTGGTGCCGGAAAGCCTCCGGCAAGCGTTTCGCGCGGATAGACGATTGATACGGGAAACGCGCTGAGCTCGATGCGATGGCCTTTCTTCGCGATACGGTTCCCCAGTTCGAAGTCGTCGCAGAAATAATCGGCCAGGGATTCGAAGCCTCCGATTTCGGCGAGATTTTTCTTCGTCGTGGCCATGACAGCGCCGAGCATGAAGTCGATCTTGCCGCCCAGCCAATTGACGAGCACACCCGCGGCAAAATCAGTGCTGTTGCCCATGGCCTCGAGGCCGGCCGCGAACGAACCGTCCGTGACGCCGCGATAGAGGCAGGTGACGCCGCCCACTTCCGGATCGCGAAACGCGCCCGCGATTGCGCGCAGGAAGCCCGAATCGACGCGTACATCGCTATCGGTGACGATCACGATTTCATGGCGCGCTTCCCGCACCATGCGGCAGAGTTTATTTACTTTGTCGCTTACACCAAGAAGCTCAGAGCCAACGAGCAGGCGAATCGGACGCTCGGGGAAATCCTGAATTAATTTTTGAATTACCGGTACGGCAGGATCGCGGTCATCGGAAACGCAAAAAAGAATTTCGAATTCAGGGTAATCCTGGCCGCAGAAGCTCGCGTAATTCTCATACGTCTCGCGGTCGGGCCCGTAAATCGGCTTGAGGACGCTGACTGGGGGAGTGAAATCGGCGGCAAGCGGAAGCAAGCGCTTAGGAAAAAATCGCCGCGCCGCGACGATCGCAACGATGTAATAACCGAAGGGCGCCAGCGCAACCAGCACGAGCGCCGCGCGAATGGTTCCCGACGCCGTCACGCGACTATCCCTGCGGACAACCGTTTAGCCTCGGCCTTTCCAAACCATCGTGACGCCGATACACACAAGCAGAACGCCCAGCCAGCGCTGCCGCGTTACGTTCTCTCCTAGAAACAACGCCCCGCCGTACGCGCCAACCACATAGCTCAGCGCCGTAACCGGCACAACAAAACTCACATTCTCGAGCGATAGCATTCCCAGCAGCGAGAAAAAGCCCGCCGCCATCAACAGCAGCGCAAGCCACATCCAGCCAACGCGCATCGCGCGCCCAAACACGCTGAGCAAGGCACGCGCCCGGAAATCGTGCACTTCCCCGATGGTTTTCATCGCACGCGTAAGGCAAATTTCGCCGCCCGTGCCTATCACCACGATTCCGAATATTAAGATGATTTCAGCCATCATGAGCTGCGCTCCGGCGTGATTCGCTCGACGGCGGCCTGCATGCGGGATTCCGCGGCCTCTTCAGTGGTACGGGGCGGAGTGTATCCCACGATCAGCACTCCGCAACAGATCACCAGAATGCCCGCCCAGCGCAAAGGTGTAATCGTTTCGCCGAGCGCAAAGTGGCCGAGCAGCGCGACGACCGCATATGAAAACGACGAGGCCGGCTGGACGAAGCTGTAATCAGCCCAGGAGAGCACGAGCGTGTAAGCAATGAAAAATCCGATGAGCGAGAATATTCCAAGCCAGATCATGCCGGAGGTGAAAACGCCGACGAAAAGATGCGCCAATTCCGCCGGAGACCAGTTGGGAATTTCGCCAAGGTCTTTCATGCCCTTGCTGAGCAGCACGTCGCCCAGCGGGCCAAAAACGACCATGATGAAAAGGAGGAAAAAAGTCTTGAGATGCAGCCCCGAACCGGGCGTCATGCGCTCGGGGATTCGCTCGCTACTCCTACCGACGAGCTTCGCTGCTCCGGCACATTCACGAGCACTTTCTTCTGCACGCCCTTCTTCGCCACTCGCTTGCGGTCAGCGCGAAGCTTCATGAAATCCACGGCTTCGTGGAAGAGCCGGTTGCGTTCGTGCGAATCCCACAGAGCATCGCGAACGATGCGCCATGCGACGCGCGGACGGAAATAATAATCGTCGTAGAACCGGTTGACGGAATCCACCATGTACTCGCGCGTGAGGCCGGGATACTCGAGGTGCGGAAGCTGATGGCCGCCGGCGTCGGTGACCGCTTCGCCTTTCAGGAAACCTTCGCGAGTTCCCTGCTCGTACAGCTCAGTGCCGGGATAGGCGTGAGCCATGGAAACTTGAATCGTTTCACAGTCGAGTTCCTTGGCGTAATCGATGGTCCTCTCGATTGTTTCTTTCGTTTCGCCAGGCAGCCCGATAATGAAATCCCCGTGGACGCGAATGCCGACTTTCTTGCAATTCTGAACGAACGTCTTGCCCATCTCGACCGTCGCGCCCTTCTTGATGTTCTTCAAGATTTGCGGATCGCCGGATTCGAATCCGACAATCAGAAGACGCGCGCCGCCATCAGCCATCGCTTTCAAAGTTTCGTAATCGCTGTGTACGCGAGCCGTGCAGGACCACTGAAAACCGACCGGCTTGAATTCCTTGCAGAGCGCGAGGACGCGATCCTTGCGAATGTTGAAGGTATCGTCGTCGAAGAAAAACTCTTTGGCTTGCGGGAACATCTTGTGCGCCTGCTTGAATTCGCGCGCCACGGATTCCACACCGCGCACGCGCCAAGCGTGTCCGGAAAGAGTTTGCGGCCAGAGGCAGAAGGTGCAGAGAGCCGGACAACCGCGCGCCGTATAGAAGGAAACGAACGGGTGCAGCAAGAACGGCACATTGTATTTTTCGATGGTGAGATCGCGCTGGTAGACGTCCGTGGCAAAAGGAAGCGCATCAAGCTCTTCGGTTTGCAGCAGCGGCCGCGGCGGATTGTGAACCACCTTGCCATCTTTGATGTAGCTGACGTTTGCGATTCCGGAGATGGGCTTACCGTTCGCATAGTCCACCACGGCGTGGTCGAATTCTCCGCGCACGACGAAATCGATATCGGGGCTGGCGAGAAGGCTTTCCGCCGGCTTGATCTGTACCTGCGGACCGACGAAACAAATTTTGATTCCGGGCTTCTTTTCCTTCATCGCCTTGGCCATGCGAAGGTCGCTGTGAAAGCCCACGGTGGACGTGAAGAGAACCACAAACTCATAATCCTTCGCGATTTCAACCACCTGCGCCGGGGTGATGCCGTGAGGAGGACCATCCAGAAGACGGCTGCCGGGCAACATACCGGCGGGATAAGAGAGCCAGACCGGGTACCAATAGGATTCGATTTCGCGAGTGGCGGGCCAGCGCGACCCGGCGCCGCCGTCAAAATGCTCGAAGCTCGGCGGATTCAGAAACAACGTTTTCATTGCAGACGACATTCGCAATCCCCCAGAATGCAGACCGTCGTACAGACGCAAAAATAGCCGCATATGTATTCGTTTGATTTTACCTGATTTCGTCTGCTATCCCAAGCTGAGGTTTGCCGGGAACCGTGTCTACTGAAACACCTTCGCGAGTTGGCCGGTAGCCTGGAGCAACGAGAGCTGTCCCTGCTGGCGGGCGAACTCGGCGTCGAGGAAGGCCACCCATTTGTCGTTTTCTTCGAGACGAGCCTGCTCGATGTCTCGCAGCGTGGCGCGTCCCTCGTCCAGTTTCGTTTGCAGGATTTGCAGCGACTCCTGGGCGAGTTGAAGATCGAGGCGCGCCACTTCATGGGCGGCATCAAGTTCGCGGACATCGCGGGCTTTTTGCAGCACATCGGCGCGAACTTCCTGACGCTTGTTGCCGAGGACGAGCTCCGCTTCACTCAACTGGCTCCTGGCCAGTTTTATGTCGGCAAAAGTCTTTGAGCTAAAAATTGGAATGTGCGCATCAATTCCGATAGTTACATTGTTACGCTGAAAGTGATTGAAGAACTCGAGGTAGTTGTTAAATTTGCCGAGCACCTGGTAGAGGCCGACGGCGCTGACCGTGGGCCAGAGTTCGCCCTTGGCGCCTTTCAGCAGGTGTACCCGGGCGTCGCGCTCCTTTTCCGCTTCGGTGACAAAAGGGCTCGTCTTAAGCGCGTTGGCGATTAAGTCAGTCTCTTGCTGGTCCACCGCGAACGAAGTCTGCTCGGTCTCCACTTGAACAGATTCACCTGACGTGCCCGTGAGATTCTCAAGCTGTTGGGTGAGAATAGCGTCGCGCCCTTCCAGATGAATAATTCGCTCCCGAATCCGCGCGAGTGTCAACTGGCTGCGAGTGATTTCAATCGGCAGTTCCTGGCCGGCTTGGGTACGTTCGCGAGTGACGCCGGCAATTTTTTCGGCGCTGGCGCCCTCACCACGAAGCAATTCCAACGACGTTCGAACTTTCGCGAGTTCGAGATAGGTGGTGGCGGTGCGAACGATAACGGCGTCGCGTGTGCGATCGAGTTCGATCTTCTGGCTTTCCGCGCGGTCTTCTGCTGCGTGCAGTTGGCCGCGAAGCGGCAGATTAAAAATCGACTGCGTATAGGACAAGCTGATGATAGCCGGAGCCGAGCCGCCAACGGTCGCAGGAAAACCGCTGCTGTAAGCGGCACCAGAGCCGGTGTAGAGATTCGGTCGAAAATCAGCGCGGTTCACGCCGGCAGCGTTCAGCGCGACGGTATATTGCATTCGCGCGAGAGTAATTTCCCGGCTGTTCTGGAGAGCGAGCGTGACGGCCTGCCGCAGCGTGAGCCTGTCTGGATCCTGGGCATGTGCGACAGATGTGAAGAGTCCAGCCATTGCGAATACAAGAGCAGCGACCGTCACCAGCGATGACCATTTCTTGTTATTCATGTCCTTACTCATACCGCAGCGATTCCGTCGGATGAAGGCTGGCCGCGCGACTTGCGGGCAGGTAGCCAAATAAGATGCCGGTTGAGCATGAAACGACAAACGCAAGGACCACCGAGACCCACGATACCGGCACACGAATCCCCACCGCTTCCGGTATCACGCGCAAAACGAGATTGATCGCCACCGGAATCGAAACCGCGATCAAAATTCCAATCACAGCTCCAGTGCCGCTGATCAGAAACGCTTCCATCAGAAATTGGTAGAGGATTGCATCTCGCGGCGCTCCCACGGCTTTCCGTATACCGATCTCGCGCGTTCGCTCGGTGACGGTGACGAGCATGATGTTCATGATACCGATGCCGCTGATCGTGAGCGCGATGAGAGCGATCACCACGAGAAGTACCGTCAAGGCCTCTGAAATTTTGCGGGCCGAATCGAGCAGGGAGGCAAGATTTTCCACGTCGTATTCTGCGCCGGGGCGATGCCGGCTTTTCAGAACTTCCGCCACCTGCTTCGTGACGCCGGGAACGGCTTCGGGAGAGTCCGCCTGCACGTATAGGGTACGGATATATTCCGAGCCTGTGTAGTAGGTCATCAAGCCGAAAGGAATCAGCACCGACTCGCGCGCGATTTCCGTTTCGCCGAATGTAGAAATTCGCTCGCGAAACACGCCAATCACCGCAAAGCGCAGGTCACCAACGCGAATTTCCTGGCCCACCGGGTCCTGATGAGGAAATACGCGCTCGGCTAGTTCCTGAGTAAGGAGGCAGACCTTGGCGTGAGTCATCATGTCGTCGGGATCGAAGTAACGCCCGCGAAAAACGACCAGGCGGCGAATCTGCTGAAAGCCGTCGGTGACGCCTACGAGTTTTACCGGTCGTTCGACGCCCGCCGCGACAACGGTCATGGGGATGTCGCTCGCTCCGGCAACGACAGTAACTTCGGGGATCTGGGACTTCATGGCTTCCATGTCGCCGAGCGAAATCTCGTCACCCAAGGTGAGACGCGAGGAATTATTGGAACGCGTGATGCCGGCATAGACGAGGTTGGAGCCGACGCCTTCAATCTGAGTGATGATGTAGCGCTTGCCGGCGAGGGCCACCGTAACGACGAGAACGATGCATCCGCTGCCGATGATGACGCCGAGCATCGTCAAGGCAGCGCGGAGTTTGTTTGCGCGCAGCGCCTGAAGCGCAAGATGCCAGGTCTCGTTCCAGTATTCGGATTTGTTTCGCACGTTGGACATGGCAGCGATTTCAGATTGGCCCGAACAAAATCCCGGGAGCTATTTCGACTTCTCCAGGTGTTCCAGCCGCGTCTTCGTTTCCTTGCGGGTCGGATCGAGTTGCAAAGCAGCACGGTATTGTTCGGCCGCTTCGGCGCGTTTGCCTTGCGCCTCGTAAAGACGCCCGAGCCACTCGCGCGCAGCAGCATGCGAAGGCCAATCGCTGCGATCGGGCGTGCTGGCCAGGTACGACTTCAAATCCTGCTCGGAATGGGAAGGATCAACCGCCGAAAGCACTCCAAATACGCCGCGATAATAGGCTAGGCGAGGATCGTTGGGATTTACGGCCGCCGCACCGTCGATAGCCGCTTTCAGTTCGGACGGCTTATTCTGCTTTACGTAATAGTTGGCCGCGTCGAAATAGGGTTCCACGGTCTTGGGCTTCGCGGCAAGGGCCTGCTGGTATTCGCTTTCGGCGGCGTCCTGTTTCTTGGCCACCTGGGCATCGTAAAGGGCTCTGGCGAGATGCCCCTGGACGGGATCGAGCGCAGCGATCGCTTCCACCTGGGCTTTGGCTTCGTCCTTATTGCCGCCGACAACCCACGGAGCGTCAATATCGAATTCCTCGAGGTCACGGCGGGCCGCAATGTTCGAGGGGTTCGCGGCAACGGCGTCTTCAAATTCCTTCTTCACCTTCTTCGCGAGGAAAAAACTGCGCTCGCGATCGGCCTTGCCGCCGTAGGCGCGGCCGAGCCACAAATGGTAATCGGAGTTTTTGGAATCGAGCTCGACAGCTTTTTCGCCGTTGGTGATGGCATTGTCGTAGTCACGCAGTTCGTAATAGCTGCGGCCGAGCCAGTAAGCGAGTTCGGCGTTATTCGGATTCGCGATCACTGCCACCTGCAAAGTGGAGACGGCGCCCGAATAGTTCCCGGAATTGTATTGGCGTATGGCGTTCTGAAGGGAGGCGGAAGCGTCCGGGGGAAAGCCGGATGCTACGGCGTGGCCGCTTGCTGCAAATTCAAAGAGAAAAAGCACGGCGATCGAGACTGCCCACAACAGCTTGTATCCGCGGTGCACTATATTTTAGCCTCCGTGGCTCGAACGTCCATGCCGTCCTTCAACACCTGCATGTCGCCCGGCAGCACTACCCTGTCTCCGAGTTGCAGACCGCTGATTACTTCGTATTTTTGCGCACTGGCGATACCAACGGTGATGTCGCGGCGGTGAATCTTGTCGCCGCCGTAAACGAAAACAAAATGCTGGCCGTTGTCGTAGCGCACGGCGGCACGCGGAACCACCAGCGCACCCTGGCGGGCGTGGACTAGGATGTGAACGTCCACATTGACGTTGGGAAGCAACTCGAGTTTGTCGTTATCGATTGAGCAGAGCACTTCGCCAACGCTACGAGCGCCTCGGGAGACTACCTGCTTAGGAACCTGCTCGGTGCGGCCGGTCCACGTCTGGCCCGGCTTCGCGTCCCACGCGACTTGCACAACTTGATTTGGCTCGAGTGCGCCGAGGTCGGGCTCGTCCACAAAAGCGCGAACCCGCACATGGCGCAAATCAGCCATTTCGGCAAGGGTGTCGCCCACTTTCACATAGTCGCCCGTGTGCACTGGAAGCGCGTAGAGCGTGCCGTCAGAAGGCGCCATGACCGTGGCCGAGCGCAATTTCACCTGCAACGACTGAATCTGATCCTGGGCTTGCTTCGCGCGTAGCTCGGCGCGTTCTGCGTCGCCCGTGGTTCGTTGCGCGAGTGCCGCCTTCTTCTGCTGAAGAGTTTCGAGGGTGGCGCGAGCTTGCGCGAGAGCGGCGCGGTTCTGCGCCACTTCGTATAGCGTGGCTGCCTGTTTGGCGGCGAGCTGCTCGAGCGCTTTTTGAGTTTGTTCGAGGGTCGCGACGTTGGCCTGGGCTTTCGCGAGATCGCCATTCAGCTGGGCGAGTTCGTCGGGCGGGCCGCCAGCGCGCGAGTTTCGCAAATCCGTCTGGGCCGCCAGCAACTCCGCGCGCGCCTGGGAGAATTGCGCGCGAATATCGGAAGCATTCAGGGTGAGAATCAGCTGACCGCGGTGTATGGCTTGGCCCTCGGTGGCTTCGATTTTCTCTACAAAGGTGGGAAATTCAGCGCGGGCGATCGCGGGCGAAATCGGTTCGACCTTGCCATTACTTGAAATGGAGGCGCTTAAATCTTCGCGTTGGACGGGTACGTAGTGAACAACCGGCGACTGTCCGCGGCTTGCCAGCAAGACGATAAGGACCAGCGCACCTAGCGCGACAGCCAGGGTGGGAACGAGCCATTTTCTCTTACCGTTGTCCGCCATCTTGGGCGGCGCTTGCGCGCGCAGCCTACCCCCAGAATCTCAAAATTGTAACAGACCCTTTCGAAGCTTGCCTACGGAAAGGCCGAAGGAGTGGCGCCGGGAGCACCAATGCGTACCTACGTACCTACGGGCGTACCTATAAGAGATGCGCTACTCTAAGAATGGGATGCCGGTGGTATTCGTGATCGCGACGGAGTGGAAATTGCGTGTTGCAGTTCGTGCAGAATTGCGCGAGCGCGGAATCGATGCGCTGGGAATGGACTCGGCGGAGGATGTGGGGCGGGCGTTGGCTGGTGGGGCGATGCCGGCGGTGGTGGTGCTGGAAGCGAATGCGGAGCTTGCCGGCGATTCTGCGATTCAGGGACTTGTGGCGCGGGTGCCGACTATTTTGGTGGCTTCGCGGACTGAGACTGTGGCGCTGCCGCGGGTGGCGGCTGTATTTTACCGGCCGGCGAGGATAGGGGAGATTGTTGCGAAGGTGAGTGAGCTCCTGCAGCGTGGAGAGATTTCTTAGGGGCGGGCTGGCATTGCGCGTCGTGATAAAATTTACGGCATGAGCGAGACACCTCAATCACAAACTAAAACGCCGGCGGTGCCGGCGAGTCCCGCGCCTTCTGCGACGGGTGCGGCTGGACACTCCGGGGGTCATCACGCCGCTAGCGGTAGTGGGCCGAAGATCCATCGTGTTTGCATCGGATGCAACAACATGTTTGAAGTTACGATGGATAACTACGAAGCGAAGCACTGCTCGACCTGCCACAAAGGGTAAAGCTTGAACCTGCCGGCCTGAAGACCGGCGCTACAAATGCTGAACACTCCTGATAGGCACCTGCCTGCTATATGAAAATCTACAACGAGGCGATTACCGTCCAGTCGCAAAAGGCGCGCGAAGTTTTCGATCTGACCTCGCAAATCAAAGCGGCGATGGAGAAGAGTGCGTTTCGCGACGGCATCATTCTTGTGTCGGCCCTGCATGCGAATGCGGCGGTGGTCGTCAATGACAAAGAGCCCGGGCTGCTGGAGGACCTCGATGCGTGGCTCGGCGAGGTGGCTCCCGCGCGAGATGACTTCAAGCATAAGGGCCGGTTCGAGAGTAATGCGGCCGTTCACTTTCAGAGCCTCTTGCTGCATCACCAGGTGATTGTTGCGTTCACGGAAGGGCGGCTCGACCTGGGCCCCAATCAAGCTGTGCTTTTCATCGAACTTGACGGCTTACGACCGAAGCGAATCCTCGTCAAAGTAATGGGTGAGTGACAAACCGGCAGGGATTCAGGGTTCCTGCTGTAGCCGGCGCGGAATGTGTTGTCGTTGCCGCGATGTGCGGCTTCTGCGCCTGGCTCGAATGTTAGAATTGTATCTACATGAGCGCCGACCCTCTTATCTACGTGCACGATCTTTGCAAGGACTTCCGCACGTTCCGGCGGCGGGAGGGGGTATGGGGCTCGATTCAGAATCTTTTCGTTCGCGATTACCGTACGGTCGCTGCGGTGGACCGCGTCGGGTTTTCGATCGAACGCGGCGAAATGGTCGGTTACATCGGGCCTAACGGCGCCGGCAAATCGACCACCATTAAGATGCTCACTGGCATCTTGGTGCCGACGAGCGGAGAGATCCGCGTTAATAATTACGTTCCCTTCCGGCAGCGGCGGCAATATGTGAAAACGATTGGCGTTGTTTTCGGCCAGCGTACGCAGCTGTGGTGGGACATCGCGGTAATCGAGTCGTTCAAGCTGCTTCGGCGTATTTACGATGTGCCGCAGCGCGATTTCGACGCGCGGATGGAACACTTCAACGAGATTCTAGGCATCAGCGATTATTTGCACACACCGGTGCGGAAACTTTCGCTTGGCGAGCGCATGCGTTGCGACCTGGCTGCCGCTCTGCTGCATAATCCGCCGCTGCTGTTTCTCGATGAGCCGACGATTGGCCTCGACGTGGTGGCCAAGGATCACATCCGGCATTTCCTGCGCGCCATCAATCGCGAATTTCACACCACAATTCTGCTGACGACCCACGACCTTGACGATATCGAAGAGCTTTGCCGCCGGATCATGATTATTGACCACGGGCGTGTGCTGTTCGACGGTCATCTTTATGATCTGAAGCAGAAGCTGTTGCGCACCAAGCAGATCAAATTTGCGCTGAAAGACCGCGACCAGGTGGCGTGCCTGGAGGTTTTTGCGCGCGAAGGATTTGAAATCGAGACGGTGGACGAGCTCACCTATCGCATCCGCTTCGACCGGGTGAAGATTGTTACTGCTGATTTGATTCGGCGGATTCTCGCGGCGGTGGAAGTGCGCGACTTTTTGATCGAGGACGAGCCGATCGAGGAGATCGTCAAGCGCATCTATGCCGGCGAAGCATTGCCCGAGGTAACAGTGTGAACGGGTTTGCCGATGCGCTGGTGCCGTACGCGGAATTCGCGCGCGTCGGGTTCGTCAATATCCTCGCTTTCCGGCTGCGCTATTTCACGGGCATCATCACCTATTTTCTCAACGTGACGGTGTACTACTTTATCTGGACGGCGGTTTTCCATTCAGCGCAATCGATTGCAGGGTTCAGCCTGCCGCAGATCATCACATACGTGAGTGTCGGCTGGATGATTCGTTCGTTCTACTGGAACACGATTGACCAGGAAATGGCGTATGAAGTGATCGAAGGCAAGATCGCGATGGATTTGATCAAGCCGGTTTCGATCCAGTGGATGTGGATCTGCCGGGCGATGGGCGAATCGGCGTTTCGTCTCGGGCTGCTGACGTTGCCTACAGCGATCGTGGTGGCGCTCGTGTTTCCCGTGCAGGGACCGGCTTCGGGTGAGAATTTTGCGCTATTTCTTGTGAGTGTGTTCGGCAGCTTCTTTCTGATGGCGGCGATCAACTTCATGATTGGCACGTGCGCGATTCCGTTGAAATCGATTTTAGCTTTGATTCGCGCGAAATACTGGCTGATCGAGATGCTTTCCGGACTTTTGATTCCGATTTCATTTTTTCCAGATGCGGCACAAAAAATCATGGCGCGACTGCCGTTTGAGTACATCGCCTTCGTCCCGTTGCAGATTTATCTTGGCAAGCTCGACCGGGCAGCAGCTTTTCGCGCGCTGGGTACTCAATGGCTCTGGGTCATCGCGATGCTGGCGCTGGCGCATTTCTGGTGGGAACGGGCATCACGCAAGATCACAATCCATGGCGGCTAGCCGATGAGCTCGATGCCAATCAGCACTCCGATAAAAGAAAAGACCGGTGCTGCCGCACTGGTCGCCGGCGCGAACCGGCACGCGCTGCTTTTTGCGGATTATTTCACTCAGTACGCGAAGGTGCGAATCGGGTATCGCGGAGACTTCATCGTGAGCCTGCTGACCAGTTTTGCAGCCACGATTTTTCAAATCGCTTTTGTGATTGTGCTATTCGAAAAAGCGCCGCAATTGGGCGGCTGGCGCTTCGAGGAAGTTCTGTTCCTTTACGGATTCGCGCTTGTTCCTTATGGACTCTTCAACGTGATCAGCATGAATCTCTACGATTTCGGCAACAATTACATCATCGAAGGAAAGTTTGACCGAATTCTCCTGCGCCCGGTCTCGTCGCTATTTCAGGTGTTGTTCGAGACGTTCCGGATCGAATCGTTTCAAGAAGTTGCTACGGGAATTTTCTGTATGGTGTGGGCCGCTCGTAGGCTAGGGATCGTGTGGACGCCCGCGAGACTCGCAATGCTTCTCTTTTTTGGCATTTGCGCAGGCATCATCTATATTTCGATTTTCCTGATGCTTAGCACCGTCTCCTTCTGGTTTGAGGACCGCATCGGCGTTCATCCGCCCGTGTGGAACGTGATCGCCTTCGGCCGTTACCCTCTCTCGATCTACAGCCCTGTGGTGCAATTTTTCCTGTGCTGGGTAGTGCCCTTCGGACTGGCGTCGTTCTATCCAAGCGTGAAATTGCTCGGCCGCGCCGTCACGCCGGAATATGCGCCGCTTGTACCAGTCGTTGCGATAGTGTTTCTCACGCTTTCCATTTCTCTTTGGAACTTCGGCACGCGCCACTATTCGTCGACCGGGTCATAAACGGTCCGTCTTGGACATAACCCCTTCGCCGCCAAGCTTCCTGCTTACCTGTAACTTTTGACGATTCCCGCTCCATCTGGCGAGTTCGATACTCTTCGGGCCAAAGGACTCGCACAAGCGGGACGCGGAATCTTAAACGCGCAGCAAAACCACGGAAGTGGTACCCTCAGGGCCTCAACCTTGCAAGGAAGACGTCCAAGCACCAGGGACGCGAGATATCCGAACGAATTCGGTTCGGCGCGGTTGTCTATTTGCCAGCACGCCAGTTAAAGATGGACACATTAGTTGGCCGTTGAGACCGCTTTAGCGATCGAGGAAGCTTGATGTTGCCAAGAGTTCCCGACCTGCCTGCTCATGATCGGTCAAGCCACTCAAAGTGTGGATTTCTGAACAGATTTCTTCCGGGACGAGCACCACAAGCTAAACGGAGGCGGAATTGTCGACGAGTGACTTGCGAGCTAATAGTTCGCGGCAAAATCAGCCCGGCGATAATCGTTTCAACTGGAAAATCGCGCCTGTCCTGATCCTGTTTCACATGGGTGCAGTGGCGGCACTCTTCTTCTTCACTTGGAGTGGGCTCTTCACCGCGATCTTCTTGCACTGGGTGATGGGCGGGCTGGGACTCGGCGTCTGTTATCACCGGCTGCTCACGCATCGCTCCTTCGCGACACCCAAGTGGTTTGGGTATTTTCTGACGATTTGCGGCGTGACGGCGATGGAAGGGGGCCCGCTGATGTGGGTGGCCACGCATCGTAAGCATCACCAATTCGCGGACAAGGACGGCGATCCGCACTCTCCGCGCGATGGCAAGTGGTGGTCATACGCGGGCTGGATCCTGATGGGGAATGCCTATCGCGAAGACGTTGCAACGCTGAAACGCTATGTCCCCGATTTCGCCGAGGACAAATTTCACGTCTGGCTGACGGAGTGGCATCTCACTCCAACAATTCTTCTCGGACTCGTATTATTCGCGATCGGTGGATTCCGCCTGGTGCTGTGGGGCACTTTTTTGCGGACCGTCGTCGGACTGCATTCGTCGTGGATCGTCAACATGTGCGCGCATATTTGGGGGTCGCGGCGGTTTGAGACGCGAGACGCATCAACCAATAATTGGTGGGTTGCCATGCTGAGTTTCGGAGATGGATGGCATAACAACCATCACGCCTACCCCGTGTCGGCGCGACACGGGTTCAAGTGGTATGAAATTGACTTAAACTGGTACACCATCCGTGCTTTTCAGCGCCTTGGACTTGCTTCTCATCTCCATCGCCCACCGGCACCGGTTCTTACGTATGCTAGAAACGCCGCCGCTTCACCATCAAGACAAGAATTGGGTTCACCTTTGATTGAATACCTTCCAAGTCCGTCGAGTCGACATTAGGCCGTTAGGCTAGCAACTACCGCTTCAGCCGAAATTCGATCGTGATGTCGTCTTCCGCTTTCACTGGGGCACCGTTCAACAAAGTGGGGTGAAAACGCCACTGGCGGACCGCGCTTACTACGGAGGAGAGCAGGAATATCGGCCCGTTTATCGGTTTCACGTCCGTCACTCGGCCGTCGCTTCCTATGGCGGCGCGCACTCTTACCGTTTCTGTTGAGTTGTATGGATCTCCTGGACGAGGTTGGCGAGGCACGACGTACGAAATCAGTTCCCCAGCCTGCAATCTCGCCGTTTCGCGATCTCCCTCTGTGGAGCGCTCTGCCGGAGAGATCAGTACGGAGAGTTGCGACGTGATCGCGAGCGACGGCGAGCCGGTAATTGATTTGCGCGGCAAGACTGCACGAACGAGCTTGCCGTTTTCAGCCGGGGGTATGGCTACGTTTGCCGAAGCGGGGGCAGGAACAGGTGCGGGACGCGGCGCTGGAACTGGAGTTGGTGTCGCGTTTGGCGGTGGAATGGCGCTGGGCTCAGCGGAGTCTCGCCGGGGTGCTGGGTGTCGAGGCGACCGCTGGGGGCGCAGAGGCTTTGGGTCTTGCGGCTGGCGCCGAGCTTTCTGCGGCCGCGCTCGTCGAATCATCTCGCTCTTCCGATTGGTTTTTGGGCTCATTCGATGGCTTCGATTCCTTAGATTCCAGTGGCGCCGATGGATTCGGATCCCTAGAAGCCACGGCGTCAGAAGCTGAGGACGACGTAGGTTTCTTTTGGAGATTCACTTCGGGAGGATGGGTTTTCAGAGAGCTATCGGAATCATCCTTGGTTCGGGACTTCGGTAGAGATGGTTCGATTGGTGTGGCACGCGTGTCCAGATTCGACGAGCGCGAATTCGAGAGAGCAGGTCGACTATCAAGCTGCGATTTCTCGCTGTTTGGCTGTGACGCCTCCGCGGGAGGCGCGTCAGATTTTCGGTCTGCCTCAGAAGTAATGGGTTGGCGCGGAAAGATCGGCGGCTCCGGCAATTTGGAAGCAACAGGGAGAACCGGTCTTCGAATGCCCCGGATTCGTTTTTCGATCGGACCATATCCGGCAGTGAGCCCCAGGATGAAACTTATCGCTACTAACGCAAAACCTATTACGGCGAACTGAAGTTTGAATCCTTTCTCAGCTGATTTTTCATAAAGATCCGATCTTTCAGGGACGTCAGATTTTTTAGGATGGTCAGAATTTGAAGGCGAATCGTTGACACGGGCCACCGAAAGCTCGATTTCATTATCCGGCTCGTGGGCTTTCGGTTGTCTCCGGCGTCAACGGCTTTCTCGTCATTGGGATTCGGAGTTTCCGATGGTTCGGCAGCGGATTTATCGTTACGTTCTGGGGAAAATGCCGCCGCAGTGCTTTGCGCGATACTGGCCACTGAAACCTTGGCTGGCAGATCGGGAGCTGCAACGTCCGCAACGGAGCACGCGCGGGAAATTGCCGAGAAAGGTGGCGCTTGATCCTGTTTGATTTCGTCGAGCGTAGCAGTGGTTTTTGGATGGGCGTTTTCAGACGGAAACATCCTCGCGTAACGCGCTCCTGCTTCCTCATCGCAAACCGTTTGTCTGCTGAAGATCGTTCTCCATTTGCCGCAATTGATTTCCAGCCGCCGCTTATCGCGGAGCACGGGTTTCGGGAGATGCTCAAATTCGGGAGCCGTTCTCTCTGCAGCAATCCAATTTGAAATGTGATTTCGCGCGTCGGCGGACAGCCCGAGGAACCGCATACCAGCGCCATTTCTTGATTCCGATAGCCACACTATTTCTGCAGAAATTTCGACGCTTTGAATCGAGTCGCGAGCGGAGTTGGGCAAAAGAAAACGAACGCGAGGAAGGCGTCTCACCCACAGCAAGATCGTGGGCCACTGCCACGGCCATGCCCGCCGCACTTATGTTGAGGATGATCCCGCTGTGGCCGTCTCCGAATTCCACCTGAGCAAGAGAGGCAGGCGTGGTGCGCGCCTCGCTGCGCCGGTCCGGTGCAGGCGGCAGAGTCCCGAAGTGTTCTTGCAAACTCCCCATGGTTCATCCCCGGCTGGGAGACAGGGCAGCAGGAAGGCCCCCCAGATAGCTTCGATTCATTCATTTCAATGCAGGCGAGAGACCAAATGGTGCGATGCGGATCTTGGAGCTTAAACCTTCGAACACTGTGCCTTAGCAAAGGCCACGCGAAAAATCTACATCCGCCGGTTTCAGGAATCTGGTGGATTTCGCGCGGCTGTGGTGGTTCTCAGCCACCGTGCGCGGCGCGGCGGTTCAGATCACGCCGG
Source organism: uncultured Acidobacteriota bacterium (assembly GCA_963790945.1). GTDB lineage: Bacteria > Acidobacteriota > Terriglobia > Acidiferrales > UBA7541 > Palsa-295. The sequence continues at coordinate 65,949 of CAWBRH010000028.1, forward strand.
TGACTGCGAGCGCGAGTCTCCCAAGAACGGCTTGATTTGTGCCGCCAATTCGTATTATCTAGCGTGCGGCGATCACACTTCCATTCGGAAGAAAATTCATAGACCAGCTGCGCCGCGGTGCGGCCACTTGTGCGCAAAGACTGAGGGGACCAAATGAAGAAGTTGCAGATGTGTCTGGCGGTTGCGCTATTTGCGGTAGCAAGCACGGGCGCGACCGAGCGATCCAACTCCGGTCAGCAGAATCAATCCTCATTCGAAGTGACGATGGTGGCCCGCACAATCACGGTGATCAACTATGAGCACCGAGGCGGCTCGACGCAGATCGGTTTCCAGGGCTCGCCGATCATGCCCAACGGCAAAGGCTCGGGAAAAGTGGAAAGCAAACAGGGCCGCATCCAGATCAATGCGGATTTTCAGAAGCTGTCACCGCCGCAGTTGTTCGGGCCGGAATATCTTACGTTTGTGCTCTGGGCGATCACGCCTGAAGGAAAGTCGAACAACCTCGGCGAAATACTTCTCGACGGAGACAAGTCCAAAATCAGCGTGACCACTTCCCTGCAGACGTTTGGGTTGATTGTCACCGCGGAGCCTTATTTCGCGGTTTCGACGCCGAGCAATGCGGTGGTGCTCGAAAATGTGGTGGTGCCCGGCACGGTGGGAACGATCGAGCAGGCCAGCGCGAAGTATCAGTCGCTGGACAAGGGAATTTACAACTACGATTTTTCTGCGGCGAGCTCGCGGTATCCGAAGTCGAAGTCAAAAACCCCGCTGGAACTCGACGAAGCGCGCAACGCTATTGAAATCGCCAAGGCTGCGAAGGCTGAACAATATGCGTCAGAGGCTTTCGGGCGAGCGCAGGCTTCGCTGAATCAGGCAGAAAGCCTTTTTGCGAGCAAGGGAGACAGGAAGCGGGTAATCCAGGCGGCGCGTGACGCTGTTCAGAACGCAGCTGACGCGCGGACCACGGCGGTGAAGCGCGAGTATGACGAGAAGGTAGCGCGCGAGAAGGCGGCTGCCGCCGCGGCCGAAGCAGCGGCCAAGGCTGATGCAGCTGCTTCAGAGAAAGCCAAGCAACAGGCGGAGATTCAGCGATTGCAAGCGGAGCGTGACGCGGCTCAACAGGCGCAGGCGCGAGCCGAAGCGGAAGCTGCTCAGCACGCCGCACAGCTGCAATCCCAGCAAGATCAGCAAAAGGCCGAGCAAGAAAGGCAGAAAGCGCTCCAAGCCGAGGCGGCTGCGGAACAAGCGGAAAAAGAGAAGGAACAGCTGCGCGCGCAGTTGCTCGAGCAGTTCAATCGCATTCTTCCCACTACAGATACACCTCGCGGCTTGAAAGTGAATATGGCCGATGTGCTTTTCGATTTCGGCAAGTATGACTTGAAACCGCCGGCGCGGGAGGCGCTGGCCAAAATGAGCGGGATCGTAATCGCGCATCCGGGATTAAAACTGGCGGTGGAGGGCTATACGGACAGCGTGGGTAGCGACACGTTCAACTTAACGCTTTCTCAGAATCGCGCGGACACTGTTCGGGCATATCTGGTGAATCAAGGTCTCGACCCGAACACGATTACGGCGACAGGCTACGGAAAATCGAATCCTGTGGCCTCGAACGATACAGCCGAAGGGCGGCAGCAGAACCGGCGCGTCGAGATTATTATCTCCGGCGAGGTGATTGGGGAACGGCTCGGCGGCCCTGCAACTCCGCAGCAATAGCGAACCGCTGTCAGATCGAGATCCAAGCGAACCAAGTGACCGACAAAACGGCGGTCGCGAAAAGGATCATTGTGAGCATCCACGATCGCCGCTCTTTTCTGGCTTACTTTTCAAGCGCAGGACTTTCTTCAACGCTTTTCCCTGGAGTTTTGTGGGCGAAGCTTGAGGAAACGAAGGCCGCGCGCGGAACCGGCAGCAACCGGGCTTCTCAAATCAAGGAAAGCTCGGATGTGGTCATCACCAAAGCGATGCTGCGTGATGCTGCGGCCGTCGCGGGACTCGAATTCACCGATCAACAGCTCGATAAAATGCTGGCGGGCATGAACAAAAACCTCGCCCACTATCGCGAGCTGCGAAAAATCCCGCTCGAAAACGCGATTGCGCCGCCGCTTTACTTCAATCCCATTCTCCCGGGGATCAAAATAGACCGAACGAAACGGCCGATTCGAACGAGCGCGCCTCCGAAGGTTGAGCGGCCCAAGAATCTCGAGGACGTCGCGTTCTGGCAGGTGACGCAACTCGCGGAACTGATTCGCACAAAGCAGGTGACGTCTGTTGAGTTGACCGAGATGTATCTCGCCCGGCTGAAGAAGCACAATCCGAAGCTTCTTTGCGCGGTGACAATTACCGACGATCTCGCCATGAGGCAGGCGCGCCATGCCGACCGGGAGATCGCGGCGGGCCGTTATCGCGGACCACTCCACGGGATTCCATGGGGAATTAAAGATCTGGCCGCCGCCAAAGATTATCCGACGACGTGGGGCGCTGCTCCCTTCAAGGAACGGGTGATCGATCACAACGCGACCGTGGTGAATCGCCTGCACGACGCCGGGGCAGTGCTGATCGCGAAGCTCGCGACAGGTGAACTCGCGCTCGATGATATATGGTTTGCGGGTCAGACGAAAAATCCATGGGATCTGTCGATGGGATCGCAAGGTTCATCCGCGGGGCCCGGTTCTGCAACATCAGCGGGAATGGTCGGCTTTTCGGTGGGCACGGAAACTGGCGGCTCGATTGTGGCGCCCTCGGCAATCTGCGGCGTCACTGGATTGCGCCCAACTTATGGGCGCGTAAGCCGCTACGGCGTGATGACTCTCAGTTGGAGCCTCGATAAAACGGGCCCGATGTGCCGCAGCGTGGAGGATTGTGCGCTCGTTCTCGCAGCGATTCAGGGGCCGGACGATCACGATCTCGCCGTGCAGGATATCCCGTTTAATTGGGACGCTGATTTTGATATCCGCAAGCTGCGCGTCGGCTACCTGAAAGCCGCGTTCTCGGACACGCGGCAAACTCCCAAGGTCGACGCGAATGATGCGGCCGCGCTCGAGAAATTCCGCAGCATGGGTTTCAACCTCATCGAAATCGAACTGCCCGAGCACTCGAAGATGGACTTCACAATGGTGATGTACGGGGAGGCGAATGCCGCGCTGCGCGATCCTATTGAAACGCAACCGGGCGGGCTCGTGCGTCAGGACCGAGTGCTGGATCAGAATAATCTGCGATTGCTGCCTGCTGTGGAATACATCAACGCGAATCGTGTGCGCACGATTCTAATGCACGAAATGGCCGAGGTCATGTCCAAGGTGGATGTGTATCTGCTCCCGTTCGACTACGCGGACTATACGCCTAATCCAGTGGCCACCTTAAATAGTGCCGTAACGAATCTGACCGGACATCCGTGTGTAGCGTTGCCGCACGGATTTGACGAGAAGGGCCATCCCACGAGCCTTTCTTTCATCGGACAACTGTATGGCGATGCGGAAATGCTCGCGCTGGCGCGCGCCTATCAGAATGCCAGCGACTGGCACTTGAAACACCCTTCACTGTGATTTTTTTCTTGCGGGCTTGATGAAACGGCGGACAAAAAAAGGGGCCGGAATCTCGTCCGGCCCAGGGAAAGGTTTGAAAAAATTAGTCAACTACAAGAAGCAGCTGTACACCAGGGTGCGAGAGGTCAATCAGGTAGTACTGCCCGTCAACAAAGTCGATGTAGAAGTCGTCGCTATAAGCCCACCCAACCGGCCATCCTTCGTTAAACGAAAACCAGTAACCGCCATATTGGAATCTCCGGTTATCGAAGTGACCAACACGAAAATGATGCTCGCGTCCGAATGATGCACGGAAACGGTCATCCGGGATGCGTCCATGGCCGTGATCGGAGTGCTGGTCATGTTCGTCGGTGCGCTGCTGCTTCGCCACTTGCTGCTGCTGGCGCTGCTGCTGTTTCTGCTCGTCCTGCTGCTGCTTAGTTAGCTGCTTCTGCTGATCCTGACGCTCACGACTCCCCTGCTCCGATTGTTTCTGCTGTTCGTTTTGTTGCTTTGCAGCTTGCTGCTCTTGCTTCTGCTGTTTCGGCTCGTTCTTCTGCTCGTTTTTTTGCTCTTGCTGTTGCTGTTTGTTGGCTGACTGCTGTTCCTGACGTTGCTGCGTTTTCGGTTGCTCAGCCGGTTGTCGCTTCGGCTGCTCGGCCGGCTTTTGTTCCGGCTTCTGCTCCTCCTGTTGCGGCTTTTCCTTTTCTTGTTCCTGCTGCGGATACGCTGTGCCCGCGAGAATTAGCGAGAGTGCGGTGGCGCCAAGGATGTATTTAAGTTTCATTGCACAACCTCCAGTTGCTGATGGGTATAAGCAGGTGTGCCACCAATCGATAACGACGTGGAATCAATGAGATGCGAAGCGAGGGGCTGTGCATAGTACTGGTAAATTCTCCGTAAGTCGTGCAGATTCAAGGTACAGCACTGTCATTACGGACTAGACAGTAGTGCCTGAGACGAGGTGGTAGAGGTCGACGTTGCGCCGGGTTATCGAGCGCTGGCGGCCCTGGCCCGATGAAGATTTTCGAAAAAATTGCCCTTCGATGGCGGGCGGTGCGTGACGCCGTAGGTGAGCATTCGAGGCGACTCTACGGCGACCAGCCGGTTCACTCTTTCAAGCGCCGCGCTTCGCTCCCATTGCTGGAGCACGTCCACCTTAGCGACAATCGCTGACGCGGCATGGATTGCTTCTGCAGCCGTGAGCGCGAAAGCAAGTCCCAGATTCACGGCGTCTTGCGCCACGCGATGATCGAGCGCGATTTTTTTAAGCCACGGCCAGTGAAACATTCCCTGCAGATCTTCCACTTCGTCGCTCGAAAGTGGACGCGGCCCGGTGGTTTCCATGCGCAGCGGCTTGATTACCTCAGTGACCGTAAATGACGAGGTGTAGAGCGAAACTTTTCCGTCGTGCGCGTGGCGAAGAATGTCCTCGCAGATCGCGCGCCTTTCGGACTCGTGCTTTCGAAGGAAGCACAGAAAGACAGATGTGTCCCAATAGATCGCCCGCTGTTTACTTGCCATATTTCGCACCTGGAATGTAGATTCGATTGAGAGTTGTCCCTGCCGCTAGCGGAATACGGCCCGACATACGAGGGATGTTTGGCAGGTCCTGCTCGTTCGGGCATGGTTCGATTCCTGACACGCGCATGTGCATGGGCTCGCCGAGATAATTAGATCTTAGATTGCCGAACACCACCACGCGCCTACCCAAATTCTCTTTGGCCTGAGCAATGAACTGGTCGCGCTTGAAGCGGCACATCACGGGCCGCCCTGTAATTTCGCTTCGCACGCTAAAGCGGCCGTTCTTGCCTACCGAAATCGATTCGAGGGTTCCCACCACCGAGCTGAGCGCTTCAAAATCATTGTGCGTCATTCTTTCGATGCGCTCGATGAAGGACCACTGAATCAATTCTTCTTTCTCATCGACGATCACCGCAATCTCGTCCATCAGCGCCCGCTGTTCGGCAAGCGCCTTCAATTCCTGCAGCGCGGTGTCCGTAAACCCATGCGGACGCTCATCGCTTCCAGCCAATTTGCGAATTCCGTTGAATAAGGTCCTGCGGATTTCGCCAACCACGTCCTTGGGTGGCTTGCGCAAGTGCCCGAGGAACATTACGACTGCCGGCCCCGATCGCTTGCACACGCTGATTTCCCAATCGACGCTGCCCTTCTCGTCGCCGGAAAGCGCCACGTCGAGATCCTGAAGCAAATTCCAGAACGCGCGCACCGCAACCAGGTAGCTGCCCGGGCGGAGCCAGCCTTGGCGCCCTTGCAAACGCAGCGAGATAGGTTCTAAAGACAAATGATGCTCCATCCTGCTCGGCGAAATGGACTTCGATTTGTCGTGCTCAGCACTGAGATCGTTACTTCGCTCTGGGCCTCTAGCACGTTCTGACGAACGCGCCCATATTGAAGGCAGCGCTATAAACCGATTGCTGCGAAGGAGGCGCCGCAACCAGATGCACGGCCTGCCGCAACCGTGCCGGCTTGCACGGCTTGGCCATGCACACCACGGCGCCAAGGAGGCGGCCGGCTGAATAGTCAGAAGGCAGCGCCGACTGGGTCATCAAAATCACCGGAACGTGCTGCAGCCGTTCGCTTGTTTTCACGATGGCGCACAGATCGTGGCCCGAAACTTCGCCGCCTTCCGCCTCTGCGATGATCACGTTTGGAGTTTCATTTTTCAGGATGTCGAGAGCTTGCTGCGTGGTCGAAACGAACAAGACGTGATAGCCGTCTTGCGTTAACAGCGCTGTGGCGGCACTAGCCATTCGCGCGTCGGATTCAACTCCCAACACTCGCACCTGATTTGCAAACGGCGACGAAGCCAGCGCATGATCGCTTCCGTCCGGAACTCTATCTTGAAACTCCAGCGCGATTGCGTGGCTGCAGTTCGGCAACAGAATCGTGCGAACTACCCTCGCCTGTCGCCGCGCATTGATAGCGACCGGAGTGCTCCAAAACGGACACGTTACCTGCAAGGTCTGGCCGACCCAGTAGCCGCTCAACGACGTCGCAACCAGCAGCCCATGACGCGAAACGTCGATCGTCTTTCCCGTGTCCTCGAATGCCTGTAGCGTCCCACGGCCGCCTTCAATTCGAACATGGAGACCCATTTTCGTGCGCACGCGGCGCCGCCTGTCTAATTTGGCAGCGATCTGTTGCTGTTTCGGTTGAATTGCTAAAGTTGCGATGGCCCACCCCCCGCTCCGAGCGCCTTCGTCCACCACATGTGATATCGGCGTGTTGGGGCTAACCCTTAGCAATCGCTTAGCCGCAACCTCGGAGAAGTCCGCATCGGGCAAAACAGTAAAAACATTGGCCTTGCCGAACAAAAGCTAAAGTTGGGTTCAAATTTGCCGACTAAGTCTACTGGGGCACCCGGCAAGAAAGTCCATCCCACGCGCGTCTCACTGAGTCGACTTTCGGCACTTTCGTAGTTAGGACCAACCGTCACCGAATCGCCAACCGCTTCCACCTGTTGAAACAATGCCAACTTGCATGACGTACTATCTGTTATATGAGGCTTACGCGCCCTTTCATCGTTGTAGGCATCGTCTTGCTGGCGATTTCGCCGCTGCTCGCGGCTTTTGTCGGCAGTTCGATCGGCAGCGGCATCCTTCATCCCATGCGTCTCAACGCCATGCGGCTCGAGGACACGCAGAAGATGCTCACGCGCACCGGTGCGACAAAGGAAGATTTCAGCGTTCGGGCGCAAGACGGAATTACCCTGAAGGGATGGAAAGTGCGGCCCGTTTCACCAAATGGCGACTGGGTTCTGCTGTACCACGGCGTGTCTGACAATCGCACCGGCGTTCTGGGGCACGCGGAATTCCTTCTGCAGCATGGCTACAGCATCGTCATGATGGATTCCCGCGACCACGGCGAAAGCGGAGGAGACATATGCACGTACGGCTGGAAGGAACGCCATGACACGGTGGCCGTCGCGGATGCCCTCTATGCGAGTGAGAAGGTTCGCCACCTCTATGCCTTAGGCGTTTCGATGGGCGCGGCCATTGCGTTGCAATCGGCCGCGATTGAGCCGCGCATCGAGGCGGTCGCGGCCGAAGCTCCGTTTGCGAACATGCGCGAAGTGAGTTACGACTACGCTGGTCTGGACGTGAGCCCCACGCTCGGCCGTACATTGTTCCGTCCCGCCTCGATGTTGGCTCTTGCCTCCGTTCAGAAAGAGGGCGGTTTTGATCCGAGTGACGTTTCGCCCGAAGAAGCTGTGGCCGCGCGTCCTTTTGCCGTCCTGCTTATCTGCGGGACGTCCGACCACCGCATTCCCTGCCGGCATGCGGAACGAGTTTACAAATCTGCAGCCGGCCCGAAGGAACTCTGGATCGTGAAAGGCGCAGGCCATGCCGCCGCGCTCGGGCATTCGCCTGCGGAATACGAATCTCGCGTTGTGGCGCTATTTGGAGCCTATCCGAAAAATCGCTGAGGAAATCCGTCGCGCAGGCTACACAACCTTCATGATCAGGATCACGCGGTCATCCTCGTGCGTGCCGCCGCGTGAAAAGTGGTCTACTTCCGTGAGGACTGACTGCACGATCTCCTCGGCCGGCAGCGAGCGCTCGCGCGCCACTAGATCTATCAACCGCTGAGACCCGTACTCATCGTCTTGCGCGTTCATCGCTTCCGTAATGCCGTCCGTACAGGCCACAAAAATATCACCCGGTTCCATTCGAACGTGTCCGCGATCGAATTTCACGCTCGGAAACATCCCTACCACCATGCCGCCTTCTCGCAGATAGTCGACAGTTCCATTCGCACGCACTACCGCGGGCGGCACGTGCCCTGCATTCACGTAGTGCAATGTGCGCCGAGGCTGGTCGAGAAGAGCCACGAACATCGTCATGTACTTTTGGCCGCGGGTGTCAGCCAGCATCATGTCGTTCAGCGATTCCACGAGGCGTTCGAGCGAGTGGAGGTGCGCGATCAGAGCGTGCAGCGTCGCCTGCAGGTTCGCCATCACCATGGCCGAACCTACGCCTTTGCCTTCCACGTCCGCCACCACGGCCAGCAGCGTATCCGGCGCGAGCTGGATGAAATCATAATAATCGCCGCCCGCTTCGAGCGACATTCGGTTCGACACCGCGATATCGAATCCGGGAAGTTTTGGCGGGGCTTCCGGCAACAGACCCATTTGAATGCTGCGCGCCAGGGCGAGATCGCGTTCCATGCGCTGCTTGTGCACCATCTCGCGGTGCAGTTGCGCATTTTCAAGAGCGAGTGCGACGTGGTCGGAAATCGCCTCCAGCATGTTTTCATCCGCTCGCGAAAACGGGCCCGTCTTCTTGTTCAGGAGCTGCAGAACTCCAATCGTTTCGCCGGCTTTATTTCGAATGGGCAGGCAAAGCAGCGAGCGCGTGCGATAACCGAGGCGCAAATCCACTTCAGACTCGAAACGCGGATCAGCATACGCGTCCGGCAGATTCACCATTTCGCCGTGCTGTGCCACCCAGCCTGCGATACCTTTGGTGATGGGCAACCGGATTTCATGCTGCTCGAGGCCCAAGCCGACTAGCGACCAGATTTCCTGCTTGTCGCGATCCACCAGGAACACCGTTCCGCGCTCCGCCCCCGAATAGCGAGTGGTCAATCCCAGAATAATGTTGAGCAGTTCTGCGAGGTCGAGCGTCGAATTCAGGCGTTTGGTGGCTTCCACGATCGTGGAAAGCTCGATTACCGCGCTTCGGCGTTCGCTGCTTTCGAGCGCCACTTCCGCATAACGCAGGACAAGTTCCAGCCACGAACGAGTCTTCTCATCCAGCTTGGATTTTGATGCGATTTCCAGCACACCGACCGGCGTCGGCCCGCGTCCAAGCGGCCACGCATTAGCGCGACCATTGCTGCCTGGCGAATTTTTTCCCTTCAATGCCCGTTTGACATGATCCGGGCTCGCTGCAGGAAGTTTTCCACTCTCCTGCCATACCGCCGGCACACCATCGACCAACTTCCAAATTCGCGCGCCCTCCACACACCCGGGGGCGGCCAGCAGGCGCACCATTTCCGCAGCCAAATCACCAGGCTCGGCCTCGGGATTCAATTTGACGAAGATTTTTTCGAGAGGCTCGAGCCGCGCGGCCGACGCTCCGCTTCGTGATGGCGCTTTCGTTTTCAATTATTGCCTTTGTATTGCACGACCAGAATCGTGATGTCGTCCGACTGCGGCGCCCCTTCCGTGAACGCCCGCATACCTTCCTTGATCGATTCCGCGAGCCCGTCCACCGTATCACCCGTGAAGCTCTCCATGATCTTTCGCAGCCGGAATTCTTCGAATAATTCATTTCGGGGGTTGGCCGCTTCCGATACGCCGTCCGTGTAGATCACCAGATATTCGCCGGGCTCGAGGGTGACGCGCGCACTCTGATATTCCGCCTCCGCGAACATCCCCACAGGAAAATTCGCGGATCCCAATCCTTCCAGCTCGCCTGACTTCCTGCGCACGATCGGTGGCACATGGCCGGCGTTCACGTATTCGAAGCGGCCCATCTTATCGAGAATCCCGTAGAACACCGTGGCGTAGCGATCTTCACCGCTTCGTTCGCAGAGATACTGATTTACGCGGGAAAAAACGCCAGGCAGTGAAATGTCCATCGCCGCCGTAGTGAAGAAGACGCCCTGCAACAGCGTCGCGAGCAGCGCTGCCGAAATTCCCTTCCCCGATACGTCGCCTACAAAGAACCCGTGCCGCCCGCCGCTCAGTTGGATGACGTCGAAACAGTCGCCGCCCACCGAATGACAAGATAGCGTCGAAGCCACCACCTGCAAGTCGGGCAGGCTCGGCAGCGATTTCGGCAGTAGCGTCTTCTGGATGCCGCTGGCGATCTCGATCTCGTGGTCGAGTCGCGCTTTCGCCCGCGCGGATGCGAAGAGTCTCGCGTTCTCGATCACGGTCGCAGCTTCGCGCGCCAGCGTCCTCAGAACGTCGCGGTCCATATCCGTGAACGCGCTGGAGGGAACGTGGCTGTCCATGTAAAGAACGCCCAGCAGCTCGCCCTGTCGCGTCGAGATCGTGGCGTCGAGGGTTTCGATCACCGGCAGTTTATCCACGGGAATGGCGACGATTGTGTGCAGCTCCAGACGCGCCACGCTCTCCTGCTGCGATACGCCGCCCGCCTCGTCGCCCGTGTCGCTCACAATCATTTCGCGGCGCGTGTTTACCACCCGCTTCACCACGCTCTGCGATACCTTCAATAGGTCCGGGCGCAACGTTCCCTTCTGCGCGTCGCGCGCCACCACCATCTGCAGTTCCCCACCGGGATTCGCCAGCAACAGAACGCCGCGCTCCGTTCGAGTCACCTGGATCGCCGCGTCCACCACAGCCGTCAGCACGTCTTCGAGCGACAGGCCAGTGCCGAGCGTGCGCGCCACATCCAGTAGCACGCCCAAATGGTGAAGCTCGCGCGAGCCTGGGGCCGACGGTGCGGGTCCTTCGACCTTCTCCACCAACTCCTCAATCGTCGCGCCCTCGCCCAGGTAGATAAGCTTGTAGGAATCGGCCATGCCAAAATCGATTTTGTCGCGCGGCTGCAGCTCGTGCTTCAACACCTTTTCGCCGTTGACGAATGTGCCGTGGCGGCTGCCCATGTCTTCGAGCACCCACCCGCCATTTACGGAAAGGATTTGGGCTTGCTGACGGCTGATCCGGCTGTCGCGAAGGGTAAGTTCGTTGCCGGCTTGCCGGCCAATGCGGAAAGGCGAGGCGTTCAGGGGTACATCGCGGCGAACGCCGCTCGGTTCAATCACAACAATGCGAGGAGAACGTGGCATGGGCTCGAACGCGTGCCGCCAGGGCCAGCACGCTGAATCGCCTCCAGGAGCAATTCAGCACGCCATGGTAGGGAAACTCAGGCCCGAAGTAAAGCACCTGAAAGACTTGGCGGGCCTGAAGAGCAGCGACCAGCCTCGGAAGGCTGAATCGCTTGGCAATCCCCAACTAAAGCCGGATCGCCGTTGACTGCTGGAAATGGTTCAAAATCGTTCTAATTTCGGGGTCGCGGCACGGAAATCAGGGGCTTCCTTAGTACGAACGTACCGTTGCGTTACATTTCGGTTGTCGTATTATTTCGCCGCCCATGCCAACAAATCAGCCGTGTGAAGAGCTTAACCGTATCAGGCTCGAAGCTATCGCTGCTTTTCATTCCGCGAAAGAAACCCGCCGTTCGCGCGATCTTTCCTTCCAGGAAGACGTCGAACTCAGTCGCGACGAGCACCGCAAAATTGACGAGCTTTTGAAGCACCTACTATCTGGCCATGACGGCCACCCGTGCCCTGCCGGCGACCGCCCGATCATTGGCATCGTGCCGCCGGCCAAACACCTCCTTGTGAAAAGCGGCCTAAGCCCGCGGTCCTTTCGGCCCGCGCGCGCGCTCGCGAATTCGCAACGTCGCGGCTAGCTTCGGAGTCTCGTGAAAAACCGCTGTTTGAATTCCTCGCACAAAATGCGAAGGTTATGCGGCACCGCTAACAGTTGGCCTCGCGGTGTTCGAGTCTCGACGATGGTGTCGATCCTCAAGTCGCAAGATTCTCGCCGTGACAATCTTCGGGGGTTATCGATGAAAGTAAGCCGCCTCGCACTCAGCCTGTTGATGCTTATCGCTTTTGCCGCTTTCGCTTCTGATTCGCCCGACACCCGCGAAATCACCGACCCCAAGTCTCTCACCTCGCAGACTGAACTCGGCGCCGGCCCCGTCCCCATCGATGACCTCTTCTTCACGCGCGGGATCATCGGCCCATCCTGGTCGCCAAACGGCCACGAGATCGCCTTCTCGACCAACATCACCGGCCGCTACAATCTCTGGAAGGTCAATGCCGCCGGCGGCTGGCCAATTCAGCTCAGCCAGTCCGACGATCGCCAAACCAATCCGGTATGGTCGCCCGACGGCAAGTGGATCGTCTTCGAATCGGACAAGGGCGGCGGCGAAATCTACGACCTCTACTCGATTCCCAGCGACGGCGGTGAAATCACCAACCTCACTCTCACTCCCGATATTTCCGAGACAACTCCCGTCTGGTCGCCCGATGGTTCCCGCCTCGCAATCAATTACAAGCCCAAAACGGCTTCCGCCGTCGACATCGCGATTCTCGACTGGAAAACGCGCGCCGTTCAGAACCTGACACAGGAAAAAACGAAAGACCACAACTGGGCGAATCCATTCTGGAGCCCGGACGGAAAAGTGATCTACGCGTCGCGAGCGAATGCGAACTTTACTGATTCGGATATATATCGCATCGACCCAGCAACCGGCTCCGCCGAGAATCTCACGCCTCACGAGGGCCAGCGTCGCACGTTCATCTCTTCCGTATCGCCCGATGGCCACACTCTGCTAGTCGGTTCCGATCGGTCCGGCGGATTCCCGAATGTCGCTCTTCTCGATCTGGCAACAAAGCAGATCGCCTGGGCCACCGATACGCAGTGGGAGGCCAATGCTGGCGATTTTTCGCCGGACGGCAAAACCTTCACCTACATCATCAATGCCGACGGTCGAAGCGATACGTACCTCGGTGACACGAGCACGCGAACCGGCGCAAAGATCAACGTACCGCCGGGACTCAATCTCTACCCCGGCAGTCCCTCGTCATTCTCGCCAGACGGTTCTCGTCTCGTAGTTTCGCACCAAAGCTCGACTCAGCCTGCCGATCTCTGGATATACGATATCGCCGCGAAGCAGCCGCGCCAGTTGAGCTACTCCGCTGTCGCCAGCCTCACCGCAGCGAAAATCCCGCCTTCGATATTGGTTCACTACAAATCCTTCGACGGCAAAACAATCAGCGCATTCGCCTGGATGCCTTTCAATCTGAAGCGCGACGGGTCGAATCCCGCGATCGTCCTTCCACATGGCGGCCCCACTGGCCAGACGCAGGATGCCTTCAACCGCACGGTGGTAGCGCTCGTGACGCGCGGATACATCTGCATAGCGCCAAATCCGCGCGGTTCCACTGGATATGGGATGGAATTTCAGCTTGCCAATACCAAAGATCTGGGCGGCGGCGACCTGCAAGACGAAGTATATGCCGCGAAGTTTCTCGAAGCGACCGGTTACGTGAATCCAAAGAAAATCGGTATCACTGGCGGCTCTTACGGCGGTTTTATGACGCTCATGGCCATTGGCAAAACCCCCGATATCTGGGCGGCGGGCGTCGAAGCCTACGGGATCATCAATTGGTTCACGATGCTTCAGCATGAAGATCCGCGATTGCAGGAGTATGAAAAATCTCTCCTGGGCGATCCCGAAAAGGACCGTGCCATCTATGAAGCCGATTCGCCGCTGAAATACATCCGCGACGCCAAGGCGCCGCTTCTCGTTCTGCAAGGCGACAACGACATTCGCGTGCCGAAGGAAGAAGCTGAGCAGGTGGTTCAGATCCTGAAGGAAGCGGGAAAAACCGTGGATGCACATTTCTATCCCAACGAGGGACACGGGTTCGCCAAGCGCGAGAACCAGATTGACGCCATTCGCCGCACCGTCGAGTGGTTTGACCGCTACCTGAAAAACAAGAACTGACGTCTAACAGCGCAACGAGTTCGTCGATGCGAATGCCGCAGTTCGACTACTGACCGGCTTTCGCGAGGAGAAATCTTGCGCCTTGGGATTCGAGTTCTCGCAATTACCGCCTCGCTATGGCTCGCCGCAATATTCTCGGCCAGCCTGAATCCGCAAAAGACGAAATCGCTCGCAATTGAGCACGTAACCGTGATCGATGTCGACGGCGGCCCAGAGCTCGCGGACCAAACCGTCATCGTCAAAGGCGATTCGATTTCGGCGGTCGCCAAGAGCGGCTCGGTCGAGATACCGAAAGACGCGCAACGGATTGATGCTCGCGGGAAATTCCTGATCCCCGGCCTTTGGGATATGCACACTCACGTCGCGGGCATCAATGCGAATCCTGTATGGGCGAAGCAGACGCTGCTGCCGCTCCTTGTCGCCAACGGCATCACCGGAATCCGCGACATGGGAGGGGATCTCGACGCTCTCGAAAGCTGGCGCCGCGAAATCGAGAGCGGCACGCTCGTGGGCCCGGAAATCGTCGCCGCCGGGCCGATGCTTCTTCCCCAGAGGCGACCCGGTGCCCCCGCGGAGCCGCCCGATCCCGCAATTCTGCGCATCGGCACGATGGAAGAAGCGCGAGCTGCGGTTGACAGCCTTCAAAAGCGCGGCGCCGACTTCATCAAGATCATCGAAGTTTCGCGAGGGAACTATTTCGCAATCGCTGATGAGTCGAAGAAAGATTCGATTCCATTCGCCGGACACATCCCCTCGGATATCACTGCCACCGAAGCCTCCAACGGAGGACAGAAGAGCATCGAGCACATTATCTACAGCTCGCTCGCCTTTGATTGCTCGGCGCAGGAGGACGAGCTTCGCAGGAAAAAGCAGGAAGCCTCGTCGAAGCGCGATGAGCAAGCCGTCGCCGACATCACAGATGAGGCCAATCGTACGTTTTCGGCTGAGAAAGCGTCTGTCCTCTGGCAAAGCTTCAAGAAAAATAGCACCTGGGTTACTCCCACTTTATTCTCGATCTGGGTGAATGCGCATCAACTCGAGACGTCGCCAGACGATCCGCAACTCGCCTACTTGCCGGCATCGCTAAGAAAGGAATGGACGCCAGCGAAGAATCCCACGAAAGATGATCGGGACACCGCCGCCTGGTGGCAGAGGCAGTTCGAGAATGACCGCAAGCTGACTGGCGAAATGCATAGCGCCGGCGTGCGCCTGCTGGCAGGAAGTGATTCTCTGGACCGTTACAATTTCGTCGGCACGAGCATTCATCTGGAGCTCCAGATGCTCGTCAGCGCTGGTCTTACTCCAGTCGAAGCTCTCCGTACCGCGACGCTGAACCCGGCGGAATTTCTCGCCATCGCGAAATCCGGGAGAGTCTCCACCGGCTACCGCGCGGATCTAGTGCTGCTCGATGGCGATCCAACAAAGGACATCACCAACACAAGGAAGATCGCAGCTGTAGTTCTCCGAGGAAGATTTCTTACGCGTGCGGAGCTGGATGAGATGCTTGAAAAAGCGCGTGCCGCCGCAGCGATCCCGTCGGCGAGAAACAGCAACAAATGAACCCTGCTCACCGGTCAGTGCAAAAATGCTTTGAACGGAGGTATAGACGCTGCGCGAACACGGCCTTCACCGAATCCGGCTGGCCTCCAACGCATTGCTCAGCCTTCGCGTGGTTTCGCGCAAACGCACCGCAAGATCGACCACCGTCTGCAGACGGTGTGCATCAGCAGGTGGCAAGCGGGCGCGATGAGAAAGCACCAGTTCCGCGTTGCCCAAAATCCCGGTGAGCGGATTGTTGATCTCATGGCGAAATATTTCCGCCGTCTCTGCCGGGAAGCCGGTCCAGGGAGCGCCCAACGGTGTTTCCGAGCGTTCCGCCCACCGCAACCGCCGCTCCACCAGGCTGGCCGCGAGTCCGGCAAAATCGCCCGCGCGGACAACGAAATCCAGATCTCCTTCCGCCACGAGCCCCGCGATCTCACACTGCCGGGCGGTACCGGCCACCAGAATCAGAGGAGCCGCTTCGCTCAACTGGCGCAGTGATTCCAGTAGAGGCGCTCCCATTAAAATTTCTTCGTCCAGCAAAATCACGCGGGGTGAAAAGGACTTTGACTGCCGCCGCAATTCCACGAAATCAGACGCAATTGCAACGGGACCAAATCCCACGAACCGTTCGGTTTCGCGGCTCAGGCGCTCTGCAAGCGCCGCGTCTGCCACCCCAAATAAAGCGCGGCGCTCGATTGTGACAACCATTTGTGTGGCACCCGTGTGCATACCCTTTTCCTGCCCTTACGTTCGAAAATTACTGGCATGAACCCGCGGAATGAGTTTTACTTTTGGCGGGTTGCGTTCGAGCACCCGGTTGACCGCTAGCTTCAACTCCTCCACCAGAAACGGCTTCGCAAGATAGGGAAGCCGGTGCGATTCCAGAAATTCCAGCGAGCGAGGCGCCAGCGTGTCGCCAGTGATGAAAACGATGCAATCCCGGATAGGGCTGCCCGCGCTCACCAGCGCGTCGTAGAACGCCGGCCCGTCCAGCCGGGGCATACGCAGGTCGCAAATCACCAGATCGTAGCGATTCCGTGCGATTCGCGTGAGCCCATCCTGGCTGTCGAACGCCGCCTCAGCTTCGTGCCCTTCTTCCTGCAATACGTCAACGATCAGTTGCGCCACCGTCGCTTCATCCTCCACCACGAGAATTCTGCCGCGCGGGTTTGAACCATTTCTGCTTTCGATTTCCGGGGGTGGCACAGTCGCTTGTTCCGCGAGACTCGATGCCATCGGCAACTCGACTACGAATTTGGCGCCCGAACCCCGGTGGCTCTCCAGGGTCACGTCGCCACCGTGTTGCTGCACGATGCCGTAAACGATGGAAAGACCCAGCCCGGTGCCCACACCCGCCGGCTTCGTCGTGAAAAAGGGATCGAACACTCTTGAAGCAATACCTGGCGCAATCCCCGGCCCGTCATCGGAGACTTCCAGCGCGATCCTGCCCCCCGGGGCGCAGTGCGTGCGAATCCAGACGTACCCGCTTCCGCGATCCCCCAGCAGCGCCTGCTCCGCATTCACGAGCAGATTCAGGACCACCTGTTGCAACTGGTAAGGATCCGCCATCGTCTCCGGAAGGCCGGTTTCAAGGCTGCATTCCACGACGATGTTTTCAACTCGCAGCTCATAGCCACGCAGCGCCAGCGTGCGCTCCACAATTTCGTTTAAATCGACGCGCGTGCGTTCCGGCTTGTTTTCGCGCGCGAAGTACAGAAGATTTTTTACGATCCGGCGCGCCCGCTCGGCTTCTTGAAACACTTTGCCCGCTTCTGACTGCTGCGGCAATGAAAGGCCGTGACCGAGCAAGAGTTGCGCGTATCCCATGATCGCTGTGAGCGGATTATTCAGTTCGTGCGCGATTCCGGAGACAAGTTGTCCGAGCGCCGCCATCTTTTCGGTCTGCAGAAGCTTCGATTGAATCTCTCGCTTTGCCGTCACATCGTAGTAGAGCTCCAGCCACCCGGCTGAAGGCCCTTCTCGACTGAGTACGGGACGCGAGTAACGTTCAAGCACCTTGTACGCCGGACGCATCAATTCCAATTCGTCTTGTGAGGGCGTTTCTTCGCCGGCGGCAAAGTGCCTCCACGGCATCGAAAAGGCTTGAGGATTCCGAAAGCGAGCCGCGACCAGTGCTTCGAGATCGGCAATCGTCTGTCCGGCTTTCGTGCCCTTTAAGTTCAAGCCAAATAGCTGCCCAAAACGCGCGTTGGCGAATCGGATACGCCCGTGCGGGTCGAAAAGAATTACGCCTGCTTCGAGGGCATCCAGAAGGCTGGAAAGTTCCGCTTCGAGCTGGTGGGTCTGCTCTTCCGAACGCTTTGCGAGCACACCGTCTTCGATGCAGAGCAATAGATGTCCTGAGCCCGGCATGACGCTGCGCAACGTGAAACGTGCGGGGAACCCGTTGGCAAATGCTCCATCGAGACTGTGCGCGGCCTGGTGAGCTTTGGATTCAACAGAGGCGATCGACCGTCTACACCATGAGAGCAGATCTGATTCCGACGGTGCCGAGATAAGGTCGGCCAGGCTCTTTTGCCGTTCGCGGGCTTCCGTGAACCTCAGCATTTCCCTCGAACGGCGATTCGCGCGACGCACCGTTCCCAGCGAATCGAGCACAATAAGTGCTTCGCCGCTCGATTCGAAAACGGCGCTGAATGCCGCGCCGTCGAGAAGTTGCATCATCTCAGAGCGCGGCGTCGAGGGGATGCTTCGCTCGGCCGTCAGCACGCTGCCGGTGAGGCTGCCGTTCAGGCGTTTCGGCATTCAAGCCTCACCAGCGTGCCTGCACAATCCAGTAGCTGCATAAAAGCGCCATGCTTATCGCAAAGGCATATTCGAGAGTGCGTCGAGCAACTCGGATTGGGCGTTCGTAGACATAGACAGCAGTATTTCGCATGGCTGGCATGCCGTTTCCAATGCACAGCGCCGACCATGTTGATGAAGATTCAATTAGAATGTTTTCAATGATGCCCGGTATGCGGAAGTGAAACTGCGGCGAAGAGTATTCCCGATCCGAAACAAACCCACGCGAGCGTTCCTATTTGAGAATTACTAGCGGAATGCTCTGGAGCTTGGGCCGCAGGTCGCTAGAAGAACTTGGCGCGCGAAACCTTAATCGAATCGCCGCTTCTGGGCAACTGGCAAAATTGGCGGCCAAAACGAAAATCAGTTCCGCAGATGTGCTTGCGCATCGTACTGCTTCAATTTGCGGTACAGGGTGGTTTTCCCGATTCCCAAGAGCCGTGCAGCGGCTAGCTTATCACCACCCGACTCGCGCAATGCGCGCATGATCGCGCGGCGCTCGAGTTCATCGAGTGGCAGAAGCACGTCATTCTGAGGCAATCTTTCGCTGGAGCCGTACTGGAGATTCGACGGCAAATCACCGGTGTGTAGCAGCGAACTCGATCCCAGCGCCACCGCTCGTTCGATCGCGTTTTCGAGCTCGCGAACGTTTCCCGGCCAGTCGTAGGCCATGAGCCGCGTCATCGCGTCCTCTGAGATCGTGCGTGCGGGCGCGTCCGTATCGCTGAATTTTTCGAGAAACGAATTGACGAGAAGTGGGATGTCGCCCTTGCGTTCGCGCAACGGCGGCAGCTTGATCTGCACCACGTTGAGCCGAAAGAAAAGATCCTGCCTGAATTTGCCCTGGCGGACGGCCTCATCAAGGTCGCGATTCGTTGCCGCAATCACGCGCACGGAAATCGAAATTCGATCCGTCGACCCCACGGGCCGTACTTCTTTTTCCTGGAGCGCGCGCAAGAGCTTCGCTTGCAGGTCGATGGGCAGATCGCCGATTTCATCGAGAAACAGCGTGCCGTTGCCGGCGGCTTCCATCAACCCGCGCTTGGTTTGGTTCGCGCCGGTGAAAGCGCCCTTTACGTACCCAAACAGTTCGGACTCAATTAACGTGGGAACGAACGAGGAACAATCTACCGGAGCAAAGGGCCGGCTGCTGCGCGTCCCTGAAAAATGAATGGAGCGCGCCACTAATTCTTTCCCGGTTCCGCTCTCTCCTAGAATTAATACCGGATAATTGTGCTGGCTCACTTTCTCGATGAGCCTGTAAACCCGCTGCATCTTCGGTGATAAGCCAATCAATCCCGCAAAACCGGGGCGTGTTCGAAGCTGCTCCCGCAGGACGCGATTTTCCTGGTCGAGTTCGAGCGAGCGCACCACGCGGTCGAGCTTCGTTCGCAACTCCGGTATGTGAAACGGCTTGGTAACGTAATCGGCGGCTCCGTTTCGCGTCGCTTCCACGGCGCTTTCGATCGTCCCGTATTGCGTCAGCACGATCACCGGCGTTTGGGGATGTGTCTCGCGGACGCGCTTCAACAGTTCGAGTCCGCCGATTTCCGGCACCCGCAGGTCAGTAATCACTATGTCCACGGGATACTGCTCGAGAATTTCGAGCGCTTGCTCCGTGGTGGACGCCGTACGCGTGCGCAAACCCGATTCCACAACGATGTCGCGGCAAAGCTCGCGAGTGGTGTTTTCATCGTCCACGATGAGGACAGTCGCCGCCATCGCTCGCTCAGCTGAAATAACAGTTTCAATTCCGCTCGCCATCGGCCTGACCCCTTTTCCCCCAATATTCCCGTTCCGGATTTAGAAAGCACGGCAAACACCATTTAGGAACTTCTTAGCAGTGCTCTGAACTCAGGTGTTAGACAGCGCTCGCCCGGTTTCTGGCGTGGAATGTAGTTCCAAAAGAGGTCAACATACAAGTCCGTAAAGATACGGATGGCAACTAAGTCTTTGAACGCATTAGGGATGCAGAATTGGGATACTTACTTATCCCGATTTGAAACCGCACTGCGGAATTGGTCCTCGACGACTCTATGGCCGGTGGCCAGCACCCAAGCGTGTGGCCAGAACCGAAGGCCTCGCCAACTCCACTAGAAATAAGCTTTCGTTTGCGGAGGCTGCGTAAATCGAATCGGTCGCAAAACCAGCATCAATGACTGGAAAATAATCGGCGTGGGCTGACGTGGAGGGGCTTTCGATACGCGACCAATTCGCACCTTGATCGCGGGAAATATAGAGGCCGCCCGTTTCTGAGGAAACTGCCCAAAACTCGGGGCGCACAAGCAGATCGCTAACTGCTGAAGCGGGGAGGCCGGACTGGGCTTTGGTCCACGTCGCCCCATCATCACGGGAAATGTAGAGGCCGGCGGGAGAAGTGGCGAGAAGCGTTGATGCGTCTGCGACTTCCAGGCGAAGCGCGCCGTAGGACTCGAGCGGAAGATCGTGCCATTGCCAGGAGCGGCCTGCATCGTTGGAAAACACCATGCCGTGCGACGACACGATACGAATTTTGGCGCCGTTTGCGGAGACGCGAACGGAATCCACCGGCAAGGGGAGCGACGAAAAAGATAGTCGCGACCAGGATCTTCCCGCATCGCTCGATTCGAATAGTCCCTCTTCGGTGGCCGCAAACCACGCTGCATCGCTAAACGTCAATTCGTTAACCAGCGCACTGAACCCGGGCGTCGCGGTCGGCTTTCCGCGCGCAGCCACGAAATGCGCCGCGCTCGCGGTGGCCGCGGCGCGCTCCGTGATCACTCCCTCGCGCATCCATCGACCACTTTTTACATCCAGGCGCATCAACCCGCCCAATGCCACTGCCGCGTACCAGCCGGTAGGCGTTGAGAAAAGCCGCCGCACGGATGCGGGCGCCAAACCGGACCCGAGTGGCGCCCATGTCTCACCGGCATCGTCCGATACGACCACGGCATCGGAAGCATTCGCCAGTACGGCTCCCAGGCGGCCCGGATTTTCTCGATCCACTACAAGCGAAACAACGCGGCGATGATCAAAGCCTTCATTCGCCGTGCTCGAAGTTGTCCGCCGCCCCGTCGCTCACCATAACGCCCTGCTGCTCGGTGCCAATCAACACGTGAGCGTAGCTTGGTTCAGGAGGCGTGTGTCCTTCGGACTTCGCGACATTGGTAGCCGGAAGAACTGCGAGCGCATTGACGACCCAGTTGCTCGGCGATACGCGGCGCCATCGCGTTCCGCCTTCGGTGGATTTCCAGAGCCCGTCGGTGGTGCCGGCATAGAGCGTATTCGCCGCGCCCGGATCGAATCGAATCACGAGGGTTCGTTTCGACGAATCGGGGATGCCTTGAATCCGCTTCCAATGCGCACCGGCGTCATCGCTGCGATAGATACCCGAGCAAGCGCTGGCGAAAACCTGCTCCGGATCCGATGGGTTCACCGCCAGGCTCAGCACATCGGAATCGTCAATCATGCCTTCGTGAATAGCGGCCCAGTCGCGTCCGCCGTCAACGGTTTTCCACGGAAGGTGAAACGTCCCAGCGTAGATGATCTCCGGATCCTGCGGGTCGATGGCGAGCGAATCAAAGTTCCGGAGTTCGGAATCGTTCGCGGGTGTGATCATCTCCCAATTCTTGCCGGCGTCACGCGACCGGAACAAGCCATCGAGTGCGCCAGCCACAAGAGTATCCGGATCGGACGGCGCTGCCACAAAAGCACGAACCGCATGGCCAACCAGACCGGCAGGGTGCCACGATCGTCCCCGATCGGTGCTGTGATAGATACCGCCGCCTTCGCCCTGTTTTTCGCGTGTCCAAATAGAAGCAAAGAGAACATCGGAGTCTCGCGGGTCAACGACGATCGCCGTCACGATAGCGTTATGCGCGGCGCCTGCCAGCCCAAGAAGCTGCCAGTGCCGGCCGCCATCCTCGGAGCCGAAGATGTGGCCGTCGGTGGTCCCGAGGTAAACGAAGTCGGGCCGAGTAGGATCGCTCGCCAGCGTGCGCACGTCGCCGCCGTCAGGTCCGAGAGGCCTCCATGTTTGAGATTTCGCGCTGGGAGCTGCAACCGCGGCGGCGAGAACGAGCAAAAATACGAGGTGAATAGGCAGGCTACGCCGCGGACAATGGAACGGGTGAAAACGTGCCGCCATGGCAGTTATTGCTGAGACGAATGCGGGTAGCGAACCAACCGGAAAAGATCCGGTGCGGCACTACGTAGCCGCGCCTTTCCCAAGTCCCCCAACGTCCAGCGCCTTCCTTCTCCCTCAGCGCCTCAATCAGTAAGTCGCGCCGTCTGGCACCAAAACCACATCGACGCGCCGATTCTCTTTGCCGGCCCCTGCTGTGCCGGTTGACGAGCGCACATCCACGCGCGAGCCGTCGATCCCCTGCTTGCCGGCGAGATACTTCTTAGCCTCGTCCGCACGACGCGAAGCGAGTTTCGCGGCGCCCGGTTCTTTCGGATCGGCAAATCCGACGAGTACGACTTTCGCCTTCGGGTCGCTTTGCAAGCGTACCGCTGCATCGTCGAGTACGCGCTTGCAAACGTTGTCCGCCCGCGCGCTTCCCGGCCGGAACGAGCAGTCGCTGATCTTGCTCGCCTGCGGCGGAGCTGGCGGCTGTTGCACCGTCACGGACGTGGAGCAATCAGCTGCTCCCCCGGCACCGTTCTCCACTCGTCCCGTCACCGTGTAGGTGCCCGGAGCAAGCCCTGAAGTATCGAATTGCACGCTCGGGCTGGATTCCGTGGCGCCAACAATTTGGCCGCCATTCGCCTGCCAGCTGTACCGCAATGCCGTGTTCGATTGATCGTTCACAGTTGCCGTGATTTGCGCGCGCTCGCCCGCTGCAACCGAGGAGCGATCCGCAGAGCAGGACATCGTAGGCGCGGGTGGTTTCGGCTTGGGATCAACTCGGACATTGGTGGAGCAACTCGACGTCTTGCCCGCCCCGTCATCGACGTGCAGCGAAAGCGTGTAAGTTCCCGGCGCAACTCCTTCAGAATCCCATCGCGCATAGGGATTCGTGCCATTCGTAATTTTACCGCCGTTTGCTGTCCATGTGTAGGTGAGCGGATGACCCCACGAATCCGTGGCAGTAGCTGTGGTTTCACGGCTGCATTCGATCCTTCCACCACCGAAGACTTGTCCACCGAGCACGATGAAGTCAGTTCATCCGGTTCGCGTGGCTTTTCCGGCCAATACGCTCCCGCGAGTTTGACGATGAAGCCGTTGCGGTCCTGATGGTTCAGCAGACTGAGCGAATAGCGATAGCCAACGTCCAGCGCGATTCTCCTGATGGGATAGAAGCGGATGCCGGTGGTGGTGTCGACCGGATCGCGGCCGCCGAAAGTCGTATTTTGAATGCCGCTGCGCACGTAAATCAGCCCGGTGTATTCCGTTATGATCTGAAAGCGCTTGCCCGGGAACACGAGCATGCCCGCACCCACGCCCATTTCGTCGGAAAGATTCAGCACGGCAGGCGAAATTGGCGTTGGAGCCGTGGGCGGACCGGGCAAATTCAGCAGATCGATCGTCGAGAACTTCTCTCCGGGACGGAAGCGATACGACCAGTTGAAGGTAAGAAGCATGCTGTTGTGCAGGATCGTCTTGCTGGCCTCAAGGCCAATCCCGTAGTTGAATCGCCCGTACTGAACCTCATTCCGGAGCAGATCGCTGAGTCCTGATGAGGTTGGGATAAAGAAGTCGTTGCGAAGAGACAGGCTGAAAGGCTTGCCGCGCTTTTCCGAGAGGAGTCCGATCTTGAAACCCAGATCCAGCTCGCCCACACCGCCGCCATTGTGCGACGCAAACGGAAAATCCTCCACATAGGCCGGCGCGATGCCGGTTCCCGGAAGAATCGACCGGTAAATCGTATTCCGGTATTGCGGGAAGCCCAGCGTCGCGTCGCTTAGGCTCAACTGCGACGGCTGGTCCACATGGATATGCTCGTCGGCGGCGATCTGGAAGAAGACGGAGAACCAACGGTTGAAGCCCATGCCAAACGCAGGCACCGTCTGCAACACCGTGATATTTCCCGGCATGCGCGAGAATTTATTCACGCCGATCGAGATATTCACAGCGCCCGCGCGGAAGTGTGTCGCCGGTTTCAAGAGTGAACAGGCCGGGGTTGCCGTCGAGAGCCGGCATCGGAACGTACTTGGGAACCTGCTCGGAACTGTCCTCAGGCCGGGAGCGTTGCGGCGGCGGCGCGGGCTTTGCCGGTTTCGCGGCAGGATCGGGCGTGGCCGGCGAAGCCGCTGCAGTCGCAGCGTCGGGTTTCGGGCCGGGTGTCGAGCTGCTGTCGGCGGCGGGGTGATCCTTCTTATCGGTTCCGGGGTTCTTGGCATCATCGGCAAAGCAGGTCGAAATTAGGAAGAGCGCCAGAAAGAACGTCAGTCCCATGTCCCTCAGAATTCTCATCAACTCCTCCTAAGATTGCCGGCCTAACGTTGTTGACTCATCAGCAGCGAGATGCAGGCGGCGACCGTCGCGCCGGGAATGCGTTCGCGCCGGACGCATAGCCTGAAATCCAAATTATTTAGACCTGGGAACCGACCAGAACAAGCCGCCGTATCGGGCGGATTATAATTCACGCCTTCCTAATACAAGAACATATATTTCACGGCGGCGGGCCATGGAACGCCGCCGATTCGGTCCCATCCGCCGGTATCTGCTCCGTGTCATCTCGTGTATAATGCTTTCGAACGTCTTCCCTTCCCGGCGAAGGCGGCGAGCCAAAATAATCAAGGAGAAGCATATGAAGTTAGCAAAAATGCTTCTGGCTGCCGTGGCTTTTTTCGCCGCAGCCGGATATCCCGCATTCGCAAGCAGCCAGCAGCACGACCAGCAAAACGATCAGCAAGGCGCTCAACAGACCGAGCAGCAGTCTTCGCCATCCGCGGATTCGCAGTCTGGCCGAGCGGACAACGATCAAGCACCTCCACCCGCAAGGCCCGCGCGAAAATCTCACAACCATTCGCAAAATCAAGCGGTCGAGAGGCCGCCGATTCCCGAAGGCCCGCGTCTGCTGATCGGATTGGAAGATACCCTCAACAGCAAACACGACAAGGCCGGCAGGCAGTTCATCGCCACCACTCTCGAGCCGATTACCACGGCCGAGGGAGAAGTGATTCCGCAGGGCGTTCACATCCGCGGCCACATCGATAGGGTGCACGCCGCCGGAGACACGGGACGCGCGCGCATGTGGCTGACTTTTGACGACATCCAAACGCGCCACGGCTGGCGGCCCTTTGTCGCTCAGTTGATCGACGCCCCAGGAGTCCACTCGATTCACGTGCTGTACGACCGCGAAGGCGAAATTCAAGCCGCGTCCGTGAATCGTGACGAAGCTATGAAAGCCGCGATGGTGGGCGCATTAGCAGGAGCAGCCGCCACAGGCATGGCAAGCGGTAAAGAGAAGGAAACTGCGATGGCCGCCGCCACGGCTGCCGCGCAGGCTTTCATGGTCGCTTACGGACTCGGCCAGGAATTCACTCTCGAGAAGGGCACCAAGCTGGAGCTCGTTCTCGAACGACCTCTTCGCGCCGGTCGGACGTAACCCTCGCTAGCGACGTAAAGACACATTTTCCGTTTGATAAGCCGTCAACTATGATGACGGACAGGATATTTGCGTCCGTTCATGGCCTATCGTTGCGCGACGATCATTACGCCACAGTCGTTGCGCCCATCGCGCGTCCGCTTGGATTTCCGCGAAACTGCTGTTAGGCTCGATTGAACGATGCCACCAGAGAATCAATCGCAACGCATACTGATTGTCGAAGACGAAGACAACGCCAGGAAGGGTTACGAAGCCAACCTTCGCAAATTGAACTTCGAGGTTCTGGGCGTTGCCAGCGGCGAAGAAGCTCTCGCCAAGTTCCCGGAATTCGCTCCCAATGTGATCCTGGTTGATGTCGAGCTGCCCGGGATGAACGGGCTCGAGCTGCTGCGTCAACTGAACGATGAAATTCAGCACATCCCCGCCATCATCATCACCGGCCGAGGCACCAACGAACGCGTGGTGGAAGCCATCGAGGCCGGCGCCTACTGGTACATCGAGAAACCTCTGATTTTTCCGGTCTTGCGAGCCTTGCTCGACCGCGCATTCGAGCGCGTGCGCAGCCAGAAACAAGTGGCCTCACTCACAAAAGAGCTGCGCGATGCGGGAAGACTCGGCGTTCTCGTCGGCGCGTCACGCGAAATGCGCGACGTGATGCATCAAGTGGAAATTGCAGCCCCTTCCACAGCTTCCGTGCTCATTACCGGAGAGACCGGCTCCGGCAAGGAAATGGTGGCGCGCTCGATTCATATGCTTTCTCCGCGCGTCGACAAGCCGTTCGTCGCAATAAACTGCTCCGCAATTCCCGAGTCGCTAATGGAAAGCGAAATTTTCGGCCACGAAAAAGGCGCCTTCACCGGCGCCGCAGAACGCCGCATCGGATGCTTCGAACTGGCCGAGGGCGGAACACTATTGCTGGACGAAATCGGCGAGATGCCCGCGCCCACCCAAGCGAAGCTTCTGCGCGTGCTCGAAGACCACAAAGTGCGGCGACTCGGCAGCAAAGTGGAAACGCCGGTAGATGTGCGCGTTCTCGCCGCCACCAATAAAAACCCCGAGCAGGCAGTGGCCGACGGCCAGTTGCGCCGCGATCTTTATTTCCGGTTGAACGTGTTCCACATTCACCTGCCGCCGCTGCGTGAACACAAAGAAGATCTACAGCCTCTCGTCGAGCGCCTCATCGCCGAAATCTCGGAGAAGCACGGGAAAACAGTTACAGGTATCGGCGCCGACGTGATGGAAATGTTCAAGTCGTATCCCTGGCCCGGCAACGTCCGCGAATTGCGCAACGTGCTGGAGCGTTCAGCAATCGCCTCTGATCGCGGCACCATCACGCGCCAGCATCTTCCCTCCGATTTCGGGCGCACGGCCGCGACCATGGTTTCCGGCCTCGGCGGGCTGCGATTCCCAATCGGCACCACCGTGGATGCGGTGGAACGCGAATTGATTCTCCAGACGCTGGCCGCCACGAATCAGAACAAGACTCGCGCGGCAGACTTGCTTGGTATCAGCTTGAAAACCCTCCACAATAAGTTGAAGGAATACGAGGCAGGGCAGAAAGATGCGGCTCAGCCTTAAAACGAAGTTCACGCTGGCGATTTCGCTGCTCGTCTTGGCGGTGGTCGGTGTGGTTTCGGGCCTCTACCTCGGGCAACTCACCAAGCAGGTTTTGCGGCAGTCGGAGGACCGCGCCACCCTAGTCGCGAAACAAGTTTTTTTTGCGTGTCGAAGTGCGCTCCGGGAGGCCGCCGAAAGCGGTGACGTGCCCGCCTCGTCCAGCACTGCTGACATGCGCGAATACGTACGCCGGGCGCTCGACAGCAGTATGGCCTTGAATTCCCTGTTGGAATCAGCTCTGGGATATACGACGACGATTTATGAAATCACGATTACCGACCAGAACGGAATCGTACTGATCTCCAGTGATGCAGGGCTGCGTGGTCAAAAGCTGGCAGCGCGCCCGGATATTTCTTCGCTAGTGCACAAGCAAGGTTTTTTTCAGCAATTGCGGACTCTCTACGGGCCGCCGCAGGTTTACGAATACAGTTATCCGTTCGATCTGAATCAATCACAATTCGGCGCTATCCGCATCGGTATGTCTTCGGCTCTGATACGCGATGAAATTTCGCCGAGCCTCGAAAAAGCCGGATATTACGCGCTTGGCTCGGTCCTTCTCTCCACTTTTCTTGCCTTTCTTGTGACTCGCTTTTCGCTCGCGCCGATCGATCGCATCTCCGCACAATTGGACCGCATCTCGGCCGGTGAATTCGATTTCGAGCCCATGGAACGCACCGATGAACTCGGCAAGGTGAGCGAGAAAATCGTCGGCATCGGAAAGCAGCTGCGCGACGTGCGCGAGATTTTCAGCACTCTGCGCGAGAATCTCGATCAGGTGATGGGCGGGCTCGAAGACGGTTTGCTGCTGTTCAACGCTGAAGGCCGGGCCGTGCTCGTGAGCCCTTCCGTGGAGAAATTTCTTGGAGGGCGCGCCGCGGAACTTCGAGGGCGCCGCGTGAGCGAAATTTTTCCAGCGGATCATGCCATTCGCAGCGTTTTGCGCATCAAAGAAGATGAAATCGAGCCGGTGGAAGGCGCGGAACTCACTTACGAGTCCGGCCCCGGCCCCAACCGGATCGGCTTGAGCGCACAGGTGATTCGCGAACACGGCGCGCGCATGGGCACGCTGGTTACCTTGCGAGACGTGGAATCACTCGAGCGCATTGGCAACCAGCTGCAGGTTTCCGAGCGGCTGGCTGCCTTGGGGCGTGTCACCGCTGGCGTCGCACACGAGGTGAAGAATCCGCTCAACTCGATGCGCCTCTGGCTCGAGGTGCTGAAGGCGAACATGCCGACCGACCCCGAGCCGCAGCAGGCAGTGAAAATGCTCGATAGCGAAATCGACCGTTTGGATCGCGCAGTGAAAACCTTCTTGAATTTCACCAAGCCGGTGGAAATGAAACTCGAGGAAACTGACATTCGGCCTCTGCTTCAGGACGTGATTGACGCGGCGAAGCCTTCCATTTCACGCGCGGGCGTGGATTTGCGCGTGGATTTGCCGTCCGAATTTCCCAGCTTGATGATTGACACGCAGTTGATCCACCAGGCCGTGCTGAATCTTTTGTTGAATGCGTCGGAATTTACGCCGAAGGGCGGCCGCATTACCCTCGCTTTGCGACGAAGTGGCGAGACCGCGATCATTTCTGTGGCTGATTCCGGCAAAGGAATCTCGCCGGAGGACCAGAAGAAGATATTCCAGCTGTTTTTTACCACGCGGCCCGGGGGTTCCGGCATCGGACTGGCTAATACGTTTCGATTTGTGCAATTGCATAACGGTCAGATAGAATTTGACTCGGAGGTAGGGCGCGGAACCACCTTCCGGGTCGAGCTGCCCCTGGCTCACTCCATTGATATGCTCCCCGGAAGGGTTCGAGATTTCAGCACGCCCTTTTCAGAAGATAAGAAGATAAATGCCCAGCCGTAACACCAACGCTCGAGCCCTCCTTGCGTTGCTCGCGAGCGGAATCTCGCTCCTCTGCATCGGGTGTGGCGAAAAAAAAGTCCAGGCCGCGGCTCCCGTCACTGCCCCGCCGGTAAAGACAGCAGTTGAAACTCCGCCGCCTTCCACCACCGCCCCGGATACCACCGCGATGCCGCCCGTCGCATCTCAAACGCCGGCACCCGACATTCCGGTTGCGTCCGGTACACCGCCGCCAATCGTTACGCCCGCGCCGAAGCCTGCGCCAAAACCTCAAAAGCCCGCGCCTGAACCCGAATCACCGTCCGTTGCAGAAGATCGCGCTCGCCCGCGTGCGCCGCAGATCTCGCCTCAACTCACCGACACTGAAAAGGCCACTTATCAGCGCGGCATCGCCGAAGATATTGGAGTGGCGGAAGGAAATCTGAAACAAACCGATGGGAAGAGGCTCAACGCCCAGCAATCCGATCTGGTAGATAAAATTCGCAGCTTCCGCGACCAATCGAAAAATGCTGCTAAAGAAGGAGACCTCGCCCGCGCCAAGAATCTGGCCCAAAAGGCACGTCTCCTCTCAGTTGAACTCGTCAACTCGCTTTAAGTTCTTCCACTCGCCCTTCGCGCCCGAAGCATCGTCCCCACCGTTTTGCTAAGATAATCTCGTGAAAGTCGCGGATGTAATTATCGTTGGCGGAGGCGTAATCGGCGTTTCGATCGCTCTCGAGCTTGCGGCCCAAAAACTCGGAGTCGTCGTCCTCGATCGCCAACAACCCGGACGCGAAGCATCATGGGCAGCGGCGGGAATGCTATCGCCCGGCCCGGATTCGCCGGATGCCCTCCCCCTAGTCCCGCTCGCCAAAGAGTCCATGCGCTTGTATCCCGAATTTATTGCCTCGGTCGAAGAATTATCGGGAAAAACCACGGCTTTCGCACGTAAAGGCGTAATCGAAGTTTTCACCGCGCCACATGGTGAGCCGGAACGCGACAAAATGGTCGCTGAATATCTGGCCTTGGGACTCGCTATCGAACCGATTGCCCCAGACGTAGCAAGGAAGGCAGAACCCGCTCTTGGGCCGGCAGTTCGTGCGGCTGCGTGGCTTCCGCAGGAAGCAACTCTCGATCCCAGAATGCTAATGGATGCTCTGCTGGCAGCGGCAGGAGTCCGCGGAGTTGAAGTTCACGCTGATTCTTCGGTAGACAGTGTCGTGCTCGACGGAAATCACTGCACCGGTGTCGTGACGCGCGGCACGAATATCTCCGCCAAATGCGTTGTCATTGCGGCAGGTTGTTTCTCAGGAGCGATCGATTGGCTTGGCCGTTATGCGCCGGCCCGTCCGATCCGCGGACAATTACTCGCACTCGAATCGAAAAATGTACCGCTGGGAAGGACGCTGCGCTCCAGCAAAGCCTATCTCGTGCCGCGCCCCAATGGCCGGATTATCGCGGGAAGCACTCTCGAAGACGCCGGATTCGAAAAACATGTGACACCCGCGGGCGTTCGAAAAATTCTCGATGGCGTTCTGGAACTTGCACCCGCATTCGCCAATGCACAACTCGTTGACGCGTGGGCAGGATTGCGTCCCGGAACTCCGGACCATCTGCCGATTCTGGGTCCCACCGACATCCGTGGGCTTCACATAGCAACCGGTCACTATCGAAACGGAATTCTTCTTGCGCCGGCCACTGCAAAGCTTTTGAGTATGTGGATTTTAGGCGGGAAAGCTGAACTCGACACGGAACGTTTTTCGCCACTCCGTTTCACCAATGCAAAAACCTGCTCCGCAAAAACCGCGAAGACGGTTTCTTAAGACCATCCGCCGCCGCTTCAGATTAGAAGATTTTGCCGTGTTGCGACTCGCGGTTTTGTGGCCCCGCCAGAGTGGAAGCTTGGCCCGGACCGGTAAACTGGTCCTTCTCCGCATCCAGAAGAAGCGCGCGATTCAACGTCACATCAACAGTGGTGCCGCGCGGCAATTCTGCGTCCGGGCCGCGAGTGAGCAGCACTGCCATCAGCCCGGCGGCCGCTCCCACGCCTGCTCCGATTCCCACGCCTTGGGCGCCCCGAGTCGCGAGTCCTCCGATTCCTGCACCGGCAGCCGTGGTCTTCGCAACTGTGCCGACATCGCCTGCCTTGTCGGAATCGCCGACCACCTTGCCTTCGTTGTCCACCTTCTCGCCCCCGCCAGTGCCGGCGCTACGCGGCACTGCGTTCAGATTCACCATATAGCCGTTGGTTAGAATCAGGGTGTTCAGCTTGATCATCAACTCCGCGCGGCCTTTTACCCGGCCCGCCCGCTTCGTTTCCGTCACTTCGCCACTCACATAGGAGCCTGCAGGAATCGCCACGCGACCGGCGATCATGATTGGAAAAAGTGTCTCGAAATAAACCGGGTCGCCCACCTTTGCGCTGTGAGTCGAAATTCCGTTGTGCAGTACCAATGGAAGGTTCGTTCCGATGGGAACTTCCACAGTGCTTCCCGGCTTCGGAGCGGCAGAAGCTGCACTCGCAAGCGCAGCTGTTGCCGGAGTCTCCGCTGCCGGAGCTTTAGGATCCGAAGGAGTCCCAGCCGCAGCCGAAGGAGGCGTAGGCGTGACTGGTGGTGTCGGAGCGTTCGCCGGTGGCGCGGGCGTCTGCCTCTCTATGGGCTGCATGGGCCCTTCTTGTTGCGCGATCACGGGAATCGCGAACGCCAGACCCATCCCCGCCAGCACAGCGCCCCGCAACGAGAAGCGAAGATTCCTCATGAGCGACCTCCGAATCAAGCTATCCAAGGGATGCCCTCAACGGGCCGAGAGATGCCCCAAGCATAATCCTACCGGTCATCGAAGCAAAGAATTACCTTAATTAAATTACTCTTGCCATAAGTACTGAATCTTAAAAAGCGTGTAGAATTTGCGGTGAACCGACCAAGGAGAACTGCAAATGGCCAAGCTCGCGCTCGTTTATGGAATGCGCTTATTCCCCGCAGAAGAATTGGATGAAGTAAGCGAAGCCAATGTGAAACTGAAGAACGGCCGCGCTGGCCGCGTCACGATG
Source organism: uncultured Acidobacteriota bacterium (assembly GCA_963790945.1). Lineage (GTDB taxonomy): Bacteria > Acidobacteriota > Terriglobia > Acidiferrales > UBA7541 > Palsa-295. The sequence goes on from CAWBRH010000028.1 coordinate 98,384, forward strand.
CACTTGATCGAAGGCAGCAAAGAAGAAATCGAAAAAACGCTCCGCCAGTCGCTCGACGCGTTCTTTGAAATGTATCCGGAAATCTAAAATCTAAATCAAGAACACCGTCTGCCCCGTCAAATCGAATCGCTTTCGGCACTTGATGTTCCGGCACGCCACCATATTGTCTATGCGCACCATGTACGAGCTCGCCTTCGCAAACTTCGCCCGATCCTCTTCGTTCCCGCCGCGCGGCGGCTGCGCCTTCTTCGTCCGGACCATCCAGCGCACCGGAAATGTACCCTCCTGCCGGCAATGCGGGCACACGAGCGGAATCTGTTTCGTTTCTTCCTTCTCGTCGTAGAACTGTCTCTCATCCATAATTTTTCACCCGCCGTGTTTGCTCCGCCATTCTCGCATGCCCTACTCGCTCACGCCAAATCCTCGCTCGCGCTAAATCCTCGCCCGCGCTCGACGACAGCGTGTTTGCGAAACCTTGCGTCTCTGTAACAACTTTGTAATCTCGCCGCGCTTGTAAACCTCACTCCGCGCCAGCTAGAGTATTCAACTACTTCAACGGAGGCAGTTGCCGATGCGTCGACGAATCACTCCATTCGTTTTTATCAGCTTTATCGTCGCAGCCACAGCCGCCACCGCCTCCCGTCCACACTTCGCCGCAGGCCACACATTCGTCATAAAATCCGCGCAGCCCGCGCAATCATCCCCCGCCAAACCCGTCCAGCACGTAATCGTCATCTCCATCGACGGAATGAAGCCCGAATCCTACACAGATCCCGACGCGCACGGCCTCAAAATTCCCACCCTTCGCGAAATCGTTCGCGATGGCGCTTCGAGCGACGGCGTCCAGCCCGTCATGCCCACCGTCACCTACCCCTCGCACACCACCATGATGACGGGAGTAAATCCCGGCACTCACGGCATCGTCGCAAATCCAGCATGGGATCCCTTCGGACAAAATTACAATGGCTACCGCTGGTACGAAGAAGACATCCGCGTCCCCACGCTCTGGCAACTCGCCCGCCAGCACGGCCTCCACACCGCCCTCATTCACTGGCCCGTCACCGTCGGCGCTCAAGCCGATATCATCGTCCCCGAAATCTGGCGCGCCAATATTCCCGAAGATCTGAAGCTTCTGCGCGCACTTTCCACGCGCGGCATCCTCGACGAAGTCGCTAAAGAATATCCAGATTTCAACGCAGCCATCACCCCGCCCCTGCAAACCGACGCCGCCTTCACCGACATAGCCTGCTACGCGATCAAGAAATCTCAGCCGAATCTACTCCTCCTTCACCTCGCAATGGTCGATCACGAAGAACACCTCCACGGCCCATTCAGCCCCGAAGGAAACGCCGCCACCGAAACCGCCGACGCCCAAGTAGCCCGCGTAATCGCCGAAGCAAGAAAAGACGGAATCTGGGAGTCAACCGTTCTCGTCGTCCTCTCCGACCACGGCTTCGTCCCCATTTCCCAAGCCGTGCGTCCCGGCGTCCTCCTCCGCGAGCACGGCCTGATCACCCTCAACGAAAAAGATCGCATCATATCCTGGAAAGCCAGCCTCCTCACCGACGGCGGCTCAGCCTACATCTACGTCAACGACCGCAACGACGACGCCACCCGCCGCACCCTCACCGAAATCTTCAAGCCACTCGCCGGCGCGCAAGGCAGCGGCATCGCCCGCATCGTCGCACATGACGAAATCGTCGCCATGGGCGGCGATCCCGACGCGTTCCTCGCTCTCGAAGCCGTGGAAGGCACAGTAATCACCGGCGACTACACAGGAAAAGTCACCGAGCCCTCCAAACTCGGCGGCACTCACGGCTATTTCCCCGATCGCCCCGAAATGCGCTCGTCGCTGATTTTCTACGGCCCGTCATAGGCGCCGGCAAACTCGCCAACGCACGCATGATCGACATCGGCCCCACGATCGTCCACTGGCTCGGCCTCGATTCAGAGTGCGCAAGGCTCCGCCCTCACAGTCCCCCAAAGCAATCTACCCCACCACTAAGAAGATCTCATCGCGCCCTTGAAATGAATGTGAGAGTAATGACTAACATTTTGTATCATCCAAGGAACAAATAGCCCCGAATCATCAGGCCTACGGCAGTCGTGACGTGGATAATTCTTCGGGCTTGGAGGGCATCGTGAGGAGACTTTTAGTTTTGGTACTCTTTCTGGTAATACCGATTTCAGCGAGCATTCAGCGATCTGATCGCGAGGAGAAGACCGGCTTGGTCAGCCTCATCCAATTAATTGCGACTCCCGAGAAATACGACGGGCAGCTTATCGAGGTGATTGGTTTCATGCACCTTGCATTCGAGAGTGATGAACTTTTTGTCAACAAATCTGATTTCGAGAACAGGATTTCCAAGAACGGAGTTTGGATTCAGCAGAACAAGAACCTTATTGCCCATTCAACCGAAATTAATGATCGTTACGTGATCGTGGTTGGAACCTTCAGCGCCGGCGACAGAGGCCACATGGGTATGGCGAGCGGCCCAATAACGAAAATTACTTATGCAGGACCGTGGCCCAACCAGGGCGGCGTACAACGGTGGTCGCAATAAGGTCGTCTCGGGATCGGACAGGTAAATCCCACCGGCCAAAGAAATTCCCTCACTCAGTCTGCCGCACAGCTTGCAAATCAATCCCCAGCTGCTGGCACTTCTTATAAAGGTGACTGCGCTCAAGGCCCAGCGCCTTCGCCGTATTCGTCATGTGATTGTGATTTCGCTTCAGCTCCGCAAGCAGAGTTTCGCGCTCAAACGCCTCCACCCGCTGCGCCAGCGGCCCCGAGGCCATCAAACCATTCCTGCCAGCCGCCGAATTACCCGCGCTCAACTGCGGCAAAGCCCGCTGCACCGCCGCCGCATCCACCGTATCGCCGGGCGTCAACAACAGCACCCGCTCCACCACATTGCGCAACTCGCGCACATTCCCCGGCCACCCATACTCCCTCGAGCGACTCAATCGCCTCGCGCGAAAATTGCTTCTGCCTCCAGTTATTCTGCTCGCTCAACTGCCGCGCGAAATGCTCGGCCAGCACCCGAATATCCTCGCGCCTCTCCCGCAACGCCGGCAGCACAATCGGAAACACAAAAATCCGGTGATACAAATCCTCGCGAAACGCTCCCTGCCGCACCTGCTCTTCCAGATTCCGATGCGTCGCCACAATCACCCGCACATCCACATGAATCGGCTTATCCCCGCCCACGCGCTCCACCTCGCCCTCCTCCAACACCCGCAGCAGCTTCGCCTGCATCGCAATCGGCATGTCGCCAATCTCGTCGAGAAACAGCGTCCCGCCGTCAGCCTGCTCGAATTTCCCAATGTGCCGTCCCGCCGCTCCCGTGAACGAGCCCTTCTCATGCCCGAATATTTCCGACTCCATCAATTCCGCCGGAATCGCCGCGCAATTCAGCGAAACAAACGGCCCATTCCGCCGCCCGCTCTTCTCATGCAGCGTCCGCGCAATCAATTCCTTCCCGGTACCCGTCTCGCCGCGAATGCAAACACGCGTCTCGCTCGCCGCCACCGTTTCCACCTGCGCCATCACCTCGCGCATCGCCTCGCTCGACCACACGCTGTAATGCCGCCCCAGCCGCCGCTTCAAATCGCGGTTCTCATCCTCGAGATGCCGCAGCCGCAGCGCATTCTCCACCGTCAACAGCAGCTTATCCGTCGTCACCGGCTTCTCGAGAAAATCAATCGCCCCCAGCCGCGTCGCCTTCACCGCCATTTCAATCGTCGCCTGGCCAGACATCATCACCACCGGCGCGCTCACTCCCGCGCCCTTCAATTCCTCGAGCAGCGCGATCCCATCCTTCCCCGGCATCACCACGTCGGAAAGAATCAAATCAAAACGCTCCGCCTTCGCAAGCTCCAGCGCGCGCGCAGCATTGTCGCAAACGGTCGCTTCGTGGTTGGCCAATCGGAATGCGCGGGCGAGCGACGCAAGCGTATTCGCGTCGTCATCAATAATAAGGATATTGGCTTTCGGCGGCACGGCGGCTACGCCTCTTGCTTGTGCTTCTCGGGCTCCGCTTCCTTCTCTTTCTCTTTTTCGTAATCGAAGGAAATCGGAAAGCTCACCGACCGCCGCGGTGGGTGCTTGGGAAGTTCGATATGGAATGACGTGCCGACGCCCGCCTCGCTCTCCACCCAGATTCGTCCGCCGTGATCGCTCACCACGGATTGCACGATCGCGAGGCCCAGTCCAGTTCCGTGCTGCTTCGTCGTGTAGTACGGCGTGAACAGCCGCTCGCACTCTTCAGAAGTCAGGCCGGTGCCAGTGTCGGAAATTTCCAGATGCACGCCGCCGTCGGCCGCAGGCGAAGTGCGCAGCATCAGCACGCCTCCCGAAGGCATCGCGTCCATCGCATTCAAGATCAGATTCTCGAGCGCGCGATGCAACAGCGTCGCATCCGCCTGGATCAGCGCCAGGTGATCATCGAGATGTAGCTCAGGCGTAATCGGCGGCCGCCCCACGGCGCCAAATTGCGCTTCGAATAATTTCACCACGCTGCGAACCACCTCATTCATCTGCACCGAACCCAGCTCCGGATGCGGCATCTTCGAAAATTCGCTGAACCGGCCCACGATATTTTTCAGGTTCTCGATTTCCGCCAGCAGAATTCCCGTCGATTCGTGAAACACTTCTTCAAATTCCCCGTAACCCCGCTCCTTCGCCCGCTGCAAATTCTCCACCGTCGTTTGCAACGGAAAAAGCGGGTTCTTCAATTCATGCGCCAGCCGACGCGCCACTTCGCGCCAGGCCGCCACCCGCTCGGCCTGAATCAATCGCTCGCGCTGGTCCACCAGCTGTTCCGTCATCTGATTGAACGCCTTCGCCAGCTGCCCAATTTCGTTTCGCCCGCGCACGTTCACTCGCGCGTTCCAATTTCCCCCGGCCACTTCGCGCGCGCCTTCCGCCAATTGCCGCACCGGCCGCGTCACTCGCGCCGCGCCCCACCATCCCAGCAGCGCTCCCACCAGCAGTCCGATCGCCACCACGCCCACCGAGAGCAACATGATTTGCCGCTCGAGCGTCACCACATCATGCTGCGAGCTGCCGATCAGCAAAATTCCAAGCAATTCTTTCTGCCGGCCCAGCAGCGGCATCGCGTGAAACACTTCCGCGTTCGCCGCATCCGCAGTCCAGTTGATTTTCGCAATCTGCTCCCCGGGCTCCTGTTGCTCCTTCTGGACGATCGCTGCAAATTGGTCCGCCTGGGTCGCAGGCCCCGTCGAATCGATCAGATCCGCTGCCTGAAATGTCGGATCGAGATTCCGATACAGCAGCGCCCGCATTCCCGTCGGCAGCACGAGCGACGCGAGAAATTCGCGCCCCAGCCGTTCCCCGCCAACAATATAAAGGTCCTTGTCGCCCACTCGCACGCGCGACACCGACAGCAGCGCCAGCGCCGGCCCCTCCTGCGTATCCGCCTTCATCAAAAACGAACCGCGCGCCACCCAATCCTCCGGCTGCAGCACCCAGTCAATCTTGTAACCGAATCGCGCCGGCCATTCCGCCGACGAAATAATCGACCCGTCGTTGCTCACGAAATCCAGAAAATCGAGCTGATGCGCCTTCGCCACCCCCGCCGCATCATTCACGTACACCGACACATCGCCCTTCGGCCGGCTCAAATCAATCGCCATCCGCACGGTGCCTTCCGCGTCGGCAATCCCCTGCACCCGATGCACCACATCATCACTGCGCTGCGCAAACTCCCTCTGGAACTGCGCCACCAGCGCATCCGAATGCTGCGCATTCATCTGGTCAAACGCGCGCCGCGTCACTTCCGTCACCGCCGCAGCCACCAGTCCCACCGACACCACCAGCGCCAGCGTGAAAATCAAAAACAATTTGGTGCGAAACGTCACTTTTTCCCTTCTTCCCCCGCCGCTTCCACCGGCCCATCCAGCCAAACATCCGCCAGCGGCCACGCCTCACCCGGCCCAGGCGGCGTCCAATCCCTCACCCGCCCACTCAACCCATACACCCGCGGCAACCAAACCAGCGGCACCACCCGGTAACTGTTCACAATCGCCCGCTCGCGATCATAAATATCCTCCGCGGACGCGGCGACGGGCAGCGTCAGATCCGTCAATCTCCGCCATCCGGCCAAGCGATCGATAAAACTTTCAGCGCTCAACGCCTGGAGACTTCGATTGTCATGCGCAGCCGCACTAGAGCGCGCATCCGGTTGCGTTTTCGAGTCCTGGGCCACACCGCCTGCGCCGTCAACGTGAATCCCCGCTTCGCGTGCATCCACCGCAATTCGCTCCGCCACCGCCTGTTCCAGCGAATCGCCAGAATCATATCCCAACACGATTTTCGGCAGCGGGCACGATTTGCGCCGAAAGTTCCTTCGCGTGCACACATCGGCCACGCGGTCGAAAACAGGAACGCCGTCCCGCTCGACCACTGCGGCAAAAGCCCCCCGCCGGCTCTCCTTCTTTCTGCAAAATGAAATTCACGATCGCCGCGCGATCGATCGAGAGCGCAAGCGCCTCCCGACTTCGCACATCACCGGCTCGCCCCCTCCGGCTCAGCCCCGCGAAGAAAAACCAGCGCCAACAACTCATCCGGCTCGCGACCGGCTCACCCGCACTCCACGTTCGGCCGCCCGCCGCGCATCCTCCGCCGGAATCTCCGCAAAATCCGTCTTGTTCAACTCAAGATCCAGAATCCGATCGCGCGCCGCCCGCCCCATCGTAATCTCAATCGAATCCACAAACGGCCTACCCAGCCGGTAATCCTCCGTCGCCGCCAGCACCATCCGCTTCCCCGCCTCAAACGCCGCCAGATGAAACGGCCGCCGTTCGCCGTAAATTTGCTCTTTGGTTCGATCACATCATAGATCAGCGAATCAATCTGCTCTTTAGCGCGTCTTCCTCCGAGTTAGCAGCCGCGCACAGCAGGATCAAGCGACTTTACACTCGGCCCGATTTCCACCCGCAACGTTCCGCCGTATCTCGGCCGCCTCGCCGTTTCGACCGGCGAAGCCGTCAGCAGGACAGCGATGCTACTGGCTGCAGCTAACTGTGACAATCGAAGCTTCATACATTCCTGTTTGCAGGTTCTTTGACACGACCCGCGCCGCTCTTCCGTCGAGCGACGGCCACAGCGCCATGATTGGACCAGGAAATTCGAGAGGGTCACTGATCGGGAAAGGCGAAGCAGAGTATTTCGTTCCGTAAGCTTGCAGATGGTCGCGCTCGGTCCAATCGCCCGTGCCACTCACTAACATTCCCAGTCAGTTCCACATCCTGTAGCGATGGGCACAATGTCATCGCCCCATCCTGCATACACTTGGACTGGCTTCGAAGAGTTGTCGTAAACCTCGATTTCCCGTCGAGTTCCGCCAGGATCCAGTCCGCCCACTCCGCACCGTTCCTCGGTTTACCACAGCAACTGAGAAAAACGGTGGCGCAGTGACTTCCATATCACCGTAGATCGTAAGATCGCCGCCAAAATAATTTCTACCCTGTACCATCGTGGCGCCGCCACGCTCCTCCCCACCTGCATTGACGGGCCAAGTCGGCGAAGAATTCTTGTTGCATGTGAGTTCGAAATACCGTCTTGCGCCGCCATCGCATCCCACGTCGGACAGCTGGAAGGAAACATTTCCGCGACACTGTCGATCAGCCCTCGAAGGTCGCACGGCCGATGGTCGGGAACGGAAGTTGGAATGTCCCAGAGGCTTCCCAAGACGCATTTTTGAAATGATGAGCAGCGATTTGTCGTGGCTCTAGCACAAACATCAGCGGCCTTCCGTCCGGAGATACCTCGGGTATCAGAAAGTCCATAATCGGCCGCGATTGTTGCCACACCAGATCGCGATGCAAGACTACCGACAGTTTCGCGACGGCTCTGTTCGGCGCTCGTTCTTCTTCAACGCTCGCTATTGCCGTTCCTTCGTTCGTCTCCGACCCGAACACCCGCCACCCAAACGTAACTCTCGACATTCTCAGAAAGCGTCACTTCGACCGCGACGCCACTCGATCCAAGCTGGAATCCACGGCCTGTCAATTCTTCTTCAAGCGCCACGCGAACGGCTTCAACGTCCGCGGCTCCAAGCGACGAGATATTCTTGATCTCAAGCGAAATCGCCCGCGATGGCTTACCACGGCCGCGATTTTTTCCGCCAACGCCTTCACACCATCATTCCAAGCCGCAGGCAACGCCGGCGAAGTCACCCGCTGCTCTGATTGTGACGGCGACGCGCCCGTAGCCTGCCGCGCACAGTTCGCCCAAACATGAAGGAAAAAATCAGAACCACAACCGGAAGACGACGTATCTCAGAGAGGCACCAAGCCGCGACGTGTGACGCATCCTGTTCGTAATTCGTCATCTTAGCACAACCCCAATTTCGCCCGCCTCCGCGCCGCATCCCTACCCCGCATTCACGTCACCTCCCGCTTCAAATCGCCCGACAAGCGAAACCGATGAAGACCCCGGACAAGTTGACACCGCAACCGCCATTCCGTAACGCCGGCGTCCCGCCGGCTCTTTTGCCTTTTGTTTCCATCTCAAATTTCCAATTTCAAATTTGAGATTGCCTTCGAGTCTCGCTCGCAACTCAATCATTTCCGCCGCGAAGCCATCGACCGCGTCCGCCTGGCCATTTTTTTCCTTGCCGTTGCCTTGTAGGTCACGGCTTCAGCCGTGACATCAGCGTTACGAAAAAAAGACTCTTTCCACTCGGCGGCCTTCTCGCCGAGCCTCGTCCTTTGACCTTTCGCGCAACCAAATCGTTTCCCCGCGCCGAACCGAACGGCCGTCCCGCCAGCTTTTTCTTGCCTTTGTTTTCATTTCAAATTTCAATTTCAAATTTGAGATGGCCGTCCGTCTCGCCCACCCCATCATCTCCGATCGCCGCGCCTCCCGCCCTGCCCGTTCGTCCAGTTCTAGCCCGCTGTACTCTTTCGTCCCCACACCGCTTCCCGCCCCGTGCTAGCCTTGATCCCGAGATCCGCCGGACTCGAAACAAGACGAGCCCCGCAATGTCGCTAGAGCGAAAGGAGGTTCCGCAGGCAATCGAAGCAAATGTTTGCTCGCCGCGAATCACAACCATTCATCGCTCGCCACGCATTTCTAATCTACGGTTCCGCGATTAAAACTCACGCTAAACAGCCCGAATTCAGCAACATACGAAATTCTAATAGGCGGTAAAGAGGGGTAAGAGAGATCGTCATGGAAGCTGGTTTCAACCCGGCAATCCGAGCCGCCGGCTTGGTGGCTTCGCCCTGCGCTCGCGGCGCGGGATTCGATGCGGCGGTATCGAATCCTCGTCGCCGTTTCGCGCAGAGCCAAGCCACCCGCAAGGGTCTTGCCGGCAGTACCTCCCGTCCGGTTGAATTTCTTTTCCGCTCCGCCATGTCGGACTCGGAAAAGACCAGGCGGGAATTTCGTTCGCGCGCGTCGCGACGAAACAAACGCCGCTGCATGTCGTATCTTCTTCGCGCGGCGTGAAGGCGCTCAACGCTGCGTGCATCGTTGCGCGTTTCACGCCGACTACTTCGCGCCTAGCTTCAGCGGCGAATCAGTTACCGCTGAAACAGATTTCATCACGTCGTTGGTGAAGAAGAATTTGCCGTCCGTGGGCACCATCATGATTTGCACGCGGTCGGAGAGGCGCTGCGCCACCGTGTACTGCACGAGCAGCGGATTCGTTTTCAGCGCCGCCGCTTCAAGCTGCAGTTGCTCGGCTTCGGCTTGCGACGTAACGCGAATGTTGTGCGCTTCGGCGTCGGCCAGCAGGTTGCGATGCTCGAGTTCGGCCTTCGAATCGATAATTTTCGCCTGCGCCGAGGCCTCCGCATTTTTCACCACCGAGAACGTTCTGCGTTTCCGAGAGCAGCCTGCTGCGTTCGGCGTCGGCTTTGGTGTTGATCACTTTTGCCTGGCCCGCAGCTTCGGCGGACTTCACCTGCGCGGCGGCATCGGCTTCGGCGTTCTTGATCGTCGCTTCCTTGCGGGCTTCGGCTTCGAGGCGCGATTGCTCGATCTGCTTCTGCTTGAGCGGCAGCGTGTACTGCATCGAATCGGATTCCGCCTTGGCCATCAGCACGCGCGATTGCGCATCCGCTTCGGCGTGCTTGATCTGCCGGACCTTCGCGGCTTCGGCTTGCGATTCTGCGATCTTCACTTTCTTCTGCTCGATCTGCGCGTCAACACTGGTCCGATCGTCCTCCTGTTCTTTTTCGAGCAAGCCTTCAAGGCCTGCGCGCGTATTCCTGCGGCAGCTCCACTTTTCGCAGCAGCACTTCCTTCACCACGATTCCGTCTTCCGCGAGCCGCGACGTGATCGTCTGCGTGGCTTTCTCGCGATATTCGCCCCGCTTGATGGAGAAAAGGTCGCGCACGATGTAGTTCGGACTCAAATCGCGAAACGTGCTGGCGACAACGGGCTCGACAATTTCCTGGTCAATCGGCTGCGGCAGATTCGCCTGAATGTAAGCCGAGGCGAGCGGGATCGATTCGATAGCGCACGGTGAGCGCGAGTCCCACGGACAAACCTTCGCGCGATTCGACGTTGAGCACTTCGAGCTTTTCCTTCGGAGCTGCGCTGGCGGCGGTCGAGAAAACCTGATCACGCACGTCATAGAGCGCGACGCGCTCGGTCAGCGGGAAAATCAGGTGCGTGCCGGGATAGAGCGTTCCGGCGCGCACGCCGGAAATCTGGCTCACGCGCACGCCCGCGTGCCCGTCAGGCACGACGACAAGGCTCTTGCCCGCAAGCGACGTGACAGCAGCAAGCGCAGCAGCTTCGCTGCAATCACCCAGCGAATCCGGCGCCGCGGCGCACTGATTGGCGGACGCGAGATCGGCTGAGCGAGCGAAGGAGAATTGGAAGACGCGCTAGAAGAAGAGGTTCCCGCGTCAGTCACGTCACCGGATTCGGATTTGGGCGCGCGCTCGTTGCGCCGCAGGATTCGGTCGAGCTGGAACGCGAGATAGATGTCGTAAGCAACCGTTCCAATCGCGCCCGCCAGAAACCCGAAGCTCACAATCGAGAGCAACACTTTGAGGAACAACATGGCGTCCTCCTTTAACCTTCACTCGCAACTTCGGGTCGCAACTTTGACTGGGTCTTTTGACCGGCGACCTTGCCTCAATCTGCGAGCGCAGCGCTCGCAGAGTTGCCGTGGCTCGGCCGCGGCTGCGGCCGCTCCGTTACGCCGCGCGTTTGCTGCCGGCGAACGAGTCCGGCACAAGCGTCGGGCCGGCCACGGGCTTGTCGGATGTGGCTTCTTCCGCCACCATCGCTGGCTGCCGCGCGGGCATCATCTTCATCAAGGTGTTCAGCGCAAACCATTCGAGCGAAAGCGCGACGCCCAGTGAGAAAACGATTGCTCCACTTACGGCTGCGAAATCCATCAGAGCTTCCATGATTCCCTCCCGCAACTTCTATCGGCCAGCAACCCGAAATAATGCAAGGGCGTGGCCAATGCTGATGTATATGCAAACAAGATGCTTAGCGGCGCGGGCCGGTGTAACGCGTGTGTAGCCGCAAACACGTGCGTGTTGGTGGGCACGCAGCGCACCCGGATTTGGAGCGCGCGCAGCGCGCTAGCACTTGGAGCGCATATAAAGGAAGGAATCTACAAAGGCAAGAGGTCATGAACGAGCGGCCCGCTTGTTCTAGCCAGCGCTCTGGCTACGCTGGCTCGCGCCGAGCACGTTGCACGTCATCTCGATCTTGAGGCAGAGCGAGCGGCGTCTGCGGCAAATGCGATTTGCGAGACGGCGGCGGCAAATTCTACATAATGATAGCGAGCGAGGCGGATTCCGGAGGACGCAATGGCGGCGGACCACCAAAATCCAGCAAACGTTCGAGCTGATCAAGCTCCGGACATCCGTGTCGGGCGCCGCCGCCGTCGGGCGTGCGGCTCGGACGAATCTTCGGCATTCCGATTTATCTTCATCCGAGCTGGTTCATCATTTTTGCGCTGATCACCTACACGCTGCGCACACAATTTACCGCCGAGCACCCCGGTTGGACTTCGCAACAACACTGGATGCTGGGCATCGTCACGAGCGCCCTGTTTTTTGGGTCGGTGGTGTTTCACGAGCTGAGCCACAGCGTTGTAGCGATGCGTTACAAAATTCCCGTGCAGTCGATCACGCTGTTCGTTTTTGGAGGGCTTTCCAGTATTAGCCGCGAGCCAGAGAAGCCAAGGCAGGAGGTCAACATTGCTATTGCCGGACCGCTCGCGAGCTTCTTTCTGGCTGCCTGTTTCTATCTCGCGGGGCGCTTCTTTCATGGCGACGACCTGGTGGCCGCTTCCACAAAATGGCTCTGGGAAATCAACGTTGCGCTCGCAGTGTTCAATCTCGTGCCGGGATTTCCGCTTGATGGAGGACGGATCCTGCGCGGAATCGCCTGGGGCATCACGAAGAATTTCCAGCGCGCGACGCAGATTGCTTCGACGACCGGCAAAATTTTTGCGTACCTGATGATCATTCTCGGAGCAGGGCAGGCGCTCAACGGGAATTGGGTAGGCGGGCTGTGGACGGCCTTTATCGGCTGGTTTCTGCTGAGTGCCGCGCAGGAAAGTTACGCGCAAGTGGCGGTGCAGAATTCGCTGACGGGAGTGCGCGCAGCGATGTGATGACGCATGACGTTCCGACGGTCACGCGCGATATGTCGATCGATGAATACGTCCACGAAGTGTTGCGCACCGGAGCGCGCTTTCACATCGTTCTCGGCGCGGGAAAGCCGGTGGGCCTGATTTCGCTGGATGCAGCGCGCACGGTGCCGCGCGAAGAATGGACGAACACTTCGATTCAAGCCGTGATGCTGCCGCTCGACAGCATGCATTCAGCGCAGATGGATGAACCCGTTCTTGCCGTGCTGCAGCGGATGCGCAGCAACAGCATCAGCCAGATGCCAGTGGTTTCTGAGGGCAACATTGTCGGAATGGTGGGGCTCGACGACATCCTGCGAGTGTTGCATACGCGAATGCAACTGGGCCACCTCGCCAGCCAATAGGAAAGCCTTCACGCGCGAACCTTTTATACTAAACAAACAATGATGAACGACGAGCGAAGCGCTCCTAAAAAAGAAGTTTTCGATAGCAGAGCGGTGCTGAGAAAGTTTCGCGCCGCGGTTTCAACAAGTTTTTGGCGCCGGGTAGTCTCGCGGCTGCTGTGGGGGCGGCTGGGGCTTCTGACGGATGGCTGTTCGAAAACGTATCCAACAATTGTGGTTGCTCACGCAGGCGATATTTCCGTCGGCGAATCGAAGATTTTTTCGTATCCCGCTGACGTGAATCCGTGCTCTTGCTGCGGCCGGCGGAAAATACGTATTTGGCGTACAGCCGGATCTGCACGCACACATCGTGTCCGGTGTTCTACCGGCCGGAGGAAAATCGGATCATCTGCCCGTGCCATGGCGGCGTTTATTCTGTGGCGGACGGGTCGGTGCTGGCGGGGCCGCCGCCGCGGCCTTTGCCAAAATCAAACTCGAGCGGCGAGGCGACGATCTTGTGGCTGTTGGCGTCATAAAAGGCTAAGGTATGGCGACTACGGGCCGAAATTTTCGCGTTGCTTGGGCAGCGACGCTGGCGGCTTTTGCCGATTCTGCTGTCTGTTGCGGATTTGGCTGCGGGCGAACTAAAGCGACTGGCATCGATCGAGTCTGCCGGGTCCGTCGGGCAGCGCTTCGACTACCTTACGATCGACTACGACGATCACTATCTTTTTTGCGCGCATCTCGGCGCGGGGCAGGCTGTATGTGATCGACCTGCAGACGAACAAGCTGATCAAGACAATTTCAATCTTCCGGGGATTGAAGGAGTGGAATACGCGCCGGATGTGAAAAAGCTGTACACGTCGGACTGGCACGAGGACCAGATCGGCGTGATCGATGTAAAGACGCTGGAGATCGTCAAGAAAATCCCCACCGAATCGAAGCCCGACGGCAGCGCGTACGCAGCGCCCTTTCACAAATTGTATGTATCGGACGAGAGGGCCAAGGCGGTAGCGGTGGTTGACACAACGCGCGACGAAGTGGTGCGGATGCTGCGCTTCGACAGCGAGACGGGCATGCCGCAATACGATCCGGTAGCTAAGAAGATCTACGTTAACCTGCAGGACGAGAATATTTTCGCAGTGATCAATCCGGAAAACGATCAAGTGGTAGGCGTGCATCCGGTGGGCAAATGCAAAGGCAACCACGGTATGGCGCTGGATGCCGAGCATCGCCGCGCATTCCTGGCTTGCGAAGAGAATTCCCTGCTGACGGTCTGGACCTCGATACGTTTGAGCCCATCGCTTACTTACCCTTACCTGGTGGCGCGGACGTGGTGAAATTCGATCCGGGCTGAACAGAATTTACGCGGCGCGCTATAGCGGGGCAATTGCGGTGTTCGAACAGAAGGATCCGCAGCATTATCGCAAAGTGGGCGACGTGGGCGTGGCTCACGCGGTGCACAGCATTGCCGTTGATACGGAGACGCATCGCGTCATACGCCCGTTGCAGGAGCAGGACGGAATTCCGGTGGCGAGGCTCATGATCTATGAGGCGGGCGGCAAGTGAAATCTGGAATCGTTTCGCGCGGCCCAACATCTCTCGTGAAGTGAATCCCGTTTTAATCAGGAGACTTGCATGAAAGCGATCGCGATACCCGTGTTTCTGGCGGTTGTAGGATTCAGCGCCGCTGGGCAAACGAAGCCAGCGCCACCGCAATAAAATCGCCGGCGGCGGAGCCCGTGCCGGAAAGCCGGACGCTCGAGAATGCGCCGGAAGCTGCGGAGCTTCCCGCGGACTGGTCGAAATTGCTTGGTGGGGCATCATGAAGCGATTACTACTGATCGCGTGCGCATTCATGTTTTCAGAGCTGCGGCCGGGAGACGACCTGCTGGGCTCGATTCGCGCGTACGTGAAGCAGAATCATATTCAGGCGGCGGTGCTGTTGAGTTCGGTGGTAGCTTGACGCAGGCGTCAATCCGGTATGCGAATCAGCCTGAGGCTCACATTCACACCGGGCATTTTGAGATTGTGTCGATTACCGGGACCGTGGAGGAAGGCGGCGAGCACATTCACCTTTCGATTGCGACAGGCCAGGGGACGATGATCGGCGGGCATTTGATGACGGGGTGCAAAATTTATACCACTTCGGAAGTGACCTCGGCCGAGTTGGTGGGGGTGCGGTTTGCGCGGGAGACGGACAAGGAAGGTAGCGGGTGGGATGAATTTGAAGATTTATCCATCGAAGCCTTAGCGATAGGGTGATCGTGCAAATTTTGGAGTGGTGCCGGGAAGAAGGCATACAGGCAAGAGTGCCTGTGTCACTTGAGGCGGTGTCGAACTTAGACTATGGATTGCCCTGTGGCTGTTTGGCGGTGGGTAACGGATGCCTTTTGCTGAGGCGCTTCCTTCTTCGATGCGGACGAAGATATCTACTGGAAGGTTCGTGACTTTTTCTTTTAGGCCGCTGGGCCACCAGATTTCGAGGGAATCGACGCGGCGTGTGCTGCCGAGGCCGAAAAAGATGCGCGGGTCCTGGCCGAGCAGTAGCTCATGCCGCCTTTCGACTGGTCGTAACTGGTGAGGTCGCCGGCGATGAGTTTCAGGTGTGCGCCGTTTCCGTCGCGATTGCTTTTTTGCCGACGAGCTGCACGGCGAGCCAGTGATTATCTTTTGCGGCGGGCTGCGGTGGCGCCGTCGTTGTGAAAGAGCTGCGCGTCTTCGCCATTGTTGCTGACGAGAAAATCCTGCCAGCCGTCGTTGTCATAATCGCCGACGGCGAGTCCGCGGCCGACGCGCGGCGCACGAAAATCGGGGCCCTGCGATTTCGTGCGTCCACGAAATTGCCCTGGCCCGTGTTGCGGTAGAGCTTCTTTTCTTCTTCGTAGGTGACTTCGGGATGATAGGCGGCGATGTTGTCGAGGATGTGGCCGTTGATGACGAGCAGATCGCGCCAGCCGTCATTATCGAAATCGAAAAAGCGCGCGCCGAAAGCGCTATTTAAAAGATTGCGACTGGCCGATGCCGGACGCGATCGTGTCGTCGGTGAACGTGCCGTCGCCATTATTGCGATAGAGGCGATCGAGTTCGTAATCGAGATGGCTGACGAAAAAGATACGGGCAGGCTGTTGTTGGTGATGTCGGCCGCGTCGGCGCTCATGCCCGCTTCGGGCCGGCCTTCTTCGCTGAAGCCTGCGCCGATGTGTAGGAAACGTCCTTGAACGTGCCGTCGCCTTTATTGATGTAGAGGAAATTTCGCTGCGTGTCGTTGGCGATGAAAATGTCGGGCCAGCCGTCGTTATTTAAATCGACGGTGACTACGGCGAGGCTCTTGCCGTCTTTATTAGCGAGGCCGGCTTTTTCCGTTACGTCGGTGAACGTGCCGTCGCCATTATTGTGATAGAGGCGCGGTGAGTCCGGGAAAATTGTCCGGGTGGCAATAGGAACTCACTTGCGGGATGTCTTTGTAGCCCGGGCGAAATCGCCGCGTGACGGGATGGTCCACGTCGTATTTCACGTAGTTGGCGACGAGCAGATCGAGCTTGCCGTCGTGATCGTAGTCGAACCACGCGGCGGCCGTGGCCCAGTTGCCGTCGTCGCCCACGCCGGCTTTTGTCCGTCACGTCGGTGAACGTGCCGTCGCCATTGTTGTGCCATAGCACGGAGTGGCGATAGCCGGTCATATAGATGTCCGGGAAACCGTCGTTGTCGAAGTCGCCGACGGCCACGCCGAAAAAGAAGGTGCCGTCGGAGTGAATTTTGCTTTGGGCGGTCACGTCAGTAAACGTGCCATCGCGATTGTTGCGGTAGAGCGCGGGTTGCGGAGGCTTGCGCGGGATGAAAAGCGGCGTGAAGCCGCTGTTGACGAAGAACGCGTCGAGGTAGCCGTCCTGGTTGTAGTCGATCCAGCCACGCCCGGGCCCATCGTTTCCGGGGTACATGCGCTTTCGGCGATTGGCGCGCTCGTGGTGAAAGTGAATGCCCGCCTGAGCTGGTTACATCGCGGAACTGGACGCCGTAGGGGTTTGTGAGGTTCGGGCGATGGCGGAAGGGGCTCTCTTTGCGCCTCTTGTTGCTGTGGGCTGGCGCGCAAGCCGTGGCGAATCAGGCCCGCGGAGAGATCGCACGTTCCAAAAAGCAGCACCGCGCCGGATATCAAGGTCCAACTCCAGGGCCGAGAGCGAAATTGAATCATTACGGAACGAATTCGAACACGCGAGAAGCTTTTGCCGGGTCAATCACCCG
>CAWBRH010000029.1:0-11639 GCA_963790945.1 uncultured Acidobacteriota bacterium
GCTTCGACGGCGGGGACTTTTTCAGTAGCGGTTCAGAATCCGAATCCGGGCGCGAGCACGTCGAATGCGGTGAACGTGCAGGTGACGTCTAACGCGCCGCCACCACCGCCTAGCGCTTGCAGTGGGATGACTCCTGGCCAGGGCGGCGGCCTTAATGGTTTCGTCCCATTCCCGGCTGACAATCTCTGGAACAAAGATATTTCTTCGGCGCCGGTGGATCCCAATTCGGCGGGGCTGATTAATTTTATTGGCGGGTCAGTGACGATCCATCCGGACTTCGGCGCAGGTCTCTATCAGGGATCGAGTATCGGCATTCCTTATGTCGTCGTGGATTCGACGCAGGGATTCGTGCCCATCAATTTCACCGCATACGGTGATGAAAGCGATCCAGGGCCGATGCCTGTGCCGGCGAATGCTCCGATTGAGGGCTATCCCAATCCGGGGAGTGGCGACCGCCACGTCCTCGTGCTCGACAACAACAATTGCTGGCTATACGAGCTCTACAGCGCGTCAGCCGGTTCGGGTGGCGCCTGGAATGCCGCTTCGGCTGCAGTTTGGGATTTGCAGAACGACGAGCAGCGCCCGTGGACATGGACTTCCGCTGATGCCGCAGGGCTGCAATTTTTCCCGGCCTCATCCGTTACGATGAAGTGGCCGCCGGGCATATCAACCATGCGATTCGTTTCACGTTGCAATTCAGCCGCGCCGCGTTTGTCCCGCCGGCGTCGCACTGGGCCGCGAATTCGACGCAGGCCATGGCCGCACCGATGGGGATGCGGCTGCGGCTGAAGTCGAGCTTCGACGTGTCCACATTTTCGGCCACCAATCAAGTGATCCTGAATGCCATGAAGAAATACGGAATGATCATGGCGGACAACGGCTCGTCCATGTATATCAGCGGCGCGCCAGACGATCGCTGGAGCAATGACGACTTGCACTCGCTCGGAAGCGTAACCGCGTCCGATTTCGAAGTTGTGGAGATGAATCCGATCTACACTTCGTCGAATGTCCGACGGGCGCATCGCCTTCGATATCGAACTTTACGGCGTCGCCTTCGACCAGTTCAGCAGGTTCGCCGGTAACCCTCAATTGGGCCGCCTCGGGAGCTTCGTATTTCGTGATATCGCCGAGTGTGGGCGCAGTGCGAGGGAATAGCGTGCAGGTAAGCCCGACACAAACCACCACATACACATTGGCAGCGACGAATCAGTTCGGGCGCACCACAGCGACGGTTACAGTCACAGTGCAGTGATTTCCTGATGTGACGTTTGGGCGGCCGCTAGAAAGCTGAGCGACGCGTTCTAGCCGTTTGCAGCTCGCGACAAATTCTTCGGCTCGGGCCGCAGCAGGGGATTGCGCCGCGCTGACGTGCTGCGCACTCGAGGTGCGCCCGCGCAATCGATCGTGTCAGCCGCGGTATATGTCGCCTCTCCGTGGCAGGCCCTGCAGCGCAGGTTGAACGAACTGGAACGCAACTCGGTCATCTCATCAGGCTCGGATTCTCTCAATTCCTTCTCTTTGCGCACCTGCGACGCGGAAAGAGGATGGCCTGGCGACAGTGAATACAGAGCACACCGCGATATTGTTCCTTGCTGGCTTCGCAATCATTTGTAACCTCTCGTAGGAAGGGCCCGAATAGTTGAAGAGGGCGGATTCTAGTCCTGATTCGTGGTGCAAGTCCAGCGGCAATTCCGAAAGAAATTAGACAGAATTTACGGCTGGATCATTCCACGGTAATGGTAAGTGTCTATTGTCACACGGATGATGAGAGGGTCTCAACGCGAATCGGCGGAAACCGTAAGCCCTGTGTTATCAGACGTCTTGGACCAATTGCTTCGTCGCGCGGCGGCATTTTCCTCTTCTCCGGGTGGCGATGGCACTCGCGCGGGGAGCAGTTCTGGACGCGATGAATTTGCTCCTATCGGAGAGACAGCCGGTGCCGTGTGGCATATGCTGTCCGACGGCGGGCCGACTACCCTCGCATCGCTGATCGAAGCTGCAGGGGTGCCCGAAAGCCTGTTTTTCATGGCCGTTGGATGGCTTGCCCGGGAAAATAAAATCACAATCGAGCCCTGCCACGGTGATTATGAGATTCGGCTGAAATAGGCCCGCTTCAGAGTGATGCCGGAGCCCGCTCCTGCTTGAATCTACGGCGCAGCACCAGTAAGATGCTGCGCACTTTCGATTCGAGGCGGCCCAAATTGCAGCTGGAGCTTTCGATGAAGAGTGAAATCGACGCGATCTCTCCCTTCGTCGATGAGTTGATGGTCAAGATTCGGGAGATTCATTGTGACCCGGGCGCGGAATTCGCAATTGAGTTGGCGCTGCGTGAGGCGCTGGCCAATGCCGTCCTGCACGGCAATCGCGAAGACTCGGAAAAGAAGGTTCACGTTCGCTGTGAGTGCGACGCAGCGTCGGGCATTTCTCTCGTCATTCGCGACGAGGGCCCTGGCTTCGATCCTGAGAAGGTTCCGGACCCGTTGGCGCCGGAGAATCTCGACGCCGAGCATGGGCGCGGCATCCTGCTGATGAAGCAGTTCATGGACGAGATTCACTACGAGCGTGGCGGCAGGGAAGTGCATATGCACAAGCGTCCGCCCTCGAGCTAAACTTCTCTGAGTCGGCTCGCAACGGGAACATCTCCAGTTTCCTTCTATTGAATTCGCCTTCTCGCGGTATGCTTTCCCACTGAAAATCTAAAGCCAGAGGGGCGCGCTGAAAACTTACCGCGCCTTGCCGTCCTGGTGGTCAAATCCGACGGGGGAGACGTGGCGGATGAGAAGTCGGATCGTGAACTTGGCATGGGCCGCCGCATTGCGCGACGCGATTTTCTGAACGGAGTCAGCGTCGCGGTGGGTGCCGCAGCCTTCTACCCGAATCTACAATGGCTCGAAACCCTTGGAATACCCCAGTCTCCGTTCGCGCCAGAAAAAAGCCCTGATTATTATCCACCCAGTCTCACCGGCATGCGCGGCACCACGGATGCCGCCATGCAAGCCGGCCACGCGCTTCGCGATGGGAAAATCTGGACGAACGCCACGCCTGACGCGGATCGCTACGATCTAATCGTGGTTGGCGGCGGGATCAGTGGGCTTTCGGCCGCCTATTTCTATCGCAAAATCGCTGGGCCCAGGGCGCGAGTGCTCATCCTCGAGAACCTCGACGACTTTGGGGGGCACGCCAGGCGCAACGAGTACCACCGGCCAGAGAGGCAGCTTATCGGCTACGGTGGAACCCAGTCGATCGATTCGCCCGATCGCTGGAGTAAGCACGCGCGCGGATTGATCCAGGAACTCGGAGTAGATGTTCAGCGATTCGAGAAATATTTCAATCGTAGTGTCGATCCCGAACCAACGGAATCCGATTCCGTATTCTTCGATAAAGAAACTTTTGGAGAGGACGTTCTGGTCGCCGGCCGTGGCAGATTGCCATGGGCTGAATTCTTTGCAAAGACTCCCTTCAGCGATCAAGCAAAACAGGATTTGACGCGGCTTTACACCGAAAAAGTCGATTACCTGCCGCATCTTTCCACTCGGCAGAAAAGGGTGCTTCTTGCCAAGACGAGCTACAAGGACTATCTGCTCAAAGACGTAAAGCTGCATCCCGATGCGTTGCCGTTTCTTCAGAAACAAACTTACGGGGTTTACGGCGTCGGGATCGATGCGGTCCCTGCCGCCGATTTAGCGGGCTTGGGCTATCCCGGCTTTAGCGGGATGGATCTTTCCGGGCCGCCCGGACCCGGACTCGGCGCGGAAGTGACGCAGCGCGACGACAGCGCGCCTTACATCTATCACTTTCCCGACGGCAACGCGTCTATTGCACGGCTGCTGGTTCGCGCACTGATTCCCGGCAGCGCGCCGGGTACTACGATGGAAGACATCGTCACCGCGAAAATGAACTACGCGGTTCTCGATGATCCAAAATCCAGCGTGCGCATCCGCTTGAACAGCACCGTTGTGAAAGCAGCAAATGTGGGAGAGGCCGAAAACGCAAAAGAAGTCGAAATCACCTACGTTCGTGGCGAACGTGCGCGCACCGTGCGCGCGAATGCGTGCATCCTGGCGTGCTGGAATATGGTGATTCCATACATGTGCCCGGACATGTCGAGAAAACAGAAAGATGCGCTCGCGTACGGAGTAAAAGTTCCGATTGTTTACACCAACGTGCAGATTCGTAATTCACTCGCATTTGAAAAACTCGGCGTGAGAAGAATTAAATTTCCGGGAAGCTACTTCACAACGATCGAGATGGACTACCCCGTGAGCATGGGCGGCTACAAATATCCGGCCAGCCCGGGCGACCCATGCATATTGCATCTCGAGAGAATTCCTTGCGGAGCCGGTGCCACCGCGCGCGATCAGCAAATTGCCGGGCGTATGGAGCTATACCACACCCAATTTGCGACCTTCGAGCGCAATATCCGCAGCCAGCTCGGGCGTGCTCTCTCGTCCGGCGGATTCGATCCAGCGCAGGATATTCAGGCGATCACCGTGAATCGCTGGCCGCAC
This sequence comes from uncultured Acidobacteriota bacterium, assembly GCA_963790945.1. GTDB lineage: Bacteria > Acidobacteriota > Terriglobia > Acidiferrales > UBA7541 > Palsa-295. The sequence goes on from CAWBRH010000029.1 coordinate 4,509, forward strand.
GGTTACGCGTACGAATACAATTCGCTCTTCGATCCCTACTGGCCCGAAAACGAACGCCCCTGTGTGATCGGGCGCCAACCCTTCGGCAGAATTTCGATTGCTAATTCCGATGCGGGAGCATTCGCTTATACAAGCGCCGCAATCGACCAAGCATATCGCGCAGTGAAAGAAGTCGCGCGCTTCAACCAGAAGCCAGCTTCGAAAGCGCCCGGATAGCGGTTATTTTTCGCCCGGCCGCTCGGTGACAGGATTTGTTCCGCCGCCCGGCAGCCGGGATTTGCGGCCGCCTGCGGACTCTCCGTCAAGCAATGCTTGCAAATTGGGGTACGCGTAGATTGTCGGCGCGTGATTCTGCATCAGGCCTCCCGTGTCTGCTGTGGGGCCATAGTTGCTGTGCAGATCGTGCCCAAACATTCTGAGCATCGCGATCTGCTGCCCTCGATGATGCGCGGTATGGGTTAAGCGGCGCGTCATTACCCACGCCCGCGACCGCGGCACATCAAAAAATTTAGTTTCGCCTTCCCACCACGCGTCGTCTTTGGCGCGTAATACTTCGAGACGTTTGCCGCTGTCCTCCGTGTAACGCCGAATAAATTCAAGCCGTGTCTCGGGTTTCGGAAGGGGAGGCGCATTGACGTCGATCCCCAGCATCGTGCGCATCCAAAGATCCTCGCTCACGCATTGATGCACCATTTGTTCCTGTACGCTTCGCCCGCGAGCGTCACCGGTTTTCGGGCGCAAGGGCATCTCCTCATCGCGAAACTCGCTCCATGTGCTAACCACTTTGATCCGCTCGGTATTGTATGTTTCCACGAGAAAGTCATAGTGCATCGCGCACCTCCCAGGCAAAGAAGAATCGAAGCTGCCTACTGAATTTAGTCCCAAGTACTTTAGTACGTCCAACGCGGTACTTTCGCCTGCTCGTTTTCTGCCCGAACGTACAGTTGTTCCGATTCGGTACGTTCGGCAGACTGAATGCCTTGAACGAAACATACTTGGGACACGAACCTTTGGCCTCGGGGCACGCACCACTCGCGACGCCGCTTTCACTCGTTCCGCGCACCCCGCTCGCAATCTTCCTGGAGACAAAATGACCAACCGACTGGGAGTCCTCTTCCTCCTCGTGGGCGCAGCTGCCGCTTTCCCTGCATTCGCCGGCGACAGCGCCACCATGAAGTGCAACGCGACGCAGGATCGCATCTGGGTTTACGATTCGCTCAACAGTTTTGATGTCTCTGCCAAGCTCAAATGCGGCGAGACGGTCGAAATCACGGGTCGCGTGAAAGGCTACGTGAAGATCCGCGCGGCGAACGGTACGCAAGGTTACGTCCCCGACACTACCTTTCCGGATCTGCCTCCGTACGTAGACCCGAATGACCCGCAGCCAAATGCCTCGATAGCGAAGCGAGTTGCTCCGCGCGCTGCGACGGCCGTGGCGCCTGCGCCCTCGATGGCCACTAATATCTCAGCTGCGCCGCCTGCAGCGGCTCCCGCGCCTGCGCCGACAGTCACTGTGGTTGCTAGCGCCGTTCCTGTACCGGCCCCGGCTCCTGCTGTACGCACTGTCGCCGAAACAGCATCTGCACCTGTCGCTGTAACTTCTATTTCTGTTGTTGCGGCCCCGTCTGCTCCAGCCGTGAGTGCAAGCGCAAAATCAACGCCCGTGCCCAGCCCGTCCAGGAAAACGACTCCCGCTGCGGCTCCAGCGAGTAAACCACAACCATCAGCGCCTGCCGCGCCTGCAGCTATCTCACATGCTCCGGCTCTGACCTCCACTTCCGCAACCAGCAACACGAGATCCTCTTCGCCAGCCCCAAGCAAAATGGCGAACACCAAGTCTGCTGCGGCCCCGCCGCAGCCGAGCGGCGCGCATCCGGCACCGACCCCCTCGGTGCCGACGCCCGCCGTTTCAACACCGGCGAAGCCAGTCGAAACCGCTGTGATTGTCCAGCCGCAACCCGCGCGTGAGGTTGCAAGCGTTCACACCGTGGCAGCCACGGAGTCTGACGAGTATCCCGACTATCAACCGGAAAACGCCAGCGCGGACCCGGCCTGTCGCCTGTTTTTCTCCGCGTACGGAATTTCACCCGCGCAGGCGAAATGGATCGCGCAGAATCGCAAGAAACAGTTCTCCAGCATTTGCCCGGCGCCAAATGTTTCGAGCGTGGACTACGTCGTCATCTTCACGCATGACGTGGACTTCTTCGGTTCCACTCTGCCCACTCCCGTTCACACAGACCATAACGGTTTTTCGGATTTCAGTCCGCTGACCATGATCGATACAGCTCTGGTCCCGATGTCGGAAGCCGACAAATCACATCGCGAGTATGTCTGGGTATTCAAGATGCAGCGGGGCAATTTTGACCCGGGCAAATTTTCGCCGCGGAAACGTCCGCAATTCACGAAGACCGAGTCTCACGCTCCGACGCGTACTGTCGAGGAAGCGTTTCGCTTCATCGAGAGTGGCGGCCCGAGCCAATAGCTCGGACAGGCCTATAAGTCCGGCGCGATGGATGCCGTCGCATCACGAGGCGGCCTCTAAGGCGCCTAGAACTCGTTCGTGCACACCTGCCGAAGCGGAAGATTCCAAGCAATCGAATTGTGATTCGGGCCCGGTCTTACCGGTTCCGCGAAGTGGCGCTGCGGGGCGAATGAGTGGAAGTGGCGGTCCGGAATGGCTGGCGCAACCAGCGCATCACGATTAAGTTGACATTCACACCGGACTCGCCTGAAGGCAACCCTACGGATTGAGGCAGCGGCTTTCGCAACCGCTGCTGTGCGCGGGTCACCTTCGGCCAGGCTGTGACCTTCAGAGGAGTTGGCGGTGCTAACGGGCCCGGTCGTTGAGTGCGACTATCTGCTAACGAGCGCCGCAAGCGTTGCGGATGCTCGAGCCAATGCAACAAAGACGTTTCGTTCGTTGCCAAATAGGCGCAGCATTCTTCCACTGATGTTCCAGAGAGACCCGCGTTTTCGAGAATGTAGCAGAAAGCTGCCGCAACCCGCGTTCGCTCTGCGATTCCACGGCAGCTTTGATTTTTCGCAATCGGCGCTCGTCAGATAAGTCGCTCCAGACATGGCGAAGCGACCGCCGAAGATCGTGACTGTGCTTTCTCAATTTGGATTTTAGTGACGGAGAAAGAAGCGTTTTCGGCCAGTTGTCTGGAACCATCGCAAGCAGGCGGCTGCTAAGCGGCGGCTTTCGCCTTCTCGGCCCTATCACCACTTTCTTCACAATCTGCCGAGCAGCGGGTGGAGCAATAGTGGCCGCAGAAACATGAGCACCGTGAACCACATGTTCATCGCGCTGAGGCTGAAAAACCCTGGCTTGGATCCCGGTTGCGATCGCCGGCGGTGGCGCGACCGCATCGGGCAGGGGAAGTGTGTTTGAGGGTTCTGTCGAGACAGAAGCAGGCAAAGGCGTCGTCTGGATTTCTGGCAGAGCCATGACCGATCGGGAAAGGGAAGCGCCTTTGAGAGCTCCGTCGAAACAAACGCAGGCGAAGGCATCGCCTGCATAGCTGGCGTTGACGATTCGGTCGGGGCTGGCGGAACTCGCTCCTGATAAGGAAGAGACAAAGCGCCCGGAATCCGGCTGTATATCGCGGGCACATAACTGTCCTGATCGAAGTGAAACTCGCGCGCTACCTCATCGAGCACTCTTGTCGGCACCACGCCCATATTTCCGGCGTAAGCATTGATCAGCGCGTGCTCGCATAGCAGATTCATCACGCGCGGAATGCCTCGCGAGTAACCGTGAGCGGCGATCACTGCGTCGGGAGAAAAAATCGGCCTGCCAGCGGCGCCGGCTACATCCAGGCGCGCTTGAATGTAATGTCGCGCTTCCTTCGGCGTAAGAGGCGCTGTCTTGCACCGCAGAGTAATTCTCTGTTTCAGTTGGCGCATCTCGGGACGGTTGAGTTTTTCCTCGAGTTCCGGTTGCCCGGCCAGGACGATCTGCAATAGTTTTTCCTGCGGAGTCTCCAGGTTCAAGAGCATCCGAATTTCCTCGAGCACATGGACAGGCAGGCCCTGGGCCTCGTCCACAATCAGAACCGGGATTTGTCCTTCACGACAGCGCTCTGGCAGCCATTGGCCCAGGCACATCAGCGCATTGCCTTGCCATCGCGGGTCCGGCCGCACACCGAAGTCAGCAAGCATAAAATCGTAAAGGTGCTTGGATTCCAGATGTGAATTGAAAATGAACGCAGTCGGCATCCGGTGCTCGTGCAGCCATTCGAGCAATTTCCGAATCAGTGAAGTTTTTCCGGTGCCGGCCTCACCCGTGAGAAGAATGATTCCTTCGCGCGACCGAATTCCATACTCAATCGCTCCCCACGCTTCCTGAATCCTGGGCGTCATAAACAAATAACGTGGGTCGGGGCTGACCGCGAATGGATTCTCTCGAAGGCCAAAGAAACTAAAGAAGCGGGTGTAAGGGTTAGTCTGCAAGTGGCCTCCAATTCTGTGCGAAACTACAAGGTAATGCGCTAACGCTTAATACGCTCGCTATTTTAGACCTCGGCGGCCTTACGATTCCATCGGGAATGTATGGTATGGGTTGCGGTCTGGCCGGGTACTTACAGTACGAGGCTCATGCCGAGGTTCCGCAACTCCACAGCCATTACGCTGCGCGTTCGTTGTGTTATGACCACCGCGGATATACAGACTCTCCCCGCAGTACCAGAAACCTGAAGGCGCGTTGAAGGAGCCCACCGATGACCATGGAATGCGACATCCGCCATATTCAGGACGTGACGATCCTGGATCTGAAGGGGCGCCTCAGCCTGGGCGAAGCGCTGGCCTTCGGCCCGGGCAGCGATTTAGTGCTCACGGACGCAATTCGCCGTTTAGGGAACAGGGCCACAAGAAAGTGATCCTGAACCTTGCCGGCGTGAAATATGTGGACAGCTCGGGAGTGGGCCAGCTTGTCGGCGCCCTCACCACTGCACGAAATCACGGCATCGCGCTGAAATTGATCAATCCGGTGAAGCAAGTGGGCGACCTGCTGAGAATGACGAAGCTCTACACGGTGTTTGATATCAGAGACAACGAAGCCGCAGCGATCGATTCATTTTCGAGCGGCGCCGTGGCGGGCGCCTGACTGCTTCCTAATCCTGAAAGCTGCGAAGCGCTTCCTGCTCGTCGGAGAAGTCCGTGAACACGGTGTGAAGGTTGGTGAGGCGGAGGATTTCCTGAGCGCGATTGCTCAGATCGACGGCTCGCAAGTCCGCATCATTCTTCCTCGCGGTAAAGACGGACCGAACCAGTTGCCCGATGCCGGAGCTATCGAGGTACGTTACGTTGCGAAGATTCAGTAGGACGCGCTTTCGACCGTCTCGAAAGAGATCTCCGAGCAGTTTGTGCACAGCCTCGCCTTCGATCAGCGTGAACCGGCCGCTGACGTCCACGATCGTGATGTCTCCCACCTGCCGGGTACTGGCACTAAAACTCAATTCATTCTCCTGTCGTTCGAGTCGGTTATTCTATCGTATGCAAGCTTCGTTTCCTAAGTGCTGAGTGAAGCTCAAATCCTGGAGCGGCTGCGCAAGATTTGTATGGGTCTCCCCGGCGTCGCGGAAGGAATCACCTTCGGCCATCCTACATTTCGGGTCGATGGCAGAATGTTCGCTGCGCTCGAGGAATAAAGGGCGAGTTGGGAATTTGCGTTAAGGTTGAGAATGGAACTGCAGGGGATTTTTCTCGATGATTCCCGTTTCTTCCGCACGCCCTATATCGGGAAGTACGGCTGGGTTACGCTGAAGGTCTACGCGGCTCGCCTCAATTGGACTGAAGTGAGAGATCTGGTGCGCGGCAGCCATCGTCTCGTCGCTGCGACAGGTCCAAAGCCGAAACGGAAAGCGACGCATACGCGGACGAGAAAAAAAGGAAACCTCTAAGCAGCCAGTTCGGCGAGCCAGGCATCGAGCGTCTTCAATTCGCTATCCGCAATTTCGAGGAACGCCACACCCATTCCCATGCATTCCTGCGCGTAGATAATTTTCCCCTTGGTTGAAAAAGTCCCGAGGTCGCGCAGAACCTTTAATTGGATCAGGGTGCCCGGCGGCAATGTAATCAGAACGTCGATATAGCAGCCTTTGCGGCTGATTTCCGATACGCGGCCGGCGATGTGCGTGTCGCTGGCCGGTTCGATTACTTCAACGTGCGCGATAAAACTGTATCGCGGCACCGTTCTTTTTTCACGATAAGATTGACCTGCGTTAAATCGGCAAGTCGCTCGTTTCGCCCATCGCGGTGCTCCAGTGTTCCCCTCAGATTCGTCACAACCTCCAATGCCCGGCGAGACTCGCTCTTTCTTGGTGCACTGGCGTAAGGCACCCTGCCGTCCGGACGGGCGTGCGTAATAAGTTCATTTACTTCGCTGGCCGGAGTCGTCGTTATAACCGGCCGGCTTTCTGTCGCCTTATTGGTTTTATCGCGGTGAGGCATCCGTATTTATGCGGTTACCGGCTTCCCAAATCGGGAATCGCGCTCCCACCTTGCTTTCAATACGAAGCATCTAACCGAATAGTCCGCTCTTTGAGGGCATACAACTCTCTCCAGCCCGCCAAATTCCAGCCGCCTTACAGATAATCGTCCCAACGGTTGATTCACTTGACGAATCGTTCTAGGCTGAGTGGCGGTGGCCGTTCAGAATTGAGAGTTAGTCGATGCCCTGCGCTCCACGTCCCGGAGATCAGCTCAGAGAACTTCGCAATCGTCTTCACATCACGACCCGAAAGGTCGAAGAGCTCACCCGGAAGCTCGCAGAGAGAACCGGCAACGACGAGTACTACATTTCCAATGCCTGGCTCACTCAACTGGCAGAACAAGAATTCCGTCCCAAGTATCTATAAGCTCTTTAGTTTGAGCGTTATCTACCGTTCGACGTTTTCCGATCTTCTGGTGGTCTTCGGAATCGATTTAGCGAATAGCGCCCGATTTCAACTGGATGTTCCGCTCGCCAATACCCACCGAGTCGCGTTCGAGACGCCTCATCCCGCATCCGCTGAAACGTTTCCGATACGACTCGACCGGAGCTTCAGCCTCGAGAAAACGAATCTGGTATCGCGCGCTGTCGAGGTGTGGGGAAACGTGCCTGCGTCGCTATTCCAGCGGCTGGACCTACTG
>CAWBRH010000030.1:0-13583 GCA_963790945.1 uncultured Acidobacteriota bacterium
TATCGGCGCAGCGCAGGAACAGGTTCCCGGCATCCGTCTGCTTGCCGGCATCGAAGTCGATATCCTGAAAAATGGCAAACTCGATCTCGATAACGAAGTGCTGGCACAGCTCGACGTAGTGGTGGCTTCCATCCACTCCTACATGAATCTCGATCGCACGGAGATGACCGAGCGCCTTCTCGCCGGTATCGAGAATCCATACGCCCAGATCGTCGCGCATCCCACGGGCCGCCTGCTTCTGCGCCGCGATCCCTACGCCTACGACATGGAGAAAATTCTCGATGCCGCCAAAAAGAATTCCGTCGCGATGGAGTGCAACGCGTATCCCGACCGCCTCGATTTGAACGACGTCCATTTCCGCATGGCCAAGGAGCGCGGCGTGAAGGTGGCGATCTCAACCGATGCGCACTCCACCACGCATCTTAAATTCATGCAGTACGGAGTTGCGACGGCGCGCCGCGGCTGGATCGAAAAGAAGGACGTCATCAACGCCCTGCCTCTCGATCAGTTTCTTGCAGCGCTGCGCCCGAAGCCTGCCGCCACACCGGCGGCGTCCGCAACCGAATGTAGCCAGGAAGAAATCCGCATAGCCAGCCAGCGACCTATGGAACATTTTGCGCCATCCCTGCGTATTTCATACTGCAAGCGATCAAGGGGCTACGGCACCTCAATGCTGACGGAGCGTTACGAATGAATCGAAAAACGTGGATGGCGGCGGCGATTCTGGTGTCAGGAATTTCGTGGGGAGCCGCGGCTCAGCCGGCGCGTGCCGACGATTGGTCGAAGGCCTATAAAGTCGGCGGCCACGCGAATCTGCACGTCGACACCGACGATGGCGACGTCAACATTCTCGCTGGCGACCCAGGACAAATCGAAGCCCATGTCACGGCTGACGGCTTCAAGATCAGCCCCAGCGACGTCCGCGTCGACGAGCACCAGGAAGGCGACAACGTCACCATCAGCGTCAAGATGCCCCACTTCAATTTCTCATTCTTCGGCGGCCGCCACCGTTCCGTGCGAATCGACATTCGCGTTCCCAGGGATCTCAACCTCGACGTGCACACGGGCGACGGCAACGTAAACTCCCAGCCCATTTCCGGCGATATTCGAATCAACACCGGCGACGGCCACATCACCGTCAACGGGCCTCAAAGGCTCCATCAACATGCGCTCAGGCGACGGCAACATCCAGGCGTCGGGCCTCGACGGCTCGCTCGAAGTCGATACCGGCGACGGGCATGTCTCCGTTGACGGCCGCTTCGATTCCCTGAATCTCAAAACGGGCGATGGCAATATCGAAGCCCGCGCGATGAGCGGATCAAAAGTCGCAAACAGCTGGCGCCTCCATTCCGGCGACGGCCATATCAACATGTGGCTCCCCGGCGATTTCAATGCCGACCTCGACGCGCACACCGGCGACGGTAAAATCACGCTCGATTTCCCGATCAAGGTTTCCGGCTCCCTGAGCCATTCCTCGATTCACGGCACTCTCAACAATGGTGGCGGCACAGTTTCGCTCACATCCGGCGACGGCTCGATCCATTTGCAGAAGCTATAAGCGCCGCGCGCTGCGTTATCTGTCTCCGATGAAACCCGGCAGAAAGCTCTCTAAAGCCCCAAGCTTCAGGCCGCCGCGATGTAAGCTTTTTCCTATTCGTGTGTCAGCCGAATCCTACAAATGTCTGCGCAAACACATATTCTTGCAACTGGCGCCAGAAGTAGATCCTTATAATTCAACGACTTACCTCTCGCTCTCCTTTGGCACTCCTCGTGGCGTAAGTCCTTCGTCTTCGAGTTGAGGGGGTCGCTATGATTGCCTTTGTGATGATGGGATTGATCGCGGTTCTCGGGTTCCTTTGCCTTTCCGACGGAATCGCGGATTGCGCGCGACGCGCCAACACCGCCTCAAAAAAATAGCCACGAATTTCCCGCTCGCAGGCGGAACGCAGCACTTTACATTCCCCGCACAGCAGCACAACTTCCATTCTCTACCGCTCGGCGCACCAAGGTTGCAAATTCTCAGGCGATATCGCATCATGGCTTTTCTTTAAATCGCATAACTTCATCTACAAAACTACGGGGGATTCTGAATGCGCAGGCCGGTGAGTGTTGCTCCGCCAAAAGGAAAACTGGGAGTCCTGACGCCAGGAATGGGCGCGGTGGGCACCACCTTTATGGCGGGCGTCGAATTAGTCCGGCGAAAAGAATCAGTGCCGGTAGGCTCGCTTACGCAAATGGGCACGATCCGCCTCGGAAAGCGCACCGATAACCGGGTCCCAAGAATTAAGACTTCGTGCCGCTCGCGAATCTCGACGATCTCGTCTTCGGCGGCTGGGATGTATTTCCCGACGACGCCTACGAAGCCGCCTCGAAAGCGGGTGTTCTCGATGCCAAGGATCTAGCCAAGGCCCAGAAATTTCTCAAGAACATTAAGCCGATGAAGGCGGCCTTCGACCAGACCTACGTCAAGAATCTCCATGGCACCAACATCAAGAAAGGCAAGACAAATTCGATCTCGCCGAGCAGCTCCGCGAAGATATTCGCGACTTCAAAAAGAAAAACAAGCTGGATCGCCTGGTCATGGTCTGGTGCGCCTCTACAGAAGTATTCCTCAAGCCGGAAGACGTCCACAAGGATCTTCGCCTCGTTCGAAAAGGGCATGAAGGCGAATCACCCCTCGATCGCGCCCTCTATGCTCTACGCCTATGCCGCGATCAGCGAGGGCGTTCCCTTCGCAAACGGCGCTCCCAACCTCACCGTAGACATCCCCGCCCTGCGAGAACTTCGCGAAAGAAAAGCACGTACCCATCGGCGGCAAAGATTTCAAGACCGGCCAGACGCTGATGAAAACCGTTCTCGCACCCGGCTTCAAAGCGCGCATGCTCGGCCTAAATGGCTGGTTTTCCACCAACATTCTCGGCAATCGCGACGGCGAAGTGCTCGAAGATCCCGGCTCGTTTAAGACGAAAGAAGAATCGAAGCTCGGCGCGCTCGAATACATCCTGCAGCCGAATCTTTACCCCGAGCTTTACGGCAAGATTCACCACAAAGTGAGAATCAATTACTATCCGCCCCGCGGCGACAACAAAGAAGGCTGGGACAACATCGACATCTTCGGCTGGCTCGGCTACCCGATGCAGATCAAAGTGGATTTCCTCTGCCGCGATTCGATTCTTGCCGCGCCGATCGTTCTCGATCTCGCCCTGTTCTTCGATTTCGCGCAGCGCGCAGGAATGCGCGGCATTCAGGAATGGCTCAGCTTCTATTTCAAATCGCCGATGTGCGCCAAAGAGCTTTACCCCGAGCACGATCTCTTCATTCAGCTCATGAAGTTGAAAAACACGCTGCGCTGGATGATGGGCGAGGAGCTGATCACCCACCTCGGCGCCGAATATTACGACTAGCCTTCGAGAATCATTCCAATTCCAGGCCGCTCGATACGGCTTGACACTCTGCCCTTCGCGGAGTAGTGTCACGCCGGTACGATTCCTGGTCGCACCAAATCCAAAAGCAAAACGTTTCTTCCTCCGCATCAACGGTGCGGACACTTACGCTCGTGTTCCTTCAAGGAGGAATGTAGATGCATAGCAAGATGTTTAAGTCAGCTCGTACTCGCAATTGCGCTTTCGCTCACCGCCGCCGGTTCTTTTTCCGCTCGCGCGCAGAGCTGGCGCAGATGAAAAGGAAAAGCCGCCCATCTATACGTATGTGGCCGAGTGGGAAGTGCCCCGTCCCGATTGGCCCACGTTCGAAAAGTATGACGCGTCGCAGAAGCCGGTTTTCGACAAACTCATCGCCGACGGAACCATCATCGGCTACGGCTTTTTCAAAATGGCCGCCCATACCTCAGAAGGGCCCAACCACGGCGGTTGGTGGACAGCCACGTCCATGGCAGGCGTTCTAAAAGTCCTCTCCGTTCTCGCCACACAATCCGCTCCAGCGGATATCGAAAAAATTCAAGCGGCCTCCAAGCATTTTGACTTGATTCTCACCAGCCGCCATTACGCGGCCCATGCGGGCAGCTTCGACAACGGGTATCTGCGAGTCGCAACCTATCGAACAAAGCCGGGTCAGGGCGAGGCACTGGAAAAGGTCATCAACTCCTACATCATCCCGTTCCTTGACAAGCTGATGGCAGATGGCGCACTTCACAGTTATTCGGTGGATCGCGAAGTGATTCACTCGGACGATCCCGATGCAGTCGACATCGCGATCGTCACGAATAACGCAGACGGGCTCGACAAATTCATGGCCGGCACTGGAAGCAAACGGTAAAGCCAATCCAACCGGCGGTCCGGCATTCGGCGCCGCCACGGAAACCTCGGAGCATCGCGACTTCCTCGCAGTCGCGTCCGGAGCATCGAAGTAGCCTTAAATTTCGCAACATCCAAAACACAAGAACGCCCTGGCTGCCGGTTAGGCGGCCAGGGCGTTTTTCTTTTCGAAGCTTCGAAGCGTCGGCCTAAAATAAATTCCAGAGGAACTGATTGTAGACCTCGTGGTGATACTGCACCTCTGGCGTTTTCACAAACGTGCCCAGTAGGCGCGGGCAGCGGTCCGCCGAGGCTTGCTTCAATTCCGCGTAACGGTTTTTCACGTCTTCGCCCAGAAACTTCGTCGTCCACTCCGCCTTGCGAAAATCCTGCATCGCCGAATAAATGTTATCCGGCAAATAGCGTTCGGCCTGGCGCAGATTCTTGATCTTCGCCGTTTCTCCGTCGAGCCCCGTCTTGAAAATCGAGAGCATCACCATATAAGGACTCGCATCCGGGCTCACCGATCGCACCTCCACGCGCATGCTCTTCTCGTTTCCGATCGGAATGCGAATCATCGAGCCGCGATCCACCGGTGAAGCCTTGATCTGGTTCGGCGCTTCGAAGTGAGGATCGAGCCGCCGGTAAGCATTCACGCTCGCATTCAGTAGCAGGCAAAAATCATTCCCATGGGTCAGAATCCGATCCACGAAAGCCCATCCAAACTTACTGAGCTTTTCGTCGCCCTTCGGATCCCAGAACATATTTTTCGAGCCCTTGCTCACGGAAACGTTCGTATGCATCCCGCTCCCGTTCACTCCCACCACGGGCTTCGGCAGAAAGCTCGCCGTCATTCCCATGCGCGTTGCCACCTGACGGCAGATCAACTTGTAGAGCTGGATCTGGTCCGCCGCTGCCACCACTTCTCCGTAGCCATAATTGATTTCAAATTGCGAAGGCGCCACCTCGGGGTGATCCTTCTCATTCTGGAAACCCATCGAGCGCTGCACTTCGGCGCATGTGTCGATAAAAGTTCGCAGCGGATCGCCAGGCAGCGAGTGGTAGTAGCCGCCCGTATTTACGTATTCGAATTTACCCGTCTCGTTGTAGCGGCTCTCGGCATCCTTGCCGTTGAAAAGGAATCCCTCAATTTCGTTCGCCGCATTCAGCGTGTAGCCTTCCCGCTTGTGCAGTTCGTCCGCATATCCCTTCAGCGCCCCGCGAATGTCCGCGCTATAAGGCGAACCGTCCTTGTCGATCACCTGGCCGAACACCAGGACTTTTCCCGAGCCAAACACATCCGCCGGCGCCCAATAAAACGCCCCCCAGTCCATCGCCAGCCGCAAATCGCTTTCCCGCTGCGCCGTGAATCCACGAATCGACGAACCATCAAACGTAAGATTGTCCCAGCTCTTGATCAGGAATTTCTTGTCGTAGTCCAGCATGTGCAAGCGGCCTTCCAGATCGCTAAACAGTACGGTCACGGCCTTGATGCGCTTCTCGTCGGTGAGATATTTCAGCCGCTCCTCTTGAATTTTGTGAGGCGCGACGCGATTTTTACGCTGCTCCTTGGCCTTCAGATTCAGTTCTTCCAACTCTGCATACGATATCGCCAGGAAATCGCGAAGTTCGGTGGACATGATCCTCCTAAGATTGGGTAAACCTCAACTCAGTGGAAGGAATCAGGGGAACCACACTGAGCGGTTTGCCGCGACAAGGGTATCGCGCAGATCTCGCTACCGGTCAAATCCAAAAAATAAATAGCTCCGCCCACGATTCAAGCGAAAAAGGGCAACCGATTCCCGCTGCCTGCCTCGCCTGAGTCTCAATGAAAGGCAAGACGAATCTCGCCAGTTCCAACACGCGCACTGTGTCGAAGACTCTCCCTGCGTGTCCCGCTATGCGCGGCATATTGTCGGCTTCGCCGTTTCTTCGACCCGCGCCCCTCGTTCCTCAGGATTTCTCTCAAACGCGTTCGAGCTTTATGAAGCTGCGATTTTGAATTCCCCACCGAGCATCCTGGCGATCACCGCAATTTCATCGTGACGGTAGCCTTCCACGTCGTGCAGCAAGAACATGGCCCGGCATCCTGGGGCCAAGCGCCCGCTCCAAATTTATGCGATCGATCGTCCCGCTCAGCTGCAGGTCCCTTTCGCCCAGCTGCAGCGGCTCCTTGAATCCTTCTTCATTCCGATCGTTTGGTTCGTCAAGCGAATCGGAGGCGACGTTCTTCTTTCGGAAGCGCATTAACACCGTGTTGACCGTCACGCGATGCACCCAGGTCGAAAATGCCGACTCTCCTCGGAAGCTCTGGATCTTGCGGAAAATGGTCAGGAACGTCTCTTGCGTCAGATCCTCCGCCTCGCTCTGGTTGCCGGCCATTCGCAGGCATATTCCGAACACCCTTCTGCTATGCCGGCGATAAAGAATTTCGAAAGCCGCCGGATCGCCACGTTGTGCGAGCCGGATCGCCTCTGAATCAGGCAAGTCACTGTTTGCAGCATGCGTGGACGTTTTCATCCCTGGGCTCCTCAGGATTCCCATGGGCGCCGGGCTGGGCGTGCGCTCAATTCTCCCTACCGGCCGGGAGGAGGCTTTATTCCGTGAAGAGAAAGAAATATTTGCGTCCGTATACAGTTATTCCACCGCGCCAAACCGCCTTTTTCTTGAACTCGATTTCAAAACCACGGGTACAATCACGCCTGCTCGAGGGGGGCCTGTGAAAAAATTCTGCTTCGCAATCATAGTGTGGCTGCTATTCGCGCTCCCGCGATGGGCGCAGGGCCTCGAAGGGTCTGGCGTTCCCTACGCCATCACCAATGTCACCGTTGTGGATACCGCAGGCGGCCCGTCGCGGCCTAACTTCACCGTCGTAATCGATGGCGACCGAATCTCCTACGTCGGCAAGGGCCACTTTCACGCCCTCAAGCAGGCGCATGTAATTGACGGAACCGGAAAATTTCTGATCCCGGGCCTGTGGGACATGCACGTCCACACCTTTTTCGGAGACTGGGTCCCGGGCGGCAAAGAAGTGACGCTGCCGCTATTCATCGCCAACGGAGTTACCGGCGTGCGCGACATGGGCAGCGACCTCGACTGATCCTCGCCGCGCGCCGCGACACCGCCTCGGGCACTATGCTTGGCCCTCGCATGATCGTCGCTGGCCCGATGCTCGACGGCCCCAAAACTCAATTCCCTGCCTCCATCGCGATCGCCACTCCCGATGACGGCCGGCGCGCCGTGGACATGCTGAAAAGCCGAGGCGTGGATTTCATCAAGATCCAGTCCTACGTGCCCCGCGACGCTTATTTCGCCATCGCCGAGGAATGCAAGAAGCAAGAATATCGTCTTCGTCGGCCATGTGCCGGACGCGATTCGCGCCTCGGAAGCATCCAACGCCGGGCAAAAAAGCTTCGAGCACTTGATCGGTATTTTCGAGGGCAGTTCGACTGTCGAAGACCAGCTCCTGAAAGGCCCGAAGGGCCCGGCCGAATTTCCTGGAGACCTACGACCCGGCGCAAGAAGCCGCTCTGATTCAGCTCCTCGCGAAAAATCAGACCTGGCAATGTCCCACGCTTTACTGGGAGCGAGGCCAGTGGCTGGTCGATGCCATCGATGTCACGAAGGACCCGGACGGCAAGTACGCGCCCGTATTCTGGCGCGAGAAAAGCTGGCCCAAATTTACTGCCGGAATCATCAAGGACCTCGATACCGATCCCCTGCCGGTGCGCCAAAAATTCGTCGAACACGAGCTCGACATCGTCAAAAAACTCCACCAGGCCAACGTTCCGTTCCTCGCCGGAACCGACACCCCTGCGGGCGTTGACGTGCTCCCCGGCTTCAGCCTCCATCTCGAACTGCAGCGCTTCGTAGCTGCCGGATTCACCCCGATGGAAGCTCTCCAAACCGCAACCATCAACCCGGCAAAATTCCTGGGCAAAGAGAGCGACTTGGGAACGGTCGAGAAAAGGGCAAAATTGCCGACCTCGTCCTCCTCGACGCGAATCCCCTCGACGATATTGGCAACACGCAGAAAATCGCCGCGGTCTTTTCCAATGGCCGCTATTACTCCCGTACGCAACTAGACCGCATACTGGCAGACGTTCAAGCCTATTCCGCCGCCCACTGAGCCGCTGTTTTCCCCTAAAACTGCTACAGCAAATCCCCTAAGTCCTTACAGACTTCCCGGCATGGAACAGCTCGCCTAGGTTCTTATACTGCGCCACATTGCTAGCGCTTGAAAGTTGCGTCAGGCGCCTGACGGCAAATGCTTCCGCGGTCGCAAGCGAACCCGGAAATGAGTTTTTGAAATTGGATCGACCTAGCACACAACTGGAGGAAATAGATGCGGACTATTCTGCTCATCGTGCTCGTGCTGCTTCTGATCGGCGCGCTTCCCACGTGGCCGTACAGCACCGGATGGGGCTACTACCCCAGCGGCGGGCTCGGGCTGATTCTGCTGATTCTGATTATCCTCGCAGTGATGGGTCGAATATAGGGTTAACCGAGAGACTGATGCCACCTTTTGCTCCCGATCATTTTGTCCATCATCGTCGAGTTCGTAGCATTCGAGCTTCAGAGCCGCCACCGATCAGTACGTCACCGCGCATTCTCCCGCTCGGTTAGCAACCTGCCGGGGCTGACCGCCGTCAGCCCCTTCCCTCCCTTAATAATAATCGCGGGCGCACAAAACTATTTCCGCAAAAGTTCTGTGAACTGCTCCAGCTCGCCCTTATTCAAATCTGACACCGCGCACTGGTACATCCCGCCGCCTTCCCACGGAATCATGTTGTAGCCCTGCACCGATTTCGTCGTCAGCGCTTCCTCGGTTCCCTTCGCCTCAGGCCAGATGAAAACATTAATCAGATGCTGCCGCCGCTGATAAACCAACGCCGCCACCGCGCGATGGTCCACATAATCCAATCGCCCGCCCACCAGCGGATAGCCATCCTCCGCCAAATCGCGCACCGGCGGCGAAAAGTCGAGCTTCCCGTTGAACCAGGGCTTCACCGTGTGCTGATCCGTGGATTTCACGTCGTACAAATGGTCAGGCTGCAGCGACCGAATGTGGCTCGAAACAATCTCCTGGCCAGCAGGTCAGAATTAGCGTTCCTCGTCAGACCCGGCCCAATCCGCCAGCTCATCGCAAACACCATCAATATCGCAGCAGCCACAGCGAGCCATCCCCACGCAGCCCGCTTCGAAGTCAGCGACTTCGAAGCCATCGAAACGACCGGCGCCTTCTTCGCCGCAGGAGTATTCTCCGCAGATGCAGGTCCAGATGCAGGCCAGATGCAGACGCAGGTGCATGCCCAGCCGCATCGGCATCGCCGCGGTTTCAGACCCAATCGAAGCGCGAATCCGATCCGCAAGCCCCGCCGGCGCCCGATCGTACAAGCTCGACGACCGAAACGCCTTCCGCAACGTCTGCTGGTTCCAAAGCTCCTGCGCGCAATCCGGACAAGTCTTCAAATGCTCTTCAATCTCGAGGCTGCGCACCAGATCCAATTCCCCATCGAGATATCCATGCAAAAGCCGTGCATTATCGTCACAGACCACGTGTGCCCTCCTTCGCCCGCGCGCGCAACAGCGCTTCGCGCAGCCGTTCGCGCCCTCGCGCCAGGCTCGACATCACGGTGCCAATCGGTATGCCCACCAATTCCGCAATCTCCTTGTACGAGAGCCCTTCCAGTTCGCGCAACACCAGCACCTCGCGAAATCCCACCGGCAATTCCTCCAGCGCCTCGCGCAACATGCGGCTCTCCACATTCCGCACCATCGTCGCCTCCACATCCGGAGGCGCCGCATCCTGCCCGTGCACCCGTTCGTCGAACTCTTCGCCCAGCGCCGCCGGCCGGTTCTTCTCCAGAAACGAGTAGCTCGTATTCCGCACAATCTTCAGCAGCCAGGGCCGCGCATCGCCGCCTTGAAACCCGCCAAAAAACTTGTACGCCCGCAGGCAAGCCTCCTGCACCACATCTTCCGCATCGTGCGTGTTCCGGACAAGCCAGCGCGCCAGATTGTAAGCCGCATCCAGATGCGGCATCACCGTCTGCTCGAACCGCCCTGCATCCGCCGCGTTTCCCGCGTTTGGTGTCGCCATAGGCATCCGGCCACTCGAACTGTCTAATCTATAGACCGCAACCGTGCTCATTTTATTCCCTCAAACTCCCCGGCGATACAGTGAAGCGAGGGCCGGGACAGGATGTGTTCAGCGTGGCATCGCTGTCCCGGCATCTGCGGGGTGCGTAGAATCTTCAAATACACCTAGTTTCAGCTACTTAACGACCACCTTCGCCGTCATCTTCGGATGGATCGAGCAAAAGTATTCGTAGGTTCCCGGCTTGTCGAACGTCATCGAAAACTTGTCGTCCGTATCCAGCGCCTTCGACTTGATCGCGCCATCCATGGTCCTCACCGTATGCGGCACGTCGTCGTGGTTCACCCAGGTCACAGTCGTCCCCGCCGCCACCGTCAGATCCCCGGGCATGAAATTGAAGTTGTCGATCTTCACTTCCACCGGCCCATTCGCCGGCGCGCTCACCGGCACGCTCGCCACTCCGTTCACCGAGCCCAGCGCCGTAGCCGCCGCGAACAAATGCGTCCCGTTCCCGGCCGCCCAACCAGCCACCGCCACAACCACCGCGCACACCACTACCTTCAGCATCGTTTTCTTCATTTCATTTATCCTCTCGATTGAATTATCGGAATTGTTGTTGAGGTTTATCGGCTAGGCCAGCGTCGAATCCACCACCGCCAGCGTCTTGTTCCCGCGAACAAAGTTCACATCCGTCACGCCCAGCAATCCGCGCAGCTTGTCCGCCGGCACTTTCATCGGCCCCGGTGACGGCGCCGTCCCCGGCTGCGGCTGCGGAAACGCAGTCGACATCGCCGTATGAAACGTCACATTCCCCTCCACCTTCTGCATCACCTGATGAATGTGCCCGTTCAACACGCTCACCGACCCAAACCGCTTCAAATATCCCAGCGCCTGCGCCCCGTCGTCCGTCCCCCATCCCCACTCCGGATACACCGACCACAGCGGAATGTGCGCAAACACCACAATCGGCGTGCTCGACTTCAAATGCTTCACATCGTCCTCGACAAATTCGAGCTGATCCTTGCCCAGATTGCCCAGCCCGCCAGCCTTCAGGTTCATCACGTTCACCAGGCCGATAAAATGCACGCCCTTCTGGTCAAAGCTGTACCAGCCGTCGCCCTTCGATCCCTTTCCATAGCGCTCGCGATACTGCGCCCCGTCATCGTTCAACACGTCATGCTCGCCCGGCACATAAAAAATCTTGTCCGTGCGCAGGCTCTTCAGCCGTTGATCGAGCGTATCAAACTCCGCAGGCTTCGAAAGATGGCTCAAGTCGCCCGTATGCAACACAAACGAAGGCGCCGCCTCCAGCGCATTCACCTTGGCAATCGCCGCATCCAGCGTCGCCGTCACGTCCGGATTCGCAGCCTTGTCAAACCCAATATGGCTGTCGCTGATCTGCACAAAGCTCAAATCCGCCTTCGCCGTAGCCAGCGCCCGATTGGCCATGTCGCTAAGCGCAAACGATTTCAGCACGCCTCCCTGAATCACGCACAGCGTCCCGGTCCCGGCCCAAGCCATGCACTTCAAAAACCCACGCCGGTCCACTCCGTCCTTATCGAAATTGTCCCGTTGATCAAAGTTGTCCCCTTGCGGTTTCAAAAAATCATTGACGAAATCTCCCATCGCTCCCCTCTCCCCTCACCGGGCCGCCATAAAATTCACGCGCCTCGGATCGCCTTCACTTGTCTATACAGGGGCGGCGCCCAAAATATTCCCGCGATATCGTCAACGTGGCCGTTACCGTTGCGCGCAGTTTGCGTCCCGCTCGAATTTCGCGGGGCCGGCGCCTTTCGCCTTTCCTCCCCTGTACCGCTGGCCTACTGCGCGCAGTTTGCGTCCCGCTCGAATTTCGCGGGGCCGGCTCTTTCTTCGCCTTGATGAGGACCCTCAGCGATTGTCTTCCCGATCGAGAAGCGATCTGCAGTCGCGTCGTCGCCTTTCGTCTCCGGCTTTCGCCGACTCTTTTGACTTCTGCCTTCGCCCCCCTTTTACCGCCTATTAGAAATTCTTAAATCGCTGACGGTCACGGGTTACCGTGCGTTTTAATCGCGGAACCGTAGATTAACTTTGCGGCGCGTTGGGCGTCCGTCTCGCGCGGCGGAAGCTGCGAAGCTGCATGGTCGTATGGATTGCTTTCATATTGGTTTTCGGGCTGGCTGGCTTTCGTGGTCGTTTTCGAGGTCATGGTGAGTTGTCCTTTTTTGGATTCGCGGGCCGCAGGACGCGGGCGCGGTGTGGTGAGGCGGGAGATCGCTCGGATTTTCGTCAGACGACCTTTGTTAGGCAAAGGGCGCCGGCCGACTTTCGTTCAGTCGCCTATCTCGGACCTCCTTATCGGGCTTTTGGCGTATGACACCAATTAGCCAGATACAGAGTAGCACCGGGGAGGGTTGGCGGGAGATTGGCCGGAAGTACAGTAAAGGTGCAGGCGGATCTGGAGCGAAAGACCACCTTAATAGATAGAGGAATTCAAGACCACGAGGAGCGCCATCGCTGCCCCGTTCTCAACTTCGCTCTCGAAAATGCGTGGCTCGAATGTATTCTTTGAGGCACAACAACATACTGAACCAAATGCTAAAGCCCAGCACGATCGTAATCAGCTGTCTCGCCGGAATATTCGCGATCGCGCATCACAACGGGTCGGCACAGAGCCCGACAAGTTCACCCGCCAAGCCGGAATGTCAGGGAGAGTATTCTCGGCTGAATCACACTCCGCAAGGTGAAGTGAAGCGAACCGTTCTAGATCGTTGGGAAATGCATTCGTTGCCAGATGGGAACTCGTTCGCTGAGCATTGAACAAGCGCCATTCACAGGCGCTGTTATTTCCGAGCAGCGGATTTTTTCCCGCACATGTGACCGATCGCTTTTGCGATGCAGGGGCCGAACGGCCATGGAGGCAATCAGTACAGAATTTCGTGCAAGTTCGAAGCAACGCGAATCGATTGAAGCAATTGAGCCCGTGGCTCCTCCGAAATTTTTAACCTTTCCTTCTTCGTCAGCAATTCGATTTGAGAGTCATCCATAACGGTCCCTCTCAGGAGTTGGGCAATGCCACCGGTTGTGAAAGCGGGCGACCCTGAATGCGGTCGCCCCTGCATCCGCAGGCTCAAGCTTAATCCCGAAGGAACTACTGTGAAGAACGGGCCTTCTGATGTTTCACCAGCACCATCCGCCTCGCGATCACGCTACCCAATATTGACCTGGAAGGTCAGAGAAGGGTTATCGTA
>CAWBRH010000031.1:0-68511 GCA_963790945.1 uncultured Acidobacteriota bacterium
CCGAAGGCTGCGCCGCTGCAGCGGGGGGACTGGATACGGGCGGCATTTGCGCGGCTGGCGCTGGATGGAATTGATGCGGTGCGCGTTGAGGTGCTGGCGCGGGATTTGCATGTGAGCAAGGGGAGCTTTTACTGGCATTTTCGCGATCGCGATGAGCTGGCGGGGGCGATGCTGGAGCAGTGGGACGAGGACGAGCGAGCGTGGCTGGCGGCGGCTGTGGCGGACGAGCGCAGCGCGGCGGCGCGTTGGGCGGAGCTGGTGAAGCATTTGACCGATGACGCGCATAGCCGGCTTGAGGCGGCGTTGCGGGACTGGGCGCGTCGTG
Source organism: uncultured Acidobacteriota bacterium (assembly GCA_963790945.1). Lineage (GTDB taxonomy): Bacteria > Acidobacteriota > Terriglobia > Acidiferrales > UBA7541 > Palsa-295. Next base: position 326 of record CAWBRH010000031.1, read on the forward strand.
ATGCGCGGGCGGCGGAGCGGGCGCGCGGGATTGAACGCGAGCGGCGCGGATATATTGCCGCGGTGCTCGAGGACGTGGGATTTACGGAGCGGGCGGCGGAGGCGTGGTCGGAGATGGGGTTGCTGGTTTGTTTGGGGTGGGTGGACCGGGCGAGTCGCGACCCGGAATTTCGCAGCGCCCCGAAGCGCGGCCTGGGGGATTTTTTGTCGGAGTTGGTGCTGGCGGCGTCGGCGAGGTCGGGCGGCCGCAGCTAGGTTTATGTACCGCCGGCATCTTGCCGGCGTTTTTGATTTTTAGTGGCGAGCGCGCCACCCAAAACTGCTTTTTGCTGCAACCTGCTTGCTGCAGTTGCGGCGCCACTTTTTGTCCGAAACGTCAATCTCGATCGAATCTATTTCTTCAGCGCCGTAGGTGCGGCACACACCTAGCCCAGGGCGGAAGCCCTGGGAACAGAAGCAGAAAAAGTGGCCTTCCTTTCGCGGTGTTTTTCCCGCGAGTTTCGGTTCGTTTGTGGTGTAGAACTATGTGGCTACTGAAACGCAGGCAAGAGGAGAGCATGAAAACTATTGGGCCATTTTTTAGCGGTGTTGCGGCGTTGGCGCTGGCGATCCTCGCAATTCATAACATTGTGCCGACGGCTTCGGCGCAGGCTACGCGCGTCGTCACCATCACCGATCCGGTTTTGAATATGCAGGCTTACTCGCTTTCGATTCCGGCGAATTGGATCTTTGACGGGGCGGTGGTTCCGGGGACGAGTTGCAATGACGGGCCGTTTCCTGTGTTTCGGATGATGAGCCCGGACGGGCTTACCGGCGTGAAGCAGCTGCCGCGGCTCGATTGGACTTGGGCGGACAACAATGGGAAGCCGCTGAAGAGTGGCGAAGAATGTCTGCCGTACAAGCGCGAGGTGCCGGCTGAGGAAGTGCTGAAATACATGGTGGGCGTGCTGGAGGTGGAATACGTGAGGGAAGAACCGGCCGCCGACCTGGAGCAAACTCGCAGGAACGCGGCGGCGCAGAGTTCGAATATGTTTACGGTGTCGGCGGATAAGGCGCGCGCTGTGGTGCGGTATCACATCAACAAAATTGTGATCGAAGAGAAGCTGAACGTGTTTGTATCGTGCAGGTACTTTCGAAACATCGGGCAGCATGGCTGCAGCGCGAGCGTGTCGCGCGTGTGGGCCCCGGAGAAGAGCTTTTCGGATGCCACCTTTCAGCCGATCGTGAAATCATTTGTCGTGGACAAGCAGTGGACCGACGCGCGGACCAAGATCTACGTTCAAAAAATCAACGACATGTCCGAAGCGTCGATGCGCGCGATCCGGCAGATGGGCGACGAGGCCATGCGGCGGAGCAAGGCGCAGTTCAACGCGTTTAATCAGGCGCAGGAGATGCGGCAGCGGCAGCATGAGCAGTTTTTGGCGTCGATGCAGCGCGGGACGGATATGTCGATGGCGCGGGCGCAGGAAAGCGCGAATGCGCGGCATCAGGCGGCGGATGATTGGTGCGATTACTCGCTCGACCAGCAGAAGCGACTCGATCCGAGGACGGGCGAAATTACGAAGGATTCGAGCGCGTACAGCTATACGTGGGTGAACGATCAGGGGAAACGCGTGCAGACGAATGACGTGAATGCGAACCCCAATGGAAATGGCACCGGGAATTGGACGCTGCAGGAGAATGTGCGGTAGGAGGGAATTTCTTCAGTAGGGCACGGCATGCCGTGCCCGCTGTCGCTAGGACCGTAATGATGCTATGCATGCGCTGCTTCGGACGGCAGGTGGGTTTGGTTGCTGCGGGCTGAAGAAAAACGCAAAACACAGCTGTCCAACGGTTGTGCTCAATGGTCAAGCTGTACTGACGCCCCATTCGGGCACGGCATGCCGTGCCCCTACGAAAATATTCGTATCGGACATGATTGCTTCGGTCGCGCTGACTTGCCAACGGCGGTATAATCAGATTATACGAATGAGAGTTGATACCCCCAGGGTTCGGCCGCCGCAGGATATTGCCTCCGCATGAAAACACCGCAAGCGCTGGATAACCGGGAACGAGTTTTGCTCGTCGGCGTGGGGCTGAAGAAATCTCCGCGTGGGCGTATGGGTGATCCTACATCTGCGGGGCGCGATTCGCTCGAAGAGCTGACGGAGCTGGCGGAGAGCGCGGGCGCAAAAATCGAAGGCTCGCTGCTGCAGGTGCGCGAGGCGCTTGATCCGGCGACGCTTGTTGGACGCGGCAAACTCGGACGAAATTCGCATGGAAGCCGAGATGCGGCATGTGCCGCTGGTGATTGTGGATCACAATCTGACGCCCGTGCAGCTGCGCAATATGGAGAAGGGAATTGGGCGGCGCGTGATTGACCGCACGCAGCTGATTCTGGATATTTTTGCGACGCATGCGCGGACGCGCGAAGGCCAGTTGCAAGTGGAGCTGGCGCAGCTGAATTATTTGCTGCCTCGGCTCGCAGGAAAAGGGGCGGAGCTTTCGCGGCTAGGCGGCGGAATCGGGACGCGCGGACCTGGCGAGCAGAAACTCGAGACCGATCGGCGGCGGATTCGCGATCGCGTGGGGAAAATTAAAGAGGCGATTGAGACCGTTCGCCGCCAGCGCACCACGCGGCGGCGCGCGCGGCAGGCTGTGCCGCTGGGCATGATCGCGCTCGTTGGCTATACGAACGCGGGGAAGTCGACGCTCTTCAATGCGCTGACGCACGCCGAAGTGCTGACGTCGCCGCAGATGTTTGCGACGCTTGACCCGACGATTCGCGCGGTGCGGCTGCCGTCGCGGCGTCGCGTGCTGCTGAGCGACACGGTGGGATTCTTGCGCGATTTGCCGCCGGATTTGATCGCAGCTTTTCGCGCGACGCTGGAAGAAGTGCAGGAGGCAGCGCTGATCCTGCACGTGACGGATATTTCCAATCCGCATCACGCAGAGCAGGACGCCGAAGTTGAAAAGGTTCTCGATGATCTTGGCGTAAAGAATACTCCGCGCGTGCACGTCTTCAACAAAATCGATCAGCTCGATCCCGAGCAGCTCGCAAATTTGCAGAGCGCGAACGGCCACAACGGGCAAAAAGCATTCACGTCGGCCGCCACCGGGCTGGCCTTGAAGATTTGCTCGCCCGCATCGACGCTGTGCTACCCGGCGATCCTCTGGTTCGGTTGCGCCTGAACGTGCCCCTCTCGAATGGCCGCGACTTGGCGATAATCCATGCCTGCGGGCGCGTGCTGAACTCAGAAGTGCAAGACGGGCACATGCGAACTCGAGGCAGAGCTACCGGAGTCTGTTGCGCGGCAGCTTCAGGAGTTCGTAGCGCAGGGTGAATCGGTAAGGGGTGCAAAAAGTCCTATTACTCAGTACCTCTTAGCGAGAGCGAACTGTGGAAATCGTTGTGGAAAAGGGCCTGCCGAAATCGCAAAAACCTTTTTAATCGAGAGACTTATACGAAATCGCATATTTCGATATGCTCGGTTAAGTCCTTCAGGATGTGCCAGTTAGTGTCTAGTAGTTCTGCGCTTACGGAAAAATACCCAGAGGCAACGTCCGTTTTTCTGCGCAGGCGAATTTGCACAGCGTTGCAGCATCTTGTTCGCTAAGAGTCACTAGATACAGGATTTGCTGTATCGGGTCTAGGGGCTTCCGGGCTCTTATTTTTCATGCGGCGCACTTCTCGCGCGTACCGTTGACTCACTGGACAGCGAAGTTTATAGTGAATCGGAACCCACGGCATGCGCCCACTCGGCGTCTGCCCAATGAGAGAATCTCGTGAGCGCGATGAATCTGCCGAACAGCCTTACCGTGCTCCGGATTTTTTTCGTCCCGCTTCTGGTTGTCGTGCTGCTTACCCGCGAACCGAATTTTGACTTCTGGGGTTTGCCAATCCACTTCGAAGTGTGGGGTGTGCTGATTCTGTTGATGGCCGCGGCGACGGACGTGATGGACGGCTACATCGCGCGAAAGCGGCGCGAGATTACGACGCTGGGAATTCTGCTCGATCCGATCGCCGACAAGCTGCTGATTTCGGCGGCGTTTATTTCGCTGGTGGAGATGGGACTGGTGCCGGCTTGGATGGTGGTGATTATCATCGGGCGCGAATTTATTGTGGTGGGGCTGCGCGAGATTGCATCGGTGGAAGGATTGGTGATTCCGGCATCGCCGCTGGGCAAGACGAAGATGATTTTGCAGGTGCTCGCGGGATGCGCGGTGATTCTGACGGCGAAGTATACGTCGCTAAAGCTGCTCGGCAGCGTGTTGATGTGGCTCGTGGTGCTGAGCGCTGTGGCGTCGGCCATTCACTACTTCCAGATGTTCTGGAGCCAGATTGATATTCGCGTGCAGCAGCGGCGCCGGGCGGTGATTCTCGTGAAGCCCGAAGAGAAACACCAGGATGCTCCCACTCGCTGATTCAGCGAAGCAGGCTCTCCTCGATGTGGCCAGGCGGGCTGTGATTCTGGCTGTCGAACGCCGCGAACTCCTAGAAGACCTTCCCGATGATGAGGCGCTGCGGCAGCCTGCGGGCGCGTTCGTCACATTGCACCGGCTGGGGCGCTTGCGGGGATGCGTCGGGCAGCTCGCGTCGAAGGATGCGCTCGTTTCGGTGGTCGCGTATTGCGCGATGGCAGCGGCGCTGGATGACCCGCGGTTTGCTTCGATGACTCCTCCGGAGCTCGAAGGCCTTGCAATTGAGATCTCGGTGCTTTCACCTCTCGTTGAAATTTCGTCGGAGCAGATCGAGCCCGGAAAGCACGGCTTGATGGTAACGCGAGGGGTCAAGGCGAGGCGTTTTGCTGCCTCAGGTGGCCGAGCAATTCGGCTGGACGGCCGAACGTTTTCTGGAGGAAACGTGCCTGAAGGCCGAGCTCGAACGCGACGATTGGAAACAGCCCGGGACGCGAGTGCAGGGATTCACCGCGGAAATATTCAGCGAGGCGGGTTTCCACGAAGGCCCGCGGCGCGACGAACCTGACCTACGAGCGAAATCAAACTATTCGACTTCGACGTAATCGCCCGCGTAAATCTGGTGAAAGCTGAACGTGATCAGAACGCTCGAAGAATTGGGCGCGGTGCGAACCACGACTCCCTCGCCGATCACTTCGCGCGGCACATTGTCCCATTGATATTTTGCTGGGACGCTTCCGAAACCATAGCATATCGAAGGCTGACCGCTTGGTTTGATAGGCAGTCTCGTGTTCGGTTCCCTGATAGCGGAACACGCGGTAGTAATCGCCCACTTTGACGCCCTGGGAAGTGCCCAAGTTCACATAGATGATGTCATTGGTTCCATCGAGAATCGCGAAGCTTTTGCCGGAAACGACCATAGCCACCGGCTTGCCGCTGGGCGGCGCAAAGCGATCAAAATTAGCCTCGGATTTTAGAGGCGGCGCCGGGCGCTCGTTGAAGGGCAGAACGATGTCGCCGCGTTGCATGTAGTTGCAGGAATTCACGACTTGAGCGATGGAGACGTTAGGCTGCGCCACGACGACGCGAAGACGACCTTCGTCTTCCCACATGGTTCCGATCTTCTTCAAAATGGAAAACTGCCATTGGTCCACTCGATGTCAGTGGGGTCGGTGACGGCGCGGATCACTGAAAATTGGTCGCCTACCTTGACGCCCTGGCTGGAGCCCTTGTTGATATAGACGTAGTCGCCCTGCTGGAAGGTGATTTTATAGTTGGACTCTTCACCGGTAATCACGTAGGTATCGCGCGGGACGGACTCGTTGGTGATGGTGCCCGAGCAATAGATGTCGTCCTGAGTGGTGGTAAGGCCTCTCTCCTGCGCGGCGAGCGCGCCTCCGGAAAGGGCCAGAATGAGACCAACAAGGACAATTTTCCCGCGCATAATGCATGCTCCTTAGATTGCTGTGCGCCGAAACAGCGCGCCACCCGATATTCGACCGTAACAAACGGGTATGGGAGCGTCAAGGCAAGGTCTGGTGGGCTTTACACATTCAGTAACGCATGGTAGAAGCCAGAACCCCCTGTACGAACGGACAGGTAGGACCAGCTTTTCGCGCAAGTGCTGAATGCGATGGATGCGGACTCGAGGGAGAGAATTTTTGGAGCAGATAGTAGGCAAATGATTGGCGAGTCGAAAATTTGTGCGGTCGTTGCGGCGGAAGACGCGGCAGCGATGTGGCGCCAGTTCGGGCGGGCGCTCGCGGCAACAAAGACGATCGAATTGCGCCTGGATTGGCTTGCGAACGACGCGCGAAATTGAGCGGTTTATCGTTCGGCTAGCGGCGAGCAGCGGGCGGCGAAGCGGGATGCGCCGAGCCACACTGATCGCTACTTGCCGCCGGCGCGAAGCGGGAGGCCGCTATCGCGGCACGATTGCCAAACAGCTTATCCATCTTGGCGAAGCGCTAAGAGCTGGATGCGAATGGTATGACCTTGAGATTGAATCCGCGTCGCGCTGTCCGGCTGAACTACTCGACGTGTTGCTTGGTGAAGGACGGCAAATCTGTTCGGCTCATTTTTTTCAGCGCGCGCCGAAGAATTTGAAGCGGGTGGTGGCCAGCCTATCGAGCGTGAAGCCGGACGCGATCAAGATCGCGGCGCAGTGCGAATCGCTTACGGAAGCGCGGCGCGTGCTTGCGATTGCACGCGGCCGGCGGGACACGATCGCGGTGCCAATGAGCGACGTGGCGCTTCCGATGCGCGTTCTTGCGTTACGCGAGGGCGGAGCTTTTGTCTATGCGCCCGTCGAAAATGCTACGGCGCCTGGCCAGGTGACGCTTAGCGACATGGTGAATCTGTATCGGGCGGGCCGCATCACTCGGCGGACCCGTGTGTATGGCGTGATCGGAAATCCCATCGGCCATTCGCTTTCCCCCCAGCTTCAAAATGCGCGGCTTTCGAGCGCGAGGAATCGATGCAGTGTATTTGCCGTTTCTGGTGCGCGACTTGAAGGACTTTTGCAATTCGATCGCAGCGCTGCGAATGAAAGGATTCAGCGTCACGCTGCCGCACAAAGAAGCGATTCTTCGCTATCTCGATGACTGCGACGAACTCGCCGCGTCGATCGGCGCGGTGAATACGGTTTCTGTGCGGGCGAATGGAAAGCTCTTCGGCTACAACACCGATTACGTGGGTGTGCTGCGAGCGCTCGAACGCCGCATGCCTCTACGAGGCAGCCGCGTGCTGATTTTTGGAGCGGGAGGCGTGGCGCGAGCAGTTGCTTTTGCGCTGTCTCGGGCCGGAGCGTCGGTTGGCATCTGTGCGCGGCGGCCTGCGCGGGCGGCCGCGCTAGCGAGAGCGGCCGGAGGAGAAGCGTCGCGCGCAAGTATTTGAGAACGGAATTTTTCGACGCGATCGTGAACGCTACTCCGGTGGGAATGTATCCCGCGATCGGCCGCTCGCCTCTCGAAGCGCGCGAGCTGAATTGCCAGTTGGTTTTCGACACGATTTATCGCCCGCGCGTGACGAAGGTGATGCAACTTGCGGCTCGTCGTGGCATCGAAACAGTTTCCGGCGTGGAGATGTTTGTGGCGCAGGGAACTGCGCAGTGGGAAATCTGGACGGGCCAGCGCGCTCCGGAGAAGGCGATGCGCGCTGCCGTTCTCGCGGCACTGGAACGCGAAGAAAAGCAGCGAAACCATGGCACAGCCTGATTTCAAAACATTCTCGAAGCTGGTGCGACAGGGAAACCTGATCCCGGTCTACGAGACATTCACGGCCGATTTGCTGACGCCCGTGGGGGCGTATCTGCGAATTGCGCACGGCGCGAAATATTCGTTTCTGCTGGAAAGCGTCGAGGGCGGCGAGACCATTGCGCGTTACACATTTGCGGGCGCGAATCCGCGAAGAAGTATTTCGGGCGCGTGGGCGAATCTGCACGCTCGAGACCGGCGGCCGCGAAATCCAGTTCGACGATGATCCTATCGAGCAATTGCGGCGACTGACGGCGCGCTATCATCCCGTCCGGGTGCCCGGACTTCCGCCCTTGATTGGCGGCGCAATCGGCTATTTTGCTTACGACATGGTGCGGCTGATCGAAAAAATTCCCGCGTCGGGGCGAGACGATCTCGGCTTCGACGATTGCGTGATGATGTTTTTCACGGCGTGATCGCTTTCGACCACGTGCAGCATCGCATCTGGGTGATTCGCAACGTATTCACGGAAGGGCAAGGGAAGCCTCCGCGCGAAATACGATGCGGCGGTGCGAGAAATCGAGAGAACGCGGCGGAAGCTTGAAGGACCGCTGCCGAAGCGCGGCGACCTAGCGCGGCGGTAGAGCCGCGCGCTTCAATCGAATATGACGCAGCCGCAGTTCTTGCCGCCGTTCGAAAGGCCAAGGCTTACATTCGCGCGGGAGATATTTTTCAAGTGGTGCCGAGCCAGCGATTTTCGGCGCGCACGAATGCCGACCCATTTGAGATTTATCGCGCCGTGCGGGTCGTGAATCCTTCGCCGTACCTTTATTTTCTGAAGCTGGACGATGTGTCGGTGGTGGGCAGCTCGCCGGAAATGCTGGTGAAGGTGCAGGGGCGCGATGTTTTCTACCGCCCGATTGCCGGGACACGTTCCGCGAGGGCGCGACGAAAAGGAAGACCGGGAGCTCGAAGCGAAACTGCTTGCCGATCCCAAGGAGCGGGCTGAGCACATCATGCTCGTCGATTTGGGGCGCAACGATCTGGGCCGCGTTTGCGAGTACGGAACGGTGAAGTCGGAGCGGCTGATGTTCGTCGAGCACTACTCGCACGTGATGCATCTGGTGTCGAGTTTGCGCGGGCAGTTGCGCGCGGCATGGATTGCTTCGACGCGCTGATGTCCTGCTTTCCGGCGGGCACGGTTTCCGGCGCGCCAAAAATCCGAGCGATGGAAATTATTGACGAGCTCGAGCCGACGCGTCGCGGTATTTACGCAGGCGCGATGATGTATCTCGATTTTTCCGGCAACATCGACTCGTGCATTGCGCTGCGCACGCTGGTGGCGAAGAAGGGGCGCGTTTACATCCAAGCGGGGGCGTGGTGTCGTGGCGGATTCGGTGCCCGAGCGCGAGTATCAGGAAACCGTGAACAAAGCGCGCGCGCTGGTGAAGGCGCTGGAAATTGCGCATGCGTGAAGCGCGGAAGGAAATAAATAGGCGACTACGGTATTACTTGAATCATGCGTCGCTAGAATTGCAACAATGCGACATGATACTGCTACTCGACAACTACGATTCCTTCACTTATAACCTCGCGCAGTATCTGGGCGAGATGGGGCAGCAGCTCGAAGTGCGTCGCAACGATCGACATTACGCTCGACGAGATCGAGAAAATGCAGCCTGAAAGAATCGTGGTTTCTCCGGGACCATGCACGCCGCAAGAAGCCGGAATCAGCATCCCGCTGATTCAGCGCTTTGCCGGCAAAATTCCGATTCTCGGTGTTTGCCTGGGGCATCAGGCGATCGGAGCGGCGTTTGGCGGGCGCGTGATTCGCGCGCGAAAATTGATGCATGGCAAAACGAGCCGCATCGCGCACGATGGCAAGACCATTTTTCGCGGCTTACCGCAGAAATTCCAGGCCACGCGCTATCATTCGCTGATCGTTGAGCGGAAGTCTCTGCCGCGCGAGCTCGAAATTTCCGCCGAAACGGACGACGGCACGATCATGGGCCTTCGGCATCGCAAAATGCGCGTCGAGGGCGTGCAATTTCATCCGGAGTCGGTTCTTACCGAGGCAGGTTTCCGGCTTCTCGAAAATTTCCTCAGCGTCTAGAATAAAATTCACGTAGGTTTTGCGAGATGCTTGATGAATCCGCGTTCATACTGCACCACTCGACAGGCCGTGTCTTTCTGCTGCGTCCTGCTTTTCATGGCGACGCTGGGATACGCTTCGCCAACCTCTTATCTCGGCTTTGACTCAAACGAATACCCGGGCGACACGGCGCTGCCGTCATTGAGGCGGACGTTTTCATTTTCCGGATACTGGCTCAACATTCCACCGGGAGCTGAGACGAACGAGTGGGTCGGGAAGCGCTCGGCGCTCTTGAAAAACGGATTCGGCTTTCTCGTGCTTTTCAATGGGCGGACGATCAGCCAGTTAAAAACCGTTGAAAGTGCAGCCGGCGCAGGAAAAGTGGAAGGGCAATCGGCGGCTGCGCTTGCGCAACAGGAAGGCTTTCACTCTGGCACTGTGATTTTTCTGGACCAGGAAGAGGGAGGACGCATGACCGACGAGCAGAACGCATACATTTTTGCCTGGTTCGATGCGGTGATAGCGGGCGGGTTCCGAGCGGGAATTTATTGTTCCGGGATGCCGGTGAAGGAAGGCAGGGGGCAGACGATTGTCACCGCGGACGACATTCGCTCGCACGCCGGAGGGCGGAAGGTTTCTTTTTTCGTGTACGACGATGCGTGCCCGCCGTCGCCCGGGTGCGTCTACCGAAAAATCCGCCACCACCATCTGCCAGCGGCTTGCCGAATGCCTCGGTGTGGCAGTTCGCGCAGTCGCCGCGGCGCCATGAATTCACGAAGCGCTGCGCCGCCACGTACAACGCCGACGGTTATTGTTACGCGCCGGGCGCGGGGCCGGGTCAGTAAACATCGATTTGAGTTCATCGCTCTCGTCCGATCCATCGAATGGTCGCAAATGATCGCCGAGCGCTCGCCATTCGCTCTGGAAGTCGACAACATCGTGAAAGTGTATCCCGCGCGTCGCAACGGATTCTTCGGCGCGCGCAGCGAGCCGGTGCGGGCGATCGATGGACTCAGTTTTAATGTTCCACGCGGCTCGATTTTCGGAATGCTGGGGCCCAACGGCGCGGGCAAGACGACGTTGCTGAAGATTCTTGCGACGCTTCTCCAGCCTTCGAGCGGACGAGCGCGCATCGAGGGATTTGACGTGGTCGAGCAGCCGCTCGAAGTTCGCCGACGAACGTCGATGGTGCTGCAAGAGACGGCGGGCGAGATGTTTCTTTCGGTGCGCGACAATTTGCTGACCTACGCGAGATTTCACGGGCTCGATAGGGCTGAGGCGGAACGCGGAGCTACCGAAATCATGAAGCTTTTCGATCTCACGGCGGAGGCGGATCGCAAAGTGCAGGATCTTAGCGGAGGCTTTCGCCGGCGCGTGCAGGTGGCAAAAGTCTTTCTGGTGAATACGCCTGTGCTGTTTCTCGACGAGTTTTCAACCGGAATGGACCCGATACTGAAGCGAGCGGTGATGGATGCGTTGCGAAAAGAATCGGCGCGGGGGCGCACGATTGTTCTCACGACGCAGATTCTGAGCGAAGCGGAAGAATTGTGCGACGACATCTTAATTCTGAATAAGGGCCGGCAAATTGCGCGTGGCGACCTGCACGCTTTGAAGCTGCTTTCGCAGGATGTATACGAAGTGGCGATCACGTTTGAATCGCTGCCGGCTGGAATCGAAGCGCGAAATTGCCGCGCTGCATCCGATTCGCTCGCAGATGAATGGCAATACGCTGGAATTTTGCGTGAAGGCGCAGGAGGCGGAGGCGCTGGAGCTTGTCGCGGCGCTGGCCAAGAAGGGACGCGTGCTGCGCGTTGAGATTGGCGGGGCGAGTCTGGAAGATATTTTTGTGGAGCTGACGCAAAAGGCCGGCGAGGGAGCGCGCTAGCGAGGGCGCTGGGGAGGAGCGATCGTGTCGTCGATTTCCGCCATGCTGTATCGCGAGACAAAGATTCGCGCAACGAACATCACGTTCGTCTTCTGGGATCTTTTTTATCCGCTTTGCTATCTGCTGGTGTTTGGAGTGGGCGTGACAGCCTCGCTGGGTACTCCGCAGTCTGCGCCGGGCGTCACGTACAATTCGTTTTTTCTGGCGGGCGTGCTGGGCATGGCGAGCTTTGGCATCGCGTCGAACAGCTCGTGGTCGTTCTTCATGGATCGCGACAACGGAATTTTCTACGAGATGCTGACGTATCCGATGAGCCGGTCGGAATATTTGCTCGGCAAAGTGCTATTCAACGTTTTCATTGCGATCATACAGATGGTGATCACGCTTGGGCTGGGCACGTGGCTTCTTGGAATCAGGCTTCGTGTCGATCTTCTGCCCCTGCTCGTGGTGACGGTGATCTTTGGCACGGCCGGATGGTTCTTCTTCTATACGATCTTTGCGCTGAAGATTCGGCGCAACGATATTTTCAACAGCGTCACCTCCGTGTTCTACTTTGTGTTTCTTTTTGCCAGTTCCATGTTTTATCCGCTCGAGCCGCTGCCGCGCTGGTTTCGCGTGATCGGACTGGCAAATCCGATCACTTGGCAGGTGGATCTGCTTCGCTACACGTCGATTGGGCTCGGCACCCCACACCAGCTCGGAATGGAAGCCGTGGCGTTCGGGATTTTTGTGCTGGCGTGTTTCGGATATGCGGTGCGTAGCCTGACGCAGATTTAATCGCTATCGCTGCGGCCTCATTAGGATCCTGAAAGCGCCCGGTCGCTATCTCCCCGGGGTGAACGCGATAAATTCTTCGAGCTTTCCGCGCGCGGCGCCGGAGTCGATCGATTCTGCCGCCACGCGCACGCCGTCGATAAAATCCCTGGCACGCCCGGCCGCAACGAGCGCGGCAGCGGAATTCGCGAGCACGATTTCGCGGTGCGCTCCATTCGCATGGTGGTGTGATGAAGGGCCAAAAAGTCGGAGAATAATCTCGGCATTGTGCTTCGCGTCGCCGCCTCGGATCTCTTCAGCCGGCCAGCGGCGCAAACCAAAGTCTTCGGGCGTCACGGTGAAATTTCTCACCGAGCTATCGCGCAGTTCGGAAATATAAGTTTCACCCGATATCGAAATTTCGTCCAAGCCTTCGGCGCCGTGAAAGACAAACGCACGCCGCACGCCTAACTCGCCCAGTGCCCTCGCCACCAGCTCCGTCAGGCTCGCCTGATACACGCCGACGATCTGCACCGATGCTCCTGCGGGATTGGTGAGCGGGCCGAGCAGATTGAACACAGTGCGCATGCGAAGTTCGCGCCGCACCGGCATCGCGTGTCGCGTCGCCGCGTGCATCGCTGGTGCGAACATGAATCCAATTCCGATTTCCTCGATCGAGCGCGCCACGCGGTCCGGCGCTAAGTCGATTTTCGCCCCGAGCGCCTCCAGCACGTCGGCCGATCCGCAGCGCGAGCTAACGGAGCGATTGCCATGTTTCGCCACGCGCACACCGGCGCCCGCGATCACAAACGAAGCAGCGGTTGAGATATTGAATGTCCCGGCTGCATCTCCGCCCGTCCCGGCCGTATCGACAAGCACTTCGTTCTTCGCAGTGCGCCCTGCCGGGAAAATCGGCGTCGCATGGCGCCGCATCGCTTCCGCAAAGCCGACCACCTCATCCACTGTCTCGCCCTTAATACGCAACGCCGTGAGCAGACCCGCAATCAGCGCATCACTTGCACGCCCCGCCAAAATGTCTTCCATCGCGGCTTCGGCCTCGGCTCGCGTCAAATCTTCATCGGCGACGATTTTTTCAAGCGCTTCAAGGATCATGAAGTCAAGACAACGCCACGCGCGGGGCACGTATCGGTGCATTTTTCGCAAACTGGTTTCATTTCGAGAGCCACGCCGCTCCTTGCTCGTCCTCGACGTTCCAAGTAAACTTAGTAGCTTTTGCGAGCATAAAATACTAGCACTATTCAAGGCGAGCTTCCGAAAGCCGATGGAGCAGGAATGAAGATCCACGAATATCAGGCCAAAGCGATCCTGGCGAAATTTGGCGTGCCGGTTCCGCGCGGCGAAGTGGTTTTCAAAAAAGACGAAGCACGCGCCGTGGCCCAGCGGCTGGGCACGCCGGTCGTGGTGGTGAAAGCGCAGATTCACGCGGGCGGGCGCGGCAAAGCGGGTGGCGTGAAGCTCGCGAAATCAGCCGACGAAGCTGCCACACACGCCGAACGCATCCTCGGAATGAATCTCGTCACGCCGCAAACAGGCCCGGAAGGGCGCATCGTTCGCCGCCTGCTGATCGAAGAAGGCCTCGACATCAAGCGCGAACTTTATCTCAGCATTCTCGTTGATCGCGCTGTGGGCGCTCCGGTTTTTATGGCCAGCACCGCGGGGGGAATGGAAATCGAGGAAGTCGCGAAGGACAATCCCGAAGCGATTCTGCGCGAGACGATTCATCCCGCCACTGGATTGCTGCCGTTTCAAGCGCGCAAACTCGCCTTCGGACTCGGCCTCTCGCCGGAAGTTGTGAACGCGGCAGTGCCGTTTCTTCAATCGCTGTATCGCGCGTTCATGGAGACGGATGCGTCACTCGTGGAAATTAATCCATGCGTCGTCACCGGCGATGGCCGGCTCGTTGCGCTCGATGCGAAAGTCACCTTCGACGACAACGCGCTCTACCGGCATCCGGAATTCAAAGATTTGCGCGATCTCGAAGAGGAAACGCCCCTCGAAGTGGAAGCCTCGAAATTCAAACTGAACTACATCAAGCTCGATGGCACCGTCGGATGCATGGTCAATGGCGCCGGCCTCGCGATGGCCACGATGGACATCATCAAGCTGAGCGGCGGCAGTCCGGCGAATTTCCTCGACGTGGGTGGTGGCGCTTCCGAAGAACAGGTTAAAAACGCATTTCGCATTTTGCTCAGCGATCCTAACGTGAAAGCCGTCTTCGTGAATATTTTTGGCGGCATTCTACGCTGCGATGTGCTGGCAAGCGGCGTTGTAAATGCAGCGAAGGAGCTGAAATTCAAAGTGCCGGTCGTCGTGCGAATGGAAGGCACCAACGTCGAGAAAGGCCAGGAAATTTTGCGCAACTCAGGTTTCAATTTCACGATCGCGAAGGGCATGAAAGACGGGGCACAGAAAGTCGTCGCACTCGCGGAAGGTGCGCGATGAGCGTTCTGATCGACAAAAACACGCGTGTCGTCGTGCAAGGCATCACCGGCCGCGAGGGCAGCTTTCACGCGCAGCAGATGCTGGATTACGACACCAAAGTGGTTGCTGGAGTGACGCCCGGCAAAGGCGGCACAAAACATCTCGGCGTGCCCGTATTCAACACCGTTGCTGAAGCGGTCGCGAAAACGGGCGCGAACGCTTCGATTATTTTTGTCCCGCCTCCTTTCGCCGCCGACGCGATCCTCGAAGCTGTCGACGCAAATTTGCCGCTCGTGATTTGCATCACCGAAGGCGTGCCGGTGCTCGACATGGTGCGCGTTGCCGCCGCGATGAAAGATTCGAAGACGCGTTTGATCGGGCCGAATTGTCCCGGCGTGATCTCGCCCGGAAAATGCAAGATGGGCATCATGCCTGCATCGATTCACAAGCAGGGAAATGTGGGCGTCGTTAGCCGTAGCGGCACGCTTACCTACGAAGCCGTCGGCCAGCTCACTCAGCTCGGAATCGGGCAATCCACTTGCATCGGCATCGGCGGCGATCCGATCATCGGCACCAGTTTTCTCGATTCGATTCGCATGTTCAACGACGATCCCGACACTCACGCGATCGTGATGATCGGAGAAATCGGCGGAAATGCCGAAGAAGTTGCAGCTGAGTACATCAAGAAACATGTGAAGAAGCCGGTCGTCGGATTCATCGCTGGACAAACCGCGCCACCCGGCCGTCGCATGGGGCACGCTGGAGCGATCATCAGCGGCGGGCACGGAACGGCCATCGAAAAGTACAAAGCGATGCGAGCCGCTGGCATCCACACAATCCAAAGCCCCGCCGATATTGGCGAAACGATTGCGCGCGTGATGGGTTCGAAGCCAAAATCGAAGTCGAGCGCAAAACCAAAAGTCGCGCCAAAGAGAAAATCATCGCGCAAACCGCCAAAGCGCAGCAAACGGTAAGTTGTCGACCGCTACAAAATCAAACGGAGGAAGAATCTCTTGGGATCCCAGCGCACATTAGCAATCATCAAGCCCGATGCCGTCGGCCGAGGAATTTCCGCCGATATACTGAGCCGCATTCATGCGGCGAAATTTCAAATCGTCGCGATCAAATCCATGCGCCTCACGAAAGCGCAGGCCGAAGGATTCTATGCGGTTCATCGCGAGCGCTCCTTCTTCAAAGACCTTACGGAATTTATGAGCTCGGGCAAGGTGATCGCGATGGTGCTCGAAGCGGAAGGGGCGATCGCGAAATGGCGCGACACGATGGGCGCCACCGACCCTGCTAAAGCCGCCCCTGGCACGATTCGCAAGGAACTCGGCACAAGCATCCAGAACAATTGCACTCACGGTTCGGACGCGCCTGACACCGCCGCCTCCGAGATCAGCTATTTCTTCGCAGGTGAGGAGCTCGTCTAGCCTCGCCGTTAGTCTTCTGTAGCGCCGGTCTTCAGACCGGCAGGGTTTGATTTGGAAGTTAACCCGTCACACGCCGGTAAGCGACCCTGCAGGGTGGCGCTACAAAAGGCTCCGTTGTGCGCGCCCCCGATTTCGGCTCCCTTTTTCAGAGAAGGGTTTAATGCGAGTAGAATGCTTCCTGGGTTGATTGCGGTGGAACCAATGCGCGAACTCGGGAAGCTGCTGCTCGTGTGCGGAATTGCCCTCGTGTTGTCGGCGGATTTTTCTTTTTCGGCGGACGCTTGCCCTTTCGCCTCGGACGCCTTCCCGGCGATATCGCCTACCAAGGGAAAAATAGCAACTTCTATTTTCCGAGTCGTCACTTGCATCGTGCTTAGCGTTGCCCTAACGCTGATCCTGTGGGTCATGAATTTGTTCCGGCGCTAGGATTCCGGTGACAACAACATGAGCCAGGCCTCGCTTTTCAATCTGATGCCCGAGCGGCGCGTGTGGAAAGTCAGCGAACTCACTGACCGCATCCGCGAACTGCTCGAAAGCGCTTTCTTCGACATCTGGGTCGAGGGCGAAGTTTCGAATTTCCGCGCCGCACAGTCCGGCCATCTCTATTTCACATTAAAGGACGCGCACGCACAGATCCGCTGCATCTGTTTCCGTGATCAAGCGCGCGGGCTGAAATTCCGGCCCGAAGACGGTTTGCACGTCACCGTGCGCGGCTCAATCAGCGTCTACGATGTTCGCGGCGAATATCAGATTTACGTCACG
Source organism: uncultured Acidobacteriota bacterium (assembly GCA_963790945.1). Taxonomy (GTDB): domain Bacteria; phylum Acidobacteriota; class Terriglobia; order Acidiferrales; family UBA7541; genus Palsa-295. Next base: position 17,284 of record CAWBRH010000031.1, read on the forward strand.
AATATCGAGCCAGTTGGCCTCGGCGCCTTGCAGTTTGCATTCGAACAGTTGAAGAAGCGACTACAGGAAGAAGGCCTTTTCGACGCATCGCGCAAGAAGCCGTTGCCCGTTTTGCCGCGATGCATTGGAATCGTCACGTCTCCCACGGGGGCTGCGATTCGCGACATTCTTCGCGTTCTCAAGCGCCGTTTTCCCAATGCGCATGTGCGGCTCTATCCGGTGAAAGTGCAGGGCGACGGCGCCGCGAAAGAAATCGCTACCGCCGTAAATTATTTTACTCGCGCGAAGTTTGCGGACGTGCTGATCGTGGCGCGCGGCGGAGGCTCGCTCGAAGATCTATGGGCGTTCAATGAAGAAGTAGTCGCGCGCGCGATTGTTGCTTCAGAAATTCCCGTGATTACCGGCGTCGGCCATGAAGCTGATTTCACGATTGCCGATTTTGTCGCGGACTTGCGCGCGCCAACGCCTTCCGCCGCAGCGGAGCTTGTTGTGCGCTCGCGCCAGGAATTCGAGCGGCACATCGCCGAGCACCAGAGGCACCTGGTGCAGCAGATTCGTTATTGGTTTTCCGAGCGACGTCATCGCGTGCGCGATCTACAAACGCATCGCGGTTTTCGCCAACTCGAAATTCTGGTGCGCCGGCGGCATCAGCAGGTGGATGAGCTCTCGTCGTCGCTCGTGATCGGCTTGCGCTTGCGGCTTGGCACTAATCGGCAGCGTGTCACGAAAGCAAGCGCGCAAATTGGATCGTTCGACCTTCGCGCGCGTGCTGTCGTCGTGCGCCGCAGGATCGATCAGCATCACCTTGCGTTGATCGCAGCGCTCGAGCGAGTGATGACGCGCAAACGCAGGGCCTACGGCACGGCGCAAGTGCGTTTTGCAGCCCTCGATCTGCGTGCACGAGTGGCGCGTTGGCGTCATGTGGTGGAGAGGCGCGTAGCCGAACTAGAGAGCCGCGCTGAGAAATTGCTGGCAGGGAAGCGCCAGCGCTTCGAAGCCGCCAAATTGCAACTCGAAGAGCGCAGCCCGTTCCGCATCCTCGAACGCGGCTACGCCATCGCCTACGACGCCTCAGGAAAGGTGCTGCGTTCAGCGGATCAGGTCGCGCTCGGCGAAGATATTGCAGTGCGCCTCGCGCGCGGCGAACTCGGCGCCACCGTCAAGCACAAGAAAAGTTCTTAGCGTCAGTCCAATTGGGATGATTTCAGTTTCTTCTTCTTGATCTCTTTGACCCGATCCACGAGTTCGTCCGCCTCCTTCAGATCTGCATCGCGCAAGCCGGCGGTCGGTTCCATTTCTGCTTTCATACGGTATAGAAGATTGAGATACGCCATTGCGTCATCGTAGTCGGGGTCGAAGGACAATTGCATGTTTCAGGTGCTCGATGCCCTCGTCGACGGTGCTTTCGAACTGATTCGCGAATTCCTGTCGAACCGCCTCAGGAAGGGCATCGTTGTCGGCCAGAGTCACGGATTTCTTTTGCATCCAATTCTGGCGAAGCTCGCGATTCGCTCGATGTGCAATCGACCAGTCAATTACACCGATCCAATAGTATGGCTCGACATCTTTAGGTCTTATGTCGATGTGCTTTTGGTGGTATGCCTTCGAGTCGTTCATCATTTCGGAATCGAACGGGGTACCAGCCATGTTGTAGAGAATTGATCCAATGCCATCGATTGCAGACAAATTCGTTGGGTCTCGTGCGAGGACTGCTCGGAATTCCTCGATCGCCTGTCGGCCGAGCTGAACATTTTCTTTAGAGGGCGCGCCAGGAATGTATTGGTTCGCGTAGGCCGTGGCGAGATAAAGCGAAGCGTTGACCAGTGAGGGATCGAGTTCTTTCGCGCGCTTGAAATTCTCGATCGCTTGATCAAACTGCCCAGTTTTGAAAGCTTCCACGCCTTGGTTGAGGAAAACCCTTGCCTGAGCACTGGCCGCGTCACTTGATTGCTGCGGCTTAGGAAACGCAGGTGAGCGCAAAAGAGGCAGGGCCAATAAAGAGACAATAGCGAGCAGTCGCTGCGGCAAAGCCTTCGCGCGGAGTTCTCCGATCATAGAGCCTCCGGAACACTGATCCTCACCTAGTTAGACACCGCTTTGTTGTTCACGTGCCCATCTGACTTGCCGAGAACCTGATTCGAACCGGAACTATGCTAATCGAGCGGCATGGGTATAGAAAATCACTTACTCTTCGTCGTTGATACCGCCCGAAACTTTGAGGACCGCCAGAAACGCTTCCTGCGGAATATCCACGCGTCCGACGCGCTTCATGCGCCGCTTGCCTTCTTTTTGCTTCTCGAGCAGTTTGCGCTTGCGCGAAATATCGCCGCCGTAGCACTTGGCGATCACGTTTTTGCGAATCGCGCTGATCGTCTCGCGCGCAATCACGCGGCTGCCGATGGCGGCCTGGATGGGAACTTCAAACATTTGCCGCGGTATAAGCTTCCGCAAACGCGAAACAAGATCGCGCCCGCGCTCGTAGGATTGGTCGCGGTGGCAAATCACTGTCAACGCGTCTACCGGCTCGCCGCCCACCAGCACATCGAGCTTCACGAGATCGGATTCGTGATACCCCGACAAATGATAATCGAGCGACGCGTACCCGCGCGAAACGCTCTTCAGCCGGTCGTAGAAATCGAGCACGATTTCGTTCAGCGGCATCTCGTAGGTCAGCATGATGCGCGTCGGCGAAAGATATTCGAACTTCTTTTGTACGCCGCGCTTTTCTTCGCACAGCGCCAGCACGCCGCCCACCGATTCTTCTGACGTGATGATCATCGAAGTGAGCATCGGCTCTTCGATTTTCTGAATCGAGCCGGGCGGCGGAAATTTCGTTGGGTTGTCTACCTCGACTACTTCTCCTGCCGTATTCGTGATGCGATACTGCACGCTCGGCGCCGTGGTGATTAGCTCGATATTGAATTCGCGCTCGAGCCGCTCTTGCACGATTTCCATGTGCAGAAGCCCCAGAAAACCGCAGCGGAAGCCGAAGCCCAGTGCCACTGAGTTTTCTGGTTCGTAGAAAAACGCGGCGTCATTCAACTGCAATTTTCCCAACGCATCGCGCAGCACTTCGTAATCGCTCGCGTTCACCGGATACATTCCAGCGAACACCATCGGCTTGATCGCTTCAAATCCGGGCAGCGGCGCAGCGGGACGGTCCGCTTCCACCACCGTATCGCCCACGCGCGCGTCGGCCACGCGCTTGATATTCGCGATGATGAAGCCCACGTCTCCCGCAGAAAGCTCATCGAGCACGATAGGCTTCGGCGTCAGCACGCCTAGATCCTCCACTTCATACACTTCGTTGCTCGCGCACAGCCGGATTTTCGTGTGCTTCGTGATGCGCCCTTCCATCACGCGCACCAGCACCACCGCGCCGCGGTACGAGTCGAACCAGGAATCGAAAATCAGCGCCTGCAGCGGATTTTCCGCCGAGCCTTTCGGCGGCGGCACATGCCGCACGATTTCTTCCAGCACTTCGTCGACGCCGATTCCGCTCTTCGCGCTGATCAGTTGCGCCTCGTCCGCCGGAATCGCCAGCACATTTTCGATTTGCTCTTTTACGTGATCCGGACGCGCGGCCGGCAAATCGATCTTATTGATCACGGGAACGATCGTGAGATTGTGCCGCGACGCCAAGAACGCATTCGCCACGGTCTGCGCCTCCACGCCCTGGCTCGCATCCACCACAAGCAGTGCGCCTTCGCACGCCGAGAGTGCCCGCGAAACTTCGTAGGAAAAATCCACGTGACCGGGAGTGTCGATTAAGTTCAGCCTGTATTCATGCCCGTCACGCGCCGTGTAGTGCAGGCGAATGCTTTTCGCCTTGATCGTGATTCCGCGCTCGCGCTCCAGGTCCATCGAGTCGAGCACCTGCGCAGTCATTTCGCGCTGGCTCAACGCGCCGGTCAACTCCAGCAACCGGTCGGCAAGAGTCGATTTCCCGTGGTCGATGTGCGCGATGATGCAGAAATTTCGGATGTACTGCGGGTCCATTGTATGTGTTTGCCCGGGTGCTCTCTGAGGCTGTGGTTCGTCGAACGGCGCGCCGCAAAACGCGCTCGGCGGCACACGCGCGCGCACAAGCCGCGCCTCTCAAACTATCGAGTGTGCCACAGTTTGCAGAACCGAGCCAGCGGAGTCAGGCACGCGTGCGCAGATACAACGCGCGACGAAGATACAAAGGTTCGTGAGTTGTGAAGTTTTGAGACGCCGGCGCTAGGCCATCTTCGTGACAACGCGCCGCGCCGCGAGCGAAAGCATCAGCCGCGTGGTCCCGCTGAAGAGAATGCTCAGTCCCACCAGCGTCCCAATCACCCATTCCGTGCTGGATGGCCATGTCTTCCAAACGAGAAAGCCGAGGATGAGCGTAACGATTCCGTCCAGCAGAAACCACACTGCGCCAGGGCCCGAGCGGTGCTGAAAGAAAAGAATAATTTCCATCACGCCTTCAATCAGCAGGTAATACGCCAGTACCAGCGTCAGCGTCGCAAGTCCGCGCGCCGGATGCTCCAGCAAATAAAATCCGATCACTCCATACAAAATTCCCACCAGCACTTTCCAGATCACGCCGCCCGTGCCGCGCGTTGACCATGCATACACAAAATGCGCCGCCGCCGCAAAGATCAGCATCCAGCCCACAAAAATATTCACTGCGATGCCCGCTTCGAGCGGCAGCAGAATCGCAAGAAGGCCCGCAATGATCATCAGTACGCTGATCGCAATCGACCAGCCGGTCACTTTTTTCGCCACATCCCCAACAGTCGCGTCGCTCATGTTTCACCTCAAGATGAATTTCCGCCAGCGCGGAACAATTGCTTGGGTCGGAGGCCGAGATGCCAGGAAAGAAGAAAGAGATATACACTTCGCGCCTGTCGCCTGCAATCCTTTTCGCTCTCATCCGCTTTGCGGTCGGCGCCGGGTAAACTTCGCAGCTTCTCCTCGCTGCGATACACTAACAGCGTCATTCGAATACTGAAGGATCGGGGAGATACGATGGCAAACGATTCACATCAACGCGCAGCCGAGTTTCACATGCTCGCCGCGCACGCGCACCAGGCCGCCGCCGCGCATCATGGCAAGGAAGACCATCTCACAGCTCACGAGCAATCCCGGCAGGCGATGGAATACGCCTCGAAGGCTTTCGAGTTTTCAAAGCAGGCTCACGACGAATCGTCAGTAATTTTCAAGAAGCACGAAAAGAAGGCTTAACGCAATTCGTTGCCACGGCTGAACGTGCTACGGTGCGGCTGGTTTAACCACTTCTCGCGCGTCAGCCGGTACAACACATGTCGGCGCAGCGGATGGCCAGCAGGCAATTTCGGATGATCGAAATTCTCAGTTGCGTCGTGGGTCATGCCCAGCTTCGCCATCACCCTCCGCGAACGTTCGTTCCGAATCGCCGTAAGCGAAACTAACTCTGCCAGCCCCAGCTCTTCGAATGCATAACGCACAATTTCGCGCGCGCCTTCCGTGGCAAGTCCCGCTCCCCAATATTCTGCCGCGAGCCTCCAGCCGATTTCTACGCACGGAGTGAATGCCGCCTCGAACGTCGGCACAGCCAGCCCGATGAATCCAATAAACTCGCCGCTTTCGGCCAGTTCCACGGCGCACAATCCAAATCCATGCGCCCGGAAATGCGCTTCGATTCGGTCAGCCACTTCGTCGCTCTGTTCCCGCGACATCGGCTCACCAAGATATTCCATCACGCGCGAATCGGCGTTTATTCGCGCAAACGGCGCCCGGTCCGCACCATTCCACTCCCTCAAGATCAGCCGCTCGGTTTTCAGCGTCGCCATGTCTATCTCCGAGGAATCGATTTGCGGAGTTAACTGCGCGGCACAAACAATCGCGTGTCTTCATCCGATCCCGGCATGCGGATCATTTTCTCGAATCGCAAACCAATCTTCTCCAGCACGCGAATCGATCCTTCATTATCCGGCGAAGTAATCGCTACGATCCGCTTCAATCCTAGCGCGTCTCGTCCATGCTCCATCACCGCCGCTGCTGATTCGTAAGCAAACCCTTTTCGCCTGAATTGCTCAAGAAACGCAAAACCGATATCCACATCCTCCAGCGAATCGCGTTTCAGCAACCCGCAAATTCCGATCGCCTCACCCGTCTCTCGCAGCGCCACCAGATACAATCCAAATCCGAACTTCGCATAGCTCGCCACCGGCCCGTTCAAAATATAATTTCGCGCGTCTTCCAGCGTCCGCACGCCCTTGTCACCAATATTCCGAATAAATGCCGCCTCATTCACAAGCTCAAATATAAACTGAGCATCCTCCACCTCCATCCGCCGCAATATCAGCCGCTCCGTCTCGAGGATCTTCACGCGCACCGCTCCGTGCAATCGCGCATTCGCGGAAGCAATTGTCTCAAAGTTCGTGTCTTGAACGAGAGAGTGCCTACTCTCTTATGAAGGAACTCTGTGTTGCAGCGGACTGCCACCGAAAGAATTACGCCGGCCGCACCGACGGCTGCATCCGCGCCGCCTGCGACAACCCCCAAAAATCGTCGCGGTCAAGCAGTTCGACGCCAATTTCGCGCCAACCTTCCGAATTATAGCGGCAGTAAACCACGCGCGCCTGCACGCGATTCGCGCGATCCCGGCGCGAGAGCACCAGCGCTCCGCCAGTCTCCACGGGGTGCCGGCACACCAGTGACGCCCCGTGCTGGCTCACCGTAATCGTCCAGGTCTCTTCTTCCCAGGTGCGTCCGGAATCCTCGCGTCGAAGAAAGATGGGCACAGAAGAACTCATCCGCGGGCTCCTACGCAGCCGCTGCCCTGATTGCGACACGCGCCGAAGAAACTCCTCCAGCCGGCTCTTCGTCGATCCGTCAGTAAAGCCATCATCCTGAATGAAACGGCTGGCCTGCTCGGCGCACGCCGAAATGAAATTCTTGAACGCCAGCGTGGCCGCCTCGTCGTAGAGCCCGTTCTTCAGCCGCTCGCCCCGCGATTCGATCTCTTGCGTGCACACGGGAATGAAATGCCGCACACACAGCGGCGTTCCCCGCAACGCAATGGCAGCGCCTTCATCGCACGACGCCATACCACAAGCCGCGCTATCTCCAATGACCCGAACTTCAGAGGGTGCTTCGATCAGATTTTCCATAGCCACGTCCCAAGAGTGGCCTGCTTGGCCGCCCTATTCCTTCGACAATTTCCCGATGCCCTTCGCCAATTCCGAAATCGCCCCGCTCACAAATTCCAGATGGTCGCGGCTCTGCTTCTTCATTTCCCCCGCAAACTGTCGCGACGCCTCCGCCGCCTGGCCGCTCACTTCCCTCAACACCGAATCCGAAACGCCGTTCAACTGCTCTCGAAGCTGCGCCTGCGACCGCTCCTGATGCTGCTGCGAAGTAATACGCAAATTGTTCAGCGCCAAATCGGTCGCCGCCATTCCGGCGCGTTCCATTTCCTGCCGCGCCGATTCGATGCGCGTCCGCAGCACGCTATCGAATTGCTTGTCGAACTTCGCGCACACCTCTTCGAGTCTCGCGGTGGCTGTTTCCACGGATTGCCCGATCAGCTTGTCGATCTCCTCTTTCCGCCTGGTGAGTTCCGCCGCGGCTTTCCGCGTTTCCTCCACGATCGGCGTCACCTGTTCTTTCAGCCGCGCCACGATTCGATCCACCCCATCCTTGCGCGAGGCCTCAAGCACATTCTCCACTTTTTGCAGCGAGTTGGCGGCCAGGTTGCCCGAAAGCTCTTCCATTTCCTGCCGCCGCGTTTCGATCTGTTGCAGTGACGTAGCCAGGTCCAACTCCACCTTCTTCATCCACTGCGCATGCAGCTTCTGTGCCGTGTCCTGGCCCGAAATTTTCATTTGCTTCAGAGCCTGCTCAATCCATGGCCCGGCTTGAGAGGCCGTCGTCTCGGCAAGAATCTCTTTCGCTTCTTCCCGCAGCTTGGCATGAACGTCGTTCAGCATCGCAGTCGTCTTCTCGCGCACCGCCGCCGTGGCCACTTCAGCCAGCATTGTCTCCATCTGCTGCTGGAAATCGCCCATCAACTGGCCCATCGGACGCGTCACCGACGCGATCGCCTGTCGCGAGCCATTTTCGCCCGCACTCGGCACCGCCGTGCGGCTCGCACTCATTGACGGAGCTGCCACATCTTTCACGCTCGCATTCGCGGCGGCCGGTGCAGCCGGCTCGTGCCGCGGCACAGCAAACGGCTTCGATTTCGCCGTGTCGATCTCAATCGTCCGCGGTCCGCAGAACGGCAGCCAATCCTTCGGTGGCGCAGCCACTCCCCACACGTTACCCGGATCCTCCAGCTCCACGGCTGTCTCGAACACCCCGCCTTGCAGCCCCGCAACCCACTTCACGCGGCCGCGCGCCGATACCGGCTTCGCATCCGGCTTGTTGCCTTTCATCTCCAGAATCACCAGCGCGTTCGACAGCACCTGGTGCTTCGAATAATATTTGCAGCCGTGCGCGCTCACGCTCACCGTGGAAACTTCCTCGCTATAAGGCCCGCGATAGGAGTCCACGCCTTCCACCTTCATAAGAATCGCTTCGCTCAGCCGCGTGCTCCGGCGCGATGGCCGGTGAGCCGAGCTGACAATTGGACTGTTCGACATAAATGCCTCGATATGGCCTTCAGAAGGCCTTGTTGTATGGCTGGACCACTACGATAGACCGCCCATCGCCGGGAGCGATGGCCAAACTGCTTCCGAATTCCTCAATGAGTTACTACGAAGACGAGGCGATAGTCATCGCCAGGCGCGGTACAAGGATTCTCGCAGACTGACCAGAGGGGCAACTGGAAGCCTTCAAGAACCACTAGCGCTGTAGGCGCGGCCAGAAGTTAGACCAGTCCGTTAGGACTGGGAAACGATAAATAAGCGATTCAAGAGCGCCGTAGGTGCGACACACGCTTGCAAGATTCAAGATTGCTGAGGTTGCTGGAGTTCTACGCTCGTCCTGAGGGAATATCTAATAAACCGGATGGCGCCGAACATACCTCCGGGCGTGGCCAAAGCACATTCTTGTCATTCTGAGCGCAGCGAAGAATCTCAACTGTCAATGCTTGGCAATTCGTAACGCTTGCGACCTGCGCCGTTACACGCGCAATCCGCGCCCCACCCCTACTGCTGATCCTTCAACTTCAGCCTGCTCTTATTCTCCTCCAGAAACGCCCGCAAATCCGCCGCAGCATCCAGCAACCGGATCCACTGTTCGTAATAAAGCGTCACAGGAAAGCGCCCCAGCCCGTATACGCTCACTCCGCCCTTCTCGCCCACTTTAAAATCAATCACGCCGCGCTTGCGCGAACCCGTCTGCTTCTCAAGCTCCGCAATCCGCGCTATCAACTCTTCCTTAGTTGGTTCAGCCATCGCCGCTTGCCCCCTGAGTCTTTGTTCTGGAGTCTTCTGCGGCTCGATAATACCAGCCATTCCGGCGAATCGCAGCAGTAGTACAGTACCCCCGCGAACATCAGGCAAAGTCACGGATTGCCTGTGGCAACCTCTTGTCGTAGGCTGTAGCGGATTTCGAGCCCGCCGGGGGCGTGACGGCGGGGCGCCACCATCCTGAGATTCTAAAGTGCGGAAAAACGACAAGGAACCGGCCGTGCCTGCGCCGTATTCTCCTTGAAAACCATGTTCGAACCGACGCCTCAAGAACCCACTCAGGTTCCCAAGATTCTGGGCTATGGCCTCGCTATCGCCTGCCTCATCTGGGTCTTGCATGATTTCCACATCATGAAGGCCCTTCGCGACCTCGCCAAGGTCGATTACAAGTGGGTCCTCCTCGGTATGGGTTTCGACGTCCTCAGTTACGTCGTCCAGGCGGCTCGCTGGAAATTTCTCCTCAGCCCATTCGGCAAGGTGCGGCTCACGAAAGCCATCCGCGCGGTCTACGCCGGCCTTTTCGCCAATCTGGTTTTTCCGCTGCGTCCCGGCGAGCTTCTGCGCAGCTATCTGGTTTCCAATTCAGAAGACATCAGCATCGGACGCGTCCTCGGCTCCGTAGGCGTCGAGCGCCTGATCGATCTGGTAATTGCAGTGGCAGCCCTGGCAGTAGCTTCCTTGATGGTGGACTTGCAGCAATTCAGAAAAATTGTCTACACGCTGGCCATCGTCACCCTCGTCCTCCTCGGCGTCGTCGTCGCCCTCATTCTCTATCTCGAAGTGAAGCTGGGCGATAGGCAGTCGTTCGAAGGCAGAAAGGCGCGCTTGCCCGGAAAGTTTATGAGCGCTCTCGTAGACCTGCACGCCATGGGCACTTCTCCCAGCTTCTATCCTGCGATTCTTTTTTCATTGCTGATGCCCGCCTGCCAGGTATGCGGGTTATGGGCCGTGATGCAGGGATACCGGCTGCATCTGGAGTTTTTCGCGGCGGTTGTGGTTCTGCTCGTCATCAACCTAGGCGTTTCGCTTCCCAACGCCCCAGCCAATATCGGCGCGTGGCAATTCTTCTGCGTTCTCGGCCTCGGCTGGTTCGACATCGAAAAATCCACCGCCACCGGCTTCTCCATCTTCGCCTTCCTCGCGCTCAACCTCCCCTTCGTCTTCCTGGGCTTCGCCGCCCTCGTACGCAGCGGCCTCTCGCTGAAAGACATGCGCGAACGCGTCAGCCATCTCCCCAGCGAAGTCCGTCCCGTTGCCTAGGTAGCACAGGCAATCCTGCCTGTGCCCCAATTCGCAAGCATCGCAAATCGCAAATGCTTGCCTCGCGCGCGCTGTCGTTCTTTTCGCCGTCCAGTTTCTAAAGGCGACGGCGAACGAAACGATTCGCTGCGTGTGCGTTCTTGCCCGAGTGACCAGTCCCTCGCCGGGCAGCCACCCGCTGCTGCTACCATTGCAACGCCTCCGCGATTTCCCGGTGAGCCCGCCTCATTCTCCGATGTATAGTTGAAACTCCCCCGCGCGCCGGGTGAAACCGCGGCGAAAGCCTCGGAGAGGGCGATTGGATGGACTTCCCCAGCCTGTCCCGATCGTCAGTGCGCGCACTCCATGTCGATAGCAGACGTCAACAAACATTTCGAGAAAGCGCGCCGCCTCCTCGAGAAGAATAAGCTTCGCGAAGCCACCGTCGAATATCAGGCGGTGCTCGACGAAGTGCCCTCGAATCAGGAATCGATCCAGGCGCTCGCCGATATCTACACCCGACTCGGCGAACCCGCACTCGCCGCCCAATATTACGGCGCGCAATTCGATCGCTTAGTGGAAACGGGCGACGCCTCAAAAGCCACCGCCATCTTCACCCGTTTCCTGCGCTCGTTTCCCCAGCCGCCCGATCGCCTGATGCAATACGGCCAGCTCCTGCAAAAGCAAAACCGCACCGGCGAAGCCATCGAACAATTTGGCGCGGCCGCGCAACTCTACCAGCAGCAGGCCCGCGATATCGAAGCCCTCGCCTGCTATGAAAGCATCGCGCTCCTCGATCCCGAAAATCCCGGCCGCCATGTGATCCTCGGTGAATTAGCCGAACGCCTCGGCCATCGCGATCTCGCCACTCGCAGCTATCTGCGTGCCGGCCAGCTCACCCAGGCCTCCGGTGGCCTCGACGAAGCCATCGAGTATTTCGACCGCGCCCATCAGCTCTCGCCCGACGACCGCACCGGCGCCCTTCTCTTCGCCGAAGCGCGCCTGCGCAAAGGCGACGCCGAAGGCTGCGTTGAGCTCCTCGATCCCATCGCCGCCAATGAAAAGGACACCGCCTTCCTCGCACTCTTCGGCGAAGCGCTCCTCCGCACGCACCGCCTCGACCGCTCCCGCGAAATTTTCGAAGCCTACTACAAGCAAAAGCCGGAAGGCTTCTCGAAGCTCTTCGAACTCGCCGGCGCTTACATCCTCAGCGGCGACGAAGCCAAAGCCGCCACGCTCCTCGTCCAGACAAAAGATCTGATGCGCAGCCACCGCCGCGAAACCGAACTCGTCGCCCACATGGACCAGATGGCGGCCATGTATTCCACCTCTCTGCCAGTCGCCGAAGTCGTCGCTCACCTCTACGAGGAATTAAATCGCGAAACGAAATATTTCGACGCCCTCGTCCGCCTCTTCGACCTATATCTCGAAGCAGGCCAGATCAAACCCGCCTGCGATTCGCTCGATCGCCTCGTCGATATCGATCCTTACGACTACCGCAATCACGAACGCATCGCCCGCCTCGAAGGCAAAGCCGATCCCGCCTTTCTCCAGAATATTCTCGCCCGTGCCGCCAAGGCAGCCACCGTTTCCACTCGTACCGACGGTTTCACCGGCGCAGGTTCCGATCAGGCCGCCGCCACCGGCCCGGTCACCGAAGAAGCTCGCGCCCAACAGGCCCTCGAAGATCTCAGCGTGCAGGTCGAAATCTTTCTCCAGTATTCGCTTCAATCCAAAGCCGTCGAACGCCTTCAGCGCATTGCCGAACTTTTTCCCGGCGAAGAAGAAAAAAACGAGCGTCTCCGCTCGCTCTACGATCGCGCCAATTGGTGGCCCAAAGGCGCTCCGCCCAAGCCCGCTGCCAAGCCCGCACCCACCGCTCCCACGCCGCTCGTGATCCACATGCCCTCTCCTCCTCCAGCTGCAGTCAACCCTTCCGCTCCCGCGGAAACGCACCGCGATCTCGCCGCCATCGCCGAAATCAATCGCCTGATGTATCGCCAATCCACTCCGCGCGAAGTCCTCACCTCCACCGCCACGGAAACCGGCAAGCATCTCGGCGTCTCGCGCTGCCTCGTCACCATCGGCGGTTCAGCTGAATCGCATTTGACTGCCGAGTACGCCGCCGCCGGATTTCAGACCGCCGGCGCGCAGCGAATCAACGCCCTCGCCGATATAATTTCAAGAATGTCTCCCGACGCCCTCGGCGGAGTCGAGCTCAACTCTTCCACCAGCCCGGCCCTCCGCGATCTCGGTCTCACCTCCGCGCTCGGCGTCATCCTCACCGACAAAGAAACCCAGCTTCCCGCCGGCTCTCTCATCGTCGGCTCATCGCAAGCCCGCCGCTGGAAGCCGAACGAAAGCTTCTTCCTGCAAGCCGTGGGCGACCAGCTCGTGCTCTCCGTCAACCACACCCGTCTCCGCTCGCTCGTCCGCTCCCTCGCGGTTGCCGACGAACGCACCGGTCTTCTCAGCCGTGGCGCCTACGTGGATTGTCTGCTGATGGAATCAAATCGCGCGCGCTCGCAGGGCACTGCGCTCTCGCTGATTGTCCTCCACGTGGATCGCGGGGGAGATCTCTTGCGCCAGCACGGTGACGCAGCCGTCGATCACTTCATCGAGCAGCTGGCCCGCGCCGTTTCTTCAGCCGTCCGTCAGACCGACGTCGCCGTGAAATACACCGCCTGGTCTCTCGTCTTCATCCTGCCCGACACAAATTTCGAAAACGCCAAAGCCCTCGCCGAAAAGCTTCGCAACGTCGCCGCCACCGTCCATCCCTCCTGGGGCGCTCAAGACCTCACCGTCAGCGCCGTAGTCGCCCAATCCACCTCTCGCCCAGGCGACGAAACCGAAGACCGCGTCACCGAATGGATGAATCGCGCCGAAGCCGGCATAGACGAAGCCCGCCAACAAGGCGGCAACACCCTAATCGAACTCGCGACTCCATAATCCATCGACCCAGACCTCAACCGTCGATTCACGCCTCCTGTGCCATTCCGTAACGCCGGCGTCCCGCCGGCTCTTTTGACTTCGAAGTCGCCTTCCAGTGGCACAGGCATTCCTGCTTGTCCTGAGGAACGAAGGGTTTACCCTGAGAACCGAAGGGCCTGTGCCAACTCAAAAACACACCGCGATCGCCGATGCTTGGCGTAGCCGCGGCCACGTTCTTGGTTCTCGTCGTTGCTTTTTCCCCAGCAGGGCACGGCATGTCGCAGATCCCGCATGGGTACGCGGGGCCGTGCCTCTACTGTCGAACACAATCGCAAGTGCTTAGCTACCGGGCCTGCCAGCGTTCCTCGCCGCACCACGCCGCACTAACGTCTAAAATCCTCAACCGCCCGCCGCAGTCGCAACGCTGCTAGCCGAATTCTGAAACATGTTATTCAACGTTGTCGCCAGCGTATGTATCGTGGCAATCGCTCCCAGCGCCAGCAGTGCCAATAACAACGCGTACTCAGTCAAATCTTGTCCTTCTTCTTCCGACCAGAGTCGTGCCAACAAGGACCTCATTGCAGGTACCTCAAATGGGGGCTTTGAAACCGATTTAAGACCGGGAAGTACGCAGTCTACCGCACGGAAGACTACAGAGTATACACGTTAAATTACGGATTCATTATATTCGGTTCATTTATTCGCGAAAGACGCGCTCCCAGCATGGCGCAGCCAGCCCCAACCCAATCAATCTGAAGTCTTCTCGCTCGATACCGTCCATTTGGAGTGTCGAATCCAAGCCAAATAAGTCCTCTCAGCCGCCAGCAAATCGCCCAAACTCCCCCGCTGCATCTTTTCCGCTTGCGCTTTCTCCGGCGCTGCATGCATCGTCTCGCTCCCGCCACAAACCGCCTTCCCGTCTGTCGCCGCTAGTATCCCACAACCAAAACCGACCTCCCCACCTCCGCGCACCAGCACCGTAGGTACGTCGTCCCTCTCTCCCCTGGGAAGCGAGCTGTTAGCGAACTCGGCGCGTGCCAAGCCTCGTAGCGCAAAGCCGCGCAAAATTCGCGCCAAGTCTAATCGGAACAATCGATCATTCAGAAAAAAGCTCAAGTCATTGAATAAAAAGGAGAAAGCAAATTCCTAATGGACACAAAACGGGGTTTTCGGGTTTCCGCCAAAGCCCGAATTGCATGCCGTTCGCTTGCCTCATCGCAGCCGTTCCCGTACCCTACTACGGCGCAATTAGCGGAAATCAGCAGTCACATCGCAAGCAGTTCTCGGAGGCAGCTGCATGGCAATTGAAAAGGCAATTGAAAAAGTAGGAGTCGTCGGATGCGGCCTGATGGGCTCAGGCATCGCACAAGTCGCAGCGCAAGCAGGCTGCCAGGTAACAGTCCGCGAAGTTTCGCAGCAGCTCCTCGACAAAGGTCTGGCCGGCATCGACAAGAATCTCGCCCGCCTGGTCGAAAAGGGAACTGTCAGCGCCGCCGACCGCGATCAAATTCGCGGCCGCCTGCGCGGCACCACAAACGTCGAAGACCTGAAAGATAGCGACGTGATCATCGAAGCCATCATCGAGCAGTTGCCCGCCAAGCGTGAGCTCTGGGGCGCCCTCGACAAAATCTGCCCGAAGTCCACAATTTTTGCGAGCAACACGTCGTCACTTTCCATCACCGAAATGGCCACCTTCACCCAGCGCCCCGATCGCTTCGTCGGCATGCACTTCTTCAATCCCGTCCCGGTGATGAAACTCGTCGAAGTGATTCGCACCATCGCCACCGATCCAAAAGTGTTCGACGAAATGGTCGCCTTCGGCCAGCGCCTCGGCAAGACGGTCGTGCGCACTTCCGATCGCACCGGCTTCATCGTGAATCGCCTGCTCGTCCCATATCTGCTCGACGCGGTGCGCGCGCTCGAAGAGGGCGTCGGCTCCGTCGAAGACATCGACAACTCCATGAAAATCGGCTGCGGCTACCCGATGGGCCCGTTCACGCTGCTCGATTTCGTGGGCCTCGACACCACCTACTACATTTCCATCATCATGTTCGACGAATTCAAAGAAAGGCGCTTCGCCTCGCCCCCGCTTCTGAAACGAATGGTCCTCGCCGGCTGGAACGGACGCAAAGCAGGCCGCGGCTTCTACGACTACTCGGATCCCGCCAAGCCAAAAGCGATGCAGCTCACATAAACGAGAGAGCGGAATAAAAAATGAGCTACGACAATCTACTGTGCGAAGTGAAAGACCAGATCGCCCGCGTCACGTTCAATCGCCCGAACGTGCTCAACGCGCTAAATCGCAAAACAGTCGAAGAACTCGACGATTGCCTCGCCGCGATCGAACGCGATGATTCGGTCCGCGTGTCGATTTTTACCGGCGCCGGTGAAAAAGCATTCGTCGCCGGAGCAGACATCAACGAGCTTTCCACGCGCACTCCAGTCACAGGTAAAGAATTCTCCGTCTTCGGCAATCGCGTGCTGCATCGCCTCGAAACAATGGGCAAGCCCTCCATCGCTGCGATCAACGGCTTCGCGCTCGGCGGCGGCTGCGAATTCGCTCTCGGCTGCACGATGCGCATCGCGAGCAAGAATGCAAAACTCGGCCAGCCGGAAACGAAGCTTGGCCTGCTGCCCGGTTTCGGCGGCTCGCAGCGCCTCTCGCGGCTCTGCGGCAAAGGCGTCGCCCACGAACTGATTCTCACCGGCGAAATGATTTCAGCCGATGAAGCGCTGCGAATCGGCCTTGTGAATCGCGTCGTTGAACTCGCGGAGCTGCTGCCCACCGCCGAAGCCATCGCCAAGAAAATCATCGCCAACGCACCGCTCGCCGTGAAATACGCGATGGAAGCGATCGAGCACGGCATGGACATGACGCTAGAAGAGGGCCTGTTTCTCGAAGCAACATTGTTCGGCGTCTGCTGCTCCACCGAAGACATGCGCGAAGGCACCCGCGCCTTTCTCGAAAAGCGGCCGGCCAAATTTCAGGGGCGCTGACGCCAGGCAGGACGAACAAATGACGCGGAGACAAATATGAGGCGCAAACGAGATAGGAGACGATGACGCTGAAACCACAGGTGACTCGCGGGCAGATTAGCGCAGCGGGACTGCGCGTCGGCATCGTCGTCAGCCGGTTCAATAATTTCATCACGGACCGCTTGCTCTCCGGTGCGCTCGAAGCGCTCGAACAAGCCGGCGCTGACGAAAAACAAATCGAAATCGTCCGCGTCCCCGGCTCGCTCGAAATTGCGCTGGCCGCGAAAAAACTCGCAGCCACGGGAAGAGTCGATTCGATCATCTGCATCGGGTGCGTTCTGCGCGGCGAGACCTCTCACTACGATTATGTCTGCTCGGAAACCGCTCGCGGAATTCAGATCGCGCAGCTCGACACTGGCGTCCCCATGGCATTCTGCGTTCTCACTTGTGACACGCTCGAACAAGCCATCGACCGCGCGGGCCTGAAATCCGGCAACAAGGGCTACGACGCGGGAATGGGCGCAGTCGAGATGGCGCAACTGTCGATCAAGTTGGCACGCAAACCGGCGCCACAAGCTGCGCCAGCGGGCAAAACTTCAAGGAAGCCCGGCGCCAAGCCGCGGCGCGGGAAGCGATGACTCTTCGGCGCAAGTCTCGCGAGTTTGCGCTGCAGATGCTTTTCGAGTGGGACATGGCGCATCAAAAACCAAAACAAATCGAGCAGCATTTTTGGAAGCAGGCGCGCGCCGCCGATTCCACGCGAAAATTCGCGGACCAGCTTTTTGAAGGCGCGGTGGCGCAGGCAGCCGCAAACGACGCGCTGGTCGGGAAACTTTCGGAGAATTGGAAGTTCGAGCGTCTCGCCGCGGTGGACCGCAATATTCTGCGGCTTGCGATTTACGAATTCAAATCCGGCACAGCGCCAGTGAAAGTGGTGATTGACGAAGCCCTCGAGCTCGCCAAGAAATTTTCCTCAGCAGAAGCCCCCGCATTTCTGAACGGCATCCTCGACGCAGCGCAGAAAAAATTAGAAGGCTAAGATCATGCCGCGCGCGAGGTGGAGACGAAGGCCAAGCGCGAGGCCGATCGTACGCCCAGGTCTTCGACTCAGCACAAACTCAGATCAGAAACTAAGCCTCGATGTGGCCTTCGAAAACGCGCACTGCCGAGCCGCTCACCTTCGGCACCAGGCGCCCTCGCGCAGAAGTGACCTCGACCTGAATTTCGCTCGGCCGCCCCATCTCGACGCCTTGCAGGATCGTCAGCGTTTCCGCCGGCTTCAGCCGCTCGTGCTCGACAAGATAAGCGCCAAGCGAGCCGCCCGCCGAGCCGGTGGCTGGATCTTCGATGAGCCCCCACGGCACCATTCCGCGAGCGAACGCTTTCCCTTTGCCGCCGAGCGCGAAACAGTAAGCCAACACTCCGTTGCGCGAAATCAGTTGCGCGAGCCCGCGCATGTTCACGTGAATCTTCGACAGCGTCTTTCGGTTGCGGATCGGGACCATCAAGTTGGAAATTCCGGTGGAAACAAATTCGAGCGGAAGCGTGGGATCGAGATCGGCTGCTTTCAGGCCGAGAGTTTCGGCAAGGGTGGCGCGATTCAATTTGGTGGCAACGAAGCGCGCCGGTTTTTGCGTCATGGTGACTCGCACCGGGCGGCCGTCATGAAAACTGAATTCGACCGGCAAAATTCCGGCGCCGGTCTGCTGCATGATTTGGACGTGGCCTTCCGATGCCGGGACGACGCCGAGCTCGGCGAGCAAGAACCAGGTGCCGATCACAGGGTGGCCGGCGAGAGGAAGCTCGCGCGTGGTGGTGAAGATGCGGAGCCGGGCCAGCGCGCCGTTGTTCGTAGGGCGCTGCACGAAAACCGTTTCGGCCAGATTCATTTCGCGGGCGATGGCTTGCATCTTTGCGGGCGCAATGCCGTCGCCGTCGGTGATCACGGCGAGAGGATTTCCGGCGTACTGCTTAGTGGTGAACACGTCGAGCGTGTAGAGACGGCGCTTCATGAACTGAACTCTCCTCGATCCGCGATGACTGCGCTACTAGAGCCGCTCCAGTTCTACCACTGTCCGCTCGTTGCGCACATTACCGGTGTTGAGGGTGGACTTGGGCTCGAACAGGACAATATGGACTTCGTC
Organism: uncultured Acidobacteriota bacterium; assembly: GCA_963790945.1. GTDB lineage: Bacteria > Acidobacteriota > Terriglobia > Acidiferrales > UBA7541 > Palsa-295. The sequence continues at coordinate 35,942 of CAWBRH010000031.1, forward strand.
GTCGGCTTCAGGCAGGTGCTCGACACCCTTCGGCACGATGATGAATTCACCGGGAGAGACGAACACGTCGCGATCGCGGAAGCGCATTTTCATGCGGCCTTTGACGACGAGAAACATTTCGTCTTCATCGTCGTGGTGGTGCCAGACGAAGGCGCCTTTGAATTTCACGACCTTCACGTAGGAGTCGTTGATTTCGCCGACGATCTTCGGGCTCCAGTGTTCGGTGACTTTGGAGAGCTTTTCATTCAGATTTACGACTTCCATTTGATTCTCCCTTCGCTGAAGAAACGGATGCGCTACGAAAAATCAGGAAGCACGCACGACAAGCACGCTGCCCAGCAAACCGCGCAGCACGAGAACGCCACCTGCCAGCGCGAGCAGAAGCGCTTCGTAGCGCAGCGAAACAAGCGGCACGCCGAGGATAATCAGGCCGACGAGAATCAGCGAGCCGCCGCGAATCGCGGCGTGTTCATTGGCAGCTTTCGAGACGGGGCGCATTCCGGTGCGCAGTCCCCAAAGAATCAGAATGGCTCCGAGCGCGTACCACAGCGCGGGCTGCGAAGGCAGTCCGATGCGACGCGACGCGGCGAGCAGAATCAGCAGCGCGCCAAGAAGCAGCATGATGAATTCATTCAGGAGGCGGAAGAGACCCGCAGTTGTTTGCATCTCGAGATTCTCACTGGCGGCATTATCTCGCACGCTGCGGCTGTGCGGCAATCCCGCGCCGCCGCGAATGCGTTTGCGGCAGGGGACGGGCAACAGTAGCGACTGTTAATTTGATCTCTGCTCTTGAGTGCGTGAGCTAAGCAAAGGCGCACAGGCCCTTCGGTTCTCAGGGCAAGCAGGAGTCCCTGTGCCACTTGTCGTCGGCACGGCGTGCGCGGACGTTGGGAATATTGTGTGAGAAATAAGAGAAGAATAGGATGTAGCGGTCAGAGGCGGTAAGACGTGAATTTAAAATTGTCACTGAAAAACGAGGCTCAGGGAAGGCGGGGACGATGAACGACGCGGCAATTGCGACATTCAAGGCGAGTCTGCGTGGAGAGTTGATCGAGCCTGGGGACACGGGGTACGACGAGGCGCGCAAGGTTTATAACGCGATGATAGAGCGGCGGCCGCGGTTGATTGCGCGGTGCGCGGACGTGGCGGACGTGATGGCGGCGGTGAATTTTGGCCGGGAGCAGAAGCTGCTGGTGGCGATTCGTGGCGGGGGGCACAACGCGGGCGGCTTGGGAGTGTGCGATGACGGGCTGGTGATCGATCTTTCGCGGATGAATTATGTGCGGGTGGACCCGAAGAAGAAAATGGTGCAGGTGGGAGGCGGGGCGCTGTGGCGGGACGTGGATCATGCGACGCATGCGTTCGGTATGGCGGTGCCGTCGGGGTTCGTCTCGACAACTGGCGTGGCTGGGTTGACGCTGGGCGGCGGGATGGGTTATTTGACGCGGCGGTACGGCTTGACGATCGACAATCTGCTGGCGGTGGAAATGGTGCTGGCCGATGGGCAATTTGTAACGGCGAGCGCGAAGGAAAATTCCGATTTGTTCTGGGCGGTGCGGGGCGGAGGCGGAAATTTTGGGGTGGCGACGTCGTTCTTATTCAAGGGGCAGCCGGTGCACACGGATTATGGCGGTCCGATGCTATGGGCGCTGGAAGACGCGACGGAGATGATGCGCTGGTATCGCAGCTTTATTGTGAAGGCGCCGGATGATGTTTATGGGTTCTTTGCTTTTCTCACCGTGCCGCCGGGGCCGCCGTTTCCAGAACATCTACACCACAAGAAGATGTGCGGGATCGTGTGGTGCTATACGGGGCCGATGAAAAATGCGGAAAAAGTTTTCAAGCCAATCCGGAAATTCAAGGCGCCTGCGCTTGATTTAGCCGGGCCGATTCCGCATCCGGTGTTGCAGAGTCTCTTTGACGGCCTGTATCCGCCGGGGTTGCAATGGTATTGGAAGGCTGATTTCATGCGGACACTTTCCGATGAGGCGATTGCGGAGTACATAAAGCACGCGGAGATGCTGCCAACGATGCATTCGACGATGCACCTTTATCCGATTAATGGCGCGGCGAGCCGCGTGAAGAAAAGCGCGACAGCGTGGTGGCATCGTGATGCGAACTGGGCGGAGGTAATAGTTGGCGTGGATCCGGATCCGGCGAAGAGGGAGGAAATTTCGGCTTGGACCAGAAAGTATTGGGACGCGCTGCATCCGTATTCGTCCGGCGGGGCGTATGTAAATTTCATGATGGACGAGGGCGAGGAGCGGATTCGGGCGACGTATGGGAAGAATTATAAGCGGCTGGCGAAGATCAAGAAGCGGTATGATCCGCGGAATTTGTTTCGGGTGAATCAGAATATTCGGCCGAAGTGAATTCCGGTTATCGAGACTTATCCGGAAGAATGCGAAGTTTTCCGTAGACTGTTATGCCTGGTCTTGGCGTGCCTAGCCTTGCTATGCCTAGTCTTGGTATGCCTGGTCAGAGGACGGCGACTACTGGACCGTCCTCTCGATCAAGGGATGAAGAAGATACCGATCAAACAGCGGGAGTGGAAAAGCCGGCCTTGCGCTTTCGCGCTGCGAATAGAAAGAGCGAAGCCATACCGGGTAGGAGAAGAACTATCGTGCCCGGCTCCGGCATCGGCATAGGAACTCCGCTGCCAACGCTGAACTGTCCAGATTGAGTCGTCGAAACCGAACCTCCCGGGGCAAGAATGGCGGTTTGGATTTGGGCGGGGGTCATGTTGATCTGGGCCGTGAACGAGCCAGACCAATCAGTCGTGACGCCTCCGTCAGTGATTGTACCCAAGACTACCAACCCGATCCCCGTATTTCCTCCAGACAAATCCGTCAACACGAAGGGCGAACCGACGAAAATTGAGCAGGTGCCACCGACCATTATGGCGGCGCAGTCTGTGTTTGGAACGCTAGGTGCAAAGGCCGTGAGAACGAAGTCGAGAGTGGTGCCTTGGAACGTCATGAATTGATCGACTGCCCCGCCGCCGGCGCTAAGGTCCTTGATGTTGCCCACATTGCCAGGGCCCAGGGTGCCACCGGAATACGTCAGGTCCGTTCCAATTCCAGTGTCAATGCAACCAGTTCCAGGAAGGGTTCCCACTGGCAACCAGGTAATTGAAGTTGCGGCGATTGTGAAGCCACCACCCGAACAATTCGCTTCGTTTAACGAGCCTGTCGCATTAGCAGATGCGCGCGGCGCTGTTACCGTGCCTGCGACTAAAGCAATCAGACTCAACTCTGCAGCAAGAATCCACTTGGTCGCTTTCATAGCCGGACCTCCTTCTTTGGAGCACGCCCGCGAGTTCATGTGGCCGCGCGCTCGGTTTGCTCTCTTGGATTGCTTCTAAAGCCAGGACACCTCGCGGACAGGTTAGAGGAAGATATCAGCTCGGAAAACAGAGTCAAGTACGAAGTTCGGTACTAGGCGTACCTTTCTGACACTGAAGGGCGCGGTGCGGCGCGGACAGGCATGAAAAACGACAGGCCTTTAGTTCTCTGGGTAAACCCTTCGCTCCTCAGGACAGGCAGGAGTGCCTATGCCACCTGTGGAATGAGGCAGTTACATTTCACCTTTAGATGAAACATCCGTGCAGCTTCGAGGGTTAGGATAGGAGTGTTAGGAAAATGGGGCGGAGAGTGTGATGCGTCTTTTACATCGGGGGCAAATAAACCTGGGAGAAGTGCGATGAGTGAGACGAGGTTTCGAACTATTGAGCCGAAGATTCTTTATTTTGGGACGCCGGTGGCGCTGATCAGTTCGTTGAATGAGGATGGGGAGACGAACCTGGCGCCGATATCGTCATTTTGGACGCTGGGGTGGACGATTCTGCTGGGCCTGCTTGACGAAACGAAGACGGCGGACAACGTGCGGAGGCATGCGGAGTGCGTGGTGAACTTGCCGTCGCCGGAGATGTGGGAAGAGGTGGAGAAACTTGCGCCGCTAACGGGAAAGAATCCGGTGCCAGAGTTGAAGACTAAGCAATTTCACTTTGAGCGGGAGAAATTCGATGCGGCTGGGCTGACGCCGATGGCGAGCGAGCTGGTGAAGCCGGCGCGGGCGGCGGAGTGTCCTGTGCATATGGAGGCGGTGGTGCGAGCGGTGCACAAAATCGGCGGGGCGCGGGTGGAACAGCTTGGCGGTGCGGTGGCGGCGGAGGTGGAAGTGGTGCGCGTGCATGTGGAAAAGGATTTGGTGATCAAGGATCGGTACATCGATGCGGCGAAATGGTCGCCGCTGATCTACAACTTCCGGCATTATTACCGGCTGGCGGAGACGGAGTTGGGGAAAACGTTTCGCGCGGAGGCTTGAGGGGTGAGAGGCGCGGGCGGCGGAACGAAAAAATTAGGCGTAGAGGAAGGGGCGGGATTTGTGGCTGGTCCAGAAGTAGGCGAGGATGATGATGCTGGCGACTGCGGCGTAGGCGCACCAGAGGGAGGTGAAGGCGTAGCGCTTGAAGAGCATGACGGCAAGGAGAATGATGAGATTTGCCGCGCCGAAGACGACCATCATTCTGATTTTTGAGAAGAAGAGAGAGCCGCAGGTGGCGATGACGTAGAGAATGGCGACCGCGGTGTTGTTGGTGGCTGGATTGATGTAGACGATGCTGTTTCCCTTCACGTAGACCTCGAGCTGATAGGCTGTGAGCGCCCACAAAATATAAAGAGTGGTGCCGCCTCCGATGACGAGGAAGGGGAGCATGCGTTTGCGGGCTTTGGCGGTGGGTTCGAAGAGGTAGATGCTGAGCGGGAGAAGGAAGGGGAGGAGTCCCTGGGCGTAGAGCATGAAGGCGGCGCCCATGTTGTGGGTGACTTTGGGGGAGAGGATGCCGTCGAGGCCGAGCCAGACGAAGCCTTCGATGAATTGATGAATGGCGAAAAGTGTGGGGAGCATGGCGAAGAGGAGTTCGCGGCGGTGCTTCACGCGGGAGAGTGTGGCGATGCCGATGCCGGCGAGGACGGAGCTGCCGGCGAAATTGGCTGCTGCTGAGAAGCACATGGGGCGGCGTTTTCTCCGGTGCGGAAAGTACATGAATTGGAGAGGAAGGCGAAGTGTTTTTTTGTTTGGGTGCGATATCGAGTCGGTTGCTTGTTTTGGCGCGGTGCTGCGAAGAACGGCGCACAGGCAGGAGTGCCTGTGCCACTTAAGGCGAGTGCTCGTCCGCTATTATTCCATTGTGGCGGCTGATATGCTTTTGCGCCGGCGATAACTTCTTCATGAAAGAGGGTCTGTCCATGATGCGATTCGTGTGTGTGCTTGTTGTGGCTTTGTGCGCGATTAGCTTTCCATTGCGGTCGCAGGGGCAGAACGACGAGGGCGCCGGAGGATTACTTGTTTGCCTGGGCTGGCGACGAAGCGCACAAAGGGAATGATTTTCTCGCGGTGATTGACGCTGATCCTGCGTCGGCGTCGTATGGGCGCTTGGTGACGACTCTTGCGACTGACCAGCAGACCGTGCAGGTACATCACACCGAATATTCGATGCCTTCGAGCGGGATGCTTTTCGCGAATGATCACGGGGCTGGGCGGACGTTTATTTTCGACGTGCGCGATGCGTTGCATCCCAAGATTGTGACGTCGTTCACGGACATGGGCGGATACATGCATCCGCATTCATATTTACGGTTGCCTGACGGGAATGTGCTGGCGACGTTTCAGCACGCGCATCACGGAGGGAGCGAGGGACAGACGGGCGCGACGGGCGGGCTGGTGGAAATTAATGACGAGGGCAAGGTGGTGCGGAGTGCGAGCAATGCTGATCCGGCGTTTGCTGACGCGTTGTTGATGCCGTACAGCCTGGTGGTGCTCCCTGAGATTGATCGCCTGGTTTCCACGAATTCTTCGATGCACCTCGACGATATTTTTAGCGGCGTGACGTATCAGGTGTGGCGGCTTTCCGATTTGAAGCTGCTGAAGACGGCGTATTTGGACGTGGGGGAGAATCGCTACGCGCAGATTAGTCCTGAGGAGCCGCGGCGTGGGCCGGATGGATCGGTGTTTATTCAGACGCTGGGATGCGGAATTGAGCGCATCACTGGAGTTGATAAGGACGAGCCGAAGGCGCAGCTGGTGTACACGTTTCCTGGTAACTGGTGCGGCGTTCCTACGATCGTTGGGCATTATCTGGTGCAGAGCGTGCCGGCGATGCATGGTTTGATCGTGATTGATATTGCGAATGCGGCGAAGCCTGTGGAGGTTTCGCGGATTAAGTTGACCGATACGTATGCGCCGCACTGGACGGCTTGGGGAGAGAAGACGCAGAGGCTGGTGGTGACTTCGAGCGGGTCGCCTGAGGATCATCGGATGTTTTTGTTGAAGTTGGATCAGGCGACTGGGGCTATCACGATGGATGATGCTTTTCGCGATGTGGATGGGAAGGTGGGATTTAATTTTGGGGAGCGGGAGTGGCCGCAGGGTTGGAAGGGAGTTGGGGCGCCGCATGGGGTGGTGTTTTCGAAGTGAGGTTTCGGCGGTAGAGAAGGAGTGGCTTGAGCGGGGTCGTGGCCTCGGCGGACTTTCGATCGTGCCGTTAGGGTAAAACGCACAGGCAGGAGTGCCTGTGCCACTGAAAGGCGAGCGGGTCAGGAGTGATTGAGCCAGGTGGATTGGAGTTTGGGTGGATGTTGGAGGGTTTGCATCACGACGCAGAATTGTTCGGTTTTTTCTTGTAGGGCGTGGAGCTGGTCTGGAGTTGCGTTTGCGGCTGCGATATTGAAATTTACGCGGATGCTTTCGAAACCTACTGGGACGTCCTTTGAAATGCCTAGCGTGCCGCGAAGATCCAAATCGCCTTCGACCGTGACTTCGATGTGTTCGGTTGCGATGCCCATGGCCGCGGCTACCATCTGACAGGTGATTTGAGCGCAAGCGGCGAGAGCGCCGAGCAAGAGATCACCAGAACAGGCGCCGGCTCCCGCGCCTCCCACGCCTTTGTGGGCTTCGGCTTGATAGATGGCGCGGCCGATGTCGACGGAGCATGAGACTGGAGCGTCGGTCTGGCTGCCTTTCGCGCGAAGAGTGATTCGCGAGGCGGTGGGGTCGGCGCGGTATTGGTCTTTCAGAGGTTTTTGAAGCGATCGAAGATCCATGTGGCCCTCGTTCATTTATTCTCGGTGAATATTTTAATGCGATTCTAAAAGACTGAAGACGGCGTTGACGCGCTGCCTTGTGAGCCTTTCGCCTGCATGCTAGCATCGAATTACATCAGGAGAGCAGCCGTGCCCAAATATGTTATCGAACGCGACGTGCCGGGAGCAGGAAATTTAACCGACGCGCAACTGCGGGAACTTTCGCAGAAGTCGGTGAGCGTACTTAAGGAAATGGGCCCTGAAATTCAGTGGCTGCACAGCTATGTGACCGGCGACAAAGTGTACTGCGTTTATCTGGCGCCGGATGAAGCGACAATCAAAGAGCACGCGAAGCGGGTTGGCCTGCCGGCGAACCGCGTGTCTGCGGTGAGGCGATTGCTCGACGCGTCGAGCGCAGAATAGGCGCGCACCACCTCGTAATTCAACTTCGACAAGACAACCAGGCCTTACTTTTGCTCGTGGAAGGCAGCGGGCTGGCGCTCGTAGTGGGTTAAGCCGACGAAGATCCGGCGTCGGGCTTGAGAGCTTCCTCGATTGCTTTCTCGATCGCTTTGTCGACGGGCATGCCCCAACCTTCGAGCCACGCTGTGGCGCCGGAAGTGTTGGCGAGGGCGTGGCGAGCCGGATCGAGATGAGCTTCGAGCTTGGCTTGTTCCGCAGGCGTGAGCGGCGCGCCGATATTTTGACGAAGGGCGGCGGCTGCACCGGCAAGACGCAAGGAACGCTCGGCTTGGAATTGAATGGAAGCGGAGCAGGCAAAACATTCTAGAAGGCGCGCGATTCCGCGTTTGTGCTCGAGCTCCTGAAAAACTTTCAGACTTTCGCGGTAGAGGGCGTGAGCCGTGGCGCAGTCGCGCTGTTCTCTCGCGAGGTTTCCGAGATCGGCGAGCGTCCCGGCGACGCCCCAGCGGTCGCCGAGTTCGCGAAACATCGAGAGGGCCTGTTCGTAAAGGGAGCGCGCGGAGGCGGAGTCGCCTTCATCGCGAGCGACATCGCCTTTGTAATTGATCGACCAGGCCACGCCGGTGCGATCATCGAGTTGGCGAAAGAGCGCGAGGCATTCGTCATAGAGAGAACGCGCGCGAGCGAAATCGCGCTGGAGTTTTGCGACGCTCGCGAGATTGCTGAGCGCGCGCGCGATCGCTCGCGGATCGCCCATCTCGCGCCACAACTCGAGATTTTCCTGGGACAGCGCGTTTGCCAGCGCGAGATCGCCGCGATCGCGTGCCGATACGGCCAGCGCGTTCAATGAAACGGCGACGCCCTGCTTGTCACCGAGTTCACGAGAGACATCGCGGCTTTCGCCGAGCAGGACTTCGGACTGAAGGTAATCTCCCTGCTCCACGGTGAGTATGCCGGCTGCAAAAAGAGCACGGGCCCGCGCTCTCGAAGAAGCGGCCGCGGCTGGGAGTTTGAGGAGTTTGCCCAGCCAGTCTCTGCCTTCGGAAAGATACTCGAGGCGTTCCCAGAAACGAAACAGCGCCGCGCCGAGGCGCAATCCCCAATCCGCATCACCGGTTTCGATCAGGTAATCGAGCGCGGCTCGAAAATTGTCGTGCTCGCGCACAAAATTCTCGAGCCATTCTGAGCCGACGGTTTCACCCTGTTCGGTGGCGGCTTCTTCGGCGAGAACGAGACAATAGGCGGCGTGAGCGCGCTTCGTGGAAGCCTCTTCCTTGCTGGCTTCCAGTTTTTCGCGCGCGTATTCGCGAATGGTTTCGAGCATCGTGAAGCGCGATTCGCCATGGGGCTGTGCCACCTGCTGGACCAGGCTTTTGTCCACCATCGAAGCCATGCCATCGAGAAGATCCAAATCGAGATCGGCTTTGGCGTCGCAGACCGCTTCCACGCTTTCGAGCGTGCATCCGCCGGCGAAGACGGAGAGGCGCCGAAAAAGTTTCTGTTCGGCTGGGCTGAGCAGGTCGTAGCTCCAGTCGATCGCAGCGCGCAGGGTTTGCTGCCGCTGCGGAAGATCGCGAGCGCCGCCGGTGAGCAATTGCAGGCGGCTGGCGAGGCGAGTGCGCATGGCGGCGACGGAGAGAACCTTCACGCGGGCGGCTGCGAGTTCGATCGCGAGGGGCAGGCCATCCAGGCGGCTGCAGATTTCGATGATGGCGGAGGAGTTTTCGTGGTTCAGCTCGAAATCGGGTTTGGCTGCGCCGGCGCGCTGCAGGAAGAGCGCAACTGCGGGATATTTTGAGAGGTCGTCGATAGTGGGCTTCGAGCGCGAATCCGGTAGGGCCAGCGGAGGCACGGGAAATTCATGTTCACCGTAAATGTGAAGCGGGGCGCGGCTGGTGACCAGGAGTTTTGAGATTCGGGCCCATGGCGAGGAGATCAGCGAGAGTTGGCGCGGCTTGAAGAAGGTGTTCGAAATTATCGAGCAGGAAGAGCGCCGGCGGGCGCGATGGATCCTGAAGATGTTTTTTCAGCAATTCGAGCGGTGATTGGCCGCCCGCTTCGCGCAGTCCGAGCGCCTGCACAATCACGGAGAGCAGCAGGCCTGGATCGTTGACGGCGGAGAGCGCGACAAAATAAATTCCTCCGGGGAAACAATCGGCGACAGCGGAGGCGATTTCGATGCCAAGCCTCGTCTTGCCGATTCCACCGGGGCCTGTGATGGTCAACAAGCGAACGTCTGGCCGCAGGAGGAGTTCTTTGGCGGCCTCGATTTCTTTTTCGCGGCCCACGAACGCGGTGCGCTGAACGGGAATATTGGACTGGCGTGATTCCGGGTGCCGAAGAACTTTTTCAGCGAAGCGGTCGCGGATGGCGGCGAGTTCATGGGCGAGATCGCGCGTGGAGGCGTAGCGTTTCTCGGGTTCCTTTGCGAGGCAGCGCTCGATGGCCCAGCAGAGCGGAGCGGGCGCGTCGGGGACGAGTGTGCGCAACTGGGTCGGGCTGTTCGCGCAAAATCGCGACGAGAGTCTCGGCAGCGGTGGTTGCTGCGGAATGCGCGCTTCCCGGTGAGCATTTCGTAGATAACCAGGCCCAGTGAAAATTGATCGGAGCGGAAATCGAGCGGAAGTCCGCCGGCCTGTTCGGGCGACATATATTCCGGCGTGCCCAGAATTACGCCTGAGCGCGTGTCGGAATTGGAGCGCGTGTGGAGTTGCGATAATTCCTCGCCGGCGGGGACAAGCTTCGCCAAGCCGAAGTCGAGAATTTTGACGAATCCATCAGCGGTGATCATCAGGTTTCCGGGTTTGATGTCGCGATGCGCGATGCCTGACTTCATGCGCTTTCGCGAGGCCTTCGGCGATTTGCGCCGCGATGTCGATGGCTTGGCGAATCGGCACGGCTCCTGCTTTCAGTAAATCGCGCATCGTGGTGCCTTCGACTAACTCCATCACGATGTAGTGAACGGAACCGTCGCGCCCGAGGTCGTGGATGGTGACGATGTTGGGGTGGTTGAGGGCGGACGCCGAGCGGGCTTCGCGCTCGAAGCGGTGCAAATGGTCGTCATCCGTGGCGAGTGCGTCAGGGAGAATTTTGATTGCGACGATTCGATTCAGCCGGGCGTCGCGGGCGCGGTACACCTCACCCATTCCGCCCGCGCCTAATGCGCCGACGATTTCGTAGGGTCCGAGTTTGGTCCCTGGGGCGAGCATCCCGGTGGGTGAGGCCATATCTGCAAGAGGAGCTATCAACTATCGCACGAACAGCCCGTGTACGAGGATATAACAAACTTAGAGCTGAAGTTACAACCCGGACTTCGACCTTCTCGGGACGGTTGCGAGATATCCCGTGGATTGGCGCTTAATCGAATCGATCAGATCAAGTGATCGGAATGCGCTTGACGCTGGCGAATACCTTGTCGATGGGGTTCGCGTGCCCGGTCTCGTCGAGGAACAAAACCAATTTCAGATTCTCGATATAGACCCCTTCGATTGTGTGCGTGCCCGGGCCTGGTCCGTGGCGTAGCATCATGGCGCTGGGGCCGTGGTCGGAAACCGAAGTGGGAGGTACGGGACGAGACTTCAAGACGACGTCGCTTCCTTCCCGCTGAAGTGTGACCATCTTGTCCTCGCCGACCGTTTTCACGAAGAGCTTGTACTCACCTGCCGCCAATTTATGGCCGTGACACTGCACTTGATAAGGCAGTGATACATGCCCTTCGAATTCTGTGGTTGAAGGGGTGTGCACCATGGGCGCCATGTTATGCGTTTCGTGATCCTGAGCACCGGTTTCCGCTTGAGCGTGAGAAATAACTGGGAAGAAGGCTGCGAGGATGAGTACCGGAATCAACCGCGAAATCTGCATCGTTTGATTCAGCATAATTTTTTCAGTCTTTTTCATCGAAAACTCCATTCACCTCTGCGGCGAAAATCGAATCGCGAGTATTCGCGTTAGCAGTCTTGTCGCCGCCATGATGAGCGCGAATGTTACTCCGGTTTGGGAGAATCATCAATGCACATGAGACATTGTTGACGGGGGCCTTCGTGAAAACCGCTTCGCGTGGCCGACGTTCTATCTGTTGTGGCGCTCAATGCTATAATAGTCAGCTTTTCAGATTGCATCGCTTAGGCTGATTCAGCATCGAATCGTCAGGAGAATTTAAGTGCGCAAGGTGATCATCATCGGAAGCGGGTGTGCGGGGCTCACGGCTGCGATTTACGCGGCGCGCGGGGAGTTGAAACCGCTGGTGCTGGACGGCTACGAGCCGGGCGGCCAGTTGGGGCTGACGACGCTGGTGGAAAATTTTCCCGGATTCCCGGACGGAGTTTTGGGTCCGGCATTGATCGAGAACGCGCGGAAGCAGGCGCAACGATTCGGGGCAGAGTTTGCGTCGGGCGCGGTGACTTCGGTGGATTTGAGCAAGCGGCCGTTTAAGGTTGTGGCGGGCAAAGAGACGTATGAATGCGAGGCTTTGATTATTGCCTCCGGCGCATCAGCGCGGATGCTGGGGATTGAGGCGGAAAAACATCTACTGGGATACGGTGTTTCAACGTGCGCCACGTGCGACGGCTATTTTTTCCGCGAGCGCGATATTATCGTGGTCGGCGGCGGCGACACGGCGATGGAAGAGGCGACCTTCCTGACGAAATTTGCGAAAAAAGTGACGTTGGTGCACCGGCGGAATGAATTTCGCGCGACGAAGATCATGCTGGATCGGGCGCGAGCGAACTCGAAAATCGAATTTCTCACACCGTATGTGATCGAGCATGTAGATGATGTCGACAAAAAGTCGGTGGAGATGGTGCGCCTGCGGAACGTCGATACGAGCGAACTGAAGACTGTGGCAGTGGAAGGCGTTTTTGTCGCTATCGGTCATGACCCGAACACAAAAATTTTCAAGGGCCAGCTGGAGATGGATTCGGACGGCTACTTGATCACGCACGACGGGCCGAAGACGAACGTGGAAGGCGTTTTCGCGGCGGGCGACGTCCAAGACCACCATTATCGGCAAGCGATCACGGCCGCGGGGTCGGGTTGCATGGCGGCGATGGATGCGGAGAAGTTTCTTGGCAAAAACAAGTTGTAACCAGCGCTAGTTTAATCTTGAGGTTCGCGGCATAATTCCCAGCGCATGAGAATCGCTGCATTATCTTCCCGCCGAAAGAAGCGCCTTTTCTGCTGATGCGCGCACTCCTTCTGAAGCTTTCCGAAAGCAAGCGGCTTGCGCCGCTGATCATGAGCAATGGTGTGAGCCGGCGGGTGGCGCGGCGGTTTGTGGCTGGCGAGACGCTCGACGACGCGATTGGAGCCGCGCGGGTGCTGAATGCGGCGGGCCGCTCGGCGAGCCTCGATTTGCTCGGAGAGAACGTCTCGGATGAGGCGGGGGCGCGTGACGCTGCGGATGGATATATAGCGATGTTCAACCGGATTGCGCGCGAGAATCTGAATGCGAATGTGTCGCTGAAGCTGACGCAGCTGGGATTGGATTTGAGCGAATCGCTCTGCCAGGAGCTCGTGGAACGAATCGTAGCGCATGCGACAGATTTGGGAAACTTTGTGCGCATCGATATGGAAGGCTCGGCGTACACGCAACGCACGGTGGAATTGGCGAAGCGGGTGCGTGCGAAATACACCGGCGTCGGCACCGTGATGCAGGCATATCTTTTCCGGGCCGAGCAGGATGTGCGGGATTTACTGAGCGTGGGCTGCCGGATGCGGCTTTGCAAAGGCGCGTATAAGGAGCCGGCGGAAATCGCGTTTCCCGGAAAAGCCGACGTGGATGCGAATTACGTGAAGCTGATGAAGCTGCTGCTGCCGAGCGGGATCTATCACGGGATTGCGACGCACGATCCCGCGATGCTTCAGGCCACGAAGGATTTCGTGCGCGAGAAGAATATCGGGCGCGATCAGTTTGAGTTTCAGATGCTTTATGGAATCCGCACTGACTTGCAGCAGCAGCTTGTGCGGGAAGGTTACCGGTTGCGGATCTATATTCCGTTTGGCACTGATTGGTTTCCGTATTTCATGCGGCGGCTTGCCGAGCGGCCTGCGAACCTGGCGTTCTTCTTGCGCAATTTGCTGCCGAAGTCTTCTGGTGAGGCGCCGGCTTGAGGTGATGCGGAGAAAGTCCCACGACGAGAACAGCGTCGTCGTGGCTACCCGAGCTGGGCAAACAGTGCGTGCGCGGGTCAACGCAGCAAATCGTTGTGATAATTTTCGCCCGGAATTAGAATAGGCAAGCGCGGCAGTCCAAACTTCTCCGCAGTTCATTTCGCTCGGCAAACTGAGGTGCAAAATGAGAACTCGCACAGCTGTCCGATGGCTCGCGATTGGCGTCCTGCTTGCGGTCGGCGGATGCAATAAATCGAATCCGAATTCCAATTCCGGAAACCCGAATGGCGGCGCCACGGCGAACGCGCCGGCAGGGAATTCATCAGCTGCCAATTCGCCCGCTTCCGGTGCGCCCGCTGCGAACACAACGCCGAGCCAACCGGCGGCACCGCCACCTCCGCCACCCGTGGTGATTGACGCGGGCACGCTTCTCACCGTGACGATCGATCAAACCGTCAGCTCAAAGACAAACAACAACGGCGATCCATTCGCCGCTTCGCTTGCCGCGCCGATCAGCGTGGGCGGCGTGACCGTGCTTCCCACCGGCACGCGCGCGAAGGGAACGGTGGTGCAGGCGGATTCCGCCGGACGCGTGAAAGGCGGGGCCGTGCTGGCGCTAACCCTCGATTCGATCACCGTGAATGGACAGCCGTACTCGATTCAAACTTCCGAGTTTGAGGAAACCATCAAGGGTCGCGGCAAACGTACCGCGATTGGCGCAGGTGGAGGCGCGGCGTTTGGCGCAATCATTGGTGGGCTGGCAGGCGGAGGTAAAGGCGCTGCGATCGGCGCGCTCGCAGGCGGTGGCGCAGGAACAGCGGGCACTGCATTCACCGGAAAACGCGACATTACGATTCCGGCGGAGACGCGGCTGCATTTTAAGTTGACGGCGCCCGTGACGATTCAACCGCCGCCGCCAACCCAATAGCGTTCCAACAGCCGGCGTGAAATTTTAATTGCGAGTACCAAGGCTCATCAGGATTTGCGGCAGACGGCTACGCCATCGCGCAGCGGAACGATGACGGGAAAAAGCTCGTCCGACGAATACACCAGGCGATTGAATTGCTGAATCGAGCTCGTGCGAACGTCCTTCGATTTCGCCGTGACGCGGCCGGACCAGAGAACATTGTCAGTAATGAGAAGTCCGCCGCTCTTCAATCGCGGAACCGCCTTCTGCATCGCTTTAGGATATTGGTGCTTGTCGACGTCAATGAAGATGAGATCGAACGGGCCGCCAATTTCGTCGAGAAGAAGAAGCGCATCGCCAACTAGAATTTGAATGCGGTCGCTCACACCGGCGCGGATGAAATGCTGGCCCGCTAGTTTGGCGTTATCCGCGCTGCCGTCCGTATAGTAAATCTCCGCGCCCGGTCCTGCCGCCTGCGCAAGCCAGATTGTGGAATAGCCGATGGCTGAGCCCATCTCGAAAATCCGTTTTGCGCCTGAGATCTGCGCAAGCAGATAGAGCAAGCGCCCGCAGGCGGGGCCGATGATGGGCACGTCGTGCTTCCTGGCGTAACGCTCCATCTCGGTAAGGATCGGGTCGCGCTTGGGCAGCAGGGATTCGAGATATTCTTCGACGTTCGAATTCAGGATCTTGCCGGGCATTGGTTCCTCCAGAATGCGGTGCGCGGACGGTGCGCCTTTGTAAGGCGAAATGCACGAATCAAAAAAACCTCACCTCGAAAGAGGTGAGCTACATTGAGTCAACCCCTTAGAACCTACCTTGCGCTTGCGGATTTTTCCTCGCCCAGAGTTTCGCCCGGCTTCATCACATGATATTCGAGGCTGGGAACGTCGCGTGTAAGCTCGCGCAACGCATCGGGAGTGCCCGTGAGCGCCGGGAACGTGCCAAAGTGCATCGGTATCACGTGGCGCACGTTGAGCAGCCGAATAGCCAGCGCCGCTTCGCGCGGTCCCATCGTATAGTGGTCGCCGATCGGAAGCATCGCGAGATCCGGCGAGTAAAGCTCGCCGATAATCTTCATGTCACCAAAAACGGCGGTGTCGCCCGCGTGATAAACGGTAAGGCCGCCGGGCAACCGAATGATGTAGCCGCATGCTTCTCCGCCATACACGATCTTGTCGCCATCCTGAATGCCGCAGGAATGAATTGCGTGCACCATGGTGACTTCAATTTCGCCCACCTTCTGCGTCCCGCCTTTATTCATGCCCGAAATATTGGATACGCCTTTGGACTCGAGCCAGCCGCCGGTTTCGTGAATCGCCACCACACGCGGCTTGAATTTCTTGCCGATTTCGACAGCGTCCGCAATGTGGTCAAAGTGGCCGTGCGTGATCAGCATCGTGTCGACGCGCTCGATTTTCTTGAGCGCCTCGGGCGTCATGGGATTCGACTGAATCCACGGATCCACCAAAATCACGTTGCCGGTGGGAGTGGTGATGCGAAATGCCGCGTGGCCGAGCCAGGTGAGTTTGTTTCCGCGAGTTTGAAGCATCGGAGACCTCCGAAAGAGTTGAAATAATGTGGCTGGAAGATACCGCGCAGAAGCCGAGCCCGGTCCGTTAGAAGCCTAGTGGCCGCTCGCCTGCGCAGCCGGACTCGCCAGGACCTGGCGTATTCCTTCTTCAAATGATGCGCGAGATTGCCCGCCTACGAAATGGCCGATGATGTGTCCATCGCGGCCATAGAAAATTGTTTCGGGCATGGTGCCGGTCCAGGCCGGATTCACGCCGCGATAGAAAGCATCCACATCGATGCCGGGCTTCTGGCGATAGTTGGAAAAGCCGGGTTGATTGCGCGCGAGAAAGCGGCGAACGAGATTCATATCTGCGTCGTCATCGAGGCTGACGCCAAAAATTGCAAGGCCTTGCGGCGCATACTGTTTTTGCAGCTCGACGAGCAGGGGAAATTCGTCGCGGCACGGCTCGCACCAAGTGGCCCAGAACGTGACGACCAGCGGCTTGCCGTGGTATTTCGCGAGCACCTGGTTGTACCCTGCAAGGTCGATCAAAGGCAGATCTGCTGAGGCAGCCTTGGTGGATTTAGCAGCGGGCTTGGAAGATGCCGACTGCGCGAAAGCGATAGTAGGATGCGAGACGCTGGACGATAAGAGCGCGACCATCGCCATCGAAAGCAGCAGGAACGGCAGCGTCGATTTGAGTCGCTTTATCTTCACGGCAAACATTCTAGCGGGTTAGACGCCGGGACAGCAACTTCGGTAGTGCATTGCGGAGCCGAATCGCCGGTTATCGCACCCCGTTCGCGGGAACTCGGAACCGAATTTCGGCCGCAAAACAGCAGCTACGAGGCATACTTGTGCCCCTGTAGGAATGATGATATAAAAAATGTTTAGAGTGCGGCGGGCGGAATGGCAGTGATTCCGTAAGGAAGACAGCCCTAATCCAGGAGAAAACGAAATGGCTTATGTAATCGCAGAGCCTTGCATCGGAACAAAGGACACGGCGTGCGTCGACGTTTGTCCGGTGGACTGCATCCATCCGCGCAAGGACGAGCCGGATTTCGAGGCTGAAACGCAGCTTTACATCAGCCCGGTGGAGTGTATTGACTGTGGCGCGTGCGTCCCGGTTTGCCCGGTGACCGCCATTTTCGCGCTCGAAGATCTGCCGGAGAAGTGGGCGAACTTTACGCCGATCAACGCGGACTGGTACACGAATAAGCAGGCGTAGCGAAAAGCGGCGGCCGCTGCTCCTGCGGCGAGGAAATCACAACCTATTTAGCTCAGCGCGGCGGATCGAGAGATTTGCCGCGCTTTTTATTTTCGGCGCAGAAGATTACGCTTCCGGTTCGATACCGAGCGCCTTCCGGCCAGCTTCGCTGATCATCGCCGGGTTCCATGCCGGTTCCCAGACAATTTCCACATTCACATCCCGAACTTCTTCAATCGCCGCAATGCGCTGCCGCACCTGCTCGGGAATGGCTTGCGCGGAAGGGCAGCCTTGCGACGTGAGCGTCATTTTCACGCTGACGTTTCCTTCAGGATCGTTCTGAACATCGTAGATCAAGCCGAGATCCACGATGTTGACGGGAATTTCGGGATCGAAGCATTGGCGCAGGGCGTCCGTGATTTGTTCGCGCTCGAGAGGCATGATGATCTCCTCTAGGAGCGTTCCATAGCTAGCTGGTGCGTGTCAACCAAACAGCAGCGGGAGCGTCGAAGTCGCGGCTTCTCTTTTTGTTTTGACGGACGTATGCTCCCTCACGGAGGCACCGTTTCTTGAAAATAAAAATCGCTCGCTCGGCGCTGGCGTTGTTTGCCGCGTTTGTCGTTATTGGCGCATCGGGATCTTTCGTGCCAGCGCAAGAGAAACCTTCTCAGAAACCCCCGCGAATGATCCAAGTGACCGCGAAGAATTTCGAGTTTGAGCCATCCGTGATTCGAGTGAAGGCAGGAGAAAAGATTCAACTGAAGTTGACATCCGTGGACCGCACGCACGGAATCCACATCAATCCTTTTCCGCAGGGAGGCCAGCCGAATACCCCTCCAGGATTGTCATTCACCTACGGCGATGATTGCTTGAAGCTCAAAAAGGACCTGACTGCCACATTGGAATTTACGGCTGAGGCGCCGGGTACTTATGCGTTTTCGTGTTGTAAGAAGTGCGGCACCGGCCACGGCAAAATGAAAGGCGAGATTATCGTTGAGCCTTAGTTCCCGGTGATCTGTTCCGTTTGCTTGCAGCGGAGCGATGTCGCGCGGATGTTTTCGACCGCCCAAGTTTCGGCAGCGCTTTCTCGCCGAGATCGTCACCCGCTCCGATCGCCCGGGCCCATCGCTTGGCGTTTTCTCGCAGCTCACCAATCGCAAGCCCGCGATGATCCTCAGGAAATCGCAATAATTTCACAATTCCTGCAGCAAGCAGCAACTCCAAGCCTTCTGGGTTTCTACGCTGACGGTGATGAAACGCAGCGGTGACTTGAATCAAGCCCTGCAGAAAGGTTTTCTCAGGCTCAGACTCTACGAGCCATATCTCTTCCCAAAATTCATGAGCCTCGAAGAATTTCTTCGCATTGAAATGCGCGAGGCCCTCTTCGAATTTCTTTTCTCGTTCTGCTGATTTCATCGTGAGAACAACCGAATCTCGATAGAATCGTCGGTGCGCACCCATTGTTGGCCGATCTCTCGAGTTGACCGGTTGTGAAGTGATAACGATATCAGCGCGGAGACTCAGATAAACATGGAAATTCGGATTGAATTGCCGGGAGTGAAGCTGGGCGTCGTCGAAGCCGATGGACTGGCTGTCGTCCCGGTCGATTTGGCGCTGGCGAAATTGACGGACGAAGTTTCGGAGCGGAAGCGCAGCGAGTCTACAGTCGAGAGTCTCGCAGAGGCGCCTGCCATTCGAGCAGTGCGGGCTATGTTTCGCGAATGGGGGATAGACCCATCGAAATACCGGCCGTCGTCGGAAGCTCTGCTGAGGCGCGTGGTGCAGGGCAAGGGGCTGTATCGCGTGTCGAATGCCGTGGATATTTGCAACCTGGGCTCGATTGAAACCGGCTGGCCGTATGGCTGCTACGACCGAGCGCGTATTCGAGCGCCGATCGTGTTGCGCCACGGCGCGCCCGGCGAAATGTATGAGGGGATCGGGAAAAAGATGTGGCATCTCGAGGGACGGCCGGTCTTAGCCGATCCTGATGGCCCGTTCGGAAGTCCGATCAGCGATTCCACGCGCAGCATGATACGGAATCGGCGCGCGAAATTCTCGTGGTGATTTATGCCCCTGAAGGCGCGGCGGATTCTGGAATTGAAGCGGCAATGGCGCGGCTGGGTGAGCGCTTCGCGCAGTTTGCAGGGGCGGTGGGCGCGGCGCGCGCGTTAATAAGCCGGCTTTATCGCTACCGTAACGTGTCGATGACGCGCATTTTAGTGTGGCCGCTGTATGGAACTTCGCGCAAATCAGGTTATTCTGGGGTTGCTGCGGCGAGGATTCATTGGTGGCGAAATTCCAACTCACTCTCCTGATTCATGCTCATCAGCCGGTCGGTAATTTTGGTGACGTTTTTGAACGCGCCTACGCGCAATCTTATCTGCCATTCGTAGAAGTATTGTCGCGACATCCCTCCATTCGCCTCGGTTTGCACTACACCGGATCGCTGCTCGAATGGATGGAGCGCGCGCACCCGGAATATTTCGAGAAATTGCGCGTGCTGGTTGACCGCCGACAAATTGAAATCGTAGGCGGCGGATATTACGAGCCGATTCTGATCGCAATTCCTCCGGGCGACCGGCAAGAACAGATCACGCGGCTGGCGGATTATGTGGAAAAGCATTTCGGCGCGAGGCCGAAAGGTGCGTGGCTCGCCGAGCGCGTCTGGGAGCCGCAGCTTCCATCCTCGCTCGCTCCTGCCGGAGTCGAATATACGTTAGTGGATGACAATCATTTTCTCGGCGCTGGCTTCGAGCTCGGCGAACTGTTCGGCCACTATTGCGCCGAAGACCAGTGCCATGTCGTCAACGTTCTGCCCGGTCTGAAAGCGCTACGATACCTGCTTCCTTTTCGCCCAGTAGGGGAAACGGTGGACTTTTTACGCCAGGCCGCGGGCGAGCATCCGGGCGCGTTTGCGGTGATGGGTGATGATCTGGAAAAATTTGGAGTGTGGCCCGGCACGAACAAGCTTTGTTATACGGATGGCTGGCTGGAGAATTTATTTTGCGAACTGGAAACAAACGCGGATTGGTTGGAGACATCCACTCCTGGCCATGCTGTAGCGTCCCACCCGTCATTCGGCCGTGCGGATATTCCGACGGCGTCGTACACAGAAATGATGGAGTGGGCTTTGCCGACGGCGGCGCGCGTGCGGTATCACGCCTTGACAGAGGAGTTCGCATCGCGGCCGGAATGGCTTCCATTCCTGCGTGGCGGAATCTGGCGCAATTTCTTCACGAAGTATTGCGAATCGAATCTGCTACAGAAAAAAGTGGTGCACGTTTCCGGCAAAGTGCGAAAGCTTGCCGAAAAGGGATCGCGCGACAAGGCATTTGTGCGCGCCGCCGAGGAGGCCATGTCGCTCTTATTGCGCAGCCAGTGCAATGACGCTTACTGGCACGGTGTGTTTGGAGGCCTCTACGCGCCGCATCTGCGCACCGCGCTATGGAATTCGGTGATTCAGGCGGAGGCAATTGCAGACCGCCTGTCGCATCGGGCCAAACAATACGCTGACGTGGCACAAATTGATTTTGATGCGGATGGGCGCGAGGAGATTTATTTCACGTCCGATCGCTATGCTGCGCTTCTGAGGCCCGACGACGGAGCGACGATCTGCGCGATCGATTGCCGCGAAACGAATGTCGCGCTCATCAATTCACTCGAACGCCGTGTCGAGGCGTATCACGCGAAACTGAAAAATCTGGGCTCGAAAAACTATGAAGGCGCGAAGTCGATTCACGAACAGATGCGCGTGAAAGAAGAAGGCTTGGAGCGCTGGCTGCACTATGACCGCTGGCCTCGGCATTCGTTTCGACTATTGCTTTTTAGTCCGACGAAAACCTATCAAGATTGCGCGACGGTGAGCCTGGAAGAAGATGCGGCGCTCGCTGGCGGAAGGTTTCGAGTGGTAGGCGTTTCCAAAACTGGTGCGACGCTCGCGTCAGAGCAAAGCGCCGATTGGCCGGCTCGAAAGACGTTTCGTTTGCGCGTACGCCGAATGGATTCGAGATCAGTTGCGAGGCGGCGGTACAAAGAACTGCTCCGGGCGCAGCTTCGGTGGTGGTTGGAATCGAGGCGGTGGTGAATTTTCTTGCGCCCTCGGCCCCGGATCGCTACTTCGAATCGTCAGGGCAGCGGTATCCTTTGCGGTGGGCTTCGGCCGTGCCGGCCAGTTCGCTGCGCGTAGCGGATGAATGGCAGAAAACCCAGGTGGAATTCAAAGCGCCGGCGGCGCGCGATTTCTGGGTTTCGCCAATCGAGACTGTGTCGGAATCAGAAGACGGATTCGAGCGGATTAATCAAGGCTCGCAGATCATCGCGATCTGGCCGATTGAGTTGGAGACAGGCGCAGAGTGGAAGGGGAATCTCACGCTTGCTGTTTCAAGTATTGACTGAAAATGCGGACCGAATAAAGATTGAATTGAAATCGGACGTTCGCGAGCCTCGGAGCAATTCAGGAGGTGGAGATGGCCGTGTCGCAGGAATTGCTCGATATTCTGGTATGTCCATTGGACAAGACGCCGGTGAAACTGACGAGTGATAAAAAAGGGCTAAAGTGTTCGCAGTGCCGGCGGGTGTATCCGATCCGCGACGACATCCCCGTGATGCTGGTGGACGAGGCCAAGATAGAAGCGCAGTGATTTTTTTCAAGTGCCCGCAATCTTAGAATGCGCTTCCTAACACTCTTCGAAACTATGGCGGATAACCTAGCGATTGATCCTTGAATTGCACCCATATTCGTACTTCTTTGATTTTATTTTCTTTTGCAGCATCACCACGGAAGGAAAAGTATCATAGGGACTTACCTCGGCCGTGACGATTACGCCTGATGGTGAATCGGATCCGTGCTTCATTTCTTCGGCGTTTACAATATGAAAGCTTTTCACCGGGCCGTAGTAGCTGTTGGGCCCCCAATCTTCCATAAAATCCTTGAATGAAAAACTCGGCGCCGGCTTCCACATCTGATAGGCCAGATCAAAATTGCCCGAGGCGACCGTGCTGAGGAAATTCTTGACGGTGGTCGTCTCCTTGTGGAATCGCAGCAAATACCAGCAGCCCAGTGCCACAAGAATAATGAACGTGACGCCGGTGATGATGTACCGGCGTACCTTCGAGGGCGGATGTTCTTCCGTTCCGTCAAAAAGCGCCACGACGAACTCCTCAAATTATAATTGCCGCTTGAACAGAGCGATGCTCACGCCAATCATGATGGCAGAAAAAACGCATAAAATTAAGACGTCCTTGTAGATTCCTTCGAAGCCGGTGTTCTTGATGGTGAGATTTCGCAGCGCGTGCACCGTGTACGTGAACGGATCCACGATCGAAATCCATTTCAGCCAGCCTGGAAACGCTCGATCGGGTACACCGCGCCCGAAGGAAAAAACAGCAGCGTATTCAGCACGCCGAAAATCGCGCGGGGCACGAGCGGATCATCCACACGCACCATCACCAGAAACATGAAACTGATCATCGCAACTGAAGCAACGAGCACGACGATCGCGAGATACACCAAACGCACCGGATCCCACAGCCGCGGAATCCCGGCAATCAAGCCGCCGATGATGGTGAGAATGAATCCGGCCATCAATCCCTTGAGCGCACCCGCGCCGATCAATCCCATCACCAGCTCGGTTTTCTGAATCGGAGTGACGAGATATCCTTCATGCAGCCCGCGCGCCTTGTCGTCGATAAACGTGATGCCCCCGCCGATCATGGCCACGATAAAAATCGACATCGCGATCGAGCCCGCGAGCGAATATTTGATGTACTCGATGTACGGATACATTTCGACAACGTTCAAATCCACCTGGCTCGCGAGACGCGGCTCCACGTCCGGCGTGTTCAGTTCTTCACCATCTGCTGTACGCGTTCGAGCAGGGAACTCGAAACGAACTGGTCGGTGTTGTCTTCTGTGAAGGAAATGCGCGGACGGTTGCGCTGATAGTAGCGCTGCGTGAAGTCGTAAGGAATATCGATCACAGCGGCGACGAATCCGGAGCGGAGATCGTTGATCGCCTGCGGCAAGGATTTGTATTCGACGGTGCGAAATGTTTGCGGCCCCGCGGAAATTCCGTTCATCATTTCGCGCAGGCGGCGCGATTGCACCGTTTGATCCTGATCGACGACCGCGACCACGGCGCCTTTTATTTTTCCTCCGAACGCGTAGCCGAGAACGATCAACTGCACCAGCGGAAACACCATTGAAGCCATCATCAGCGCTGGGCTGCGGAAAAATTTCCGCATGTCGCGTTCGATCAGGGCATTGACGCGGAAGAGTTTCATGCGCGTGCCACCAGTTCTATCGAGTTTTTAATACACGGTAGCGCGATTAAAACTCTCTCTAACTCGTCGCGATTCAACCGCTTACGATTTTCTAATAGGCGGTAAAGCGCCCCCTCCCACGTGGCGCGATCTGCCGGAAATCGCAGCGTTTTAGCGATAGAGGTGGCTGATGTCATAGCCCGCGCCTCCGTGCGCGGCATCGCGTAGTTCGCTGCCTGTGTAATGCAGAAACACATCGTCGAGCGTGGTGCTCGTGACCGATACTTTTTTTACCGTCACGTGCCGCACTCGGGCCAAATCCATCAGCGCCGCCACAGTGGCGGGGCCGTCGTGCGATGCGACCCGCACCGCGCCGGCGTGCGTGGTTACACCTGCGGCTTGCGCGAGATGTTGAAGCTGGTCAAGCCAGTCGGGCGGCGTGTCCTCGAATTCCGCCTCCACCGAGTCGGTACCTGGCACGCTGTCCTTCAGGGCCGTGGGGGTGTCGAGCGCCGCCAGTTTTCCGTGATCGACAATCGCGATGCGATCGCAGAGCTTATCGGCTTCGTCCATGTAATGCGTGGTGAGCAGAATCGTGAGCTTCGATTTGTCGCGCATGTTGCGAATCATTTCCCACACGTTCGTGCGCGAAACGGGATCGAGGCCGGTGGTAGGCTCGTCGAGAAAAAGAATCTTGGGCGAATGAACCAGGCCACGCGCGATCTCCAGGCGGCGCCGCATGCCGCCGGAAAACGTGCGCACGAGAGCATCCTGAAATTTCAGCAGATCCACGGATTCGAGAAGGTCGTGAATCAGTTTTTCCCGCTGCTCGGACGGGACGCCGTAGAGCTTGGCGTGAATCAGCATGTTCTCGTTGGCGGTCAATTCAGGATCGGACGTGAACGCCTGCGGAATCACGCCGAGAGCATGGCGGACTCCATCGGCGTCGGTGCGGATATCGTGCCCCGCGATTCGAGCGGTGCCGGAAGTGGGCGGCGTGAGGGTCGTCATCATGCGGATGAGAGTTGTCTTGCCGGCGCCGTTCGGGCCCGAGCAGACCAAAAATCTCCTGCTCGGCCACTTGGAAACTGACGTCGTTGACGGCGACGAGATCGCCGAACTTTTTCGTGAGGTGGTCGACTTCGATCGCGCTCATGGATTCGTTTCCGCTATGCTCGCAGCCGCTCGAACCAGTTTTTCTTCTCGGGTTGCGGCAGCAGCACTGTCGCTGTCATTCCCGTGAACAGGCGGCGCTCGGGATTGGGAACCGAAACTTTGATCGCAAAGGTCTTGATGTCGCGCTTTGTGCGGCTCACGTCGCGCTGGGTGGCGAAATCACTCTCGACGCCTTTGAAAATCACCGGCCCTTCGAGGATATTGCCGGAAGGAAGACGTACGCGCATCTTTTCGCCGAATTGAATGGAGTCTATGTAACTTTCCTCAACGTCGGCGCGAACCCAGAGATGATCGATGTCAACGACGACAACAATGGGAGAGCCTTGCGCGACGACTTCACCCTGCTTTGCGACGCGGACCGAGACGATGCCGTCAATCGGCGCATAAATTCTTGTATAAGCCAGTTGCGCGGTAACCTGCGCCACTGTGGCGCGAGCCTGCTCGAGCTGTGCAATCGCGCTGGCCACCGCGCTTTTTCGCATGTCCACTTGTTTGCGATTCGCTTTCGCAACCCCAATTGCGGCCTTTTGCGCCGTCACCGCATCTTCGAGTGCTCTTACGTTGGCCTCCGACATTCTTACTGCGGCCTCGGCGTGATCGCGGTCCTGGCCCGATACTTCGTGCTTGTCGTAGAGCAGCTGCATGCGTTTCAAATCGGATTGATCGCGCCAAAGCTGCGCTTTGGCCTGTTCGAGTTGCGCATCGGATGAGGTGGTCATCGCCTGAGCCTGATCGAGCGAGGCGGAAGTTTGGTCACTCGTCCATGAGTAATTGTGCTGCGCTTGAGCGACTGCACTCTCGAGCGTGCCTACATTTGCTTTCGCGGCAGCGAGGCTCGCTTCGAGTTCCGTGCGATCGAGTTCGGCGATAAGGTCGCCTTTCTTCACCTGCGAGCCCTCATCTACCGTGAGGTTGACGATGCGACCGGTGATCTGCGGGCTCACGATTACCTCGTTGCCGTCTACGACTCCGATCAGCGGGATATCACTTCCTTTTGGTGTGGTAGCAAAATAGACGACGAGAGCAATCAGAAAAACCATTCCAATCACGACTATGAATTTTCGCCCGGTCATCGAGGCCTCGCTGGGGAACCCTTGTCGCTCCGTTTCGGATGCTCGCTGAAGAGGCCATGCTCGATGAAATCAAGCAAAGCCAGGCGGCGCGCTTCGAGTGCGTTGGCCGCGAGCAGATCGTGCCCGACGATCGTTCTCATCACCGGCGCGGAGGCGAAATAAAAGGCTGCTGCGCCGAGCATGGTAAATGCGGTCTGGCGCGGATCCACGTCGCGAAACTCGCCGGCCGATACACCTTCGGCGATCAAGCCAGTCAGGTGTTTGAAGAAAGGCTGGAAATAGTCGCGCGCGATCCATTCAATCTTAGGCGTGGCGTCCATAGCTTCCCGCTGTACCAGGCGCGGATAGTTCGGATGGGTCGCGAGGAAATCGAAGTAGCCGTTTACCCAGGCGCGCAGCCGATCGCGGGGAGGGGCATCGGGGGCCGGCGGCGCGTAAACTACTTTGCGAAGCTGGCGAAAAAGATTTTCGAGGACGGCGCGATGGAGGCGGCGCTTGTTGCCAAAATAGTAGTAGAGCATCGCCTTATTAGCATGGGCGTCGGCAGCGATCTCGTCTGTGCGCGCGCCGGCCATGCCCTGGGCGGCAAAATGGCGCTCGGCAGCGGCGAGGATGCGCCGCGCTGTGGCGGGGTTCTCGACTTTTCGGCGTCCTAGTTTCATACACGGATCCGGAGATGCGGTTTGTTCTGCCGCACTCGCAAGCCTTAATTATTTAACTAACCGGTTAGTTTAATTGATTCAAGGCGCTATGGTCAAGATGCATGCCGTCGCGCGTTCTCCATCTAGTACGGGCTGATTTGGATTTTGTTACTAGCCTTCGAGAGCGCCGCCAACTCCGGCGGGAAGTTCGATGGAGTATTTCGTGCGGGCTTTTTCCTTGTGAAGTTCGAGGGCGAGCTCGATCAGGCGATCGATGAGCTTCGTGTACGGCAGGCCGGAAGCTTCCCACAGCTTGGGATACATGCTGATGGAAGTGAAACCGGGAATCGTGTTGAGTTCGTTGATGAAGATTTTTCCATTCGTGCGATCCAGGAAGAAATCGCAGCGGGCCATGCCGGTTCCGTCGATGGCGCGGAAGGAGCGAACGGCATAATCCTGAAATGTGGTGACTTGTTTCTTGGTTAGCTGTGCGGGAATGACGAGTTGCGTGCCGCCTTCGAGATATTTTGCCGCGTAATCGTAGTACTCGCGATGCGGGACGATTTCGCCGGGGATCGAGGCGCGAATATCTTCGTTGCCGAGCACTGAAACTTCGATTTCGCGGCCGTTGACTCCGCGCTCGACGATGATTTTCAGTCCAAATTCAGCGGCCAAGTCCATCGCCTTTTGCAGTTCGTGCTGCGGCGTTCACGCGCGTCATGCCCACCGACGATCCAAGCGTCGCGGGCTTCACGAAGAGCGGGAAGCGGAATTTCTTTTTGATTTCGCGCAGCACTTTCAGGCGATCGCGTTCCCATTCCCAGCGGTGAAAGGCGAGAAAGGGAACGATGGGCAGGCCGGCTTGTTCGAAGAGGCGTTTTTGAACGTCTTTGTCCATTCCGACTGCCGACGCGAGAACGCCTGCGCCGACATAGGGGAGCCCTGCCAAGTCGAGCAGACCTTGCACGGTGCCGTCTTCGCCGAATGTGCCATGCAGGACCGGGAAGACGACGTCGACCATGACACTCTGGCTGACCAGTGGAAGCGTCCGACGGGAACGAGCTGTGCAGCTGTGGGATCGGCGGGCAGCATCACGCGGTCGCCGGATTTCAGCACGTCGCCTACAGCATCTTCTGCGCGCCTGAGCCGACGAGCCAGCGGCCGTCTTTCGAAATGCCGATGGGAACCGCTTCGTATTTCTCGTGGTCGAGCGAGCGAATCACGGAGGCCGCCGAAGCGAGCGAGACTTCGTGTTCGCCGGAGCGCCCACCGAAAAGGACGCCGATGCGCAGCCGTTTTTTGATTCCGGTCAATCATTAGCAGGATCTTTTTCCCAGGCCCGAGAGCACGAGTTCGACGCCGAGCAGCGCCGTCGTGTTGTGTTCGTCGATCACGGGATTTATTTCGACGAGTTCAAAGGTGACCATGCTTTCGCTATCGGCAATCATTTCGAGAGCCAGATGCGCTTCGCGGTAGGTGACGCCGCCACGCACGGGCGTGCCCACGCCAGGAGCGTCGGTGGGATCGACGAAATCCATGTCGAGGCTTACGGCGACGCCGGCGGTGTCGTCGGTGGTGAAGCGCAACGCTTCGGCCATCACCTCGCGCATGCCGCGCTCGTCGATATCGCGCATGGTAAAAACGTGCACGCCGGATTCTTTCATCAGCCGGCGCTCTTTCGAATCGAGATCGCGGATGCCGACCAGCGCTACGCTGCGCGGCTCGACCATCGGCATGATGCCGGCGAGCTTGGTGAGTTCCGGCGGCCCATAACCCATGATGGAGGCGAGAGGCATTCCGTGTATGTTGCCGGAAGGCGAAGAATCGGGCGTGTTCATGTCGCCGTGCGCGTCGAGCCAGATGACGCCGATGCGTTTCGATTGCTTGTTGAAATGCGCGGCGGCTCCGGCGGTGGTTCCGACAGCGATGGAGTGGTCGCCGCCCAGAACCAGCGGCACCAAATCCTCGTCGAGGGTTTTCCCGACGATATCCGCGAGGCCTTTGCAGGCTTCGGCGATTTCGTCGAGATACTTGGCTTTTTTCTCGCCGTAGGGTTGCTCTTCGGGCTGGCGAACCTGAACGTTGCCGATGTCTTCCACCTGGCGGCCGAGCTGCTTGAGGCGCGACTGCAGGCCGGCGACGCGCAGCGCGGACGGGCCCATGTCCACGCCTCGGCGGCTGGCGCCCAGGTCCATCGGCACGCCGATGATTCGGATTTTTTCTGGCATTTGGCGTTCTTTCTGCCCGGACGGCAGTCGTTCGGCCGTGCAAGCCGGTCATTGCCGGTATTTCTAAGGATAGACGCGATAGAGCATCCGTGGGAAGGGGATGACCTCGCGGATGTGCTCGGTTCCGCAAATCCACGCGACGGTGCGCTCGAGGCCCAGGCCGAAGCCGGCGTGCGGCACGCTGCCGTAGCGGCGCAGGTCGAGATACCACTGAAAAGATTCCTCGGGCAGATTGTGCTCGCGGAGGCGCTGGAGGAGCGTTTCGTAACTCGAGAGGCGCTCGCCGCCGCCGATGATTTCGCCGTAGCCTTCGGGAGCGATCATGTCGAAGCTGAGCGAAAGCTCGGGCCGCTCGGGATCGGTGGCCATGTAGAAGGCTTTCATGCGGCGGGATAGCGGTGGATCACGACGGGCTTGTCGAATTCCTTGGAGATGATGGTTTCTTCGTCGCCGCCGAAATCGTCGCCCCATTTCGCGGGGTTGCCGGCCTTTTGCAGACTTTGATGGCTTCGTCGTAGCTGATGCGCGGGAAGGGAGGCGTGATTTTTTCGAGCTTGGCGATGTCGCGTTCGAGCGTGGCGAGTTCGCGGGCGCGATTTTTCACGACGGACTGCACGACTGTGCTGACGAGGCCTTCGCCGAGCTGCACCATGTCTTCGAGGTGCGCGTAGGCGGCTTCGGGCTCGAGCATCCAGAATTCGGTGAGGTGGCGGCGCGTTTTTGATTTTTCGGCGCGGAACGTGGGGCCGAATGTGTAGACCTTGCCGAGAGCAGCGGCGGTGGCTTCGACGTAGAGCTGGCCGGATTGCGTGAGATAGGCTTTTTGGTCGTCGATGTAGTTCACTTCGAAGAGCGTGGTGGTGCCTTCGCAGGCGGCGGGGGTGAAGATCGGCGCGTCGGTGAGCGTGTAGCCCTGGTCGATCCATGTAATTGCGCGCGGTGCGCTCGGCTTCTGCGCGGATGCGGAGAATGGCGGCTTGGCGCGGAGTGCGAATCCAGAGATGGCGCTTGTCGAGGAGGAAATCTACGCCGTGCTCTTTGAGCTGAATCGGATAAGGCTCCGAATCTGAAACGCGCTGGACGACTTCGATGCCGCTCGACGTGAATTTCATAGCCGCCGGGGGCGCGCGGTTCGGCTTGAATTTTTCCTGTGACGATTACGCTCGATTCCTGTGTGAGTCCCTTGAGCGCTTCGAAGGCTTGCGGCTGTTCTTTGAGCGAGACCACGCCCTGGATGATTCCTGTGCCGTCGCGAAAAATCGGAAAGAGAAGCTTGCCGGATTCGCGGAGATTGTAGAGCCAGCCGCGAATCGTGACGGTCCGTCCGGCATATTGGCCGGCTTGTTCGATGGTGATGATTGGCGTGGAGTTGGGAGTGTGGGCTTGCGCTTGTTGGGTCATTCAGTCGTCCGTTTCATTGGGTTTGCGAATTAGGATTTGGTGGCGCGCGTCGCGCTTAGTATCCAGATTTTTCTCGAGTTTGTCGAATGTGGCGCGGATTTGATCGAGAGTCGGCGCTCCGTCCGGCTGCGCTTTTAATTCGAGCACCATCGCGACCGGTTGAGGCGCGTTGGCAAATGCGCCTAGCGCGGCGTCCCAATCGATCGTGCCGTCGTAGGGGAGCAGGTGCTCGTCTTTTTCGCCGTGATTATCATGGATGTGCGAGGTGACGAGACGGTCGCGCATGGCGTCGAAGGCGACCTCGACGGTCGGCGTCCATGTGCGCGTGGCCCGTGTCGAGGCAGAGCCGCAGGTCGTGCAGGTGCGTGTCGATGATGAAGTGCTGGAGTGAGTCGGGCGAGCCGATTTCGTTCGGGGTGTTTTCGAGGGCGATCGTGACGCCGCGCGCTTTGGCGAAGACACTGAGAATTTCGAGCGAAGTGAAGGCCGCATCGAGTTTTCGTGGGTCGGCTGCTTCGCGGCCATGTCCAATGTGCTGAATCAAGATAGCGGAAGGGACGCGCTCGGCGACTTCGAGTGCGCGTTTTACTTCGTCGACGGCATCGAGGCGACGGATGCGCTCGACATCGGAAATCGAGATGGGGACGCCGCTTTCGCGGCCGGGAGCCAGATCGCGCTCAGTCGGCGAGTGAAGAGAGTGAAGTTCGAGATGATATTCGCCAAGGGCCTCGCCAGCTCGCGGATCTTTTGCTCGTCACGGTAATTGAAATGGCTAGGGGCGCAAAAGACCTCAATTGCGTCGATTTTCGCGTGCCCAATTTCCGCCAGCAACCCCGCCGTCAGCGGTTGGTGGATGTAGCGGTATGTGGAGAGAATGCGGCGCATTAGCGGCCTCGCGATGGGCGGCGTGCAAATTTGCGCGTGATAACGCGAGCAATTCATGAAGGATAGGGTAGCAGGTGCGGGCGAGATTGCAAACGCGTGTTGCTCGGGTGATTTCGACGGAGCGAGAGGCGATGCAGCTGGGAAAGCGAGAGTGGCGTAAACGGATTACTTAGAAACCTGAGGCGGCGCCGGGGCGGCGGGTTCGGGTGCGCCGAGCCGTTCGCTGGTTTTTGGATCGATGCCGATCGCTTCTACGAGGCCGATCCAGCCGGTTTTTTCGGCGAGTTTGTAGCCACGAGCTTCGAGATCTTTTGCAACATCGGGCGGGAAATTGGGCTCGAGGAGGACTGTGTCGGGCAGCCACTGTTGATGAAAGCGCGGTGCGTTGATCGCGGCTTGGCGCCTTCGCCGAATCGCATCCAGTTGAGAATCGTCAGCATAGTGCCGGAGATGATGCGCGGGCCACCGCGTGCGCCAGTGACGAAACTTAGCTGGCCATCGCGAAGAAGAATCGTCGGCATCATCGAACTGAGCGGGCGTTTGCCCGGGGCGATCGCATTGCTTCGGATTGAATGAGGCCGTACATATTCGGCGTGCCGGGATGCGCGGTGAAGTCGTCCATTTCATCGTTGACGAAGTAGCCATCGGCGGTGGCGACGCCGGATCCGTAGAGATTGTTAAGGGTATAGGTGTTGGCGACGGCATTGCCGGTGGCGTCGACGACTGAGAAATGGGTCGTGTGGCCATCGGTTGCGATCGCTGCAGAGTTTCGGTTGAAGGCGTCGCCATTTCTTGCGGTGTCCGCCAGGCCCGGAATTTGCGGACAAGGGCCTGGCGCCGGGCTCGGCTTCGAAAGCCGCGGGATTTCCGGCGTGATTTTTTCGCTCGATGAAGCGCCCTCGGGATCGATCGTGCGCCGGAGAGTGTCCGCGTAGCAGGTGGACATCATGCCGCGCAGAGGAATTTTTGCGAAAGCAGGATCGGCGAGATAGGTAGAACGGTCAGCGAAGGCTCGTCGCAAGGCTTCGATCACCCAGTGACGGATTGCGCGTCGTTCCACGATTTCAATTCAATGGAGCGAGAATATTGAGAGCTTCAATCGCGATGCCTCCTGAACTAGGCGGCGGACCGGTGATTACCTGCCAGGCGTGGCCATTCACTTTGTAATCAGCTATTACGGCTTGCGAATTATGGGTTTGTAATGCGCGAGGTCTTCTTGCGAAATCGAGCCGCCTTCCACGCTTCATTTCGGCGGCCAGGTCGTGAGCCGTTCGGCCGCGATAAAATTCATCCGGCCGTTCTTAGCGATGCGTTTCAGCGTGGCGGCGAATTCCGGTTGCGAAGGATTTCGCCGGGCTGATAGTACGCGCCGTTCTTGAGAAAAATCCTGCGAGAGATGGGGAATTGGTCGAAAGTGGTTTCCATTGAGCGGAGCGACGCGGCGAGTTTCTCGCTCACAGGAAATCCTTCTTCAGCGAGCACGAATTGCGGGGGCCATCGCGTCAGCGAGACTGATGGTGCCGTAGGTTTTGAGAGCGAGCGCGAGTCCCGCGACAGTGCCGGAACGGCGACCGCACGGTATCCGATGAGCGAGGCTTGCGTGTCTACCGTTCGGTCGGATTTGACGTACATATCGCGCGAGGCTTTTGCCAGACGATGCGT
>CAWBRH010000032.1:0-6289 GCA_963790945.1 uncultured Acidobacteriota bacterium
TCGTAGTAGTCGATTGCTCCGGCCTCACCGTAATTCCCTGCCAGGATCGCGCAGCTTGCCTGCTCGGTTTCCGGCAGCGCGTGGTAGACATGCGCGACAGTCGTTGCGAGAGTGTCCCATCCGAACATGTCCGCGTAATTCTGTGGCAGGCGCGCTGTGGAATCGCGCTCGGTCTTCACTTCACGCGCGTAGGGCAACATAGCCGAATATTTCAGGACCGTGTTTACCGGGAGCACCGGAACACCGAACGGAAGCGTCAACAAACCCGCCACAGCGATCAGGGCGGGATACGCAATTCGAAACGGCTTCCAGGCGCGAGTCGCTGAGATTTTCTCGAAAGCCACGCCACCTGCGGCCATCAGCATCGGATAGACGCCCATTGGGTAGTAGGTCTTTCCATCGCCGATGATGAAAACTATGAGCACGATCAGATAGGCCCAACCGAGGAAGCGAAATTGTCTCGCGTCGCGCGAAGTGAGAAGCCACGTAAGTCCTCCCAGCCATAGCGGAAGGGCGATGGGTGAATAGAACAGCACCTGTTCGCCCAAGAAGCGCATCGGACCAACCGGCTCGTTTTTCAGCAGCTGCGCGTTGCGAACCACCGTGATTTGCGGCCAGCCGTGGCGTGTTTCCCAGACGAAGTTCGGGGCTGCGATCGCCAGGGCAATCAGCCCACCGATCCAGATCCATCGCGAACGAAACGGGCGCAAATCTCGCGACAATAAAAACCCCATCACGATGCCGAAACCAAAGACAGCCATGGTGTGCTTATTTTCTAGTCCCACTCCCGAGATGAGTCCGAATAGCAGCCACAACTTCGGCGACCCTCCGTTCGCGATTCGGGCTGCGATGCAAGCGCATGCGAGCCAGAAGACCGGCTCGAAGGCGTTCATGGTGAGAATGCTGTCGAAGGCGAGATACAACGGCGCGAAGAGAATCGCGAGTGCAGCTACAAACTGCGCGCCGGCCGCCGCCGAGTTCTTTGGCGAGCCAGCCTGTGAGATAGACGGTCACAGCGCCGGCCAGGATGGGAGGCACTCGAAACGCGGCCAGCGAATTGCCGAGCAGGTGGCGGGAAATCCACGCGATGAGCGCAATCAGCGGAGGTTGGTCTACGTAGCCCCGGGCGAGGTGTTCGCTGCATGCGATGTAGTAAAGCTCGTCGCGAAAGAAGCCGTAGCGGGCGATGCCCGGCAGGTGAATTGCGATGGAGAATCCCGCTAGAGCACACAACATTGCTGTTGCGCTGACTGCACCTTCTTGCGCACGGGTCCGGATCAGGGCCGGAGTGGCTGCGTCGGGGAAGCTTCCGTCCATCATGAGGTGAGATTCATTGGGAGCGGTATTTGCTGCAAGTAGTTGGGCTGGTCGTTGGCGGCTTGCGCGTTGTTTGATCCGGGAGTACCGATGTCAGCAGTGCTTGTTGAGGGCTGGTGCTCGTCAGAGCACAGGCAGGAGTGCCTGTGCCACTTAAGACGCTGCTCGTCGCGTTGGCCGAGGTTGAAATTGGGAGAATGGAGCTCTTGGAAATTCGATTGGAGTTGTGGGTCGGGTTGCGTTGATGTGCAGGTGAAATGGGGCCGAGGGTGGTGGGTGTTTGTTGTGGGTTGGTGGTCGTCAGAGCACAGGCAGGAGTGCCTGTGCCACTTAAGGCTAGGTGTGTGGGATTGCACTTGCTTGTGTCACCTGAGCTGGCTGAGCGAGAGCCAATGGCTCGCGAACGTTTTGGCCGCTCCTTTGTGAGCGACGGGCTACTTGCCGGCGGCGGCTTGGATTGTCGCTGATTTGATGCTGTCGAGATTCGGGAAATTCTTGTCCAGGTATTCTTTGCCCTGAGTGGTGATGGCGCCCTGGTCGGGACCGCGGCCGTTGGGAGAGCCTTCGCCGTAGCCGCTGTGCAGTTTCTTGACGACGTCCATGCCGTCGGTGACCTGGCCGAAGGGAGCGAAGCCCTGCGCATCGAGGCCGCCGTTATTGCCTAGATTGATGAAGACCTGCGTCGTTCGCGTGTCGCGACCGGCCGTGGCAAACGTTACCGTCCCCGGCTTGTTGCTCTGGGTTACGGGATCGTCCTTGATATTTGCGGCCCGCCAGACGCGGCTTACCTGCGGATCGGCGTTCAATCCGAACTGGACCACGAATCCTGGGAGTACACGGAAGAAATGCGCATCCGAATAGAAGCCGTGTTTGACGAGATTATAGAAGCGGTCGGCGCCCAGCGGGGCCCAGGCACGTGTTACGTGAATCGTGAAATCGCCTTTCGTGGTGACAAATTTAACGTCGTACTCCGCCGGGGCTTGCTCTTGGCATTTTCCGGCTGATGCAATGGCGAAGCTGTTGTCATGAGAGGCATCCAGTGATCTGAGATAAGTTCTGAAAACGCGCGCCGAGTATTCCGGCAACGCCGCTACTGAGATTTGGCTGCTCCGGACGCGGCGGCTTTGTGTGCCGGCGCCGCCGACGCCGCGCCCGCAGGAGCAACAATCGTAGCAGTCTTGATGCTGTCCAGCTTGGGGAAATTCTTATCCAGATAAGCTTTCCCTTCGTTGGTGATCTCGCCTTGATGGCTCGTGGGCGCGTCGGCATAACCGCTGTAGAAGCTCTTGATCACGTCCATGCCCGAAGTGACTTCGCCAAAGGCTGAAAAGCCCATTCCGTCCAATCGCGAATTGTCGCCGAGATTGATAAACACCTGCGTAGTACGGGTGTTCGGGCCTGCCATCGCAAAAGTGATAAAACCGGGCTTGTTGCTGGACTTTACTGGATCGTCCTTGATATTGGCATCTGTCCACGCCTTATTCACCGCAGGATTACCAGTGAGACCGAACTGCACGACGAATCCATCGACGTAGCGGAAAAATGAGGCGCCATCGTAAAAGTGATGCTTCACGAGATTGTAAAAGCGGTCTGCGCCGTTCGGCGCCCACGCGCGCGTGACGTGAACGACGAAGTCGCCTTTGGTGGTAACGAACTTCACGTCATATTCCGCCGGGGCTTGTGCCTTCAGCGTGGCGGGACGAAGCAGAGCGGGATCGGTATCCGCGTGCGCGATTGCAGTGCTTTTTGGTTTTGTGGCCTGCGCAGCGGGCTCCGAATCACTTGCCTGGGCCCACACGGACATTGGCGCGCACGCCATAACAGTTACCACACACAATTTTGACAATCCCTTCACGGTTGTCCTCCCATTCGTTTTGACGTGGTTTCCACCTGCTCCATCACGCGCAGCGTATTGCCACCCAGGATTTTTTGAATATCGGTTGCTGAATATCCCTTTGCGAAAAGCGCGTTGGTGATTTGCGGCAAATGCGACGCGTCCTCCATTCCGTACGGCATATTCGCGCCGTCGAAATCCGAACCCAGGCCTACATGATCCGCGCCTGCAAGTTTTACGGCGTGATCAATGTGGTCGATAATCGCGGTCCATTCGACGCGCGGGAGCTTACCGTGCGCGACGTATTCTCTTGTAAGTTTATCGCCTTCGGTGAGCTGGCAGCCTTCATTTTCTCCGCAGCGTTTTTTGATTTCTTCCTGCATGGCTTTACCCATGTCCGGATTGGCCTTCGGCGTTGCGAAATTCCTGACTGAGGAAGCCGACGTGATAATTGATTTGTACCACGCCGCCTTTGGCCGCGAGCGCCTTGATCATGTCGTCTGTCATATTGCGCGGTGCGTCGCAGATCGAGCGGCAGGAAGAGTGCGACGCGATCATAGGCGCTTCGCTGATGGCGAGCGCGTCGTAGAAAGCCTTGTCGGAGACGTGGGAGATATCCACCATGATGCCCATGCGGTTCATTTCGTGGACTACCTGCTTGCCGAAGGCTGTCAGGCCGTTGTGCGTGGGCTTCCCCTGTCGAGGAATCGGCCCAGTCCGTGTCGACCATGTGAGTGAGGGTCATGTAGCGGACGCCGAGGCGCGCGAAATCGCGAAGGACGCCGAGATCGTTGTCAATCATGTGGCCGCCCTCAACGCCCATGAGCGCGGCAATTTTCCCGTCGGCATGGATGCGGCGGACATCGTCTGCGGTGCGAGCGAGGGCGATGTCCTTCGGATATCGGACTGGCAGTTCGCGCACTACGTCAATTTGATCCATCGCGCGTTTCACGGCTTCAGGGCCGGTGATTGTGCCCGAAATCCAGATGGAAAAGAAAATCGCGCTCAGGTTGCCTTCGCGCATGCGCGGGATGTCGATCAGCCGTCGTTGTGGCGGACGCCGAAGTCGAATTTTGGATCGAGGAGGCGCTGGGTGGTGTCGTCGTGGGTATCAACGACGATGGAGCTGAAATGGAGGTCGTGAAGCTCTGGGAGATGTCGCTTTGGCTTTGGGCGGTGACGGTGAGGAATGGGAGTATGGCGCCCAGGGCGATGCAGAGTAGAAAGAGTCCCATGCGAGTCAGCATTCGGATTCAAGCCTCAGAAACAGCCCCTCAGCGGCTAAAGCCGCAGTGATTTTGTATCCATTGTGGCACGGCTGAAGCCGTGCCCTGACGTTAAACCCTCGATCGTGCAGAGACTCTGACGAGCCACGCCTGTTGGGCCAGTGACTTCACCGAGTGTAAACCGCCCCGGCGAGCGGCGCTTATGAAAGCGGTGGTAAACCACCCTTCGGCTCGGCTCAGGACAAGCCGCACTCCAAATGGGGGTTCTACGTCGTGGCCTTGGAACCAGCTTTTGATTGCATGCTTCAGCACTTGGCCGTTTACTGCAGCGAGGGACTCCGTGAGCGGAATGCCCTTGGGGCAGATTTTCACGCAATTCTGAGCGTTGTCGCAATCTTCGATCCCGCCTGGGCCCATCAACGCTTCGAGCCGACCGGCGGCGTGCATGGCGCCGGTGGGGTGCAGGTTGAAGAGGCGCACCTGGCTAACAATTGCTGCGCCGACGAAATGAGAATGCTCGTTGACTCGCGGACAGATTTCCAGGCAATTGCCACAGGTGATGCAGCGCGAGAGCGGATAGCCGACTTCCTGCGTGGCTGGGGACATGCGCGGGCCTTCGCCGAGCGCGTAGGTGCCGTCGATTGGAATCCAGCATTGGGCACGCTTGAGGCTTTCGAACATGAAGTCGCGATCGACTACCAGATCGCGCACCAGCGGGAATTTTGTGAGCGGCTCGAGGCGGATGGGCTTCGCCAGATTATCGACGAGCGCGGAACAGGCCTGGCGGGGCTCGCCGTTGATGAGCATGGCGCAGGCGCCGCAAACTTCTTCGAGACAATTCGCGTCGTAGCTTACGGGCGTGGATTCCTTGCCTTCGCGGGTGTACGGCTTTTCGGCAATATCGCGGAGGCATTGAATCACGTTCATGTGCGGGCGGTAGCGCAGTTCGTATTCTTCCCAGCGAACGGCTTCGTCGGCGCGCTGTTGGCGCTTGATTCGGACGATGAAAGTGTTTGGTGTCGTAGTCATGGTCTCAATTATAAAAATGAGTCAGGATGCAAGGAGACAAGGAAGCAAAGAGGCAAGGAAAGAAGCCTCTCTACGCATTGCTGCTCCAGCGCTTCCATAAACTCGAAAGCATAGCTCCGATGCGATTAAATCGATCCGTGAGCTTCTGCACTGTTTCTTTTGAAGCGTGGCCTTCATCCGTGCTCATCTCTAGCCAGAGCTTCACTTCATCGCAAGAACCGATCGCGACCTGCAAGTAACGCTTGAACTCCGGCACTGACTGCCGCTTCGCCCAACCTTCCACGATGTTTGCCGGAATCGATCGTGCCGAGCGGCGGACTGCTCTGGCGAGCTCAAACTGCTCGAAACTTGGGAACGACTTTGTCAGTTTCGAGATGTCCAGAGCCGCCGCATACGCCTCCCGAAACACATCTAGGTCCCGGTACGTGCGAATTGCCATTGGCGCGCTGCTTTTCCTGTCTCCCTGTTTCCTTGCTTCCTTGCCTGATGTTCAAGCTTTAGCTGTGTACTTGCGCTCGCGGAGCGGCAGCAGCGAAGTATCAACCGGCTCGAAATCGAGCTTGATCTCGCCGCGCACGAAGGACGCTTTGGTGGTCTTCAGCCAATTCGCGTCGTCGCGATTCGGAAATTCCGGTTTATAGTGCGCGCCGCGCGTTTCGTTGCGGGCGAGCGCTCCGAGCGTGATCACTTTCGCGAGCACGAGCATATTGCCAAGTTCGCGGACGAAATTCAGCGTTTGATTTGCCCACTGTGTGCGATCCTGCAAATTAATTCTGCGGAAGCGGTCGCTCAGCTCGTCGAGTTTTACCAGCGTCTTCTGCAGATTGGCGTTGTAACGGATCACGGTGCAATGTTCTAGCAATACGTACTTGAAGCGTACAGA
>CAWBRH010000033.1:0-82064 GCA_963790945.1 uncultured Acidobacteriota bacterium
CCGCGCAAAAGCTATCGCGACCGCCGCAATCGTCGCCGTTTGAATCACCAGCAGCATCGTCCAGCCGTAGAGAAAGCCCCAGAGAGGCCCGAGCGATTCGCGGAGATAAACATACTGCCCGCCAGCTCGAGGCATCGCCGCGGCAAGCTCGCCATAGCTTAGCGCGCCGATCAGAGTCATCACGCCTGAGGCGAGCCAGACGGCGAGAAGCAGCGCGGGGCTTTTCACCTGGTGCGCAATATCCTGCGAGACGATAAAGATGCCGGAGCCGATCATCGAACCCGAGACGATCATGGTGGCGTCGAAAAGGCCGAGCCCTTTTACGAGCTCTGACTTTTCTGTCGCGATTCCGTTAACCGCTCCGATCGATTGCGCGTTTTCGGCGATCGTTTTCAAAACTCTCCGCCATTCTTGCCTAGCTGCGTTAGTCGCGTTCTGCTAGCACCCGACTTGCAATCCCGATGTATTCCGTCGCCCTCAGCGCCGGCTTTGACGCCGACAACAAGTCACCGACAACCGCGATCGAATCCGCTCCCGCGCGATATACCGACTCGGCGGACTGTACCGTAATGCCGCCTATCGCTACCAGAGGTTTTCGCGTCAATCGCCGGGCCGCTCGCAGCAAATCGAGTCCCACCACAGGATCGGGATTTGCCTTGGTTGCCGTCGGAAAGACGGGGCCCACGGCTATATAGTCCGCCGAAGTGGCGATCGACCTGCTGGAATTGCGCGAGATTGTGTGTCGAAACTCCCACCCACAGGCCTCCGCCGCAGACGCCCGCGCGGCTTCGACCGGCAAATCATCCTGGCCCACGTGAACCCGCCCGCACCCACCATCGCAGCAATATCCGGCCGGTCGTTCACGATCACGCGGACGCCCTGCGGGACCGAGGGCACCAAGCCCCTTCGACGCTTCGAACACCGCGCGTGCCGAGGCATGCTTATCGCGCAGTTGGATCAAGCCGACGCCGCTTTCGGCAAGTATCTCGGGAATGCGGGCTTCGGAATTAACGAGGCAACATCGAGGATCGCGTAGAGGGGTGGAACAAGGCAGTGGCATCCGGTCTATTTCGCCGAAACCGCAATCAACGCTCGATAAAGTGCGTGTCGAACTTTCCGGCTACAAAATCCGGCATCGGCAAGAATGCGCCTGTGCAGCGGAATCGTAGTCTTCATGCCCTCCACAACGAAGCCGCCTAGCGCTCCCTGCATGCGAGCGATGGCTTCCGAACGGTCGCGTCCGTGCGCAATGAGCTTCGCAATCAGCGAATCGTAATACGGGGGAATCACAGCGTCGACATAACAGGCTGTGTCTACCCGAATGCCCGGGCCGCCCGGAACTCGAAACGCAGTGATGCGTCCGGGAGAAGGCACGAACGTGTCGGGATCCTCGGCATTAATGCGGCATTCGATTGCATGGCCTCGAAACTCGACCGGCCGACGACATCGGACAGCTTCCCCCCCGCTGCGATCCGAATCTGTGACTTCACAAAATCCACGCCCGTTACCATCTCTGTTACCGGGTGTTCCACCTGAATCCGCGCGTTCATCTCGATGAAATAGAGCTTGCCCGATTCCTCGCGCAGGAATTCGACAGTCCCGCGCTCGAGTAGCCGATTTTTGCGAGCGCTTCAACCACCTGGTCGCCCATTCTCTCTCGATTCTTCGCGTCCAGCACTGGCGACGGCGATTCCTCCAGCAGCTTCTGATGCCGCCGCTGAATCGAACACTCCCGCTCGCCAAGGTGAATGACGTTTCCGTGCCGATCGCCCAGCACCTGAAACTCGATGTGCCGGGGTCGCTCGATCAACTTCTCCATGTAGACGTTCGGGCTTCCAAAGGCCTGTTCCGCCTCGCTGCGCGCGGTCTGAAAGGCGGGGATCAGTTCGGCTTTTTGCGCACGATGCGCATTCCTCGGCCGCCACCGCCCTCAGAAGCCTTGATAATCAGCGGAAACCCGATTTCTTCGCCGCTGCTTGCGCGCCGCGTCTTCATCGGGGACCACTCCCGGGCTTCCCGGAATAATCGGCAAGCCCGCCGCCGCCATTTCCTGGCGAGCGCGATCCTTTTCGCCCATCAGCCGAATCACGTCCGGGCTCGGGCCGATGAAAGTGATGTGAGAGGCTTCGCAAACCTCAGCAAAGTTCGCGTTCTCCGAGAGGAAACCATATCCGGGATGAATCGCGTCCACGTTGGCGATTTCGGCCGCGCTTATGACCTGCGGAATATTCAGGTAGCTATCGGTGCTGCGGGGAGGGCCGATGCATATGGCCTCATCGGCGAAGCGCACATGCAAAGCGTTGCGGTCGGCTTCTGAATAGACGGCCACTGTGCGAACACCCAGTTCCCTGCATGCGCATAAAACACGAAGAGCGATTTCGCCCCGATTGGCGATCAGAATTTTTCGGAACATTTTACCCGGACTGAACGCAGTTCCGCGAGCCTACTTTTTGCCGCGCTCGCGAATGCCGAACAGGGGCTCGCCGTATTCACCGGCTGGCCGTTTTCGGCGAAAATCTTTACGATTTCGCCGGCGACATCCGACTCGATTTCGTTCATCAGTTTCATCGCTTCGATGATGCAGAGCACCTGCCCGGACGTCCACTTGCGCGCCAACAGTGACAAACGGATCGGCCCCCGGGCTGGCGGCACGAATAAAAGGTTCCCACGATCGGTGACTTGATGACGTGCAGGTCCTCCGGCGGCGCGGCCGCGCGCATGCGTACGCCCTGGAGCAGCCGACTGGCGCAGCGTGCGCTGGCGCATGAGCGGCAGCCGCTATACCGTGGCGCGGGCCTCGCGAAGGCTCGTACCGCACCTTGCGGTGACCGAGGGCTTCTTCAGGCGAACGCGCACACCGTCGCGCTCGTACTCGAACTCCTCGAGGCCGTGTTTCTCCATGAAAGCGAGCAGCGCTCGACTTCTGCGAGGTCAACTCCCCGCGGATCCGCTTCTGATGCCGATTGTGCGATTCGATTTCTTCGCCATTTAGAGTTCTAAGAAGTCCCGCGAGCGGTCGTAAGGTCCTCAGCAGCCGTTCGCGTCACCACTACATCGTCCTCAATCCGAATACCGCCCAAACCTTCGACGTATACACCCGGTTCCACCGTGACCACCATCCCTCTTCAAGGATTGTTTCTCGCCTTTACCCAGGCGCGGCATCTCGTGCACTTCCAATCCCGAGGCCGTGACCAGTGCTGTGAGTGAAGTACCGAACGAGACGTTCCCGTTTTAGGACCCGCCTGGCAGCGGCGTCCACCGATTCCCCGCTAACCCCCGGCTTAATCGCCTCCTTGGCCGCTTCCTGGGCCGCCAGAACGGCTCGATACATCTCGCCGCACGTTTGCGGGTGCCCGTCCCAGGAAGACAGTGCGCGTCATATCACTGCAATAACCGTGGAGTATAGCACCCTGGTCGAGGACGACCAACTGGCTTTTCCTCAGTGGATTGGACGGGGTCGCGCATGCGCCCAGGCCGAGTGTGGCCCGGCCGCGACGATGGTCTCAAACGAGGCGCCACCGGCTCCCTTTCGTTTCATGGCATATTCGAGCTCTGCGGCCAGACTCCAATTCACGTCACACCCGGCTTGATGCCTGGCAGGACCTCCTGCAACCACGTCGCTAATCAGGACCGCTGCGTCACGCATTATGGCCAGTTCGTTCGGTTCCTTGACTGCGCGCAGCTTCTCAACCGCATTACCTCATCGTGCACCCAGCGCACGCGGTCGCTGGCGCGATCTTTGATAGCTCACAACTGCGCCACGGTCAAATGGCGAGGGGTATAAGCACGCGCTCACGCGCCGCGGCGCTGCCGTAGCGCCTCCCCTGCTGCGCGCGATCAGACCCTCCTTCGCGATCTGACTCGGGCGCTCGAAGACTTCTTCCTGCGCCTGAAACGTGTACCGGCTGTCGGTGAAGAGGGTGCGCTTGATCGTGCTCGACCAGCAGCAACCCCGCGCTTCCCGTGAAATCCGCAGAGGTAGCGAATATTGGGAAGGTGCGAAACCAGAAAGGCATCCGCGCCCAAGGCAGAAAAGGAAAACCGGAGCCGATCCATTCGGCTCCGGCTTGAAAGATTCGTTCGCGATTTGCCGGCCACGTTCGATAGCGTTACTCCCGCATCCTCGACGGCCTCCAACTAGCTCGGCATGATCCGAGGCGTCAGGAAGAAGAGCAATTCCTGCGACGTCGAGCTCACTGTCGTGTGTTTGAACAGATTGCCCACCACCGGGATGCTGCCGAACAGCGGAACCTGCTTCAATGTCGGTCTGCTGGTTGGTCACGATGATTCCGCCAATCACCACGGTAGCGCCATCATTGACGGTAACCTTGGTTTCGGCCGACTGCGTGTCGATAGCCGGGATGCCTTGCACGCGCGGGATGGCTTGATCGATCTGGTCGTTCTCGACCGTCACGTCCATGTAGACCGTGCCTTCCGCGGTAATCTGCGGAGTAACGTCCAGTTCGAGAACCGCATCCACGAACTGCACCGAAACCGTGTTGTTCACGATCGTCTGCACCGGAATCTTGGTTCCCTGCTTCACGGTCGCTTTCTGGTTGTTCTGCGTGATCACTTTCGGCTTCGAGAGCAGCTTGCCAACGCCGCGTTCTCTCCGCCGCGGTGATGATCAAGTCCAGCGCGAAGTTCGTCGACTGAGAACGATATAGCGAAATGCCGCTCGTCGGCGCGCCGACGGCAAGTTCGTCAGTCAAAGGCATCGAGCCGGAGTGGTCGCCTCGGACCGCCGGTGCCAACGATCACGGCGGCGTCGGAAGCGGGCGGGAAGTTACGAATGATCGGGCTCGTACCGACGCCACCGGTACCGCCGACGAATGTTGCGTCGGTTGCCGCTGCCGGCGGAAAGCCAAATGCGTGCCGATCTCGCGCGAGAAGGAGCGGTTCGCCGCCACGACGCGCGCTTCGATTTCCACCTGCTGCGATTTGCGGTCGAGCTGGCGGATCAGGTTGTCCAGCACCGGCAGAGTGCTCGGAATGTCGCGAATGATCAGCGTATTCGAACGATCGTCCGCGAAGATATCGCCGCGCGACGAAAGGAACTTCTTGAGCGTCGGCGACCAGGCCGTCGCCTTCGCGTAGCTGAGCACGCGCGTGGTGGTCACCACATCGGCGGCTTCGGCCTGCGCCTTGGCCAGATCGCGACTCTCTTCGGCCTCTTTCTTCAGGGTCTCCTTCGTCGCGATGCGCAGGACGTTGCCATCGAGCTGTTTATCGAGATCGTTGTTCTTCAGCACGATATCGAGCGCCTGATCCCACGGCACATCGTCCAGCACGATCGTCAGGTTGCCCTTCACGCTCGGTCCACCACGACGTTCAAGCCGCTGATTTCGTGAATCAGCCGGAAGAAGTCGCGCAGGTCCACATCTTTCAGGTTCACCGAAATCGGCTCGCCCGAGATAGCGTTGCCGCGACGGCGGCTGGGCGTACGGAGCGCTTGTCCAGCGCGCACGGCATGCCGAGCTGCTCGGCGCGATCGCTGAGGCATCGCAGCCGGCGATGATTCGGCGGCAGCGCGCCGGAAATCAAGCTGACTGGAGCCGCAGGCGCTGTGGCAGGCGGCCGGAGCTGCCAGAAGCGCAGCGA
The DNA here is from genome assembly GCA_963790945.1 of uncultured Acidobacteriota bacterium. Taxonomy (GTDB): domain Bacteria; phylum Acidobacteriota; class Terriglobia; order Acidiferrales; family UBA7541; genus Palsa-295. Next base: position 5,602 of record CAWBRH010000033.1, read on the forward strand.
GGACTGCGTCATAGCCGCAGGCAGCACGGCCGCCGGCGCCGGAATCGCACCGGCTGTCGCCGCAGACGTTTGCTGCCGTGCAGGTTGGTCGGACTCGCAGCCTGTCGTGGTCAGGTTCGACGATTCGCTGCGTCGGCCCGATGGCTTCGCGGCATTCGTCCGGCGGCCTCAGTCGGCACAAACGCAACGGTAACCGAATTTCCGTTCGCGTTAATGTTGTACTGGGCAGGTTGGCGAAGATCGATAACGACGCGCGCCACATCCGGCGTGAACTGCGCCAGGCGGACTTCGCGAATCGGATCCAGATTGCTGGCGATATGCTTGTTGAAGTCTTCAGATGCGAACCGGCAAAATCGAGCACCAGGCGGTCCGGATTCTGCAGGCGGAGTCGCGTGATAGCTCAGGTGCCCGGAGCCAAACACGTTCACTTCGGTCTGATTCGCCATTCTGTGCCGAGTTCACTTGTCGAATCGACTCGAAGGTCGAACCCGGTGTCTTCGTTTCCGCCGGCTTGGCCGACGCCGGAACGATTCCCGGCGCAGTCAATGTGGCTGCGGCAGACTTGCCAGAGCGACGAATCGCCCGCACGTGAAACCAACAGCGTCAAGTCCTGCGCGTCCTTGCGTTCGAGGCGTGGTTCGATGCCCTGGCTCAGCAAGAATTTCCACGCGGACCACAGGCTTCTGGCCCGAGGCGTAGTTGATCACACGGTAGCTCTTCACCAAATCCGAAGCCACCACGCGCGCGCCGGCAGGATCAGCCGCCGCCACTCCGCTCAGGTCGAGCACATAGAGGCTCTCGCTCGGGCGATAGGTGGTGTATTCGAATGGCGCGTTCGCCTGCGCTTCCAGACGCACAGCGCCATCCTTCACCACCGCTTTCACGTGTACCACGGGCGCGTCGTTCGCCTGAAAGCGCTCCGCTTGTCACTATCAGGCTCGCTGCAACTAGCGCGGTCAGGCCCCACCCCCGCCACATGATCCTCATTGCTGCTCTCCTGCACTCTGGTAGATTCGTTTCGTAACCATACGTTCCACCGGTTTCCCAAAAGCGTCCTTCGAATTCTCTTTAAACGTGACGCCGTCCAACCCGATCTTTTCCACATCGCCGTCGTAAAGCTTGTCGCCTTCGCGAATGAAATAAACTCTCTGCTCCGCATTCGAAACCACCGCCATCATTCCGCTCGGCGATTTCACCGTCCCATCCACATGCACTGTCCCGATAATCAGTCCCGCTTTCCCGGGCGGCAGCGGGCCATGCGATGGCTTTGTGTTGCTCACCAGCGGCTGGAACGGATCGCGCTTCGCCGTAACCGCATCGGACTTCATCGCGGGCGCCGGATGCATTGTGCCCGCTTCCGATGCTTTCGCTGCCGGCCAGCTACCGGCGCAGGCCTGCCTTCGACGACGCCGCTTTCGCTTTTCGAGCGGCGCTCTTCGCGGGAGCGCTTTGCGCCCCCGCCGCCGACGAAAGCGTGAATGAAAGCGCCAGCGCGGCCCACACAGTCGCGGATGACTTTGCCAGTTTCATCGTTTTTGCCCTGCGGCGCTTATTTGCCGGCGCGGCAGCAGGCGCCGCGGAGGCATCCGCCGCTTTCGTAAAGAAAGTAGTAATCGTAAATGTGCCGGTCACAGAAGCTCCCGGCGGCCATGTGGAACTTACGTTTGCGTAGTGCCGCCGCTCAGCCCCGACATTTTCAGGTCGCCCACGTTGATGATTCGCGAGAGACGCCCGAGCCGCGCGAAGAAATCGAGCACTGAAAAATACGGGCCGTCCGCTTCGATATCGAACGGCATCTCGAAATAGTAGGGTTGAGTCGTGACCGGTTTCGCAGTCAGCTTGCGGATCGAGACGCCCGAACTCAAAGCCGCGCTCTGGATCATCAGAATGAATTGATCCACCTGCTTTTCTTCCGGCACGATCGTCTGCAGCGTCTCCAGTTGCTTCTGCAACGCGTCCATCTCGGACTGCAATTCGGCCCGGCGCTGCTTGTACACTCGCAGACTCTGAACTTCTGTTTCTAAAGGCTTGAGGCTGTTCTGTGCGGCTTCGAGATCGCTTCGAACCGTTCGCACCGGCGAAAACGGCAGATAGAAACCGGCCGCCACAATCACCACCGCCAGCGCCACATAGAAAACAGCCTGCAGGGGCCAGGGCCATTCGCGGAAAGAAGTCGCCATGTTAGCTCCTCCCCTTCACTGCAGGCTGCGCAGGAGCTTTGCTGCCCGCGGGCTGAGGCTTGGCCTGACCTTCAGGTGGCGCCGCACCCGCTATCGCTGCTGTCATCGAGAAGCCAAATGTCTGCGCCGACTTCACGAGATCGGTTTCCGAGGCTTCTTTGATCTCGACGTTGTCGAAATAGCCGGATCGCTTGAGCTGGGTAATGAAGTTCGCCACCGCATTGATCGATCCTGCCTGGCCCTTGATTTCCAGGTTGTTGCCCTTGCGGTCCAGGTTCGTTAGCCAGAGCGAATCCACCCGAACCACCGTGTTCGCCACCATCTGGAGCAGTTCCTGACCGCCGGAGCGGTTCTTTTGCAGCGTCTCAATCACATTGATTCGCTGCTGCAGCACTGCCTTCTGGCTCTCGAACCGGTCCACTTCCGCCTTAATCTGTCTGCAGATTGGCTTTTTCAGCCTTCAGTGCCGCGATCTTCGCGTTCGTCGCATCGAGCTCGCGCTTTTGCTGGTAATACGTGATGCCCAGCACCACCGCCGCTAGACCCAGCGCCACCAGCAGGAAGACGATCTGAATCGTCGCCTCCAGCGGCACCGTCTGTTTTCGTGGCCTTCGGTCGGGCCTGACCAAGTAAGTTAATCCGGATCATGGCGTGTCAAAGCTCCTCAGCGCCAGGCCGACAGCGATTGCCAGGCGCGGCGCCAAATCGCGAAGCTGGCTTTCATCGTGACGCCCAGGATTGATTGCAACCTTCCGGAACGGATAGAGCTCTTCGACCGGCATCGCGAATTCTTCCTTCAACAGGTCGAGAAGGCCGGGAACCCGCGCCGTGCCGCCCGCTACGTAAATCCGGCGAATATTTTCGCCGCTCGCCGTCGCGCGGAAAAAGTCGAAAGTCTTCTGAATTTCGAGAATCAGGATGTCCGAAACCGACCGGAGAATCGCCGTGCGCTGCTCTTCGCTCACCCCGGCCAGTGTTCCGCCCATCTTCAGCTTTTCGGCATCCTCGAAGCTCAGGTCGAGTTCTTTCTGCAACGCGTCGGTGTACTGGTTACCGCCCACCGAAACGTCGCGCGTGAAGAGCGGCGTCCATCCGCGAACGATGTTGATGTTCATCACGCTCGCGCCCACGTTCAAAAGAGCGACCACTTGCGAAGGATCCGGCTCGTAGTTCACTTCGAAACAGTTCTGCAGGGCGAAAGCATCGATGTCTACGACCACCGGTGTTTTTCCGGCCTGCGCAAGCACGTTGGTATGGTTCAGAATTTTGTCTTTCTTCACGGCCACCAGAAGAACGTCCATCTGATTTTCAGTGGCTTCGAGAAGTTGGTAGCTGAGGTTGACGTCCGCGATGTCGAACGGGATGTGCTGGCTGGCTTCGGACTGGATCCGGTCGAAGAGCTCTTCCTCGGTCATCAGCGGCATGCTTACCCGCTTCACGATCACCGAATGTCCCGACACGGAGGTGGCAACGTCCTTCGCCTTGATTTTCTGATTATCGAAAATGGAGACGATCTTTTCAGCGACCGAGGGGGCGTCCATGATGGCGCCGTCCACGACGGTATCCTGGGCGAGAGTCTCGATGCCGTGGCTTACCAGCTCGTAACCCTCTTTCGTCTTCTTCAGCTCGATGGCCTTCACAGAACTCGAGCCGATATCCAGGCCAATCAACGATTTCGTTTTCCCCAGATTGAACATCGCGCGGCCCCTCACTCCTCACTCCGTCCCGCTTCGCAGGGCGGCCCAGCTTTCACCTTTGCTTCACTGCTTTCGTCTTTCGCTTTCGCTAAGAGAGCCTGGAAACTTGCTGCTGGTCTGCCAAGCCAAAACCCCATTTGACTCGACCCAGCGGCGGAGAACCAAAGTACTGTGAATCCCGGTACGTTCCGCTTTCATTCGTTTATTGCATCCGCGTCACGAAGTGTCAAGAAACGTTGTTCTCGTGTGTGCTCTTGATAAAAACCTTGTCCGAAAGGACAGGTAGGCGAAAAGGACAGGTAAAGGTACAGGTTTTTAACGCAGCTAGTTCTGAGAAAAGGCGGTTTGATTACTGGCGGAGACCTTTGCCGTTTTATTGCTTTTTGTTCGGCGTGTCGATTTTTTAGATGACGCCAAATTTCGTCAACGCGCCGTTTTGTGTCCGAATCCATCTTGATTTCGTCTGGCCATCGCCCCGTGTACCCTTCTTCAGCCCATTTCCGGGTGGCATCGATTCCCATCTTCGATCCGAAATCCTGGCGCCGAGCGGCGTGATCGAGCGTGTCCACGGGCCCCAGCACGAATTGAATATCTCGCTCGGGGTCAATGGCGCAGAGGGCCTTCCACACCACCTCTCGCGAGTCCTGAACGTTCACATCGTGATCCACCACCACTACCACCTTCGTGAACATGGCCTGCCCCAGCGACCAGATCGCACTCATAATTTTGCGCGCGTGGCCGGGGTAGCTCTTCTTGATAGCCACAATCATCAAATTCTGAAAGATGCCTTCCGCCGGCATCGCCACGTCCACAATTTCCGGATACTGCATCTTCATCACTGGCAGAAACACACGCTCGATAGCATGCCCGATAAAATAATCCTCTTGCGGCGGCGGCCCCACAATCGTGGTCAGGTAAATCGGATCTTTGCGGTGTGTGATGCAAGTCAGATGGAACACAGGAAATTCCCCTTCCAGCGAATAAAAGCCAGTGTGATCGCCGAACGGCCCTTCCGTGCGCATCTCTCCCAATTCCACGTACCCCTCAAGCACAATCTCCGCATTCGCAGGAACTTCTAGATCCACAGTCTTGCACGCCACCAGTTCCACAGGATCGCGCCGCAAAAATCCTGAAAACAGAAATTCGTCCATGTCCGGCGGCACCGGCAGGATTCCCGCCAGGCACGTCGCAGGATCGGCGCCAATCGCCACCGCGACTTCCAGCTTCCCTTCCCGATTCTTCGCACGCGCGCTGCGGAAATGCTCCGCCCCATGCTTCTGCGTCTGCCAGTGCATCCCCGTGGTTCGTTCGTCAAACACCTGCATCCGATAACAGCCCACATTGCGCTTGCCCGTCTCCGGATTCTTCGTAATCACCATGGGCCATGTGATGTAACGCCCGCCGTCCTGCGGCCAGCACTGCAAGATCGGAAAGTAAGCGAGGGAAAAATCTTTCTCCCGCACCACTTCCTGGCACTCCCCACTCCGCACCGTCTTTGGAAAAAACGACCCCAACTCCGCCAGCTTCGGCAACATCTTCATCTTTTCGAAAATTCCCTGCGGCGATTGCATGTCGAGAAAAGAATGAATGCGGTCGGCCACCTCGTCGAGCGACTCCACCTCCAAAGCCAGATTCATCCGCCGCTCAGTCCCCACCAGGTTCGTCACCACAGGAACCCGCGAGCCCCGCGGCTTTTCGAAAAGCAGCGCCGGCCCTTCGGCTTTCACCGCCCGGTCCGTAATTTCCGTAATCTCGAGGATCGGATCCACCTCCTCGGAAATCCGCTTCAGCTCGCCCTTCTTCTCCAGCGTGCGCAGAAAATCGCGCAAGTCTCGATACGCCACTTCTCCTCCTGGAATCGCTTACGATACGGTCAGCGTGACCCGCAACTCTAGCATGGGTCCATACTACGGACCTTGCGGCTAGTTGAAGTTGGGCTATATTCGACCCCAGAGGCCGGCGATGCCAAATCATCGGTCAATGCGCGCAGCGTTTGTGAAGGTTCAGGCCATTCTTCTGGCGGCCTTCCTCCTCACCCTCCCCGCAGCATCTCTTCTCGGAAAAGAAAAGAATCATGTGCCGCTTCCCGCACAAGTGATTACCGCGAAGACCGTTTACATCGATAACCAGAGCGAAGACGCCAGTGTTGGTGACAAGGCGCGCGAGGAACTTAGAAAGTGGGGTCGGTTCCAGCTCGTTTCTGACCGCGCGGAGGCGGATCTAATTTTCGTCTTTTCGACCAGCGCATACACCAGTTATGCCGCAAGCAGCCCACCATACTCAACGGAGGTAGAGGCGAATTATACATACCTGACTATCATCGATGGCAAATCCGGCCAGCATCTGTGGAACGCTTCTCAAAAATGGGGAAATCTTTACGGCGGCTATCACAGTGCGACACGAGGCCTAGTAAACGACTTGAAGAAACGAGTCGAGGAACAAATCGCTAAGAGTTCCAGGAAGTAGACCGCCCGTCGATGATGTTTGCAAACCAAAAGCTATTGCACCACGATCAGAAGCAGTTTGAGCTGCTTTCGCGAAGTGATAGAATCAGCTCGTCTCACGCGAGCGGGAGTAGTTCAGTGGCAGAACGCGAGCTTCCCAAGCTTGAGGTGAGGGTTCGATTCCCTTCTCCCGCTCCATATCCTAACCGCACCTACGCCACGGAACACGCGCGTCTTAGCAGCCACCAATAGGTTTCGCCAGCCCCGAGAATTCAGTACACACAACACCCGATTCCCGCGGTACTGTGCGTTATGCTACCTTCCTTCCCAGAAGTAAGCAGCCAGGCCACGGTGCCCAACGGTATATTGATCGCTGACGATAGCGGCCTGTTTCGAAAAGCCGTTCGTGCCTACCTTACCCAAAACAATTTTGAAGTTTGCGGCGAAGCAATCGATGGTAATGACGTGCTTGAAAAGGCGAGCGAACTGCGACCCAGCGTGGTCCTTCTCGATCTCCGAATGCCTAATAAGAACGGCGCGGAAGTAGCCTCTCTCCTGCGGGCCCGGATGCCTGCCGTGCGCATTATCCTGCTTACGATGTACGATGAAGTGTTGAGCTACAAATCAATAATGACCGCCATCGGCATCGACGACATCCTGCCGAAGCCCGACTGTTTCAAGAGCCTCGCGGAATGCGTCCAGCGCCTGCTCGATTCGCCGCAAGTATTGCCGGAGAACGAATCCTGAACGACCACCTTTTGAAAAACGGACCCGCCAAGAAAATTCGCGGCCCAGCGCCGGCAATTTATAGCCTCCTTCTCGCGGCGCTTTTGTGCAGTACTGCCGCGCTGTCGAATGTTCGCTCGCTCGTCCACGCGCAGTCCTCCGCCGAAAAGCCGACTCAGCGCACCGTCGCCATCACGGTCGACGATCTGCCCGGCGCGGAACCCGGCACCGACCATGCCATCGGCAACCTGAAAGAACTCGAGCACATCAATCGCGCCATCCCCGCCGTCCTTCGAGCCCACCACGTTCCCGGCATCGGATTCGTAAACGAATGGAAGCTTCAGGTGGACGGCCAGCGAGACGCTCGCGCCGCGCTCCTCGAAATGTGGCTCGACGCGGGTATGTCTCTCGGCAATCACACCTATTCTCACCCTGATTTCCAGACCACGCCGCTCGATCGCTACGAAGACGAGACCATTCGCGGCGAAGTCGTAACCCGCGCACTAATGTCAGCCGCCGGACAGCAAGAAAAATACTTCCGCCACCCGTTTCTCAACACCGGCGCCACCGCCGAAGCCAAGTCCGCCTTCGAAGCTTTCCTCAAAGATCGCGGCTATCGCGTCGCGCCAGTTACCGTAGATCCCTCCGACTATATGTTCAACGATATCCTCGGAGAATCCGCAGAAAAGAAGGACAAAGAACTCGGCGAGAAAGCGAAAAAAGAATACCTCGAATACGCAAACACCGTATTTGCCTACGAAGAGCAGGAATCGAAAAATTTATTTCAGCGCGAAATTCCGCAGGTGCTCCTGGTCCATGATAGCGATCTCAACGCCGAGTGCCTGGATACTCTGCTGACACAACTCGAAAAGCGCAGCTACACATTCATCTCGCTCGACGACGCCCTAGCCGATCCCGCCTACGCAACGCCCGATCTCTTCGTCGGCGGCGTAGGTATCTCATGGCTCACGCGCTGGAAACTAGCCTTCGGCCAAAAGCCCGACTACCAAAACAGCCCCGAGCCCCCGAAGTGGGTGCAACAAGCATTCGAAGAAATCCGCACCGCCCACTCGAAGCAGTAAGGGTTCTCGTCGTTGGGGACCACGCGTTGCTCACCGCTCGCCCAAGATCCGTCATCCTGAGCGCAGCGAAGGATCTCGGCCTAAGCACCGAGCACATCGCCCACAAAATCGCACCCTACGCAATCGCCAGCGGAATCGCCTTTTTCCACTTCCCCTGCGCCTTCAAAATCAACTCCACCACTTCGCGAATCGCACCCTCTCCACCCTTAACAGTCGTAACATAATGCGCAGCCCGCTTCACCTCTACCACCGCGTCACCCACCGCCACCGCCAACCCCACGCGCTGCAGAATCGGCAAATCCGGAAGGTCGTCTCCTACGTAAGCCACTTCCTCATCGGTCACGCCGGCCCGCACCAGAATCGCCTTGTACGACTCCAGCTTCTTCGGTTGCCCCTGAATCACAAATTCCATCCGCGACTCGCGCGCCCGCCGCGCATTCGCCGGCGAATCGCGTCCGGTAATAAATCCGGTGCGAATGCCCATAATGCTCGCCAGCGTGATCCCCGCTCCGTCATGCGCATTAAACATCTTCATCTCAGCCACGCTATTATCCGGAAATGTTTGCAGGCACACCCACCCAGGCGTCATCGTCCCATCCACGTCCATCAATAGAACGCGAACCGGCTTCGCCCGCCGCATCACCTTCGCCGGAAATTTAATCTCTCGAATCGCCATTTCAAATCACCAAACGCGCTTTCCGCCTTTGATCGGGTACCCACGACGACGATGTCTTCGTCGTGGGCCTTCGCGCCCAAAATTCCACCGCCTCAAAACAACTGTAACGTCCACAAATCATGAATATGCACCACTCCCTCAAACCGCCCCTCCCCATCCACCACAATCACCGACGTAATTTTCCTCTCCTCCATCAATCGCAGCGCGATCGCCGCTAATTCCGTCCGACGCAAAGTCACCGGATCGCGCGTCATGCAATCCGCCGCCGTCAATTCCAGCACATTCTGCTGCCGCTTCTGCATCACGCGCCGCAAATCCCCATCCGTAATCAACCCAAGCAGCCGCCCATTCGCCTCGGTCACCGCCGTAAGCCCCAGCCCCTTCCGGCTCATCTCATAAATCACATCGGGCATTTTCGCACTCGCCAACACGCGCGGCGCCTTCTCTCCCGCATGCATCAACGCTTCCACGCGCCGTAATTTCTTGCCAAGCCGCCCACCCGGATGCAGCGCCGCAAAATCCTCTTCCTTAAATCCGCGCCTGTCGAGCAACGAAATCGCCAGCGCATCGCCCATCGCCAGCGCCGCAGCGGTCGAAGCCGTCGGCGCCAGATTCAGCGAACACGCCTCTTCCTTCACCGCGATATCCAGCACCACATCGCTCGCGCTCGCCAGGCTCGAACGCGTCTTCGCGGTAAGCGCGATCAGTCGAATCCCCATCCGCTTCACCGATTCGAGGATCTCAACAATCTCTTCCGTCTCGCCGCTCGTAGAAATCGCCAGCATCACATCGTCCGCCGTCAACGCACCAAGATCACCATGCAACGCATCCGCCGCATGCAAAAAAATCGAAGGCGTCCCAGTGCTCGAAAATGTCGCCGATATTTTCCGTCCAATCAATCCAGACTTGCCGAGCCCGGTAACAACCACGCGCCCCTTGCACCCATACAAGAGCTCCACAGCCTTTTCGAATTGCCCATCAAGCCGCTCGATCAACCCGGCGATCGCCTCCGCCTCAATTCGCAGCACCCGCTTCGCAGTCGCCAGCGCAGACTTCGAGTGATTCCCCGCCGCCGTCTTAGCCGTCGCCTTCGCCGCCGCGACCGCCGAGCCGGACCGATTCACCGTTTTCGCCTTCTTTATCGAGCTAGCCGCGCGACTCATACTCTTCCCGTCATCCCGAGCGAAGTCCCGCGCGCTTTTTCATTCCTTCGCAGAGCGAAGGCGCGGGACGCAGTCGAGGGATCTCTCTTCAGCCGCGCCACGTGCTCCCAACGTCCGTCCAACCTCACGACGCCTCCCACTTTCTCACAAGCCCCCCCAGCGCCACGATCTTTTCCATCAGCGCCCGAAACTGCCCCAGCGCCAACGCATTCGACCCATCCGACAGCGCCTTCGCCGGATTGTCATGCACCTCGAGAAAAATTCCGTCCACCCCCGCCGCCACTCCCGCCCGCGCCAAAGGCTCAATAAACTCCGGCTGACCTCCGCTCGATTTCCCTTCCCCGCCCGGGAGCTGCACCGAATGCGTTACGTCAAACACCACCGGATACCCGAATTTTCGCATGATCGGAAACGACCGCATGTCCACCACAAGATTCTGATACCCAAACGAATTCCCGCGCTCCGTAAGAATAATTTTCTCGTTCCCCGTGCTCGCCACTTTCTCCGCCGCATTTCCCATTTCCACAGGCGACAGGAACTGCCCCTTCTTGATGTTCACCACGCGCCCCGATTGTCCCGCCTCCACCAGCAAATCCGTCTGCCGCGAAAGAAACGCCGGAATCTGCAAAATATCGCACACCTCCGCCACCGCCCCCACCTCCGATGCCTGATGCACGTCCGTAAGCACGGGCAGCCCGGTCTTCTTTTTAATCTTCGCCAAAATCTTCAGCCCATTCTTCAATCCCGGCCCCCGATATGACGCAACCGACGTCCGATTCGCCTTGTCATACGAAGCCTTGAAAATATAAGGCACGCCAAGTTCGCCAGCCACCGCCCCCAATTTCTCCGCCATCATGAGCGCGTGCCCCTCACTCTCAATCACACAAGGCCCAGCAATTAGAAACAGCGGCGCCCCAGCACCGAATCGCACCTTGCCAACTGCGAATTGTGTCTTGGCAGCCATCAACTCCGCTCACCGCTCAATCGAACGCACCAGCCTATGCAGGTTCCCTTGTATTTGCAATCCCTGCGCGCTCGAACCGGACTAAAATACGGACCATGAAACGATCTAAGAAGGATGCCGTAGCCAGTAGATTCAACAAGCTAGACTTTCACGACGATGGATTACTAACCATCAAGATTCTCCCCCCTCGCGCCCCGAACAATCTCGCGCAAATCCGGATGGAATTCAAAGATGACTCAACTGGCGCCACAAAGCTCCTCTCCTTTGATGCCTGTGCGAACTTTCGTTTCAACGCAGATTTCGACGTTTTAGCCGATAACTGGCGCCCCGGAAACACTGAGGCTTCGATTGCGGAAACCGATATTAAGAAACTGAAGGAATTCGTCTTAGTCCAAATGCCACACTGGCGGACGAGCTACATGCCCCCACTGCCCAAGAACAAACCAATCAAAAAGAAACTTAAGAACATTCGGAGCTATATCTGGTTTCGAATCGCATTCTTCGGTGGCACGGCGGAAATATTGGCTAAGAATTATCAGCTTAAAGGTTAAGGCTTAACCACTCTGCCGCTTTCGCGAGCGTATACTGTTTGCTCGATGGCCCAAGCCCACACCGCACCACCCCCATCTCGCCGCCTCCCACCCGGCCCCCGCGGCCTCAAGCTTCTCCGCAACTCCTTCACCATGGGCAACGACTGGAGCGGCTTCCTCTCCCGCTGCGCGCGCGAATATGGCGACGTCATCTACTTCCGCTTCCTCAACGTCCCCATCTGTCTCGTCGTACATCCCGACAGCATCGAGAAAATCCTCGTCAAGGACCAGGCCAATTTCCTCAAGGCGCGCGACTACCGCGCCCTCCGCGCGATCCTCGGCAACGGCCTGCTCACCAGCGAAGGCGAATTCTGGCAAGCACAGCGAAAACTCATCCAGCCAGCCTTCCGCCACGAAAACATCGTCACCTACGCGCAGGTCATGACTCAAGCCGCCGCGTCAATGCTCGCAGGATGGAAGCCAGGTGAAACCCGTGACGTCCACGCCGACATGATGGCCCTCACCCTCGAAATCGTCGCCAAGTCCCTCTTCGGCTCCGACGTTTCAGAACACGCCCGCGGCATCGGCCATGCCATGGCCATCGTTATGGATCTCTTCATCTCGCAAGCCAATTGGGCTTTCGTGCTCCCGGATCGCATCCCCATCCCCAAAAGCAGACGCCTCCGCCAATCCATAAAACATCTCAACGATGTGGTCTATAAATTGATTCGCGACCGGCGAAAGGTCTCCGCCGGCGACGACCCAACCGCTGGCAGCGATCTGCTAACCAATTTGCTCGCAGTAAAAGACGAAGGCGGCGGCCGCATGACCGACGAGCAGTTGCGCGACGAGATCATGACCCTCTTTCTCGCCGGTCACGACACCACCGCGAACACCCTAAGCTGGACTTGGTATTTACTCGCGCAAAATCCCAAAGTAGACGCAGCTCTCGGAGCAGAGCTTCACGAAGTGCTGGGAAATCGCGCACCGGTACCAGCCGATCTCGCGCGCCTGCCCTACACCGAAATGGTAATGAAGGAATCGATGCGCCTGTATCCGCCCGCCTGGGGCGTAGGCCGCCGCGCCATCCAGGACTACGAACTCGACGGCTACATCATCCCGGCGCGCACCAATCTCTTCCTGCTCCAATGGGTCACCCAGCGCGACGCCCGCTTCTTCCCCGACCCCGAACGCTTCGACCCCGAGCGCTGGCGCCACGACCCAATCCGCACAGGCAAAATTCCCCGCTTCTCCTATTTCCCCTTCGGCGGCGGCCCCAGAGTCTGCGTAGGCGCAGGCTTCGCCATGATGGAAGCCACGCTACTCCTAGCCACAATCGGCCAAAAATTCCGCCTCACCCTTGCCGCTAACCAATCCATCGAGCCCCTATTCTCAGTCACGCTACGCCCCAAAAACGGCATCCGCATGCACCTCCACCCCCGCCCCAACTGATTCAGGTAGCCACGACGACGAAATCCATCGTCGTGAATCTTGCTCCCGCGGAATTAGCATTGCTAGCTTCCCGTTTGCAACACAATCTGCCCGCGCCTGAGGTGTCACATAGCTTAATTGCTTACTCGCGTCACACATGACATACGCGATCTCTTGTAGCGCCGGCATCCTGCCGGCTCTTTTATTGTTCTTCCCAATCCTGCGGCCCGTCCATTCTCCGTAATCATTGCATTGAGTAATTGTTGAGATTACACTCCGCGCATCCGGCACGAAGGACGATGAAATTCTACGTTGGCATCACGGACTGGGATTGGTTTACCTACCTCTCGAGCGAGGAACCATCAGAGGAGGTGAATTTCTGGCGGCCCAGCGGGGACCGTGCGTTTCGTGCCCTGGAAATCGGCGAACCGTTCCTCTTCAAGCTCCACAGCCCAAGGAATTTCATAGTCGGAGGTGCCTTTTTTAGATATTTCACTGGCCTTCCCGTGAGTTTCGCGTGGAGCGCGTTCGGAACGTGCAATGGCGCCAAGACTGAACACGAAATGCGAACAAGGATTGAGCGCTATAGACGATTCTATGCCGGATCTTCTGAAGACTATCAGATCGGTTGCATCCTGCTTCAGTCCCCTTTCTTCTTTGCGGAAGACGATTGGATTCCGGCGACGGATTGGGACCCAAACATCGTCCAGGGCCGCAGTTATGACACGTCTGACTTGCGCGCCGGGGCAATCTGGGAACAGGTTCAGAGTCGTTTAAAGGGAAAAACTCTTCAACCTGCAACCGCAGTGACATCAGTGGATCGCTTCGGGAAACCGCAACTCGTCGCGCCTCGCTTGGGCCAGGGCACTTTTCGCGTAATTATCACCGATGCCTATCGTCGTCGCTGCGCCTTCACTTCGTCGCCCGTACTTCACGTGCTGGATGCAGCTCACATTCGACCCTTTGCAAACAACGGACCGCACGACCCCCGAAATGGCCTTCTATTGCGACAGGATGTGCACACCTTGTTCGACCGAGGCTATATCACAGTCACACCCGAGCATCGCGTGGAGGTTAGCCGCCGAATCAAGGATGAGTTCGAAAATGGCCACGAATACTACGCCGAACACGGAAAAATAATTGCCCTCCCCGGCCCACCTGACCTGAGACCCGCCGACGAATTTCTAGTCTGGCATAACGAGAATGTGTACGTCGCCTGACGCAGGCTAGAAATTGTGCGTTTCCCACGGGTCTGCGTAGTTCTACGGATACCCAAACCCTAAAATCCGCGCTACCATTCGCCGTTTTTATATGACGACGCAAATGTCACTGTCGGCCGCGACTTCGGTTTCAGTGGCACAGGCACTCTTGCCTGTGCGCTTTTGTTGCGGCAAAGGTCGAGAAATGGCACGTGTCGCCCCATCGCTAACAATTGTATTTCTAATCGCAAATCTGGAATTAAAATTTCGCCCAACTCATAGAAAAATCAGCCCGCTAAGAATTCCTAATCGCAAATATTTGACGATTTTTGATCCGGTTTTTCAGGGGCCGCCTTCGATTCGGCCCCACTCTCATCACTGGCTAGACCTAAGGCCTAGCACTGACGAAAGGCGTCTCGACAGTCGATTTCTAATCTACGGTTCCGCGATTAAAAATCCCCATAACTCACTGAAAACATGAGCCCGAGACCAGTTCTAATCGACGGTAAAAGGGGGACACAAGAACGCGCCATCGAGGCTCGCCGTGAGCTTTTCACGAGTCACAACTCACGAATTAAGAGTCACAGAATCTCAATCAGCGGCGGGATCAGCAGCGGAAACGCGCTTATCAGCGGCTAGGCCGAGCCGCGCGCGGCGATTCTCGAGGCTGGCGCGCACGAACGCGGCAAAAAGCGGATGCGGAGCAAGAGGCTTCGATTTGAATTCAGGATGAAACTGGCAGCCAACGAACCACGGATGATCAGGCACTTCGACAATTTCGACGTACACGCCATCGGGCGTCCGGCCCGTAATGCGGAAGCCGGCGCGCGTGAGCGTCTGCTCGTATTCGCAATTAAATTCGTAGCGATGGCGATGGCGCTCGGAGATTTCCAGCACGCCGTAAGCCTTGTGCGCAAACGAGCCGGGCTCGAGTTTGCACGGCCAAGCTCCGAGCCGCATCGTGCCGCCCATCTCGTCCACGCCGAGCAGTTCACGCAATTTGTAAATCACGCGATTCGTAGTCGAAGGATCGAACTCCGTGCTGTCCGCATTTTCAATTCGTGAAACCTGGCGCGCATATTCGATCGTCGCGCACTGCATGCCAAGGCAAATCCCAAAGAACGGGATCTTCTTCTCGCGCGCATAAGTAATCGCCTGCACCATCCCCGCAATGCCGCGCTTGCCGAACCCGCCAGGCACCAAAATCCCATCGGCGTGCCGAAGCAGCCTGTCCGCCGAGGCGGGCGAATCAAGATCCTCCGCTTCGATCCATTCGAAGACCACGCGCTGCCGATTCGCAAGGCCGCCGTGAACGAGCGCCTCACGCAAGCTCTTGTACGCGTCTTCGAGCTGCACGTACTTCCCCACCACGCAGATATGCACTTCACCCTGCGGATGCTCGAGCGTCTCCAGCATCGCCAGCCAGCGGCTCAAATCACGCGGCGGCGCTTCCAAATGCAACAGACGCAGAATCTGCTCATCGAGCCGCTCGGCTGCGAGCGACATCGGCACCTCATAAATATTCTTAACGTCGGGCGCGGAAATCACGCACGATTCATGCACATTGCAGAACAGCGCGATTTTGCTCTTCAAATCGCTGCCCAGCTGCCGGTCGCTACGGCAAATCAGAACATCCGGCTGAATTCCGATGCTCAGCAATTCCTTCACACTGTGCTGGGTGGGCTTGGTCTTCAATTCGCCGGCGGTGGGGATAAACGGCACCAGGGTGAGATGAACGAAAAGAACATTCTCCGAACCCATCTCCAGGCGCATCTGCCGAATCGCTTCCAGGAACGGAAGCGACTCAATGTCACCCACCGTGCCGCCAATTTCCACGATCACCACGTCAACTGCATCCGCAACCTTGCGGAATGCAGCTTTAATCTCGTCGGTAACGTGCGGAATCACCTGCACCGTCTTGCCCAGGTAATCGCCGCGGCGTTCTTTCGCGATAATCGATTCGTAGAGGCGACCGGTCGTCCAGTTATGGTCGCGCGTCAGGTGAGAATTCGTGAACCGCTCGTAGTGCCCCAGGTCCAGATCGGTCTCCGCGCCGTCATCCGTCACAAACACTTCGCCGTGCTGATAGGGCGACATCGTGCCGGGATCAACGTTCAGGTACGGATCGCACTTCTGGAGGGTAACTTTAAGGCCGCGACTTTCGAGGAGACAACCGATGGAGGCAGCCGCGACGCCTTTGCCCAGGGAAGATACTACGCCGCCGGTTACAAAGATGTATTTCGGGGCGGCCCGCAAAGCGCTCGAATTCCTCCGCTGGAATCGGCGTACTCGTCATTATGTTCGGAAACGCGCCGCGTGTCAAATCGCGTTCAGAAATTATTTTCTCGCTGCGCGAGCAGCACAGCGTCAGGACGCAGCGCGCTCCTGGAGAATTTTTTCCACCCGCTGGATGTCCGCAGGCACATCCACGCTGATCGCGTCGTAATCCGTTTCCACGCCGCGAATCCTGAAACCATTCTCCAGCCAGCGAAGCTGCTCGAGCTGCTCCACCGCCTCGAGTTCCCCGGGCGGAAGCGTTGGAAATTCGAGCAAAGCCTCGCGACGAAAAGCGTAAAGACCCACATGCTTCCAGTGATGCGGCGCAGCCGCCGCTTTCGTATCGCGCACCCAAGGAATCGGCGCCCGCGAAAAATAAAGGCAGTTGCCATCGAAATCGCGCACCACTTTCACGATATTAGGATCCATCACGTCATTCGCCTGCGTAATCGCCGTGCACGGCGTCGCTATCTGGATTGAGTCATCATCAACCATTTCGGCGACGATGGCATCAATGGTGCCAGGATCGATGAGCGGCTCGTCTCCCTGGATGTTCACGTAGATCTCGGCTTCCAGGTGCGCTGCGATTTCAGCCACCCGGTCCGTACCGGTACGATGGTCGCGCCGGGTGAGCACGGCTTCCCCGCCAAACTCCTCAACCGCCTTCTTGATGCGGTCGTCATCGGTGGCGACCACCACCCGCGCCACACGAGCTGCCTGGCGCGTCCGTTCCACCACGTGCTGGATCATCGAACGGCCCGCAATCGACGCCAAAGGCTTGCCCGGCAAGCGGGTAGAGGCGTATCGAGCCGGAATTACGGCGAAAACCTTCACGTTCGAGCCGGTATTTTGCGTGGCCATAGCGACCGTCAACCCTTTCTCCTGAAACTAAGTCTAACACCATGCGATGAAGTGCGCGGCAGGCAGAAGTGGCGGGCAGAAAGACCACTGGCCCGGGACACACCCAGCCAGAAATACATTTTTCACTGCTTGTTTTCGAAAAGCATGGTGATACAATTTCGGCCAGCACAGGGCCATCGGGGGCATCCTTGAAATACGGCGCGACGCAGCCCGGAGCAAGATGGGGGCTCGCGGCGGTTTGCGCGGTGGCAATTCTCCTGACGGCTCCTCTCCTTGCAACTCCGGTTTGGGCTCAGAACGAAGCGCCCGGTCCCGTTAAGCCCAATCACTCAGAAAAGCCCGGCAAGAAGCTCAAAACCGAAACAGAAATGACTTTGGTCAACGTGACCGTGACAGACCCGTATGGGCGCCTGGTCACCGGGCTCGAACAGGACGCGTTCCGCATCTTCGAGGACAACACCGAGCAGGAGATTGTCCGGTTCTCGAGCGAGGACGTGCCCATCTCGATCGGCGTGATTTTCGACATGAGCGGCAGCATGACCGACAAGATCGATAAGTCGCGTCTGGCCGCGGTGCAATTCTTCCGCACGGCGAATCCGCAGGATGAATTTTTCCTGGTCGATTTCAACGATCGTGCCGAACTGGTGAGTTCCTTTACCGCCAGCGTTGAAGAACTCCAAAACCGGCTGATGTTTACCGCGGCAAAAGGAGAGACGGCGCTCTTCGACGGAATTTACCTGGGCCTCAGCCAGATGAAAGGAGCACACAACACAAAGAAGGCGTTGCTCATCATATCCGACGGGGGCGATAATCACAGCAGGTACACGCTGAACGACGTTCGCAACTTTATAAAGGAAGCGGACGTGCAGATTTTCGCGATCGGGCTCTATGACGCGACCGGCGGCCGCACGCCGGAAGAAGCAAACGGGCCTTCCCTGCTAAGCGACTTAACCGCCATGACCGGCGGCCGGACATTTGTGGTGAACCAGATTGCGGATCTGCCGGACATTGCTTCAAAAATTAGCATGGAGTTGCGTAACCAATATGTCGTGGGATACAGGCCGAGCGATCATGCGCACGACGGCAAGTGGCGCAAGATCAAGGTCAAGCTGCACCCTCCAAAGGGACTTCCTCCTCTCACCGTATATGCGAAGACGGGCTATTTTGCGCCCGGCCACTAGAATTCACCGTTCCGCAATTTTCTTTCTAACGCTTGCGAGTTTTTGCCTGCTTGCGCCGCGCGTCCGCGCGCAGGGAGCAATTCCCGGCCCGCCGCCACCCCAGAATCCAGCACAACAGAAAGGCGTCATCAAAGCCAACGTCGACCTCGTGGTGCTGCATGCCACTGTGGACGACGAGAAGGGCCAATTCGTCGGGGATCTGAAGCAGGACAATTTTCGTGTCTTCGAAGATAAGGTAGAGCAGAAGATTTCGCTCTTCTCCCGCGAAGATATTCCCGTGACGATGGGCCTGGTGATCGACAACAGCGGCAGCATGCGGGAAAAGCGTGCGCAGGTGAATGAAGCGGCGCTCACCTTTGTTAAAACGAGCAACCCGCGCGACGAAGCGTTCGTCGTGAATTTTAACGACGAATATTATCTCGACCTGAACGAGGACTTCACCAGCGACCAGAAAGAATTGAACGAAGCGCTCTCGCGCATCGATTCACGCGGCAGCACCGCACTTTATGACGCGATCATCGGATCGCTCGACCACCTGAAAAAGGGACACAAGGACAAGCGCGTACTGCTCGTCATCACCGACGGCGACGATGATGCCAGCCGAAAAACTTTTGAATACACGATCAAGGTGGCAGAGCAATCGGACGCTGCCATCTATGCGATTGGCGTTTTCAGCGAGGACGATCGCAAACACAGCAAGGGCATGGTGCGGCACTCGAAAAAGATTCTGACGGAGCTCGCGACAGCCACCGGCGGCCTTGCTTATTTCCCCGATAACCTCGAACAGGTGCAGGCAATTTGCGCACAGGTGGCGCGCGACATTCGGAACCAGTACGAACTGGGCTACTACCCGAGCAACTCCGCGAAAGACGGAACCTTCCGCACCGTGCAGATCCAAGTGACGGCGCCGAAAGGTCACGGAAAATTAGCGGTCAGGACGCGGGCCGGTTACTACGCGCAGAAAGCTGCGCAAGGCCAATAGACTCGTAGCGGAAAACCGTTACGCGCCACACCGGTAGAATTACCTCGAAAGCAATTCTAAAAAGCTGGTCCCGTGCGGGATTTCTCCGCCGAAATTCTCAGCAACCGTTTGTCCCATGTCCGCAAGCGTTGAGCGTGTCCCCAATTTCCGTCCGAAAGCAGACCGCGGCGTGTAAGCCAGTATCGGAACGTATTCGCGCGAGTGATCCGTGGTGGGATTCACCGGATCCGGATCGCAACCATGGTCCGCGGTGATAATCAACAAATCGGAAGGCTTCAAGAGGTCGAGGAACGGCCCAAGTTGCTCGTCGAATTGCTCGAGTGAGCGCGCGAACCCCTCCACGTCTTTGCGATGCCCGTAGAGCATGTCGAAATCCACCAGATTGGCGAAGATCAATCCCGTCTCGCGTTGCGCGAGCGCTTCGGTGAGCTTCGCCATCCCATCGGAATTATTCTTCGTCGTAACGTAGTCGGGCACACCGCGACCGTTATAGATGTCGTGAATTTTGCCCACGCCGAATACGGGCGTACCTCGCTCGGCGAGAATATCCATCAACATCGGCTTCGGGGGCTCGACAGCGTAGTCGTGACGGCGCTCGGTGCGCTGAAAATTGCTTGGCGGCCCGGCAAACGGGCGCGCGATCACGCGTCCCACGCGATTGGGTCCATCGAGAATCTTCCTCGCGATTTCGCACATGCGATAAAGCTCTGCGATGGGAATCACGTCTTCGTGTGCGGCAACTTGAAAAACGCTGTCGCCGGAAGTGTAAACAATCGGGAAGCCGGTGGTGACGTGCTCGAGGCCCAGTTCTTTGATGATTTCAGTTCCCGACGCCGGTTTGTTGCCGAGTGTGCGGCGCCCAATCTGGCGCTCGAATTCCGAGATCACATACTTCGGAAAGCCATTTGGATAAACGGGAAAGGCCTGGTCGAGCCAGACGCCTGCCATTTCCCAATGACCGGTCGTCGTGTCTTTTCCCGGGGATTTTGTCGCGCCCTTGCCATAGCTTGCGGCAGGATGTTCCGGCGGAGTGATGGATTCAAGCGGAGCAATATTGCCGATGCCGAGCCGCTGAAGATTTGGAATTCGCAGCGGACGTGAGCGAGCGATGTGGCCGAGCGTGTCGCGGCCAACGTCCCCGTAGTCCTTCGCGTCCGGCAGTTCGCCGATGCCAACGCTGTCGAGCACGATCCAGATAATGCGGTCAAACCTCGGACTTTCGGATGTCATCGCTCGCGGCCCCGTTTAACAACTAACACAGAACCGCCGCGAAAGGCGAGGCTTCGATTGGTTCGAGATTTAAGCCGACGGCTGCTTGTCTCAGACAGACCATTCAATTCAAGACAAAACCCGCGATTTCGCACTGATCCCGACCGTTCTCGATTAAATAGGACCGGACAGTGAAACGTTTCGGCGGTTGTACACACTAACCATAGAAGTCCGCCGAACGATTATTAAACGCGCTACGGAGCATCGCCGATCCACTGAAACGATCGAAGCCAGGAGAGACCCATGAGCCCAATCGAAGCGATTTCATTGTTCCCAAATCCCAATTCGCCGGATCTGGGATGTTTTGTAAGAAGGAAACACGGATTCGAAACTGATCCCGACGTAGACTTTGAAAACGTTCACGTGGATTTCAGTCCATCCATCGACTTCAGTCCGCAATACCACCAGGCGTATTTTCGCGTCAGTTGTGGCGACGCCGCATTCTTTGAGAGGTGTCTGGTCTACATGACTCCTGATGCGACGGTTCCCGCTCCAATTCTGGAAACCTTCCCGCCAGGTTTCGTCCTGGGTGGGGACTACACGCCGCATCCTTCCGATTGGAGCCGGTTTCCCACGCAGTCCGGCCAGCGAATTTATTGGTTTTTCGGACAATCCCGTGATCCCGCGACCAGCGTGTGGCAGCCGGATGCCCTTGTGCGCCATAGCTATGACATTTACGAAAACGGAACGCTGAGTACCGTCGAGTATGACGACACCGGAGTTGACCGCGATTTCAACGACTTGATCCTGGAAGTCGCAATTGTTGGAAGACGTTCCTGGGTAAATTTGCCGAATGCGCCAAAGCAGGCCGCCGTGAATCGAACCATCGAAGAGAAAAGCTTGCCCAGATTGCGATCGCTGCTGGCCAGAAGTGCGAAGTGAAACCGTTCAAATGGCACAATTGATTGCGCGGTTCGTGCCGCGCAAGAACTCTACTGCGCGGGCGGGAGCCAGATGTCCTGTTCGACGTAAGCCGTGAGAGGAGTGCCCGCGGGAATTTGAACTTCCTTGCCGTGCTTGATCAATCCGATTGGCCCGAAAAGGACGGTGAGGGCTACGGTGGCGCCGACTTTACTATCGCCCTCGCGGCCTTTCGTGCCTCGAAGGCGGACGTGGTTGTCGGACACCGCCAAATATTGCAGTTGAATATTTAGCTCGCCGCCCTTTCCCATCATCCCGGCGCGGTGGGCGTGAGAGACGATCGCTGTGGCATGCGCACCCTTCGGTATGACAACGGTTTGGCCGACCTTCACGTCATCATCCAGAATGAATTCGGCCGGATCGTTTTCGGCAGCTGTTTTCGAACTCAGATCGCTGGCAAATTTCAGCGGCACTTCAGTTCCCTCGCGAATCAGGCAGCCTCTCGTGGCGCTGCATACTCTCCTCGATGCATCCGGACTGGTGGTGTCGTCTGGCGGCGCGGCAGCGCCGTGAAGCGCCTCGACCGAGCCAGACGGCTTGCCGCCCTGCGCGGATAGCATCGCCTCCATCACGGACGAGTCGACGCCCGCGTTCTTCAGGTCAAGAAGCGCTTGCGCGGAAACGTCGAAGTCCGTTTGGTTGGCTTCGATCGCTTTAACGATGATGGATGGTGTGAGCGCTTGCTTTGTCATATCGACGACGTCTTGATTCGTCAGCGGCTTTCGCGTTTGCGCGCCAGCGATGGAGGGGTGCATGGAAACCAGGATCAGCACGAGGAACAGGGAGAGGTGGCGGATTTTCACGTGTTTGAGTTCTCCAGGGATTCGCATCAGCGATTCAGTATACGTCTCAAGCGTCCTCAGTATTCCCGAATCAGTTTACTTGTCGAATGATTAATCAGACGCTTGAGATGCAATTTCGGTTTCGATGAAGGCGAGGCGGATTTCGGCTCGTTTGCCGCACTTGACTGGACGGCGTATAATTGAATGTTTACACGCATGCCGAACAAGCCTACAGACAAGGTGGCACTCGCAAAAGCGCTCCGTCGCGGAGCGGAAGAGGCGGTTGCTGCGGCCTCTCCGACAATCCCGGGCGATATCGAGGAGATCCGCGTCCGGGGAGCCCGGGTTCACAACCTGAAGAACATCGATTTCGACGATTCCCCACAATGCCATCACAGTGGTGACCGGCGTTTCGGGCTCGGGCAAGTCCAGCCTGGCGTTTGACACGCTCTACGCCGAGGGCCAGCGGCGATATATCGAATCGCTTTCGGCCTACGCGCGGCAGTTTCTGGAGCGCATCGAGAAGCCGGACGTTGACGAAATTACCGGAATCGCGCCGGCAATTTCGATTCGGCAGAAAAATTCGACGCGAAATCCACGGTCGACGGTGGCAACAGCGACCGAAATCTACGATTACTTGCGCCTGCTGTACGCGCGCGTGGGTCACACATTCTGCCTGAACTGCGGCGAAGAAGTGCGCAAGGACACGTTCGACGAAATCGCGGCGCGCGTACTGGCGCTCCCGCGGGCCGACGATTTTACGTCTTGTATGAATTGAAGTTTGACACCCGAGCCGTTCCGGCAGCGCGCAGAACGGCGCGCCAAACAAACAAGCGCGTCCGGACCAGCGCGGAAACAATTCGCCAGGCGCTGGTGAACTTGCGAAAGCGAGGATTCAACCGTCTTTATCAGGCCGGGCGAGTCTTTGAATTCTCCACGCCGGAAGAACTGCTGGACGTGGATTTCTCGAAGCCGGTTTATGTGCTGGTGGACCGGCTGGTGCTGTCGCCCGAAATTCGTTCGCGGCTGATGGATTCGATTGAATTTGCTTCCGCGAAGGGCGCGGCGAAGCGATTCTCGAATTCGTCCGATGCCGGCCGCCTCGGAGCCGGACGGTGCCGACAAGCGCGAGCGACGAGCCGCGCGCGAGCGCCTCGTCTTCAACGAACGCTTCGATTGCAAGAAATGCGGGACGAACTATCAGGAACCGGAGCCGCGGCTATTCTCGTTCAACAATCCCTACGGCGCCTGCCCGCGCTGCCAGGGCTTCGGCAACACGATTGATTTCGATCTCGATCGCGTGGTGCCAGACAAGGGCAAATCGCTCGCCGAAGGCGCGATCGAACCCTGGACAAAGCCGCGTTACCGGCAACTGGCGATGGATATGCGTCGGTACGCGCGCGCCAAAGGGATTCCGCTCGACGTGCCCTTCCGCGAGCTACGGCCGCGCAGCGCGACGCAATCATCGAAGGCGATCCGCAAAGAGGATTTTCCCGGCGTCAAGGGATTTTTCGGCTGGCTCGAGCGGAAGAAATACAAACTGCACGTGCGCGTTTTTCTGAGCCGTTATCGCGGCTACGCGCTTTGCCCGGACTGCCACGGCACGCGTTTGCGCGCCGAAGCTCGCGCGGTGAAAATCGCCGGGCGGTCGATCACGGAAGTTTGCCAAATGACGGTGAAAGAGGCGCGGCCATTTTTCGCGGGCCTGCAACTGAGCCGCCGCGGAAACCACGATTGCTGAAAAGTGCTCGAAGAAATTCAGCGGCGCCTGCGATTCCTCGACGAAGTGGGACTCGATTACCTTACGCTCGACCGGCTGACTTCTACGCTTTCGGGCGGCGAAGCGCAGCGAATCCAGCTCGCAACATCGCTCGGTTCGCATCTGGTGGGCGCGCTTTACGTGCTCGACGAACCCTCCATCGGCCTGCACCCGCGCGACACCGACCGCTTGATCGAAATTTTGAAGGGCTTGCGCGATCTGGGCAACACGCTGCTGGTCGTCGAGCACGATCCCGATACGATTCTGGCTGCCGACCAAATTCTCGATCTTGGGCCCGGAGCGGGCGAACACGGCGGCAAGATGATTTTCGCCGGCTCGCGCGAGGAACTGCTGGCGGATCCCGCATTCGCTGACCGGCCGGTATCTTGCGCGGCGAGCTGCGAATCGCTGTTCCCCCGCGTCGCCGCAAACCGCAAGGGCAGTTTCTGAAAATCACCGGGGCGCGCAGCCACAATTTGCAAAATGTGGATGTGATGATTCCGCTGGGTGTGCTGGTCGCAGTGACGGGAGTTTCCGGGTCGGGCAAATCGACGCTGGTATATGACGTGTTGTACAAAGCGCTCGAGGCGAAGCGCACCGGCGGAAATTGGCGCGAATTCTGCGACCGCATCGAAGGCGATGCGGCGCTACCGCGCAGTTGAGATGGTGGATCAGTCGCCCATTGGACGAACGCCGCGGTCGAATCCTGCAACTTACCTGAAGGCATTCGACGCGATTCGCGAAGTTTTCGCGTCCACGCCGGAAGCCAAAAAGCGCGGGCTGACGGCCGGCCATTTTTCCTTCAATATTCCGGGCGGCCGGTGCGAAGCGTGCCAGGGCGATGGAACCGTGACGGTGGAGATGCGATTTCTGGCAGACGTGGAACTGATGTGCGAGGAGTGCCGCGGGACGCGCTACAAGAGCAGCGTTCTCGACGTGCGTTACAAGGAGAAAAATATTCATGACGTGCTGCAGATGACCGTGCGCGAGGCGCTGGCGTTTTTTGCCGCGCATCCGAAGGTGACTTCGCGGTTGCGAGTGCTCGATGAAGTGGGCCTCGGCTATTTGCGCCTCGGCCAATCCGGCACCACGCTTTCCGGCGGCGAGGCGCAACGCTTGAAACTCGCCGCGCATCTCACGCGGCAGGAAAACCCGGGCATCCTGTATATTTTCGACGAGCCGACTACGGGCCTGCACTTTGACGATATTCAGAAGCTGCTGACTGCGTTTCGAAAGCTGATGGAAGGCGGAGCTTCGGTGCTGATTATCGAGCACAATCTGGACGTGATCAAGTCCGCGGACTGGGTGATCGATCTCGGGCCGGAAGGAGGAGACGAAGGCGGCCGCGTGGTAGCCGCGGGGACGCCGGAACAGGTGGCGCGGAATTCGCAATCGCATACGGGTAAATTTCTTGCGCGCGTATTGAACGGCCGCAACGGCAACGGAACAAACCACGGAAATAGCGGCGCTCCGCCAAAGCAATCGAACGGTTCAGAAGATCAATTCCACGGCGCAATGAAAAATCGAGCTGCTGCACGCAACGCTCGATTCATGCGGTTTGCCGTCCTGGCTTTTTTCGGCTTTGCTTGCGGCTATTCTCCGGTCGCCTCCGCGCAAACCAACACGACCAGAACCCGCATTCACGTTCCAGACGACACGCCTGATCCCGCACTCGTCGCAGCACGCGCCGCTATGGATCACCAAGACTATGCGGAGGCGGTGCGCTCGTATCAGAAATATCTCGCGATCAAACCCGATGACGCGGGTGCGCATTTCGATCTCGGCAATGCGTATGCAAGTTTGAAGCAGAACGCGGAGGCAAAAACCGAATACGAGAAAGCGATTTCGCTCGATCCCAAGCTGGATGCGGCTTATATGAACCTCGGTATCACGCTGATGGAGACTGACCCGTCTGCGGCGGTCGCGCCGCTTCAAAAAGCAGCCGAGCTTCTGCCGAAGGAGTTTCGTCCGCAGTTTCTATTGGGCTGGGCTTACGAGCGATCCGGAAAGCCGGAGCTTGCGATTCAGCACTATCGCGAAGCGCAGAAGCTTGACGAGAAGAATTCCGATATTCATTTCGCCATCGGCCGGGTGCTTCTCTCTTCTCATCAACCCGCCGACTCGGAAGCAGAATTTCGTGCCGCGATCGCTTCTGGTCCTTCGAACGCGCAGGCACATCTCGGACTTTCGCAGGCACTCATCGCGGAAAAGAAATACGAAGAGGCGGCGGCCGAGCTTAAGACATATCTCGAAGCGGAGCCCACTGACACCGAAGCCCGCACTGTCCGCGCGCTGGCGCTCACCAAGCTGGGCAAGAATGAAGAAGCGCTTGCCGAACTCGATCGCGCTGCGCTTTCGAGCCAGGAATCGCTTTCGGCCCTCAAACTTCGCGGCCAGGTTTTATTTCAATTGAAACGCTACGACGACGCGATAGCGGTGCTGGAGAAAGCCGCGAAGCTCTCCCCACAGGATGCCGACATTCCCGCGCAGATCGGTCACGTATACCTTGAAAAGCGGGCCTACCCGGATGCCGCGCGTGAATTTCTGGTCGCGTTCAAAATGAATCCGCAATCGAATGACGTGCTGGGAGAACTTGTAGCCGCCGAATACCTCGGCAAGAATTACGAATCGGCGCTCAAGGCGCTCGATCTGTTGTCACAGCGCGAGGAACTGCCGGCCGGCACAGTTTTCATCCGCGCCACTTGTTACGATAAACTAGGGCAAGCGATCCAAGCGCTCGACTGGTATCAGAAATTTCTGCAGTTGAACAAAGATGAGAACAACGACATGTATTTCGAGGCGACCGCGCGCGTTCGCTTCTTGACTCGCGAGATTAAAGAGAAGAAGAAATAATTGCGTGATTCGCTTCGCTCCACTTTCGGCGCTGGCACTTGCACTCGCGATGGCGATCTCGCCCCTCGCGGCTCAACAAACTCAATCCACCGAGCAGTGGCGGGCGAAATTCGAACACGAGGCAGACCCGGTTCACAAAGCCAAGTTGCTGCTTTCATTGGGCGATTCGGAGTTCAAGGATGCGGAAAGCGCTCTCGCGAATGACAAGAACGATGAAGCGCTCGACATTTTAAAGAAGTATCTGAATGAAGCGCAATCCTGCGAGAAAGCGCTCGAAGATAAATTTCCCGACGCCGAAAGACACGCGGGCGGCTACAAACAGCTCCAGATTTCGCTCCGCGGATCGCTTCGAAGGCTCGACGCGATGATCGTCGGGCTTCAACGAGGACGACCGCAAACCTTTCGTCGAAATTCGCGGCCAACTCGACGAAATCGATCGCCATCTGATTCAAATGTTGTTTCCGAAGCAGCCGCCGAACGATGCGGCCGGAAAACCGAAGCGATAGGAGGCGATCATGCGAAGCACGACACTCGCGGCCGGACTGCTCGTTGCATTGCTCGCGCCTTCGGCTGCTCGTTCGACTCCGCATTCGCCGTTATCGCCTCAAGACAGGAAAGATTATCTAAGTGAAGGCGAAGCGGATCAGATTCGCGAAGCCTACGAACCCGCGGATCGTATCGCGCTGTATATGAAATTTGCCGAGGACCGCCTCAAGAAATTTCAATACGAACTGAATCGAAAAGTGCAGGATCGCCGCCGCGCCGAAGTGTTGAACAACATGCTGAATGCCTACACCGGCTGCATGGACGATGCCGCCGACCAGATCGCGGTCGGAAAGGAGCGCCAGTCGGACATTCATGGCGCGCTGAAGCTGATGAAGTCGAAGGGAAACGAGTTTCTCGACATTTTGGAAAAGGTTCAGGAGAAAGGGCAGGAGTTGGACACTTATAAGGACACGTTGTTGGACGCAATCGACGGCACCAAGGAAGCGCTCACGGATGTTGACAACGCGCTGAAGACTGCCGCGCCGCCGCCCGTGCGGAGAAAACAACCGTGAAGCGTTCGAAGCTGCGTTCCCGCCTCGTTCCCGGCGGCGAGCGCATTTTCCAGAGGATTTACACGCGACATTGGCTGCGAAGGCAGGCCGCCTCATTTTGTCGTTGAATACCATCCTTACGCGGACCTGACGCATACGATTCGATTGCGCGACGACACCGCGTATGTGCGCGTTTCGGATCTGCTGCGGGACGCACCGCGGGACGTCTTCGAGGCGGCCGCAGGGAATCCTGCTGGGCCGGCTTTATCGCCGCCAGCCGCCGGGTGAATTTCTCGCCGCGTACCGCAAGTACACCTATGCCCATTCCACGCGGCGCAGATTGTTGGTGGTTGCGGCAGCGGCGCGCGCGGCGCGTTGACGATCGTCCGGCAGGCCGGCACCACGATCTCGGGCCGATGTTCGAACGATTGAATGCGCGCTATTTTGAAAATCTGCTCGTAAAACCGACACTTGGTTGGAGCAATCGCGTTTGGCGAACGCAGCTTGGTTGTTTCGATCCTGCGCTCGAGCAGATCGTGATCAATCGCCAGCTCGACCGCGCCAATGTGCCTGAATATGTCGTGGCGTATGTTCTCTACCACGAAATGCTGCATCTGAAGCATCCCATGCGCTTCGCTCGGTGCCGGCGGGAGTCGCACTCACCGCAGTTTCGGGCGGAAGAAAAGAAATTTCAGGATTATGAGCGGGCGATGAAGTTTCTCAAGACTTTTCCGTCGTATTAAGCCGGCCGCGCGCGAACGGCACTACTCTTTCGAGAGCTTTTCGATTTTCTTCTGGACTTCTTTCGCGTCGGGAGCCCCGGGCAGCACTTTGAGGTATTCCTTGTAATATTTCACGGCCGACTCGTTGTCGTGCTTTTTCTCGTACGCTTTTCCCAGCAGCAAACGCGGCTTCGCGAAGTTGGGGCGCTGCTGGATGGCATCGAGAAAACGGTCGATCGCCGCGTCAATATCGCCTTTGTGAAGGTAATACATTCCCACTTCGATGTCCTGCTGAGCCGGAAGCGGATTGTAAGTGGCGGCCGCTTTGGCCTTTTCCGCATCGGATGAGATCGCGGGCGGCGCGTCCGGCGTAGCGCCTTTGCCGCCATTGTCATCATCCGCTCGCGACTTTTTCGAACTGGATTCTTCAGGTGCAGGCGGGGCGTCAGAACTTTGCTGGCTTTGCCCGGTCTGTTGCTGGCTACTGCTGCTGGCTCTTCTGTTGATCTTGCTGGCTTTGCTGCCCTTGCTGCTTGTCCTGTTGCTCCTTGTCTTGTTGTTGCTGAGCGGGCAAAGCGCCCGAGAGAATGAGAAACAGCGAGGCGATAAATGCGAGTCGGGTCATGGCGATTCGTGTCGGTTAGATTCCGTTTGCTATGATGAAAGTTGTCTTCGCCATAGCATCAGACAGTGTAACGCCTATCCATGGAACTTCGTGAAAAAGTCGCCAATCTTCCCACGCAGCCCGGGGTGTATCTGTTCCAGGATGCGGGCGGTGCAATCCTGTACGTGGGAAAAGCGCTCTCCCTGCGAAACCGCGTCCGCTCGTATTTTCTAGAAAAAAGCCAGCAGGACGCCAAGACGGGATCGCTCGTTCGCGAGATCGCCGATCTGGAATACATCGTCGTCGACAACGAGAAAGAAGCGCTGGCCCTCGAAAACAATCTCATCAAGAAGCATCAGCCGAAATTCAATATCCTGCTTCGCGACGACAAAACATATCCCTACATTCAATACACGGCGTATGAGAGGTATCCGCGCGTCTATGTAACCCGCCGCCTGAAAAAAGATGGCTCGATTTATTTTGGGCCGTATTTCCCCGCGAATCTCGCGTATCGCATGGTCCATTTAATCCATAAACATTTCCTTGTTCCCTCCTGCACTGTGGACCTCACGCGCAAACATCCGCGGCCCTGCCTTCAATATTACATTCACCGCTGCCTCGGCCCTTGCGTCGAAGGACTGGTGACCGACGAGCGTTACGTGGAAGCTGCGCGCGACGTGCGCTTGTTCCTGGAGGGCCGGCGCAACGATCTTTCGCGCAGCCTCGAGCAGCGCATGGCGAGTGCATCGGAAGGCGAGCGCTTCGAGGAAGCCGCCGGGTATCGCGATCTGCTGCGCACACTGGCGGAGATGGAAGAGCGCCAGAAAATCGCGGCTGCGTCGGGCGATGACACGGACGTGATCGCGTGGTACGCGGAGCCGCCGCAGGTGGCCGTGAATCTGTTTCACATTCGCGGCGGGCGCGTGGTGGACCGGCGGGATTTCTACTGGGAGAACCAGGAAGAGTTCAATCCGGCAGAGTTTCTTCCTTCCCTGCTGAAGCAGCTCTACCTCGACGCTGCGTATCTTCCTCGCTGCATTCACACGCCGATTGACTTCGAAGAGCGCGAAGTGCTCGAGGAAGTTCTCAGCGAACAGGCCAAGCATCGTGTGGAGATTTCCAATCCGCAGCGCGGCAAGAAGCACCATTTTCTCGAATTGGTCGAAAAGAACGCGCAGCATTCTTTCGTTCAGCGGTTTCGCGTGTTGCGGCCGACGTCGGCGGCGATCGCGGAGGCGCTCGAATCGGCGCTGGGGCTTCTCGAGCCGCCAAAGAGAATTGAAAGCTTCGACATTTCGCACACGCAAGGCACGGAGACGGTCGCGTCGATGGTGGTGTGGGAAGCAGGGCGCATGAAGAAGTCCGACTATCGAAAATTCATCATTCGAGGTGAAGCGGCCGTTGAAGGCGAAGCCGCTCAACCTGGTGGATTGCTTCGCGACGATTTCTCCAGCATGCGCGAAGCGGTTGGACGGCGCTATCGCCGCGTACTGGAAGAAAGCAAACCGCTGCCCAGCTTGATTTTGATCGACGGTGGCATCGGCCAGCTGCATGCGGCCGCGCAGGCGCTTGAAAAGCTGGAGATCATCAATCAGCCGCATGGCCAGCATCGCGAAAAAAGAGGAAATCCTCTATGTGCTCGGACGCGAGGACGAACCAATCGTCCTCGATCGCCACTCGCCCGTACTCCAACTGATCCAGCAGATTCGCGACGAAACGCATCGGTTCGCGATCACCTTCCACCGCCAACGCCGATCCAGCCGGCGCCTGCGCACTTCTCTTACCGAAATTCCGGGCGTCGGCGAGCGAACAGCTCGCAAACTGCTGCGCAAGTTTGG
Organism: uncultured Acidobacteriota bacterium; assembly: GCA_963790945.1. Lineage (GTDB taxonomy): Bacteria > Acidobacteriota > Terriglobia > Acidiferrales > UBA7541 > Palsa-295. The sequence continues at coordinate 36,780 of CAWBRH010000033.1, forward strand.
AAGCGTCGCAAGGCTCAAGGAATTAACGGTCGAGGACCTTGCCACGGAGCTTCCGCGCGCCCAGGCGCAGCGTGTCTTCTCCGGGCTGCATGAGTCAAGTCCCGCGGAGCCAACCGTACGGTAAACTCTTCGCGCGAAATGCATTTGCGCTTTGCTTGCTACCCCTATACGCCTATGCTACTGTGAACTTTGGAGGTGAAAAGATGGGTGATAACAGCGCAGGGTCGAAGGCTAGCTTTTTCCTTGTCGGCCTTGGCATTGGGGCAATGGTAGGTCTGCTCTTCGCGCCGAAATCAGGCGAGGACACACGCGAATACTTGAGCGACAGGGCCGATGAAGGCCGCGAATATGCGCAACGCAAAGCCCGCGAACTACGCGAGCGCGCGGAAGATTTAATCCAGCGCAGCAAAGAAATCATGGCGCGCCAAAAGGATGGCCTTGCGGCGGCTGTCGACGCAGGAAAAGAAACGTACAAGCGGGAATCGAAAGTCTCGTAGGTTTTCGTTCTCGGCGCGGCAGGTTCGTTTCGTAGTAAGGAGACGTGGATGTCCGGCTGGCTCCAGGCGTTTATCGTGATAGCGGCGGTTGCCATCGTGATTCAGATGGCAATCCTGCTGGGCATGTTCTTTCAAGTGCGGACTGCAATCGAGCAGTTCACGCGAATCGCCACGGACCTGCAGAACCGGATCGATCCTATTCTTCTGCGAACGAACCGGGTTCTGGAAGATTCCGAGGACCGTATCGCCAGCATCATGGGCGACGCAGCGGAAATCACGCGGGTAGCACGCGGTTCGGCGCAGAAGATCGATCGCGTGTTCACCGATGCCGTGGAACGATTGCGCGTGCAGATCATTCGCGCGGATCATATTCTGACGGGAACGCTCGAAGTGGTCGAAGAATCCGGCGCGAAATTCAAGCGCACGCTGTGGACGCCAATTCAGCAAGCATCAGCGATTTTGAAGGGCATGAAAGTAGCGGTTGACATGCTTCGCGGGCAACAGAACCGGCGGCCCGAGCCGGATGCCGCCACGGCGGACGAAGAACTCTTCATCTGATTTAGTCCTCGGCATTTGAAGTTTTCCGCTTTCCCTTATTACAATTACATTTTTCTTTGGTCGAACCTCATTAAAGAGGCTGCGTCTGTGCTTGATTAAAAGTCAAAAGTGATTCAGCCGGGATACGACTTAAAGTTCTAAATCCTTTGGGGCTTCGTCGTTTTCGTCATTAGCGTCGTCAGCGGCAGCGTCTGCTTCGTCGGCTTCGTTATTCTGATACTCGCCTAGTTGTTCGAGCTGGCGGTGCCAATCGAGTTGGCGAACCATCGAGGAATTGTCGCGCCAATTCGGCTGAACCTTGACGAAGAGCTCGAGGAAAATGTGGATGTCCAGAATGGATTCGAGTTCTTTGCGCGCCTGGGTGCCGATGGCCTTGATGGCTGCGCCCCGTTTGCCGATCAGGATCGCTTTCTGGCCCTCGCGCTCCACATAAATCGTGGCGCGGATTCGGAGAAGTTTTGGCCCTTCCTCGAAGCTGTCGATCATCACCGCAACTGCGTAGGGCACTTCGTGGCGCGTGGTGAGAATTGCCTTCTCGCGAATTATTTCCGCAGCGAGGAAACGTTCGGGCTGGTCGGTGAACTGGTCTTCCGGAAAATAGGGCGGATGCTCGGGCAAACGCTCGAGCCAGGAATTCACGAGATTGAGGCAGCCTTCGCCGGTGAGCGCGGAAATCGGAAACACCTCCGCGAATTCGAATTCTTTGCTGTAGCGCTCGATGAGCGGGAGGAGATGCGGCTTGGCGACTCGATCGATTTTATTCAGCAGCAAATAAACGGGCCCGTGAAAGCGCCGCGCCCATTCGATAGCGAAGCGGTCGCCGGCGCCGAAGTTCACGGAAGCATCGGCGATCAACGCGAGGATATCGATACCTTCGAGCGCGTGCTGAAGCTCGTCCATCATCTGGCGGCTGAGAACGTTCTCGGGCTTGTGGATTCCGGGCGTATCGACGAGGACGATCTGCGCGTCGTCGCGATTCAGGATTCCCTGAATGCGATTGCGGGTGGTCTGCGGCTTGGGCGAAACGATTGCGACCTTGCGCCCCACAAGAGTATTGACGAGCGTGGACTTGCCGGCGTTAGGGCGGCCGACGATTGCCACGAAACCGGATTTAAATGCCATGAAATTGAATTGTACGCCGATGAGCGGCCGCTTGCGCGGGTTTACGCCGGCGAGGACGACGCAGCCCCGGCGGGGACGCGACGGGCGCGCACGCGCAACACTTTGCGCTGATTGGCTTCGAGCACTTCGAAGCGAACGCCGTCGGAATCGATCACCTCGCCCATTCGCGGGACGTGCCCTGCCACCGAATTGAGAAGACCGGCAATCGTGGTGGCGCCGGAATGATCGGAGGAATCATCGAGCTGTACCCCCAGAAGCTCCGTGAGTTTGTCGACAGGCACGCTGCCGCGCATCACCATGCTGCCGCCGGATTCGCGCACCACGTCGGGCGCCGGCCGACGGTCCTCTTCGCCAAGGTCGCCAACAATTTCCTCGATCAAGTCTTCGACGGTAACCACGCCGGCCATCAGGCCGTACTCGTCGATCACAATCGCCATTTGCTGATTCTTGCGCTGCATTTCCTTTAGTAATTCCGAACCTGACTTCGTCTCGGGGATAAACAGCGCCGGGCGCATCAGCTCGCGCACGGTGCGAAGGGCCGCGTCGCGGTCGGAGACTTCGAGGATATCGCGCGCCATCACCACGCCAATGATGTCATCCAGCGATTTTTCATACACTGGAATGCGCGAGAATTTTGTCTCGACGATCAGTTCGCTCAACTCCTCCAGCGTCGCGCCGGCGCGGATGGCGACCACATCGGGGCGCGGCGTCATCAAATCACGCACGCGCTTATCGCCAAATTCGATCACCTGCTCGATCAGCCGCGCTTCATCGTGCTCGATAATCCCTTCTTCCGCCGCCGCGTCAACGAAAGCCTCGATCGATTGCTGCTCTTCGACTTCGGCGGTTGGCTCATCCTCGGAAAGATGCAGTACGGACACCAACATCTCGAGCACGACTTGCACCGGCCAAATGATCCACACGAATACGCGGACGGCCGGCACGAATGGCGCAATCCAATTCCCGCGCACTCCCGCGAGCAAAAGCGACGGAAGAAACTGCATCAGCACAATCACTTCGGCGGAAAGAAAAAAGACCATCTCGAGCGCCGCTTCCCACGAGCCCGGCACAAAGAAGATCACTCCGCGCGCGGTGACCGCTGCCACGAGAACGAGCCAAAGCCGGGCCAGCAGCGTGAACGCTAAAGCGGCGCGTTGCCGGTCCATCTTGAATCGCGGCTCAATATCGGTTTCGAATGTTTGCAGGTGCGCGAAGATTCGGCCCGTGACGATTCGCCCAAGCTCGCGGTACACGCGATCCAAGTAGGCGAACAACGCCAGGCCCGCGGTGAGCGCAAGTACACCAATCGTGTAAAGGATTTGAGGCATCGCCTAAACCAGCCTCAGTTCGCGGCGAAGTTTATTTTCCCGGCGTTCCATTTGGCCGTCGTCGGCTTCGTGGTCGTAGCCCATCAAGTGGAGGATACCGTGAAGAATGAGAATGCGCATCTCGTCGTCGAAGGTGCGGCCAAAGCGGCTCGCGTTTCGTTTCGCCACAGCGGGAGCGATGGCGATATCGCCGATATATTGCGCCGAGTGATTTGCAGCAGCGGCGTCAACAAAGTCGTCTTTTCGCGCCGCGTCCATTTTTTGCGCGCCTTCGCTTGGTTTTGCGAGCATTCGTTGCAAACGACAATACATCGGTAGGACCACTTTTGCCACGATAGGTGCGGTTCCAGCGGGCGATCTCGGCGTCGGTTACCAGGCAAACCGTCAGAGAGTCCTTCGGCAGCCGCAAGCGGCGTCGCGCACGAGCGAGAAATTTGTCGAGCTCGCGTAAAGGAACGGAAATGCGCGATTGGCGGTTGACGATCATGGGACGCGGGACAAATCAATCGCGCCGCGCGGTACCCTGCGCGGTGCCGCCTGCAGCCAGACGAGCTGGCGCCCACATTTTGCGCCCGCCCAGGCGCCACGTTTTGCCCGCCCTTCGCGGATGCTCCCTGCGTCGCGGGCTTGCGCTCGTCGTACGCCTTGATAATCTGCTGCACCAGATTGTGGCGCACCACGTCGCGCTCGTCGAAATAGATAAAAGAGATGCCTTCGATATTCCCCACCACGTCGATCGCCTCAACTAGGCCCGAGCGGCGCTCGTTGGGCAAATCGATTTGCGTGATGTCGCCGGTGATCACGGCCTTCGAATTGAATCCCAGGCGAGTAAGGAACATTTTCATCTGTTCGCTCGTCGTATTCTGCGCTTCGTCGAGAATCACGAAGGAATCGTTCAGCGTGCGCCCACGCATAAACGCAAGCGGCGCTACCTCGATGATGTCCTTTTCGAGAAAGCTTTCGAGCTTCTCCGCTTCGAGCAGGTCGTGCAGCGCGTCGTACAGCGGCCGCATGTAAGGATCAACCTTTTCCTGAAGCGTGCCGGGAAGAAATCCCAGCTTTTCGCCCGCTTCCACTGCGGGCCGCGCGAGAATGATGCGGTTCACCTGCTTCGACAGCAGCGCCGACACCGCCATCGCCACCGCGAGATACGTTTTGCCCGTTCCGCCCGGCCCGATGGCAAACACCATGTCGTAAGTTTCGAGCGCTTCAATATATCGGCGCTGATTCGTACTTTTCGGCGCGAGGCTTTTCTTGCCGAACGTGCGCGTGCGCGTCGGCGAAAACGCCCCGCGCAATTCTTTCGCAGGAGCCTGCGTCGCAATTCGCAGGAGCGATTTCACTTCCTGGCTATCGGGAATCCGCCCGTCGCGAACGCGCTGATTGTACTCGTCAAGAATCACCGCCGCCCGCTCCACCTGCGCAGGCTCCCCTTCAATTTCCAGATCGTGATCCTTCAGATGAGTGGTGACGTGCAGGTTGGCTTCGAAAAGCTTGAGGTTTTCATCGAGGGTGCCAAACAGCTCGCTGATCCCTCCGGCAATTCTTACGGTTTGTTTCATTAATTTTTGGCGGCTCTGTCCCCGTTGATGTCCTGTCAAATTAGCCTAGCGCGCCGGAATGCACGGGTCAAGATAACCGCAGCATAACCGCATCCCGGCGCGCAACGCTTCACACCATTGTAATATTCGAAGCGCAGCAAACTTAGCGGGTAGCCGCCGGGAATTGCACCTTAGGCGCTTCGCGAGAGCCCTCCGACGCCTTGAAATAAGCGTCGTTCTCTTTGAAGCCGGCCCAACTCGCAAACAAGCTGTTCGGGAATTGGCGGATAAACGTGTTATAAGCCTGAATGGAATCGTTGTATCGCTTCCGTTCGACGGCAATCCGATTCTCGGTCCCCGCCAGTTCGTCTTGCAGCCGCAAAAAATTCTCGTTGGACTTGAGCTGCGGATAATTTTCCACCACCGCCAGCAAGCGCCCAAGAGCGCCATCCAGTTGCCCGTTAGCCGCGATCTTGTCCGCAGGTGTCTTCGCATTCAGCAACGCCGAGCGCGCCTTCGCGATATCGCCATACACAATTTCTTCATGCGCCGCGAAGCCTTTCACCGTTTCCACCAGGTTCGGAATCAAATCCGCGCGCCGCTGCAACACCACATCCACCTGCGCCCAATTCGATTTCACCTGCTCGTCCATCGTTACAATCTTGTTTTTCGTGCTCACATACATGCCGCCAAAAATCAAAACCAGAATCACAATCACTGCCACCAGTCCCAAGAGCGCTTTCATCTGTGCGTGCCTCCGGTGCGGAATGTAAACAACCGCGACGCCTGGCGTGGCTGTGCGCCCAGCTTCGCACTACTGTGCAGCGAATCTGCGATCCACTTCGCTCGTCACCACTTCAACAAATTCCAGATACGCGTGGAGCGACGCTTCGATATCGATTTCCCGCTCCTTGCGCTTCCCTTCCCGCAAATCCAGCACCGCGTGAAACGCGCTCGGATTCGCGCCCGTCAGCGACGCCATCGCATCCACCGCCTGCCGCTTCGTATCCGGCATCGGCTGGCCGAGCGCCGCTAGCGCATGGCGGAAAAGCGAGCAGAACGCCGACACCGACGCCATCATGATTCCGATGTGCGCTTTCCTGGTTTGCGGCGCAGCGAGCACCGCCTGGCGCAGGCGCAGCCAGTCAATCCGCAGTTCCCTCTCCACCTGCAGCCGGTGCAAATGCAGCGGCACCTCAAGATGCGAGAAAAAATCTTCGCCGTACAACATGCGATGGCGCGCTTTGATGTCGAATAGCTCGATGGAAAAGACGTCGGCCGAGCGCTGCAATTCCTCATACGTGAATATCAGCGGCGCCGGATGCCCTTCCCGCATCCACCATTCCGCCACTCCGTGCATAGCTTCCAGGTCAGCAGCCGTCGCGTGCTTCACGAGACACACAATATTCAGATCGGAATGGTGCGCTTGAAATTCGCCCGTAACGGCGGACCCGTAGAGCACCGCGGCTTGCAGGTTGTCACCCGCAGCCGATTGCAGCTTGTCTACGATCTGTTTGAGCTTCGCTTCCATCACATGCCTTCTAAGTTCGTCCTGGAAAAATTAGCGCGACTACTAGACGCGAGCGATACTACCAGCTTCCGCTCGCCCCGCCGCCGCCGAAAGAGCCGCCGCCGAAACCACCAAAACCGCCTCCGCCACCACTGCCTCCGCCAAAACCGCCGCCACCCCAACCTCCGCGCCCTCCGCCCATCCCGGAGCCGATCATCGGCCCAATCCACCAGCCGCTTCCGCCGCCTCGTGTGTAGTTACTACGGCCGCCGCCACTGCTGCCTTTCATAAACCAGTACACGACGAAAATTATGAAAAGCAGAAGCAGGATCTGACCAATGGACCAGCCGGTATCTTGCGGAGGGGCGCGGCGAGCCGACAGCGGCGCTCCCGATAGCGTCACGCCGCGATCAGCGGCAATCACATCCGCGATTCTCCGCGTGACGAGCAATAATGCGCCATCATAATCATTGTCGCGAAGCATCGGCACAGCTTCACGCAGGAACCCACCGACTTTTCCATCGGGAAGAATCGGTTCAAGCCCGTATCCAACCTCCACCCGGCTCTTGCGATCCTCGGTCGCAAACAGAATCATAATGCCGCTGGCGGATTGCTTCGGCCCCACGCCCCACTTCGTCGCCAAATCGAGCGTGAAATCTTCCACCGGCTGCCCGTCCAGCGATTTCACCGTCACGACCGCAATTTGCGCGTGCGCTTTCTGATCCACTTCCGTGCACAGCGCGGTCAGCTGAGCCTTTGCCGATGCACTAAGCACACCCGCGAAGTCATTGACGTAACCCTGAGGCTTGAGCTGATCTGTCTTCTCAGCGTAGGCAACAGCGCTCAGAAACAAAAGCAGCGTCAGGCAAACCGCCGCGCGAAAAGTATTCAAGGATGACGAATGCCGTGGCATGGAGGGCTTTGGCCAGCGCCATGGTAGACGCTGCCATCTAGCGTGTCAACTTTCCGCCGTTTTCGGTAGCACAGGCATTCCTGGCTGTGCCAACGCAACAAAGCAGCGCCATCGCCAATCCTTGGCACGTCAACGATTGCGTTCTTTGCTGGCAAGTAGCGTAGGCTTCAGCCTGCGCCTCCGTAAAAATACACCGAGCACGCCAGTTCCTCGGCCAAGCCGCGAACCCGTTCTTTGGCAACAAGTCGCCCCCACGCGAATTGTCACGCCGCAGATTGCAATGCTACACTCCTGCCCGCGCTTGTTCGGATACGCACAGCACTGACCGAAATCGAACAGGCGGCGAATCGAATTTCCCCTTTACTCGTCTATATTCTGGAAGTTACGCGTGGCCGCTACTTTGCACCGGAATACAGTTTCTGAAACAAATTGGCGCGCCACACGTTGTAGAAGCTTGAGGCTTGCGTGAATTCAAAGGTCCAAATCAGCAATCAGACTCCAGAGGTTCGGAGAGGAAAAAACACGATGATCGGAAGACTTGCGGTCGAAGCGTTTCTGAAGTCGGTGGTTTTGGCGTTCATCATTGCATCGCTGGTTGTGGCGCCGGTTTCCGCGCAGGTTCAGCAGGCCGCGCAGACTCAACAGGGCCAGCAGGGCCAGACTGCCGCGCCACCGCCTGCAGCGGACCAGAACCAGACCCAGGCACAGGCGCCGCCCGCCAGCCAATCTGCCACGCAGCAGACTGCGACGGCTGACTATTTCTCCCCACGAAACCTCGCGCCAACGAAAGGATTGGACTATTCAAAAGGCCAGCCCTGGTTCCCTGAGTTCTGGAAACCTTACACCCCGATCTCCATGCCGGAACCCCTGCTGACCAATACTCCCAGCATCGATCAGCTCATCCAGAATGGAAAGCTGATGCTCAGCCTCGACGACGCGATTTCGATCGCGCTCGAAAATAATTTGGACATCAGTCTCCAGCGCTTCACACCCTTTATCGCCCAAACCGAACTGCTTCGGGCCAATGCGGGAGCTGTTGCCCACGGACTCGGCGCATCGCAGGCCGTCATCCTAGGCACGTCGCCGCAAACCGCTTTTGATCCCACCTTGGTCGTCAACACCGATTGGGGTCGAGCTTCGATTCCTGTAAACAATCCGCTAGTTTCGGGTGTAGGCATTGCGGCCACCGCGTTTGACCTGATTAACAACAACGCTTATGCCAACGTCACATATACGCAGGGATTTCACACTGGGACTTCGATCCAAGTCGCATTCGACAACATTCGAAGCTCCACAAATTCTCCCGACACGATTTTCAATCCTGCCGTCCAGTCCACCTTGATTTTCTCGGTGCAACAGCCGCTCCTGAACGGTTTCGGAATCCTGCCCAATACCCGCTACATCCTCGAAGCCAAAAACACCTTGAAAGTCGCGGACTCGCAATTCGCGCAACAGGTGATCGCAACCGTTTCAGCCGTCCAGACGGATTACTGGGAGCTGGTTTTCGCCCGGGAAAATGTGAAAGTGGAAGAAGCGGCTGTTGCGGTGTCAAATAAGCTCTACGAGGATAATAAAAAGCAGTTGCAGATCGGGACGATGGCGCCGCTCGACGTCTTGACTGCCGAATCGGAACTCGCCACCGACACGCAAAACCTGATCGTCGCACAAACCAACAAGTTGCAGCAGGAGACCGTCCTCCTCAACGCAATTACGCGCAACCCAACTGCTCCGTCGCTGCAAAATATCGAAGTGGTTCCCACCACTCCCATCGCCACTCCTAACATTACCGAAAACCTTCCGCTGATGGACGCGGTGCAGGAAGCGTGGCAAAAACGCCCGGAAGTTTTTCAGGCAGATCTCAACTTGAAGAATGCCGAGATCGAAGTGAAAGCCACTCGCAATGGCCTGCTTCCGGTTCTCAACCTCGTCGGGCAATACAGCGCCACGGGCCTGGCGGGCAACACGACCGTTCTGAGTCAGACGCAGACAGGCTTTGAGGCGGACACCACTTCGCCGGTTGTCGGCGCCAACGGGCTCCCGTTCAACGTTGGAAACCCCGGCGCGCCGGGCATTCCCGCTTTCGTGGGTATTCCCGTATTCAACACAACCACCTCGGTGCAGAAGAGTGGCCTGGGAACAGCGCTCAACTCGATGATTGAGGCCGATTTCCCGACTTACAGTGCCGGGCTAAATCTCGTCCTTCCGATTCGGAATCGCTCGGCGCAAGCGGACAGCGCGCGCGCGCAAATCGATAAGCGCCAGCAAGTGGTGCAGTACCGCCAGCTTCAGAACACGATTTTCGTCAACGTGCGCAATGCTCAAATCGCTTTGCAGCAGGACCGCTCGCAGGTGTCTGCCGCCGAAAAAGCTCGCATCCTCGCGCAGCAGACGCTCGATGCCGAGCAGAAAAAATATCAGCTCGGTTCGTCCACAAGCTACCAGGTAGTGCTAAGATCGCGCGACTTGACAACAGCGCAGGGCAACGAGCTGCGCGCCAAGATCAATTTGATCGAAGCCTCCGTGAACTTCGACCAGGCCGTAGGCCGCACGCTCGACGTGAACCACATCATCGTCGCCGACGCACGCCGCGGCAAAATTTCCCGCCAGCCAAATATTCCGGGCGCGCCTGACCCAAGCGCCGGTGTCCCCGGAAAATAAGCTGCCGGTTCCAAGTCGAATCTCCAGAAACGGCGGGACTTGGTGCGCGCGCCGCCATATTTTCAACACGCTGCGGCTCGCTACCAAATCGTCTGAATTCCAGCGGATTGCAAACGTCGGTCGCGAGTGATGAGCGGCACACCGAGATGAAGGGCAGTTGCAGCGATAATGCGGTCAGGCATGTCGGGGACGATGCTGCGCGGAACCTTCTCAATAGCATCTGCAACTGAGCTATCCACAGGGGCGATGAACAACCCGACACTCGGATCTGTGAGGGCATCACGGAGTCGTTGAAGCGCGGGTGCCGGGATTTTCCTTCGTTCGGCCAAGTAAACGGCTTCGATCACAGAAATAGCCGAAACATAAACGTGTCGGCCGTCGCGTATCGAATCTTCAATCGTCCTGCGCGCAAATTCTGATAGTTCTTTGGAGTTTTCGAGGTGCCACAGCACGGTGTGGGTGTCGAGTACCGCGCTCATAGCTCGATGTCGCGAGGAAAGGTACCCCACATTTCACGGCGGATTTCGGCGATGTCTTCTTCGGCGACGTGAAAATCCAAATCCGCCCACAAGCCCAGAAGGCTCCGCAGAGGTTTCCTTGTCCCGTTCTTTTCCTTCAGGAAGTCTACAAAGTCCAATACTTCCTTCTGCTTTTCAGGAGGCAACTCGCGTAGTTTTTCGAGGACCTGCTCTTCGATCGTCATACGGCCTCTCCGGTGATTTCCCTGTATTATAACGCTCCAGCGCTCTGCGCGAAACTTCTTGCGCGCATCGGCGTGATTTGCTACCGTTACGTTTGAGTTATGATGATGCACTGTAAAACAGACTATAAGGCAGCGCGCCGAAGTCGAGAAGACGCGAGAGCCCAGAGCCGATTCTTGGTCGCTACTCGAAGCATTTCTAATAGGAACAATGCGTCTATCAGGATTTCACCTAACCTCCTCAGAATCACTACTTACTTATTTTCTAATGGACACAAAATCGGCTTTTGTGGGATTTCGCGAACCTGGTCTGCGCCCTCCTTGTTGCCCCCGCCTCAATGCCCTAGAATGACTGGGATGAGTCTTTTCGGCAATTTGCACGCGGCGCTGGCCGCGTCGCTTCGGAGGCGCGCCGATGACTAAAGCCGTGAAGACACTGCCGACGCAGAGCTTCGAATCCGTTCGCAAGCCATCGGCGGCCGAACGCGAGTGGGAAGAAAAAACTCTAGCGCCCACTCTTCAAAAAACTCCGGATCGCGATGCCGATTTCACCACCGTCTCGAGCTATCCAATTCGGCGTCTCTACACACAAGCCGATCTCGCGGGCTGGGACGCGGAACGCGATCTCGGCTTTCCCGGTCACCCGCCTTACACGCGCGGCATTCACTCGACGATGTATCGCGGCAAGCTTTGGACCATGCGCCAGTTCGCAGGTTTCGGCACAGCCGAAGACACGAACGCGCGCTTCCGCTATCTGCTTTCGCAAGGCCAGACCGGACTCTCCGTGGCGTTCGATTTGCCGGCGCTGATGGGATACGACTCAGACCATCCTTTGGCCGAGGGCGAAGTTGGAAAATGCGGCGTGGCGATCAGTTCGCTGGCCGACATGGAAGTGCTCTTCGACAAGATTCCTCTCGCCGACGTCACCACTTCGATGACGATCAACTCGCCCGCTGCGGTGATCTGGGCCATGTATCTCGCGGTCGCCGAAAAACAGGGCGCCGATTGGAAGAAAATCTCCGGCACTTTGCAGAACGACATTCTCAAGGAATACATCGCGCAGAAGGAATTCATCTATCCGCCGGAACCGTCGATGCGGCTGGTGATTGATACGCTCGAGTTCGGCGCCAAACACACTCCGAAATTTAATCCCATCTCGATCAGCGGCTATCACATTCGCGAAGCCGGCTCGACTGCGATTCAGGAGCTGGCGTTCACCCTGCGCGACGGAATCGAGTACGTGGATTACGGCGTGCGCCGCGGAATGAACGTGGACGATTTTGCGCCGCGGCTCTCCTTCTTCTTCAACGCGCACAGCGATTTCTTCGAGGAAATCGCGAAGTATCGCGCCGCCCGCCGCATCTGGTACAAGACGATGCGGGACCGCTTCGGCGCGAAGAGCGAACGCTCCTGGGCGCTGCGCTTCCACACCCAGACCGCCGGCTGCTCGCTCACCGCGCAGCAGCCTTACAACAACGTGGTGCGTACCGCGCTGCAAGCGCTCGCCGCCGTGATGGGCGGCACGCAATCGCTGCACACGAATTCGCTCGACGAAGCCTGGGCGCTGCCGACCGAGTTTGCCGCCACACTCGCGCTTCGCACGCAGCAAATCATCGCTCATGAAAGCGGCGTGACGAACACGGCCGATCCGCTAGGTGGCTCCTACTTCGTCGAAGCGCTCACCGATGAAGTGGAGCGCGGGGCCTGGGATTACATCGACAAGATCGACGCCTTGGGCGGCATGGTCGCCGCGATCGAGCGCGGCTTTCCGCAGCGCGAAATTGCCGAAGCGGCATATCGCTACCAGGTAGCCGTTGACCGCAAGGAAAAAATCGTTGTCGGCGTGAATGATTACGTGGCCAAAGAAAAGCCGCTCGATATTTTGCAGATTGATGAGACCGTCGCTCTTCGCCAGGGCGACCGCCTGCGGAAGCTGCGCGCCGATCGCTCGAACGCGGAAGTTGAACGTCGCCTGAACGCGTTGCGCAAAGCTGCTGCCGGCACCGAGAATCTGATGCCTTATCTCTTTGAGGCCGTAAAGGCCTACGCCACACTCGGCGAAATCTGCGACACAATGCGCGAAGCATTTGGAATCTACGAAGAAGTGGCGATCACCTAGCGAATCCCGCCTGGACTCCAACACGGACGAATCGAGGCTCAAGAAAAAATGAGAAACAAAGTGCGGAGGAGCTTGAACGGAACTGCGAGTGCGATCGCGCTCTGCATTCTGCTTTCGAGCTTTGCAACCGTCGGCTCGGCCGCAGGGCTTCCGGCGAAGGACAAGAACCCGCGTCCGAAGGGCGGATTTGTCACCTCGTGGGACGGAGCCAAGATTCACTACGTTGAATCCGGGCGCTCGAAAACGCCGGTGGGAAACGCCGAAGTGGGCAACCCTCTCCCGCCCTCCGTCACGATTACGAAGGGCAACATCTCCGTCACCGGGCCGCACCAATTCCCTTCCATTTTGTTTATTCCTGGCTGGACGATGCCCGGCTGGATTTGGGAGAACCAGATCTCGCATTTTTCTGCCGACTATCGAGTGGTGGCGATGGACCCGCGATCGCAGGGCGACTCGGCGAAGCCCGGCGACGGAAATTATCCCGCGTCGCATGCTCGCGACATCAAAGCTGTGATCGACCAGCTGCATCTCGCGCCGGTGGTCGTCGTGGGCTGGTCGATGGCAGTGACGGAGATTGCATCGTACGTGGATCAGTTCGGAACGAATGGGATTGCGGGCTTAGTGCTTGTTGATGGGGTCACGACTTTCGGACAGGCGCCGGAAATGCTGAAGAGTTACTTCGGGTTTCTGAAGTTCGCCCAATCGAATCGTGAAAAGTTCACCAACGATTTCGTGCGCAACATGTACAAAAAACCACAGGCTGAGGAATACCTGCAACGCGTGATGCGAGCTTCGATGGCGGAGCCAACCGACTCTGCCGTGGCGATGGCATTTGCCGGTTTCACGACCGACAACAGCGCCGCCTTGTCTAAAATCGACAAACCGACGGTGATCGCCGCTGCTAACAAGGACCTGATGCTCACTTTTCAGGACATGCAGAAGCGCATTCCCGGCTCAAAAATTGAAACATTCGATGATGCAGGGCACGCGCTCTTTGTTGATGACGCCGAGAAGTTCAACATCCTGCTCGAAGAGTTCATCACCAGTTTGAAGTAGGCAGCGATTGTGTGGCGAAGTGAGCAGCCGCAGTTAGTCCGGTCGAGCCGTTTTGAAGTATTCTTTCAGGGCGCCGATGGCCGGACGGACCGGCGCGCGCAGCGTGAATGGAGCTGAATGGCTGAAAAGAAAATTCGAGTGTTGATCGCGAAGCCGGGCCTCGATGGGCACGACCGCGGCGCAAAGGTGATTGCGCGGGCCTTGCGTGACGCCGGCATGGAAGTGATTTACACCGGGTTGCGGCAGACGCCGGAGATGATCGCTTCCGCGTCGGCGCAGGAAGACGTGGACGTGATTGGCCTCTCGATTCTTTCCGGCGCGCACAATACGATCTGCCCGCGGCTGATGGAATTGCTCCGCGAAAAAGGCATGCACGACGTCACAGTGCTGATTGGCGGCATCATCCCGGAACCCGATATTCCCGCACTGAAGAAAGCCGGCATCGCGGAAGTTTTTCTTCCCGGCACACCAACGCAAGCAATCGTAGATTTCATCCGCCAGCGAGTTTCCACCGCGCCGAAAGGGGCTTAGTCCCTGCAGTGCGCAGCCGTCTCTGCATCACGCAGCACGACGACATTTTGCTGCTGACGCTTGAAGGCGACGACGGATTCCCACGGCTCGAGCGCTCGCTTTTGGCGGAAATCGAAGCACAGATTGTGAAACTCGTAGAAACTCGCGAACTGGCCGGCGCGGTGATCACTGGAACCGAACGCGCGTTTGCCGTCGGCGCCGAGATTGCGGAGATCGCGAATCTCACGGCGGTTGCGGCGCTCGAGTTCTCTCGCTACGGCCAGCGCGTGATGCGTGCGGTCGCGAATTCGTCGAAGCCCATCGTCGCGGCGATTCGTGGATATTGCATCGGCGGCGGACTTGATCTGGCGCTTGCGTGCCATGCACGGGTCGCGTCGCGCGATGCGGTGTTCGCTCATCCTGGCGGAAGCCTCGGCATCATCACAGGCTGGGGCGGGACTCAGCGATTGCCGCGATTGATCGGACGGAGCCGGGCGCTCGAGATGCTGGTAACGGGCCGAAGACTCGACGCCGAAGAAGCGTTCGCTTGCGGCCTGGTTCGGAAAATCGCCGATGATTCAGCGGTCGCCGAGGCGATTGAGCAGGTGGGAACGATTGCCCGGGCGATTGATTCGCGCGATTGATTCGCAACTCAATTCCACTCGCGAGTGAATTTTGTTCGGGTGTAAACGACGCGAAAGCCCTGGCGCTCGAGATTACGTTGTGAGCCACTTGATGGCTGCGTGATGCTCATCGCGAGGTCGCAACCGGCTGCGCGCCCTGCTTCGAGGCGCGCTGCAATCAAGGCTGCCTGCACGCCGCGCCCGCGATATTCGTGGAGCGTGCTCATTCCGAAAAGGCCGGCGATTCCCTTTCGAATTCCGAGCGTTCCGCCGCCGATGGGTTTGCCGTCGATCCAGACCAGGTATGGCACGAGGCCTGGGCCGGAGAAGAATTCCTGAATTGTGTTGATTAAATCTTCGGTTGGCTCGAAGTGATCGGCGAAACCGCGAGAGACGGTTTCGGCGAAGAGGCGGGATTCTGCGGGCTCGGCCAGGCGAATGGTGATCTCCGGAGCGATTTGCGGAAACTTCTCCTTTGGATCGATTTCGCGGATCAGCATGTTGGAGAATTCGAGCACGCGATAGCAGCGCTTTCCGAGCATTTCGATGAATCCGGGATCGGCCATCGGGCAGACTTCGATGAAAACCGCCGAGCCGCGGCAGCGATAGAACTTTTCCATCCGCTCCATATCTTCTTCGCTCACAGGGCCGTTGAGGCCGAGGCCTTCGGCTTGAGTTACCGGCGAATTGACGCCGCGAAATTCCGCGACACCTCCACCGACGACGATGCGGACGTCGCCTGGGCGTTTCAATTCCACGGGGTTTATCGCGTCGTTCCCTTCCGAAATGCAATCCGGATGGCCGGCCAATTCCAAACGGCGGGCCAATTCCATGTCGACAAATTTCATTTGTGAATCTCCTCGATAATTCTGGGCCCTTTCAAGGACAAAGGAAACCGGTTCACAATCCTGGGCAAAGTTGCGTCAACATTAATTCGGAGAGTCGGGGCTTAGGAAGGCCGTGCTCGGTGTGATCGGGGCTAACGCGAGCGACCGGAGACGGACCTATTCCCCGCAACAGGACAGCAAAGCATAGGCGCCTCCGAAATAAAATTTGGCTCGCAGGCCGCTCGAAGCGAATGAGCCATGCGGGCGGATGCAATTCTATAGCAGCGCGCGAGCAAGTCAAAACGATATGTGAATGATACAATGCGTGGTTTCGGCGTGAGTGTTTGCAAGTATCGTGCGACCCGGCGTTTCGAGTGGAGCATCCCGCTACAGGGAAGATTTGCTAGCTGAATTGAAAGCAGGGGAACAAGTCAAAAGAGCCGGCGGGACGCCGGCGTTACGGAATGGCAGTTGCGCGACGAGATACTGCTCGGTCTTTTGGTGGCTTTGCCCTTGGATGGGTCAGTGAATAGCGGAGCGCGCGAAGGAGACCGGTGAGCGGGACGGTGATTAAGACGCAGGTGGATGCGAAGTCTGCCGACTTTGAAAAGAACAGCCGGCAGATGGTGGACCGCCTGACTGAAATCAAGAACGAAGAAGAGCGGATCCGGCAGGGCGGTGGGGCGAAAGCGATTGAGTCGCAACACAAGAAGGGGCGGCTGACGGCGCGCGAACGCATTGCCAAGCTGATCGATCCGAAGACTGAGTTTTTCGAGCTGGGTCTCTACGCCGCGTATGAGATGTACGAAGAGTGGGGCGGCGCGCCGGCGGCAGGGACGATTGTGGGGCTGGGGCGCGTGTCGGGCCGGCAGGTGATGATCATTGCGAATGACGCGACGGTGAAAGCGGGCGCGTTTTTCCCGATGACGGCGAAAAAAGTGATTCGCGCGCAGAATATCGCGATTGAGAATCGCATTCCGACGATTTACCTGGTGGATTCCGCGGGCGTTTTTCTTCCGTTGCAAGAGGACGTGTTTCCCGACACTGATGATTTTGGGCGCGTGTTCCGGAACAACGCCGTGATGAGCGCGCAAGGGATTCCGCAGATCACGGCGATTATGGGGATGTGTGTGGCGGGCGGAGCTTATCTGCCGGTGATGTGCGATCACATTCTGATGACGGAAGGAAGCGGTCTATTTCTGGCGGGGCCGGCGCTGGTGCAAGCGGCTATCGGACAGAAAACTTCCGCTGAAGAACTGGGCGGAGCAAAGATGCACGCGCAGATCAGCGGCACCGTTGATTTCCGCGAGCCGGACGACGAGGCGTGCATCAACAGGATTCGGGCGCTTGCGGACAAGATCGGCCATCGGCCATTGGCGCCGTTCGATCACAAAACTGCACGCCCGCCCTCGCACCCCGGCGAAGAGATCTACGGAATATTTTCGTCGAATTCTGGCAAGCAATACGACATGCGCGAGATTATTGCGCGGATTGTGGATGGCAGCGAGTTTGAGGAGTATCGCGCAGAGTATGGACAGACGGTGTTGTGCGGCTTTGCGCGCATTGGCGGCTGGGCCGTGGGGATCGTGGCGAATCAGAAGAAGCACGTGACGGTGGCGGCGCCGGGGACGGGAGAAAAGCGGGTCGAGTTTGGTGGCGTGATTTATACCGAGGCGGCGGATAAGGCTGCGCGGTTTATTCTGGATTGCAATCAGAATTTGATTCCGCTGATTTTTCTGCACGATGTGAATGGCTTTATGGTGGGGAAAGAAGCGGAGTGGACCGGCATCATTCGCGCGGGGGCGAAGATGGTGAATGCTGTGGCGAACAGCGTGGTGCCGAAGATTGCGGTGATTTGCGGGGGGAGTTTCGGAGCCGGGCACTACGCGATGTGCGGAAAGGCGTACGATCCGCGATTTATTTTTGCGTGGCCCACGGCTCGGTATGCGGTGATGGGCGGGGATGCGGCGGCTGGGACGCTGGTTGAAATTAAAATCAAGCAACTGGAACGCGAAGGCAAGAAACTGACCGACAAAGACAAAAAGGAATTGTACGAATCCGTACGCGCCACTTACGAGCACCAAACCGATCCGCGCTATGCGGCTGCGCGGCTGTGGGTGGACGCGATTATCGACCCGGCGCACACGCGAGAGGCGTTGATTGAGGCTCTGGAAGCGGCGTCGCTGAATCCACATGTGGCGGAGTTCAAAACCGGTGTCTTACAAACATGATCAGTCGACGCACTTGGGTTCTTCTTGCCGCGGTGGCATTTCTTTTTATCAATGCTACCTGAGTTGGCCTCCAAAACCGGTACCAGGACAGATTGGCTTTGACTACAGCCAGCTTCCCCTCGGCCGCATGAGCAGTGGCTAACGATCGGCGTGCTTGGTGCAATAGTTTTGGGTATTTCTTTTTTAGTTGACTTGATCAGGAAGCGCCAGAGCCGAGTATGACCGAGACAATAACAATCGTTGAATGCCCGCGCGATGCATGGCAGGGGCTGCGGCAAATTATTCCGACAGAAGAGAAAATAAAATATTTGAGCAGCCTGGTATCGCTAGGGTTTCGGCATATTGACGCGGTGAGTTTTGTGTCGCCAAAGCATGTACCGCAGATGGCCGATAGCGAAGCGGTGATGAAAGAACTCAGCCGCGTGAAATCGCCGTCAGGCGAGGCGCCGGAGATTATCGGCATCATCGTGAATGCGCAGGGGTTGGAGCGGGCGCTTTCGACGCCGGGAGTGACGACGGTCGGATATCCGTATTCGATTTCGGCTTATTTTCGGCGGGCCAATGCGAACATGTCGCGAACGGAATCGCGGGATTTGGTGCAGAAGATTCAGCAGGATACGAAGGCAGCGGGGAAAAAGTTGGTCGTGTATGTTTCGATGGCGTTCGGGAATCCTTACGACGAGCCGTGGGGACCGGAGATTGTAGAGGAAACGGTTGTGTGGCTGAAAGATATCGGCGTGCGGACGATTTCGCTGGCGGACACGGTGGGGACGGCTTCGCCGCATGATGTGGCGTCGGTTTATAGCGCCTCAAAAGCTGCTGTTGCGGGCGTCGAGATTGGAGTGCATCTGCACAGCCGGTCGGATCGCGCGGCGGAGAAGGTGCTTGCGGCGTACGAAGCGGGCTGCCGACGATTTGATGGGGCGCTGACGGGGCTGGGCGGCTGTCCTTTTGCGGGGGACGAGCTTGTGGGGAATATTCCGACGGAGGCGATTCTCACGACTCTGGCGGCGCGCGGCGTTGCTACCGGGATTGACACCAAATCTCTTGCGATTGCGTGCGCGATGACGGGCGAACTGCGCGAGAAGTACACGCACACGGAAGCGGCGGCGAAACCGAACTAATGCGGCGGATTCAGAACTGCCTGCGATGACATACAACACACTCAAGCTCGAGCAGCAAAATCAGATTGCCACGATTACGCTGACGCGGCCTGAAAAACGGAACGCGATCTCGTCGGAAATGATTCAGGAGCTGATGGCGGCGTTCGATGAGGCGGAAAACGGGCCCGCGCGTGTGGTTATCATCACCGGCTCGGGAAAATCGTTCTGCGCGGGAATGGACCTCGATGGCTTGCGGACGATTGCCAGCCAGTCTCTCGATGAAAATATGGCTGATTCGAGAGCCATGGCGCGGATGTTCTACCGCGTCTACGAATTTCCGAACCCAGTGATCGCTCTGGTCAATGGCCCTGCAATCGCGGGCGGGTGCGGAATTGCGACGCTGGCTGATTTCACGCTCGCGGCGCCGGAAGCGAAGCTGGGATATTCGGAGGTGCGGATCGGGTTCATTCCGGCGCTGGTGTCGGTTTTCTTGAGGCGGCAAATTGGGGAGAAGCGCGCGACGGATTTGCTGTTGACTGGACGCATCGTGGATGCGGCGGAGGCGCTGCGGATCGGGTTGATCACCGAGGTAGTGCCGGCGGAGAAACTTCTGGAGCGGGCTCACGAGATTGCGGCGCAACTGATCGCTGCGAGTCCGACGAGTATTTTGCGAACGAAACGGCTACTGCGCCGTTTTAATGAGGCTGAAATTCGAGCGGAGATTGAACTTGCCACGCGCGAAAATGCGGAAATTCGCGCGACTGCTGATTTTCGCGAGGGCGTCACGTCGTTTCTGGAGAAGCGCGCGCCGAAGTGGACCGGCCAGTGAGCGGGCGCTCGAACGAAAATCGAGCCGGCGCTGGCGATGCAAATCTGACGCTCAAGGAATTTGCCGATACGACTATCCGCGTCCGGTATGCGGAGACGGATCAGATGGGCGTGGTGTACTACGGAAATTATTTCACGTGGTTTGAAATTGGACGGGTGGAGCTTTGCCGGCAGATTGGATTCGAATACAAGAAGATGGAAATTGAGGACGATAGTTTTCTGGTGGTGGCGGAGGCGAACTGCCGGTATAAACGGCCCGCGCGGTTTGATGATTTGCTCACGATTCGGACGCGGGTGATGGCTGCGCAGCGACGGACGGTTCGATTTGCGTACGAAATCATTCATCAAGAGACGGGTGAGACGATTGCGACGGGCGAGACCACACATGTGATTTGCAATCGCGCCGGACAGACGAAATCCTTGCCGGAGAAATATCGCAAATATCTGCCGCTACCGATGGAGAGCCGTAGCGCGTGAGGGCGGACGCGCATCTTCTGGGTATGCGCTTTGTGTGCCGGTCGAAACCATCGTCAGGATGCGAACCAGGATAGGAAACGGGGATGAATAAGATTCAAATCGACGGCGAACATCTGACGCTTGCGGAGCTTTATGCCGTCGTTTTCGATGGCGCCGAGGTGGAACTGGCGCCGGCGGCGCGGGAAAAGATGAATGCATCGCGTGCGGTGATTGAACGGCTGGTGGAATCGAATGCGGCCGTGTATGGCGTGAACACTGGATTCGGGAAGATGGCGTCGGTGCGAATTTCTCGCGACCAGATTCGGCAGCTGCAGGTGAATCTGGTGCGAAGCCACGCGTGCGGAGTGGGCGCGCCGCTTACTGAACACGAAACGCGGGCGATGCTCGTGCTGCGCGCGAATGCAATTGCCAAGGGGCTTTCGGGCGTGCGACCGATTGTGGCGGAGACGCTTTGCGCGATGCTTAATCGCAAAATTCATCCAGTGATTCCCTGCCAAGGATCCGTGGGCGCCTCTGGCGATTTGGCTCCTCTTGCGCATCTGGCGCAGGTGGCGATTGGAGAGGGCGAGGCAATCTTTCAGGGGCGAAACGTTTCGGGCGAGTCGGCGATGCGGGAAGCGAAAATCGCGCCGCTTGCGCTCGAGGCGAAAGAAGGTCTCGCGCTATTGAATGGAACGCAGGGGATGCTGGCGCTGCTGGCGCTGGGGCTGCGCGATGCGGAGAATGCGGTGGATACGGCCGATGTGGCGACGGCGCTTTCGCTCGACGCGCTGCGGGGGAGCCCGGCGCCGTTTGACGAACGGATCGCGCGCGCGCGGCCTTATCCGGGGCATTTGATTACGGCTCGGAATTTGGAGCGGCTAACGCGCGGGAGTGAAATTCGGGAATCGCATCGTTCGCCGGAACGCGATCCGCGCGTGCAAGATCCTTACAGTCTGCGCTGCGTGCCACAGGTGCATGGGGCGGTTCGCGATGCGTTGGTGCAGATTCGGGCTACGATTTTGGTGGAGTTGAACAGCGCGACGGATAATCCGCTTGTGTTTGCAGGCGAAGGTGGCAGTGGCGCGGGTGAAGTAATCAGCGGGGGAAACTTTCATGGGCAGCCGCTGGCGATGGCGGCCGATCAGCTGGCAGTGGCGCTCGCGACGCTGGCGGGGATATCGGAGCGGCGTACGGAGCAACTGACGAATCCACAGGGGAGCCAGCTGCCGGCGTTTTTGGTGCGCGAGGCGGGATTGAATTCGGGATTTATGATTCTGCAGGTGACGGCTGCGGCGCTTGCCAGCGAGATGAAAGCGCAGGCCGCGCCACATTCTGTGGATTCGATTCCGACTTCCGCGAATCAAGAGGATTACGTCTCGATGGGGATGGGTGCGGCGCGGCGAATTCAGCCGATGCTCGCAAATCTGCGGAACGTTCTCGCGATCGAATTGCTGGCTGCGTGCCAAGGGCTGAATTTGCTTGCGCCGCTTCGCACCGGGCCTGAGACGCAGAAGGCGTACGAATTGCTGCGCGGCGTCTCGAAGAAGGTGGATGCCGACCGGTCACTTTCGCGGGATATTGAAGCCGTCGCGGCGCGAATTGCGGCGGGCGATTTCAGCGGTATCCTACGCTAGTGGCTTCGATCTGATTTAGAGCGATGCGTTTTTATTTGGCTTCGCTGGATTCTGATTCGCTCGAGCCTTGCGCACTTTTCGATGCGGCCTGGGCTTGGCTTGCGGCTGCGCCGGATTTGCTGATGGAGACAGTGTCTTGAGGTATGGCTGGCTGCTTGGGAGCAGAGTTTGGGTTTGCGTCGCGAACCTGGCCTTTCTGAGCAACTTGAGCGGACTGCAGAGCGCTGGAAACTGAGCTGACAGGGTTTGCCACGGAAGTACCTCCAGCATGGTAATCGGCGTGGGCCGCGGGAACTTTAGCGTTTTCGAAGATTTTTTCTGGGACGCGCGGATTTATGCGGCGAGAGATTGAAACAGGAATGTGCCGAAACGGAATCCGACTAGCCATTTGAACGGCGCGACTCCCATCGAATAGTGGCCGCAGGGCAAGGACAACCTTTCGACTTCTACGCCACCTCGCGGAGCTTCGTCAAAGAACGCATTCGTGAATTCGGGCCAGAAGGTGGGATCGTAGCGGCCGGTGATGGCGAGGATTTTCTTCCCGGTGCCGAGAAGTTTGGGTATGTAAGGAAACGGGCTGATGGGCGACCAGTAGCGGCGGATATCTTCCTGCGAGAGCTTTGACTGTAGCGACTCCCAAACATTCATCGTGGTCAGTCCATTCGCCACTACATCGCCGCAATAGGTGGCGACGTGCAGGAATGCGCCGGCGCGAATCGCGGGTTCGTGGCACATCGTGACGAAGGCGATGGACGAGCCGATGCTTGTGCCGAGAACGCCGAGGCGGTCGTAACCTTGTTGTTCGAGCCAGCGGAGGGTGCGGCGGGCGTCGAGAACGGCCTGGCGATTTGCTTGCAGGGTCAAGCCGACATTGGGTCCAACGAGATGATCGGCGCGAGGGTGGCCTGGGACGGCGCGGCGGTCGTGATAGGGAAGGCTCATTTTCACGGCGGTGATTCCGAGCTTGTTGAGCCAGCGGCAGACGTCCGTCTGTTCTTCCCAGCGGGAATTCCACTGGGCGAGAACGACGACGGCGGGACCGGAGTGCCGGGCCTGGAAAAATTGTGCGTGGACGAGATTATTTTCGGGCCACGGTGATTCGATGGCGCTGGTGAAGGTGAGGACGCCGTCGTCGAGCGAATAGTCTGTTGCTGGATCGGTGGCGTACCAGTCGTCGCTGTGAGCGAGTGTGTGCTCGACAAAATGGTCGAGGTAGCCGCGGGGGTCGGGCTCGTTGGCGGAACCGCCGATGTGTTCGAGGCCCCAGGCGAAGGGGAGCGACTTGCGGTTAGGCTCCTGGGCCCAGCGCATATGCTCGTAGCGTCGAATTTTTCGTTCCAATAGTGACATGGTAGCGGTTGATTCAATTCAGCTTACCAGAGGCGCCAACCAAAGCTGGGCGAGTGGCAGGGATGACGCATTGAACCGGGAAAAACGGCGAGTGAACGAGGCCAGTGCGTTGCACGCGTTAGCAGTCGGGCACGGTTTCCGCTAGGCGGCTTGAGTGGCTTGGGTGTATGTGGCACATTCGATTTGTGGCTTCCGGGATGCTCATTGCGGCGTTTGTGTTTCTTTTCGGGCTGATCATAGGCAGCTTTTTAAACGTTTGCATCGTTCGGATTCCGGGCGGAAAGTCCATCGTTCTGCCCGCCTCAGCTTGTGTTAAGTGCGGGGCTGCGATCCGGCCTTACGACAATATTCCCGTTATCAGCTATCTCTTCTTGCGCGGCAAATGCCGGAAATGCGGGAATCCGATTTCAGCGATGTATCCGGTGGTGGAGCTTTTGACGGGATTGCTTTTTCTTGGGTGCTACGAAGCTTTTGGTTTTACGTCGGAAGCGCTGAAGTGGGCTGTGTTTTCGGCGATTATGGTGGTTCTGGTTTTTACGGACCTGCGCGAGCGAATTCTTCCTGATGTGGTGAATTTCACAGGTTTTGGCCTCGGGCTTCTTTTGAGTTTTTTCACCACACCTGTGGACGGGACGGCTCTGGCCATCGCAAAGCGGGTCTTTGCGTTTCCTCCGCCTGCGCCGGTTCTATCGTTTGTGGACGCGCTGTTGGGAGCGGCGGCGGGTAGCGGTCTGCTATGGCTGGTGTCGGAGGTCTATTTTCGTCTGCGCGGGCGTGAAGGGATGGGGATGGGCGATGTGAAGATGATGCTGATGGCCGGCGCATTCCTCGGCTTGAAGCGGACGCTGCTGACGATTTTCACGGGCTCTGTGCTGGGAAGCGTGCTGGGCATCATCGTGATCGTGGCGCGGCGGAAGGATTCGGATTACGAGTTGCCTTTTGGCACGTTTCTGGGAATGGCCGCGCTGCTGGTGGTATTTTTCGGAACGCCGATTGTATATTGGTATCAGGGACTGCTGGTGGTGCGATGACGCCTAGAACGCATCTAACAGAACGAGGCATGTGATGGTTTCGCAAATCCCATCGCGGATTCCGGGGGTTCAACCATTCGACCTTGGCTTTCTGGCCGGAGGGCTGCTTGTTCTACTCCTTGTTTTGATCCTTTTCGCAATTGTGGTGCGTAAATTCCTGCGTAGGGGCGACGCACCACCCGAAGGGCAGTTTACGGCTCCGGTGCCGGACTCGGAGAATGCCTCCGCGTTCATGGCCGCTTCGATGCAGGGCGTAATCGAGAAATTGCGGACGCAGGAAAAAGAGCTCGCGCGCCTGCATTTGGTGGCACAAGAGCGAGCGCAGGAATCCGAACGGCTCACGGAAGAGGTCACCCGGAATATGCCCACGGGTTTACTCCTGGTGAATGCGACGGGCGCGATTAGCAGCACAAACCCGGCAGCCGAGGAAGCGCTGGGCATTCGCACCTTGCGATACCGTTCGTACAAAGAAATTCTCGGCGCCGATACAGCACTGACGCGCTTGCTGACGGCGTGTTTGCGCGAGGGGCGAGACGTTTCATCGGGGCGAAGTGGAACACGTGACAGCGGAAGGTGAAATGCGGCATCTCGGCGTGACGATTTCGCCGATTTTTCGTACGGTTCGGAATCCGCCACGGCCAGGAACCGAATTCCCGGGTGTGCCGCCAGAAATGAAAGTGAGCGGCGCACTGTGCCTGATGAGCGATCTGACGGAACTTACCGCGCTGCAGAAACAGATTCGCTGGAAAGAGAATCTGGCGGCGCTCGGAGAAATGTCCGCAGGTATCGCACACGAATTCAAGAACGCTCTGGCCACGATTTCCGGCTACGCGCAAATGATTCGCAGCGAAGCGCGCCCGGGCCCCGGAGACATTCGAGAATCTGCCGAGCGCATTCTGGACCAGACGCGCGCGCTGACGCACGTGGTGACAGAATTCCTGCGTTTCGCGAAACCGCTTGAAATTTGCTACGAGACAGTGCCGATGAAAACTCTCGTCGAGCGCGTAACGGAAGAGCTGCGGGAATCAAACCCCAGCTGTGCGGTGGAATACGAAGGAGCTTTCGAGGATCTGCCAGGCGACGAAGCATTGATCCGGCAAGCACTCGTCAACTTGACACGCAATGGAGCAGAGGCCGCCCGAGAATCCGGTGGCAGCGCCCGCCTCACCGTCTCTGGAACGATCGAAGAGCTGGGTGGCCGAAAGTGGCAGCGCATCTGCATTGCCGATAATGGGCCGGGTATTCCGCAGACTGACTTGCCCAAAATCTTCCTTCCCTTCTACACCACGAAATCCGAAGGCACGGGCCTGGGACTGGCCGTGGTCCAAAAAGTGGCGCTGCAACATGGCGGCAGCATCGAGGCGCGCAACCGCACCGGTGGAGGCGCCGAGTTCCTGCTGTGGTTACCTTTGCGGCAGGAGCCCTCGCCGTCGCTATTCCCCTCCGAAGCCGCTCGCATCTAAACTACATCCAGGGCCTATCCCATAGGTGCCTCTCGGGAGGCGTAGCTATGCGCAGAGCACTGTGTTTGGCGGCAATTGCCGCGATTGCGGCGTTCGCGCCGAGCAGCTATTGCCAGCAACAGGAGCCGACCAAGCAGGCTTCGCCGGACTCCGCCGCAGTGCAAGGCACCGCGCAGACACCGTCACAAGCGGTTTCCACAGGGCAGGAATCACTGGCCGACGCAGCGCGACGCGCCCGCGAACAGAAGAAAGACACTCCCAAGCAGGCCAAAGTGATCACGAACGATAATATTCCGAAAGAGGGCGGCATATCAGCTGTCGGCGAGGAGCCACCCGCCGCGGAAAATGCCGAGAATGCTCCGAGCGAGGCAGCGAAGTCCGACAAAGCCGCAAAAAGCGATGAAGACAAATGGCGGGCACGATTCGAAAAATTGCGTCACAAGCTCGAACAGGATCAGGCTGACCTCGAGGTGATGCAACGAGAACTGGGAGTGCTCAATCTGCAGTATTACAACGATCCCGTGAAAGCCATGCAACAGGACCTGACTCGCGGTGATATCAATGAAAAAACCGCGAAGATCGCGGCGAAGCAAAAAGAAATTGACGCCGATAAGCAAGCCATCTCTGACGCAGAGGACGACCTTCGCCAGGCGGGCGGCGATCCTGGATGGGCTCGTTAGCCGGTTTCCATGGAGCCAATTCTTCTTGTCGAAGATAAGCCCGAGCTTCGAGCGATGCTGCGCAAGGCGCTCGAGCGCGCGGATTATTCGGTGGAGGAAGCGCCTGACGGGAACGCTGCAATCGAAAAGATACGCGCGCGGCGCTACTTGCTGGTCCTCACAGACTTAAAGCTGCCGGGAAGTTCGGGATTGGACGTCCTTCGAGAAGCTCGCCGTGTAGAACCCACTTTGCCTGTGATTCTTGTGACGGCCTATGGCTCCGTGGAAGAAGCTGTGACGGCGATGAAAGAGGGCGCGTTCGATTTTATTCAGAAGCCGGTGGATCTCGATCATTTGAAACTTCTGCTCGATCGGGCCACGAAACAACAAGAGCTCCTGCGAGAAAATCTGCTGCTGCGGGAAGAATACGCGGCTCATTACGGATTCCCCCGGATCGTCGCCGAACATCCCAGCATGAAGGATGCGAGCCAGATGACGCAGCGGGTGGCTGCGACGGATTCGACGGTGCTGCTTCTGGGCGAGAGCGGCACGGGAAAAGAGCTTTTCGCTCGCGCGGTCCATCACCTGAGCCCGCGCGCGGACCATTCTTTCGTCGCACTGAACTGCGCGGCGATTCCGGAAGGGCTGGTGGAAAACGAGCTGTTCGGCCATGAGCGCGGAGCCTTTACCGGAGCGGGGGCGCGCAAAATCGGAAAACTCGAGCTAGCGCATCGCGGAACACTTTTCTTGGACGAGATTGGCGAATTGCCTCTTGCGGTGCAGAGCAAGCTTCTGCGAGTGCTGGAAGAAAAGCGATTCGAGCGCGTGGGCGGAACGCAGGAAATTGAAGTGAACGTCAGAATTCTCACAGCGACGAACAAAGACCTGCGCGCGGCGGTGGCGGACAAAAGTTTTCGCGAGGACTTGTACTTCCGGATTTCTGCGGTGCCGATTACGATTCCCCCTCTGCGCGAGCGCGGCGACGATGTGCTGTTGCTCGCCGAGCATTTTCTCGAGCGGTTCAAGCGCGAATTTCGCAAGCCGGCACTAGCGCTCACGGAAGACGCACGCGAGCGCCTGCTCACTTATCCCTGGCCGGGTAATGTGCGCGAGCTACAAAATGCGATCGAGCGGGCGGCAATTCTGGCAAATGGTTCGGATATCGACGTGGCCGGCTTGCAATTGCCTTCCGCGCGGCCTACCGCCGAGCAACTGCCCGAGCATATGGTCGAGAACGAATTTCTGTGGGAAGGACCGCTGGAGGAAGTTTCTCAGCGCGCCGTGGCGCATGTGGAGCGGTTTAAGATTCAGAATGCGCTACGCGAGACGAAGTGGAACAAGACGCGTGCTGCGGAAAAATTGGGCGTGTCATACAAGACGCTGCTTCACAAGATCCGGAACCTGGGGCTGGATAACTAAGTTTTTGCTTCTTTGGATTCTCCTCTGGGATGCTTCCGCCGCTCTTTCCAAAAGCCGCCTGCAGGTTTTTCTTCGGATTCGATTAGGGCTTTGCCCGGTTCGGGCAGACGCCCGGTGTGGAGCACAACGCTTCCGAAGTTCCAGGCCTGATGGCGGACTCCCAGAAACCCGGCGTTGAACAGCAATTTCGCGAGCTGCGGCGGGCTCAGGAAATTCGACACCGAACTGGGCAAGTATGCGTAGGCCGCCCGATTGCCTGAAATCACTCCGCCGATCACAGGGAGGATGTGCTTGAAATAGAAGCGATACATCCCAGCCATAGCGCTATTGGTTGGCTCGGAAAATTCGAGGATCGCGATTCTTCCGCCTGGCTTCAAGACGCGCGCTATTTCGCGCAGACCGCGCTCGTAGTTGGCGAGATTCCGAAATCCGAAAGCCGAGGCCACAAGATCAAAACTCGCATCGGGAAACGGCATATTCAGCGCGTCGCCGTTGATGAATTCGGCTGTGTGCGAATCGGTTCGCGCTTTTTTTCGGGCTCGTTCCACCATGGGGTACGCAAAATCGCAGCCTAAGATCGGCATCCGGTGCGCGGTAGAGTCGCGGATCACGTCCACGCGCTCGACCTCGAAGGCGAAAGCGAGGTCGCCCGTGCCGCAGCACAGATCAAGAACGCGAGCGTCGGTGCGTCGAAGGATGCGGCGGAATTTTTCCGCCGTCAGCCGGCGCCATCGGTTGTCCATCGAGAAAGAGAGGAGGTGATTGAGGAGGTCGTATCGAGGCGCAATAGCGCTGAACATATCGCGCACTCGGCGCGCGGAATCGCGCTCGTCGCGAGCGCCCTTGGGACGGGCACCCAAACCTTGCGTAGAAGATGATTCGAAGATTTTCATGCTTTGTGCAACTCTCCGGACCCTGTTCCGCTTCGCTGCCAATCGTCAACGAGTCCGGGGAACGCGCGAAAACTGACGCTAATGACGCGCAGCGGTATCGCGATTCCCCATTTCGCGTCACCGATAGCGGAAGGCAGCACCCAGCCGATCTCGCCCGCATGCACTTTCTTGTCGCTCAACAATAGCGGTCGCAACTGTGATTCTGAGAGCGACGGCATCTGCGGGAGCGGCCCGACGGATAAGATCAGGCCGACAATTCGCGCCGCATCCTTTACGTCGAGCTTGCCAATCGCGAGCGCAAGGAGCGTCGCGAAAATCATGCCGTGGCCAACCGCTTCTCCGTGAAGAAACTTCTTGTAGCCGGTGGCGGCCTCGAGCGCGTGCCCGAGAGTGTGGCCGAAATTCAGAATCTGCCGCAGGCCGCTTTCGCGCTCATCTTTGGCAACGATTTTCGCTTTGATTCCGATACATCTTGGAATCACGAATTCGAGGGCCGCGCGATCACGGCGCAGCAGGGCGAGCATGTGCCGTTCGAGATAGCGGAACAGCGCCGCATCAGCGATCACGCCGTACTTAATGATCTCGTACAAGCCAGCTCGATACTGCCTGTGGGGCAGCGTGCCAAGAACATCTGGATCGGCGATGACCAGCTCCGGCGGGTAAAATGCGCCGATGAGGTTCTTCCCTTCCGGAAGATTTACGCCGGTTTTTCCGCCGACTGCGCTGTCCACCTGCGCCACAAGGGTGGTGGGAACGTGAACGAGGCGCACGCCTCGCAGGTAGGTGGCTGCAACAAATCCTGCAACATCGCCAACCACGCCGCCACCTACTGCGACCAAGGTTGCGTCGCGATCCGCACCCAGGCTGATCAGCGCGCGCGCGATTTTTTCTACGGTGGCGAGACGTTTCGCCGGCTCGCTGTCGTCAAATAAAATCGTGGCGCTTCGCGTCCGGCGGCTCTTCCCCGTCAGCTTCCTGCCCCAATGATTCCACACCCGCGGCGACGATAGAAAGAAAATCTCACCGCGTCGATTGCGGCTGCCGAGAAGCTGAGGGACCCGTGAAACGGCGCCGCGCGAACAGATCACGACATATCGTCCGAGAGCGCTGTCAATTCGAATTCTGGCCATGCTGGAACCCCAAAATGTAGCACAGTTAAATGCGAGGTAAATTCAGGGGTATATGCGTGCTACGTTACAAATCGATAAAAACTGCCCCCATTTACAGGGGGTTTATCGTTTGCCCCCGAGGCAGGAGGAGCGATTCGCAGGGGCACTGCCTTGAATTTTGTGCGAGCGGCCAGACCTGGGCGAAATGGCCTCGCTGTGCCCAACTCTAGCCGAAAATGTCCTTCACTTTGTCGAAGAAATTCGAGGCTCGCTCGATCGGTTTGTTTTCCACTTTCATTGTCTGCCCGAGCTGTTCGAGCAACCGACGCTGTTCGCGCGTCACCTTGGCAGGAATCTCCACGCGAACGCTCACGTACAAATCGCCGCGTCCGCCATGCGGGTTCGGCAGGCCCTTCGATTTTTGACGGAAGATTTGGCCGGACTGCGTTCCTTCCGGTATCTCGAGGTCCTCTTCGCCGGAAAGCGTGGGGACTTTGATCGTTGTGCCCAGAGTCGCCTGCGACAGACTGACAGGAATCGTGCAGTAGAGATCCGCTCCGCGGCGTTCAAAGAAAGCATGGTCCTTCACTTCGAGAAAAATATAGAGATCGCCGGACTGCCCGCCGTTCGTGCCAGGCTCGCCATGCCCAGCCATGCGCAATCGGGTGCCTGAATCCACTCCAGCAGGAACGCCTACTTCGAGCGTTCGCTCGCGCTCGATGCGCCCCTGACCGCGGCAGGCTGTGCAGGCATCGCGAATCACCTGGCCGACTCCCTGGCACGCGGGGCATGTGCGGGTGATGGAGAAAAATCCCTGGCTGTAGGAAACCTGACCGCGACCGCCGCAGGTTTTGCAGGTCGACATCCCGGTGCCGGATTTCGCGCCTGTTCCGTGACATGCTTCGCACGCTTCGCGCCGCGAAACGTGAATCTTGGTACTGACGCCGGTTGCCGCTTCTTCGAACGTTAGCGTCATGTCGTAGCGCAGATCGGCGCCACGCTGGCCGCGCTGTCCCCGACCTCCGCGACGGCGCGCGCCGCCGAGAATATCCTCGAAGCCGAAAAGGTCGCCGAGAATATCTTGAAAATCCTCGAAAATAGAAGCGTTGAATCCGCCCGCCTCAAATCCGCGACTGCCCAGGCCTGCGTGGCCAAACCGATCGTAAATTGATCGCTTCTGCGGGTCGGAAAGCACGCTGTAAGCCTCGGCTGCTGAGCGAAAATTAAGCTCTGCTTCCTGCTTATTTTCAGGATTGCGGTCCGGGTGCCATTTCATTGCCGCTTTCCGGTAGGCGGACTTGATCTGCTCCGCGGAGGCTTCGCGCGTCACTTCTAAAACTGCATAAAAGTCCTGCTGTTTGCTGGGTGCCATCTCTTCTTTTGTTTCCTTTGACGATCAGATATGAATTCGATCAGATGAAAATGAATCACTAAACTCGGATTTTTTTAACGCCTGACAAAACAACGCGAACATCAATTCTGGCGGCCGCTCGCCACGCGCACCATTGCTGGACGCAGCACTCGACTGTGGAATGTGTACCCCGGCTGGAATTCTTCGATCACCGCGCCATCGGGATAATCGGTGGTGGGCACGTGCTCCACAGCGTGATGCACATTGGGATCGAATTCTTTGCCAACAGACTCGATTCGATGGACTCCCTGCTTGGCGAGTAGAGTCCCAAAGCTGTTTCCGAATCAGCTCAAAACCCTTGCGATAATCCTCATAGGCGGGGTCGTCGTGGGCGGCGAGCGCTCGATCGAAACCGTCCAGCACGGGAAGGAGTTGCTCAATAATATTCTCGACTCCGCGATGCCTCGCCTGGTCGCGCTCTTTATCAGTTCGCTTGCGGTAATTGTCGAAGTCCGCCTGTAGCCGCACGAGCGTGTTCGTCAGATCCTGTTTCTCTGCCGCGAGTTTCTGCACCTGCTCGGCGAGCGCCGATTCAGGCGCAGGGGCGACCGCCGAACCGGCATCGTCACCTCTTGATTCAACCGGTACGACGCTTGGCCTCGGCCGCTCGTCTTCTTCTTTCTGGCTCTTTTGCGCTGCCAAGTTCTAGCTCCCCTCTTTTTCTTCTGAAAAGAATTGCGACATAAACGCCACGGCCGTGATCACCCGCTCATAATGCATCCGCATCGGGGCCACGATGCCCAGCGTGCCTTGCACTTCGCCTTCCGACGAATAAGATGCTGACACAACCGCCAGATGCTTTCCCGCATTGGAAATCTGGTCCACTCCCAATTCCACGTGCACCGGTTCCGGCGCCTCGATACATCCGCTCAAAATCGCGATTAACCGATCTTTTTCCTCGATTGTCTCGAGCAACTCGCGCAATTGATCCTGATTCGCAAATTCCGGCGACGCCGCCATCTGCGCGGCTCCCTCCACGTAAATCTTGCGCTCGTCGATGTCGCCCAGAACGCTTGGGTCGCACAGCATCAACGCGTCGCCGGCCAGTTGGCTGTAACGCTCGCGGTCGCGGGCCAGCTGCGACCGCAGATCCGCGCGCATCGCTTCGATCGTCCACCCGATGTAGTGGTGGTTCAAATAAGCTGCAATTTGGTCCAAATCTTCCTGGCGGAAATGCCGCTCCGGCCGGAGCAACTTGTCCCGCGTCTGGCCTCCCGCGGCAACCAGAACCACCAGCACCCGATTATCCGGCAATAGCAGAAAGCGAAGGTGCTCCACTACGCTGCGTGCCAGCGGCGGCGCGATGAAGATTCCGAGTCCGCGGGAAACAACTGCCAGAACGTGACTGGCGCGTTCCATCACCGCTTCTGGGGTTTTGGCTGCTTCGAGTTCCCGCCGGATCCACAGCCTGTCTTCGGGACTAGCAGTCGCCTGCGCCGCCACCTGCTCCACAAAGAATCGATACGCGGCCGCTGTGGGCACTCGTCCCGCCGAAGTGTGCGGTTGATAAAGAAAGCCGCCATCTTCGAGGTCGGCCATCACATTGCGTACTGTCGCAGGGCTCAGCGGGTCGACGTGGCGCCGCGCAACGCTGCGGGACGAGACGGGTTCGCCTGTCTCGATGTACTCGCGCACCACGTCTGACAAAATCTGCTGGTGGCGCCTATGCTGTAACACGGGTGAAACCATGAGATTACGACCGCTCCTGAATCGCTCGCACGAAAAGGGGGCGAGAAGTACGCCCAGATGATTAGAGTTTAGACGTTGAGGGGAGGACGCGTCAACTTAGCGCTATTTCAGCGTCGCCTGGAACTCACTGCAGCTCCCGTTACGGGAAGAGTTTGTGAAGCTGCCTTGCTAGGATGCGCTGCGTATCATATTCTTTCCGCACGCTTTAGGTGTGCCTTAATGGATTTGTTCGGCTTCGGAGGCTGATGAGGTTTCAAATCGTTCTAGCGCTAGCTCTTGCGGGCGTTGCACTCCCGGCGGGATCGGGTCAGGGCACCGCCACCCAACACGCCGCCTCGCACACGCCCGTTGCCTCGCCCGAGGCAACACAACAGAAGACTCTATCTACCCGCGTCGTCGCCTACCAAATCGATGCGCACCTTGACCCGGCGAAGCACACGATCGCTGCCACCGAAACTCTGCGCTACCGCAATCTCACCGGCCAGCCACAGAAGACGTTTCCATTTCACATGTATCTGAACGCCTTTCAGCCTCAATCCACATTCATGACCGAAGAACGCCGCGACGATCCCGACTATCAGTGGAAGCGGGAGCATTTCGGTGCGATCAATATCACGCATCTCGAAGTCACAGACATGGGCGACCTGACGAACCAGATTCATTTCATACAACCTGACGACCATAACGCTTCCGACCACACGGTGATGCAGATCGAACTTCCCAGCGCCGTGCCTGCAGGCGCGGAAGTGGAGTTCAAGATCGCCTTCAACGAGCAATTGCCCGAAGTCCTGGCGCGAACCGGATACCTGCGCGATTTCTACATGGTGGGCCAGTGGTTTCCGAAAGTTGGCGTGTGGTGGAAAGGCGCCTGGAATTGCCATCAATTTCACAACACCACGGAATTTTTCGCGGACTTCGGGACATTCGATGTGAAGGTGACGCTTCCTCAGAATGAAATCGTCGGCGCGGGCGGCGATCTGGTCGCATCGACGAACAATTCCGACGGCACGAAGACGCTTACGTTCCACTCCGAAGACGTGCACGATTTTTCCTGGAGCGCGAGCCCGAGTTTCACTGACGTGGAAGATTCCTGGACCGGAAGCGCGGGCACTGTGAAGCTTCACGTTTTGATGTCGCCCGGACATCTGGCGTCGGCTCCGCGCTATATTCAAGTTTTAAAGGGCACGCTCGCGCTCTACGATCAATGGATCGGCCCATATCCGTACGATCGCCTCACCGTAATCGATCCTCCGCATGGCGGGTTCGAGGCCGGCGGCATGGAATACCCAACACTCATCACCGCAGACACCAATTGGTTTATGCCGAAAGACGCGCTGCTACCCGAGATCGTTACGCAGCATGAATTCGGCCACCAGTACTGGTATGGAATGGTGGCAACGAATGAATTCGAGGAAGCGTGGCTCGACGAAGGAATCAACAGCTACATGGAAACGAAAGGCATGGACGCGCTCTATGGCAAGTACACCTCGGAATTTAAGTTCCCATTCGCTCAGATGGGGGAAGATGACGAGCAGCGCTTTGCATATCTCGAGAAGCCTGATACTGATCCAATCACTCGATTCGCCTGGCGCTTTTACGATAGCGGCGCGTATGGCGCCGTCACCTATGGGAAGACAACCACAGTCCTGCTGACTCTCGAGAAAATCATCGGTGAAGAAACCTTGCGGCAGGCATTGCACACCTATTTCATGCGCTATCGATTCACCCACCCCACTGGTGAAGATTTCATCAAAACTGTCGAAGAAGTCTCCGGCAAGGATCTGCGTTCGTATTTCGATCAAGCGATCTTCGGCACGCAAATGCTGGACTACAAAATCCTCGATGCGCATTCCGACCCCGTAAATTGGTACGAGCCCGAGGACACGGCAGCTAAGAATAGCGATGCGCTCTATCGCACCTATGTGACAGTGCAGCGTAAGGACGATTTTGTATTTCCTGTCGACGTCAAAATCACTTTCGATGACAAGCAGTCTGTAACCGAGCATTGGGACGGGCGTGACCGCTGGGTTCGTTACGTCTACGATCGGAAGTCTCAGCTCGTGTCCGCGGAAATCGACCCGGAACATCAGATCTGGCTGGATCGCGATCTCTTCAACAACAGCTACACCGTGAAACCCGACAATCGAGCCACAAAAAAGCTTTCGAACATATTGGGCTTTGCCAGCGAGTGGATAGCGCAGCTGCTTGCCTGGATTGCATAGCCGGGATTCGGAAGCGGAGGATTCGCGATGGCAGACGCAATACCGAGAACGTTCTTCTCCGGTGCCTCGCTCGTATGGGGTCGCCAACGCGTTCTCTGGTTGATTTACGTCGTGAATTTCATGCTGGCTTACTTCGCGACCCTCGGAACCAATGAACGCATCGCCGCGATCCTGGACCATAGCCTGGCCGCCGGTCCGCTTGTGCACGGATTCAATCTTGGAGCTCTCACTTCGCTTGCCGCGAATCCCGAATCACCATTCGGAGGATCGATCTCAGCTTCCCTCTCGGGCGCAATACTCTTCACGGTCTTCATGATCTTTGCGACGGGCGGAATCCTGGCCACATACTATTCCGGCCAGCGGCTTCATGCCGGCGCGTTCTTCGAAGCTTGCGGCCACCATTTCTGGCGCTTCGTTCGCTTGACGATTTATCTTTTGATCGCGCTCATTCCGGTTTTGATTCTCGGCGGAATCGCCCATCACGTGTACGATCGCACTGACAAGCAATCGATCTCGCCTATGCCTGCGGTTCATTTCTTTGAAGCTGCGGCTGTCGTGGTCTTGTTGTTATTAATCTGTATCCGCGTGTGCTTCGATATGGCACAAGTGATTGCCGTCGCCGAAGACGAGCGCCGCATGCACAAAGCCCTTCGTCGCTCTGCCGCTTTGTTGCGGGGGAATTTTCTTTCTCTCTACTGGCTATATCTGCGGGTAAGTTTGATCGCCTGGATCGTTTTCGCTATCGGTTTGCACATCTGGATGACACATCTGCGTCCCGAATCTATTCTCGCTCCGTTCCTGCTTTCTCAATTCTTGATCGTTTTCTGGCAGGCTTGCCGATTGTGGCAGCGCGCGAGTGAATGCATCTGGTACCGAGAGCATCAACGCGCCATCGCGGTTGCCACTCCGGCTTACGAACCACCGCCGGTGATTTCTCAACAGCCATTCGCTGCGCCAACGGCTTAAATCACCAAATCCTGCACCGCTCTGCTGCCGGCCGCAGCATTTTCGAATCGGCACCGCAATCAAATGCTTTCGCAAACGCCGGCATATTCGATACAGGCGCGTCCACCCGGTAACTATCCAGCGGATGCGGATTCGTTTGGACGATCATTCGCGCATACTCCGGCCTCATGTTCCCCGCCCACACCTGCGCCCAGCCCAGGAAGAATCTTTGATCGGCTGTGAACCCATCGATCGGCGCCGGAACCGGCTTACCTTGCAGCGTCTTTTGCAACGCAGCATATGCGATCGTCAGGCCGCCGAGATCCGCAATGCTCTCGCCTTCCACGAGCTTTCCGTTTTCGTGCAAACCGGGTTCTACTTCAAAGCTGTCGAACTGCTTCACGATGCAGTCGCCGCGGGCCTGAAAATTCTTCAAATCTTCGGGCGTCCACCAGTTTTTCAAGTTGCCCATCGCGTCGAACTTGCTGCCTTGATCGTCAAAACCGTGCGTCAACTCGTGCCCAATCACGGAGCCCATCCCGCCATAGTTCATTGCGTCGTCGCGATTCGGATCGTAAAAGGGCGGCTGCAGGATTCCGGCCGGGAAGACGATCTCGTTGCGCGTCGAGTTGTAATAAGCATTCACAGTCGGCGGCGTCATGTTCCAGACGCTTCGGTCCACCGGCTTGCCGATTTTCCCCAACTCGTACGCGGCCTGGAATTCGTTACCCCGGATAAAATTCTCCACGTAGGGCCCGCGGTCCACTCTGTAGCCGGAATAATCGCGCCATTTATCCGGGTAGCCGATTTTCAACTTGATCGCGCTCAGCTTTGCCGTGGCCTGTTCGCGCGTTGCCGGGCTCATCCAGTCGAGCGTCGAAAGATCGGCGCGCAGAGCGTCAATCAGATTGTGAACCATTTCGAGGGCTTTGGCCTTTGCTTCCGGTGGAAACGCGCGCTGCACGTAGAACTGTCCCAAATCTTCGCCGAGCTTTTGGTCGGTCGCTCGCACACAGCGGCGCCAGCGCGGCAAGATTTCTGTCGTACCGGTCAATTTCCTCGAGTAGAAGTCGAAATTCTCGTCCACGAACTTCTTTGGCAGCGCCGTGGCCTCCGCATGAACGAACTGCCAGCGCAGATACACTTTCCAATCCGCGAGCGGCACCGAAGTCCATGCTGCGCTCACCTCTTTCATAAAATCCGGTTGGAAAACATTGATCTGCGTCACCGGCGGCGCGCCGATTTCCTTGAAATACCCTTCCCAATCCACATTGGGCACGAGTTCCTGAAACTGCGAAACCGGCATTTTGTGGTAGAGCTTGTCGGGATCGCGCAAATCGACACGCGGCATCGACACTTTCGCCAGCCGCGTTTCGATATCCATTACCGTTTTCGCTTCCGCAACGGCTTTGTCGTCGCTGTCCCCCAACAGCTTGAACATATTCACCACATGCTGCACATATTCGTCCCGCAGCTTCTTGGATTTCTCGTCGTCGCGCGTGTAATAGTCGCGGTCCGGCAAGCCCAGTCCACCCTGCCCGAT
Organism: uncultured Acidobacteriota bacterium; assembly: GCA_963790945.1. Lineage (GTDB taxonomy): Bacteria > Acidobacteriota > Terriglobia > Acidiferrales > UBA7541 > Palsa-295. Next base: position 74,731 of record CAWBRH010000033.1, read on the forward strand.
GCCCGCGAGCATGCTATTGCTGTCTTTGAAGTCGGTCTGGGAGCCAAAACTGAAGATTGCGTCAACGCCTTCGTTTTGTAATCGCGCTACTTCCGCCTGCAGGCTCGGGGCGTCCTTCATCTGCGCGATTCTTTCGAACTCAGGCGCGAGCGGCTTTATTCCGGCAGCTTCGATCCCACTCTCGTCCATACAGCTCTCATAAAAATCGCCGATCTTTTGCCAATTTGATCCCGGTTGTGCGGACTCGTCTTTCGCCGCATCTTCAAGAATTGTGTGCAGCACGTCCTGGTTGTGTTCCTGAAGAATCGTGAACGAACCCCACCTTGGATAAGCCGCGGGTATCGGATTGTTTTTCATCCAACCGCCATTGGCGAATTGATAGAAATCCGCGCACGGGGAAACGGAGCGATCAAGGTTTGCGAGGTCGAATCCGCCCTTTTTCGAATCGTCAGCGGCAGCGGGGCTCGCTGGCGCAGTTCCTCCAGCACCACTGCAATCGGGGAGTAGCGTATGGACCGCCGCCGAGGTGCTAGATCCTTCGTTCTGCGGACCTTTCGTCTGGGCGATAACAGCTGCGCTGCTCGCCGCTAGCAAAACAGCCGATGCGAAAACTCGCACCGTCGAAGTCATCGTCATGATTCCTCGCTTTTCATTTTGGCTAATGGTGCACACACTTCAGCCGAGCCGACGCTTGCCCTTATGAATTTTGCCCCAGACAGGACCTTCGAATCACCCGCCACGCCATTTGTATTCTGATGGCCGCTGAACGGCGTGTCAAACGCCGCTGGAGCTATGGGTTCGCCCTTCAAAGCGGTTGTGGCACGGCCAGTCATTTCGTTGCCCGCCACGAATCGCTAATTATGGATATATAATCCGGCACCAGTCCTTCGGCGCGATGCGGACAGCCCTTAGCCGCACAACTGTGAAGGACATCGGGAGGAGAAAAACGTGCCCGCGCGATCCGTTATGAAATTCATGGCGACCCTGACCATTTTGCTTTGTGCTGCAGCTGTGAAGGCGCAGCAGATGCCGAATCCTTACGGCCCACCAATCTCGCTCGAAAACGCGAAAAAGGCCGCTGCTGCTGCAATCGCGGAAGCGCGAAAGAATAATTGGACCATGGCCCTCGCCATCGTCGATCCCAATGGCACGCTCGTTTATTACGAGAAGATTGACAATACCCAGATCGGAAGCGCGCAGTTCGCCATCAGCAAGGCGCGCTCGGCAGCGCTCTACAAGCGCCCGACGAAATGGTTTCAGGACCAGGTTTCCAAAGGCGGCGATGGCATGCGGTACTTGGGACTCGAAGGGGCCACTCCTCTGGAAGGCGGAATTCCTATCGTGATCGAGGGCAAGATTGTGGGCGCCATTGGAATGTCTGGCGGGACTTCCGCGCAAGATGCGCAATGCGCACAGCTCGGCGCTGACGCACTGAAGTAGACCGCGTGATTCCTATTTTCTCACGAGGATATTGAAGTCGGCTTCCTTGCAAAAAGAGGTGAGATTCTCGCTTCGTTAATGGAGAGATGCTCGATGCGAAGGTTTGCCTTGTGGGTGGTCGTTCTGATGATCTTAGCGGTTGCGTTACCGATTCGAGCTGTCGCGCAGGCCAAGGACGACACACCGGCAAGTAAGCCCGACGCGGCCAAGCCGGAGCAATTTAAGCCGGAGCAGCAGGCAAGCAAAGGCTCCGTCACCGTAGGCGGCAATGTCATCAACTACGACGCGTTTGCCGGAACTCTCGTCGTGCACACGAAGGACTGGGACGATGTTCCGCAGAACAAAGACCCGAACGACAAGACCCAGGCGCCCGAAGCCAGCATGTTCTACGTGGCATATTTCAAATCCGATAGTAAAGGCGCGCCGCGTCCGGTCACATTCCTCTATAACGGTGGTCCAGGTTCTTCAACCGTGTGGCTGCACATGGGAGCATTCGGGCCGAAGCGCGTCGTTACCGCGGACGATTCCCATACGCCGGCCGCGCCATATCCGGTCGTCAACAACGACTACAGTCTCCTCGATGTGAGCGACCTCGTTTTTGTGGATGCGCCTGGGACTGGTTTTAGTCGCATCAGCGGCAAGGACCGCGAAAAGGCTTTCTATGGCGTTGATCAGGACGCACAGGCGTTCGCAGATTTCATCGTGCAGTTTCTAAGCAAATATGGGCGATGGAACTCGCCTAAATTTATGTTCGGCGAAAGTTACGGCACCACGCGATCCGCTGTACTGGTCAATGTGCTCGAGACGCAACGGGTTGTGGACTTCAATGGCGTTATTCTTTTGTCGCAAATATTGAACTTTAATTTGAGCGCAGACGGCCCGCAGTTTAATCCCGGAGTCGACCTCCCCTACCAACTCGCATTGCCAACGTACGCCGCATCCGCCTGGTATCACCACAAACTGCTGGATACGCACCAGGAACTGGCACCGCTAGTCGCGGAAGTCGAGCGATTTGCAATGAACGATTACGCGCAAGCACTCGCGACTGGATCTACGCTCGCGCCGGAACAGCGCAAGGCAATCGCGCAAAAGCTGCATCAATACACTGGCCTCCCGGTGGAATACATCGAGAAAGCGGACCTGCGCATCAACGGCGGAGAATTTGAAAAAACACTTCAGGACGACACGGATACCACGACTGGCCGGCTCGATACGCGCTTCTCCGGGCCCACATTGGATCCGCTCAGCAAAGAGGCGGAATACGATCCCCAATCGGCGGCGATTGGATCGGCGTATGTTTCCGCTTTCAATGACTACGTGCGCAAGGAATTGAAGTTTGGTGAGAACAAGATTTTCAAGCCCGAAATCGAGATCTGGAAGACTTGGAATTTTCTGCATCAGCCTCCGGGATCTCCGATACCGCTGCCGATGGCGACGAACGTGATGCCCGACTTGGCCATGGCGATGAAATATAACCCCGACCTCAAAATACTGTTGAATGCCGGCTATTTCGATCTCGCCACGCCGTTTTACGAAGGAGTCTACGAAATGCAGCACCTGCCGATTCCGGCCAAATTGCAGAAGAATATCGAGTTTCAGTTTTACGAATCCGGGCACATGGTTTATGCACGCTCGGCCTCGCTGAAAGCCCTGCACGACAATGTGGCAGCCTTCATCCTCAAAGCAGAAAACTCCAAAACCAACTAAGAAATAGGCGGTGACGAAATTCTGATCGGCTTGATCTGCTAACTAAGAACTTCGGCGCTCAAGACTTCCGCGTATGGGCCTGCGTTTGGAATTTCGCAGGTTCGACAATGGCCCGATAGACTCGCCCGCGCCCAATCAGGTGCTCGCCCGCGCTGGCTTTCACTTCAAAAATCATGAAGCGCCCCTTGTGTTCCACCAAGCGCGCTGTCGCTTGCACCGAGGTGCCTTCCGGTACCGCTTTCAAATGATCCACTTCAATCCGCGTTCCAACTGTAATTGCTCCCGCGGGCAGCTCTGCCTGAACGGCTTGCGCGGCCGCTATCTCCATCATCCCGATCATCGCCGGCGTCGAGAGCACCGGCGGCAACTGCGGGTTGAAATGAGCGAGAGTCCATTCGCGAGGAACGATTTTCTCGATCGTAGCTTCCAGACCTATAGCGCGGGCGACTCTTGCATCTGCGTGCGTCATCAGGAAGGTTCGCGGGTGGCGACTTCACGCACAAGGCGTGGATCGAGGAAGCTGTGAACAAATTCCGCCATGGTAATCCCAAGCTGGCCCCACAAACGCCGCTTGAGGCCGCGATATTCCTGGGAACCGCTGAAAATATCGCGCATCAAGTCGCGAAATGTCGGAGAGTAATTAATGAGCTGCACCATGCGCGTGGTGATCGCGCCGCCCAGAAATGTCCCGCGGAACACTTTGCGCGCGATGTTCGCCGCGAACTCCAGGTCAGCCGAAAACGCGGCGCGCAATCGCTCCGGATACGCCTGCGGCTGCCCGTCCGTTATTGCTTGCGCGAGCAAATCGCCAGAGCGCAGCGCGTAATAAAGCCCCTCGCCAGTAATTGGATCCACGCAAGCCGCCGCATCGCCCGCGAGCGCCCAATTTCTTCCGGCTATCCTGCGGCCTCGAATCGTCTGCGCCTGCGGCGAGGGCAGAACATGGCTATAGAGCTGCGCATCTTCCATGGAAATATTCTCTTTGGAAATAAAATCGTCAAGATGCCCCCGCAATTCCTGGCTCGAGCTCTGACCCAATTTCGCGCAAATTCCCACCGAGATGTGGTCCGCGCGCGGAAACGACCAGAGGTAGCCTTCGAATTGTTTTAGAAACTTAACTTTCAGAATGTCTTCTTCGGTGGGTACGAAGTAGCCCAAGGTCATTTCCAAATCGCGGGCGCCGAGTGCAGTCGTTTCCGGAAGCAATTGATTTCGTGCTCCAGCGGCAAGCACTGCAAAATCTGCTTCAGCCTCTTCTCCGCCCACAGATAATTTCACTCGCGCGCCGCTCGTATCGATTTCCGTGACCCGCGAACAAATTGCCGTGCACCCAGCCGCCACAGCCCGATCCAGCAAAAGCCCGTTCAGAACCTTCCGCGAATAAATGACGATCGGATGGTTCATTTCGAAACGGGCTCGATGGCCGCGGCTCGAAATCAGTTCGGCGGTGCGGATAATCTTTTTCGGATGGGAGTGAATCGAGCAGAAAAGGGTAGGTTTCGATGGCCTTGTGCGTCAGACCGCCGCCGCACGGCTTCTCCCAGGCCAGCCGCTCATCGAAAATCGTTACTTCAAATCCGGCTGTCGCCAGCCGCTCTCCACAGAGCGCACCGGCAGGACCGCCTCCGACAATTGCGATTTTTTTCATTCCGCGGGTCAGGTTAGTGGGAACACCGACGCAATCAACCACGCGCCGAGTATAGCACCAAAGAGTGCGGCGGCCGGGGCGGAGCCCGTCCGCCGGCGTAACGCATCGGTACCTAGCCGCTGAAAGATCGAAAATATTGCGAGCGCGGTCACCAAGAGCAGAATCAGCACTTCCCCGCTCAGCAGTTCGTAGTAGGCAAAAACGCAAACGAGCCAGATCTCGAGCCGCAAAGCCATCGCAAGCGCAAATCGAACCGTCCGGCGCCTGCCCGAATTCACGGGCCCGAGTACCACCTCCTCCGCGTAGGCACAAACCCAAAGCACCGGAACAAGCGCGCAAAACCGCAGCCACCTCGGCGCATTGAGCCAGCCGTCCGTCAACTGCCAATTCAACCACGCCCCAACTGCGAGGATTGTGCCAATGCCTAGCACTACAACTGCGATTTTCGTTGCTATATCGAGCGAAAATGCCGCGCGCGCGGCCGAGCGATTCAAAATGAGCAGTAGCGCTCCGTAGATTAATAACAGCGATGCGAGATAATCACCGGAGTACAGATGCAGGAATTTCAAGGGCACGAAGAGAACCAGTATCACTACTCCAATCAGCGCAGACACGATTCCTTCCACCAGGACCATTGCCGGACCGGGCACTCGATCAGATGCAGCGACCTGTGAGTCGTTATGTAAATCGGTCGCCCATTCGGAATCTGCTCGGTCTCCCCCAGTTCGAAATATTTGATCGAACAGCTGGACCACACCGCTGGCCGCAAGCGGAAAAAGTAGCACGAGCCCGATCAGACCCAGCACAGCGCCCGCCAGACGCCGTCTCCCAAAATTGAACGTCTCGTAAGTTGCCAGATCGACGTTCAAGGCTAAAGTCTCGGTCGCCACATTCGGAAACAACGCCCGCATCGCCCAAAGCTCTGACCGGTGCGCGACGCGACGATCAAGCAACAAGCTGGTGTGCGACGCAAACGGAATGCGTTCCAACTCGAACGCGCGCAACTGCGCAAAATCCTCCGGCGCTTTCCTATCGCCTCCGGCAGCCGCCTCCAGGTCTTTCGCTTCCTTCGCAAGCGTCGGAATATCAAATTGCGCCGTGAACACGAGCAGATTTGCCGGCATCCGCATCGGCATTTTCATCGGGGCCGGTGAAATCGCGATTGTCGCAAGGACCGGTTCGCGATCCGCCATTCGAATCGCAATTGCTGCGCCCATCGAATGCCCCACAAGCACGGTCGTGCGCGGGTCAATCCTGCCGTTGCGAATCAGCGTTTCCACTGCAGCGGTTGCGCATATCTGTGTGCGTGGAAATGTAAATGGTTCGCGATTGTCGCCATGGCCCGGTAAATCCAGCGCGTAGGTTCGCAAACCATGCCCCGCGAAATCTTCGCTCAGATACGTCATCACCCTGCGATTCGCGGAAAGTCCGTGAAGCACAATCGCGGATCCAGCCGGACTCACTCCCACCGGTGGGTCATACTCCGTAAACGGAATCCGGCAGTTTCCCGCATCCAGCACGAAATCTTTTCTCGGCAACTCACTGCGCCGGATCCACGCGGTTCCCAGGAGCAGACAAATCGCTCCACCAATCGCGAGCCCAAGTTCCCAGAGCTTCATCGCTTTGCGCCTGCCGTTTTCACCCGCATGTTAGAATGGTATGTTTGCAACCAAGCGTCATTCATAGTGAACGGGAGAGCGGAAATTTGGGTTGCGTAATTTCTCAAGATGAATTGATTCTCCGACGCGCCGAGTGGAAACGCAACGGCAAGCGAGTGGTGTTTGCGAGCGGCGCTTTCGACCTGTTGCACCCCGGCCACGTTCGCCTGATCGAACAAGCTCGCTCGCACGGAGATATCCTTGTGGTAGGAATCGAGAGCGAAGCGAACTCGCGCGATCGTCGCGGCCCAAAGACGGGGTTGCCTGGCCTGCCGATAACGCCGGCTGCGGAACGCGCTGAAGTTGTTGCCGCGCTAGCCGCCGTGGATTTCACTGTCGAGTTCGACCCGAATTCCTCGCCTCCGTTTGTGGTCCGGCTTACGCCAGACGTTATCATCCAAGGCGGCAATCCCGCCTCCGATAAGACGGCTTTGCCGCTGGATAAATCGTCTTCATCCGTGACGGGCAAAGTAGTTCGTATCCCTCTCGAGCCCGGCCACTCAACCGCGCGCTTGATTGAGCGCATCAAAAATCTCAACGCATGATTCTGTCTCTGGTATCTGAGCTTCTCGCTCGGGTGGGCCGCCGGCCTGTGGTCGAGGAAGCGGTCGACAAGCTGCGCCGCAGCGGCGGATTCGTACGCCTCGATGGGCTCACCGATCCGGCCAAAACTCTCATCGCCGCGTCGGCCGCCACCGAGCTTGGCCGCCCTGCGATTCTGATCGTCGAGTCAAATCAACGCGCCGAAGCACTCGTCGAGCCCCTCCGCTGGTTCTATCGCGCCGTTACAGGCAAGCCGGGCCATCGCGTCGTCCATCTGCCTGCCCTTGAAGTCCTGCCTTATGACGGCCGCTCGCCGCACGCGGAAATTTCCGAAGATG
>CAWBRH010000034.1:0-13434 GCA_963790945.1 uncultured Acidobacteriota bacterium
ATCTGGGACCCTGGAGAGAACACAGCGAGGAACACCAGCTAGTTCAAGCTGGAGGGGTGGTACGAAGCTGGAATTAAGATGAGGTTAGAGAGGTGAGATCATGGAGCACTGCCTGGCATAGATCGGCGGGCGCCAGCCGGCCTTTGCTTGTGAATAAGCGTCGCAACGGGACCTTCGCAACCAGGCTGGAAAGGGTTTTGAATTCATTCGCGCGCATTTCGGTGTCCAGCATATTTGTCGCGAAGCTGTTGACGACGAGTGAGAGAAGGCCCACCTGCCCGGTGACGCCTTCCACAGTGGGACCTGGCTCATCGCGAATCTCATCCAGGAGATAAATCGCGCGAAGAAGGCAAGGCGGCGATCCTTGAAAGCGAGCGCCGCCATTTGCAAAAGAAAGGCGGCGTTTTTCCCAATTTGGAACGAAAGGAGGAAGAGCATCGGCGGTTCCATATAACATTTCTACCGATTCCGGCCAGAGGCAAAATGCGGATAGGAGGGCGAAACAGAAGAAGTCGCCGTCGCGCTCGACCAGAGCCACAACATCGTCGGAAACCGCGGCAAAACCAGCCCGGCGCAAAGGCGGCGGCAGTGGTGGATTTCCCGGCCCCTTCCGCGCCCACAAACGCGATCACCGAGCCGCCGATTGCCACAGCGCTTGCGTGGAGACAGGTAATCCCCCGAAAGCGCAAAAGCAGCCCCAGAACCGGCCCCAGGATGTAAGTGGCCGCCTCTTCGGCAGAAGATTCGCTCGGCCAGGAGGCCCAGAGTTTGGTGCCATGGCGATCCATCCAGAATTGCATCCCGTCGAAATAGACCAGATGGAAAAGATCGTGTTCTTCTTCCTGAAAGATTCGCAGGGCGGGATTTCCAGACGGGCCCGTATAGGCGCTCGTGTAAATAATTGATTCAGATGGGATTGGGGATTTCTCGCCGGAGGAATTCGGCGAATATCCGAAATATAAGCTCGATTGGGACAGCTCTTTAGGACCTTGTGAAGGAGTCAAACCGGGGATCGGCGAACTGGAGCGAACAGTAAGGCCGAAAACAGAGTAAACGAAGCTCACCGAAATTCGATTCTAACTGGAGATCGAAAATCAGTACCGGGCCTTTAGACGTGCGTCCTGGAAGTTGGAAATCGCCCACCGTCGCGGTTACCCCGGATTCCCCTCCTCTTCGTGAGTTCCTGAACAGTTCCGTAGATAGTTAGTTTAGGGGACACGTACGGCTTCTTGGGTCCCCCCAGAAGGGGCTTATCCATTACGGGCCTCCGCACTTAAGTTATACCGGACTCGTCGAACGGACTGCAACCAAAAGTTAAGACAAATCGGGCGAACCGCGGCTTGTAGTTCGTCATTTTCGCCTGCGCGATTCAATGGCGCGATGGCACTACGAGTTACATAACGATTTGTTTCTTCGCGCCATGGAGTTTCCGCCATCAAGTTTGACTCAGAACGCTTCAGCCATTCGGCCAGCGGGTCGCCCGCGAGAGGCGTTTTGGGCCGCCTTCGCACGCTTTCAGGCAAGCAGCCGACCATAGCTTCGCGCAACAGGTTCTTTTCAAAGAACCAAGGGAAGGGCGGAAGGGCCAGCAAATATTCGACGATTCGCAAATCCAAGAACGGTATCGCACTTCGACCGGGCGGCGCGTTACTCCCGGATTTTCGTGCTCGAAAAGATAAGCCCATTGCGGGCGAGTGCAGAGATGCGTGGGCACGCGGAAGAATCGGATGCTTTTCCGATGGGGAAGGAGAAACAGCTTCTTTCCAGCGTTGTTCAAGGCTCATCCTGCGCGAAAAATCCGGTGCGATCCAGCGCGGAAACTTGGGCGCGTCATGATCCTTGACAAACGCTCGCTTCACTCGCCGGCGAATTCCTGGCCACGGGCGATCGCCGCATGGACGCGTACTGCAGCGTCTCACTGAACAATTGCCGCCATTGGCGGCGCCCCATCAGATCTTTGGCGTGCGGCCACATCTCGAAATCCATCAGGTTGTCGCAGCCTTCGCCGGACAGCACCACGCGGCAATCCTCCGAAATCATCTGAAACTGATCGAACAGCCCGGCGAAAAATGGGTCTCTGCCGGCTCCGGCCACATCACACTCACTGCTATCCCAACCATCGAACGGCTGCAAATTGTCCAGAGCGAGATAGCGCGCCGGAATTTTCAGGAACTCCGCGGTTTCTTTTGCGTGTGCGCCGTCGCGATCGGGAATCAATGATTCGTATACGAGCGTGTAAGCCCACAAATCGAGATTTCCGCCTGCGCCCTTCGAGATAGCCCTCGCTGTGGTTGCGACCGCGGCGGAATCCAATCCGCCACTCAGCAGCACGCCAACGCGGTCCGCGCGGACGCGATCCTTTACGGCCGCATGCAGCAAAATCTTGAATTGCTCGATGTAATCGTTCGCATCCCGATAGCGAATGCGCCCCTGCGTGGGCGGGGTCCAGTAGCGCTTCAGGAAGAATTCATCTTTCTTGATTGTCAGAGAATGCGCAGGCAGCAGACGCCGTACATCACGGAAGGCCGTCGTTGCGCCATCGTAATTCAGGCCAAAGAGCAGGAAATCGCCGATGGCAGTTTCGTTGAGCGTGTCCGACACATCCGGGTGCAGCCGCACACAGTCCAACACGCTGCTGAATAGGAATTGATCGTCGAGGTCCGCGTAATAGAAGGGCTTAATGCCAAAATGATCGCGCGCGCAAAAGAGAGTTTTCTGTCCGGCTGTCCCAGATCGCAAATGCGAAATCCCCGCGCAGATGGTGGACGCATTCCGCGCCCCACGCTGCATAAGCATGCAGAATCAGATCAGCGTCCGTAGCAAGCCGGCCGCAGCTTCGCCCCGCCTTTTCAATGTCCCGCCGAAGCTCGTCGCGGCTATCGAGCCGCGCATCGGCCGTAATCCAAAGATGCCCATCGAGACTGGCCGGCTGCTGTTCATTCCTCTGTTCATTCAGCGAGTCGCGTGTCGTTCGCAACATCGCATGCCCGAACCCAACCGGCCCATCGCTCCAGGTATCGCGCCAATCGGGACCGCAGTACGCGAGAAAATGCGTCAGGCTCCGAAGAAGAGCCCTTTGCACCGGTGCGCCCTTGCGGTCGAAGATGCCGACGATTGCGCTCAATTCGTTTGCGTCTCCATGGAGGATTCAGAATGCTCGAAAGGGACAAAATGCAGATGCTCGGTCCCGCCGCCATCGACAACGTTTCCTTCGACCTCGACCCAAGCGTGCGCCTCGAAACGATTCGCTTCCTTCCTTGCTCCGATGCGCAGATCTGCATTCAGGCCTCGGCGCCTGAGCATACGGCAGAGAACGAGCGACTGTTCCAGGCAGCTGGTGCGGAAAAATAAATTCGTGGCCGTCACTGCTTCAAGGTGCGCGATTCGCCTCGCGATATTCAAAGTATCTGCTTCGCGAGACTTCGAATTCTGCGCGGCGACGCGAGGTTTCTCGAAAGCAGCCCGGCAAATCCGGAAGCCCAGCAGACGCACCGCGAGCCATGCGATCGGCAGCCCGATCACAGCTTCGAGCACAACTCCACGCTCAAATCCGCTCAAACGGCGAAACCGCCGAAACCTCTGCATCATCTTTGGAACCCTTGGCCTTCGAAAAAGTCGTGCGCCTCAGTGAATGGCCCGGGGCTGGTTGCCGGCTGATCCTCAAGGGCCCTGAGGGATCGCCTTTGAAACACTCCACCGTCGCTCAAACGGCAGAGACAGCTCGAACTTCGATCAATCCTTCGCTACGCATTGTCTCCAGCAGAGCCAGCAGATCCTGCTCGCATCGCCTTGCTTCTACGTCATATTCGGAGAGTAATGTGTCGCGAAGCTCGCCGACGCTTCTCGGCTGCTGCAAAAGCGTCCAAACCCGTGCTCCCACCGGGTCCAATCCATAGTACACGCTGTTCTTTAAATTCAGAATAGCGGACTCTTCGCCGAGAGGGCAGGAAACCTGCTCCTTCGCCACTACAACGATTGAACTTGTGCGGAGAGACTCGTCCATGGCGAAATTTCCCACTTGTGGCGTCAGCCGGCGTTCAGGACTGCTCGGTATTGGGGAGAAAAATGCCTTCGCACCGCGGAGCGCGGTTCCGCAGCCGGTCACTCTTCCGCCCCACACGCCCTGCAACTATTCTACCGGGAGTGGAAGCCTACAAGCAATGACGGAACTGGATTCGCCCCCGCAAAGCCGGTATAACGGGACGCGTGAATGATTCGCGCGTAATTGCTGTCGAATCTATCGAGAAATGCTTCCCTCCGGCGCTTTCCGGATGGCGGGCACTGCTTCAACCCGTCGCGAAACCCACGGAAAGGGCCCTGTCGGGCGTTTCTTTCAAGGTAGGGGCGGGCGAAGCAGTGGCGCTGATGGGTCCCAACGGGGCCGGCAAATCGACCCTGCTTCGCATATTGGCGACGCTGATTATTCCTACACGAGGCCGCGCCACGCTGGGTGGCTTCGATGTGGAGCGAAATAGTGCAGAAGCGCGCAAGCAATTCGGTTATCACACCGGAGGCGACGAAGGGTTTTACACGCGACTCACTGCGCGCGAGAACCTCACATTTTTTGCATCGATGAATAACATTATAGGCGCCCGCGCGGTGGAAAGAATCTCGAGAATCTCCGCGTGGATGGGATTATGCGACGATCTCGATCGCCAGGTTCGCACGCTCTCCACTGGGATGACGCATCGCCTGGGCCTGGGGCGCGCCATGCTGCATGAGCCAGGCATCCTGCTGCTCGACGAGCCCACCAGAAGCCTCGATCCTGTTGCCGCCTCTGAGTTCCGGCGGTTGCTAAAGGACGAAATCGTGCGCCGCGAAGGCACTACGCTCCTGTTTGCGTCGCACACGCCCCGTGAGGTGGAAGAGATTGCCGATCGCGTGGTTCTTCTCGATGAAGGCCGCGTGGTCGCCAATGAGACGCCGGAGCGTTTGTGCGCTTCGGCTGGAACGCGCACGCTGGATGAAGCGATTGGCCGGCTGGTGCGCCAACCGATGCACGCGGAGTCACTGCCATGAGCGTCGCCGGCAATATCCGCAAATTAATGGCTTTTTTCCGCCGTGACTTCGCGATCGCGCGCGGCTACCGCGGTGCGCTGGTGCTTGAAGCGTTCGAAGCGCTGTTCGGCGTCGCCACTTACTACTACCTTTCGCGCTTCGTGCAGTCTCCCGAACTCACGAACGCTCTACCGGCCGGCAGCAACTATTTTGCTTTTGCCCTGGTGGGCTTTGCGTTTTTCGACTATTTGAATGTTTCGATCGACCGTTTGACACCAGCCTCAATGAAGCGATGCAGAATCGGACGCTGGAAGCGCTGCTCGTCACTCAGACTCCGCTCCCGCTGATTCTCGCAGGCTCAGCCATCTATCCGTTCGTGACACTGGCATTGCGCACCTGCGTCTACCTTGCGTGGGCCGTTCTTCTTTTCGGGTTCGCGCCTCGTTCGGCCAACTGGCCCGGCGCGGCGGCGGTTTTGCTGGCTTCCGTCCTCGCATTCTCAGGACTCGGAGTGCTCTCAGCCAGTTATCAAATTTTGTTCAAGCGCGGGAATCCGGCGAAGTGGATTGTTCTGGGAGTTTCAGGACTGCTTGGCGGAATGATGTATCCGATTTCGGTTTTGCCCAGGCCTTTGCAGGTGGTGGCGCACTTGATTCCCGTCACGTATTCGCTTGAGGGGATGCGAGCGGCGTTGCTCGATGGCGCAGGCTGGAATCGGATTGGCCCTTCGATATTGGCACTGCTTGTGTTTGCCGCGATTCTCTTGCCGCTTTCTTTCTTGGTTTTTGCCTGGGCGCTCAATCGAACGAGGGTCACCGGCACTCTACTCATATTTAGGTTTAGACCTCGCCGCCTTTCCGCGGCTTCGGGCGTCGCTCCTTGTGAATCGTCGGCGCCTCAAGTAAAGTTTTTGCTGCGATACATGCGATAAAGGGTTCACCGATGAAGGTTCCGCTCCTCGATCTCAAAGCCGAATACCACGAACTGCGCGACCAGATTCTTCCTGCGCTCGACCGCGTTTGCGAACACTCTGCCTTCGTGCTGGGCGAAGAGGTGGAGCAATTCGAGCGCGAGTTTGCGAGCTACTGCGACGTGAAGCACTGCGTGGCCCTCAGTTCTGGCACCGCGGCGCTACACCTCGGCTTGCTGGCGCTGGGCGTTCAGCCGGGCGATGAAGTGATAACCAGCCCAAATACTTTTCTCGCCACCGCTGAGGCAATCACGTACTGCGGCGCGCGGCCTGTGTTCGTGGACATCGATCCGGCCACCGCTAATCTCGATCCCGCGCGGATTGAACGTGCCGTCACTCCACGAACGCGCGCCATCATTCCGATCCATCTCTACGGCCGCCCCGCGGATATGGATGCGATTCGTTCGATTGCGGAAAACCTCAAACTTCTCGTATTGGAAGACGCCGCTCAGGCACACGGTGCAAAATATCGCGGACGTCGCGTCGGCGGTCTGGGCCATGCTGCGGCATTCAGCTTTTATCCCAGTAAGAATCTGGGAGCATATGGTGAAGGTGGCGCGCTCACAACAAACGATGACTCGATCGCAAAATACGCCCGCGCCGCCCGCTCGCACGGCCAAACCGCACGTTACGAGCACGAGTTCGTCGGCTACAACTATCGCATGCAAGGGTTTCAGGGCGCCGTGCTTCGCATCAAGCTGCGCTATCTCGATCGCTGGACCGCGCGCCGGCAGGAAATTGCCCGCGAGTATCGTCGCGTGCTGGCTAACGCGAAACTGGGAATGCCCACCGATCCGCCGCAGGACGAGTGCGTCTATCACCAGTTCGTGATCTATGTGGCCAATCGAAATTCAGTCATCTCGCAACTCGCCGATCGCGAGATTGAGACCGCCATCCACTATCCCAAGCCGCTGCATCTTCAGCCGGCCTATTCTTCGCTGGCGTACCCTCGCTGTTCGTTTCCGCATTGCCGAACGCGCCTGCGAGCACGTCCTGAGCCTGCCGATTTATCCCAGCATGACGGCGGAGCAGGTGGCGCATGTTGCGAATTCGGTTTTGGAAGTGGTGGAAACGAAGTAGTGGTGCTAGAAGCTGCAAACCGCAGGCGCAGCAGTGAGCCGAACTTAAACTGACGCTTGCGCGTTTCATTGGTGCGAGAAGGTTGCTCGCCTGCTTCGCGATTCGATGAAGGAGCAAACGCGCTGGACGCGTTGGCCGACACCCGCTCTCGAAGCATCTCCGACATTCCGTCAAAAATCTTCGCGAAAGAGTCGCGCAGCGTTTGATCGGCAGACCGCATCAGCGATTCGATCACGTTTTGTCCATGCTCGTTGAGCCGGCGCACGGATGAAACCTCCAGGAATCCGCCGCTTTATCGAGCCGCTCCTGATATTTTCCCTGCGCTTCTTCGGTTAACTCATTCAGCTTCGCGCCCCATTGCTGCTCGTGTGCATCCCTTTCGGAGCGATATCCGTCCATCGCCGAGTTGAATTCGCTGGCAAGCGCGCTTCGTCCTTGTGCGATGCGGCTTTCAAAATGCGCGCCGAACTGCGCATGAAACTGTTCGAGCGAGCCTCGACGCCGGCTTCAAGATTGCCCAGAAGCTCGGTCGAAGTTCTTTCGAATTCCTGCGCTCGATCCTGCACGGCAGCCCGGCTTCTCTGGCCAAGAAAATCCATTTCCTGGTCGGAAATTCCACGCACGATTTCTCCAAACGACCTGGCCGCCGTCTCCGCCGCTGCCTCGAGGCGAGTCTTGGTTCGTTCAGCGACCTCGTTGCCAAGTCCTTCTATATGCTGGCTCACCTGTGCGACACGGTCACTCGCCTGCTCACCCAGCCGAATCTCAAACTTTTGACTCGCATCTGCAACTTTTTCATCCAGCCCGGTATTTGCGCTCGCGAGCGCCTGTTCCACAAGCACCTGCAAGCGAGATCGCGCTTCCTGTTGAAACCACTCCGAGGCCTGGCCCAACGCTTCCGTCGCCGAGTGCGAAGCTCGAACACCGCTCGCGTCCAATTCCTCATTCCATTTCGCCAGCGCCTGCGTGCGCGCAGATTCAAAATCACGTTGGAGCTCAGCAAGCGTGAACACCATCCGCGAGGCCACGTCGCGCTGGCTGTTCTCCGACATCTGCCGCAGCCTCTCGCGATGCAGCCGCAATCCTTCCTCCGCCTGCAGTTCCCGCGCGTCGAGTTCGCGCAGCAGCGCCGGAACTCGCTCGAGGTGCGGCGCGAACTTTGCTTCCATCTGCGCCACGGCTCGTTCCACCTGCTGATTGCCCATCGCCTCGATCGCCGGCGAAATTCTCTGCGACATCCCCGACGCCAGCGCTTCCACGCGCCGCGACATCTCGGCCGTCTGCGCGTCGAGCACATTCTCGAGCCGCCGATGCAGCTCGTTCACGCTGTCGTGGCCGGCGGCTTCAAACTGCGCCGAGTTCTCCCGAATGCGCGCCGCGGATCGCTCCATTTCTTCCAGCGAAGATCGCGCTGCCGCCACCTGCGTTTCGAGGCCGAATCGAATCTCCGCCAGCGCCTGCCCTGCTTTCGCGGCTGCCTCGTTCACCGGATGAATCAAGTCGGCAAAGCGCTCGCTCATCCGGGTCTCTTCGCCCCGTTGCACTTCTTGCGAACGTTGCGACAATTGATCCAGCAGGCGCTGCAGGCTCCCGTCGAGCGAGGATTGCAGCAGCTCGCTCCATTCCGCTTGAGCGAGATTCATCTCCGATCGCAAGCGGCTGCGCCACGCTTCCAGTTCGCCTGCGTTGCCTCGCCGCGCTCCTTCGAACCCTCTCCACCGCCTTCGACAAACGAGCGGCTTCTGTTCCTTCCATCTCGAGGCGCGTCTGCGCCAACCGCCCGATCGATTCTTGCGCGCTGTTCGCCTCTGTGCGCAAAGCATCGATGTTTCGTTCGAATTCGGACATCAATTCCCGCGCGCGCGAAATATTTTCTTCGAATCCGGACTTCAGTTCGTTCAACGACTCGTCCCGCATGGCCGCCAAGTGCTGGGTAAAATGCTCGCGGGCCTCATCCGCCGTCTTCGCAAACTCTTCCTTCCATTTCTGGAAGGACTCGTCGCTTGCCGCCCGCCGTTGATGCTCCAATTCATCCGCATTCTGCCGGATTCTTTCCTGCGCGGTGGCCGCCGCATCCTCCACGGCTTTCTCTGCGTGACGATTGAGTTCCGCGCGCAATTCCCGCAGAAACGGGCTGTCCGGCGCGGGCGTGAATTCGTTCTCGGAGCCTGATGCTGCCAGCGAATTATCCTGAATCGAATTTTCATTAATATCGGTCATTGGTTTTCCCATGTACGAGGCGAGCCTCGCCGGAATGGCGCCGGAGTTGTACTTCTTCGACGGCGCGGATTTCTGTCTGTGCTGGGATTTCTGCCGTCCGCTGGTAGGACGGCACTTCGGAGGACCAGTCCGCCGGCGGCGGATCGAGTCCCCAGATGTTTTCCGGGCTTTCAAGCTCCACGGCAATCTGAAAAAATTCGCGCACAGAATGAGGACGCTGGATCCACGCCACTCGCGCTCGCACGTTACGCCGCGCGGAGTTCTTCGGCGACTCGATCGTGAGCCACGTATTT
Organism: uncultured Acidobacteriota bacterium; assembly: GCA_963790945.1. Taxonomy (GTDB): domain Bacteria; phylum Acidobacteriota; class Terriglobia; order Acidiferrales; family UBA7541; genus Palsa-295. The sequence goes on from CAWBRH010000034.1 coordinate 9,562, forward strand.
TTGGGAAGATGATGTTTCGAAGAGTAGCGGCATCCGTGAAGATTGAAATTTAACGTCGCTGTGCGTTCTTCAAACGGCTGCCCCAGCAGATCGCTTCCGCGAATCACAAGGGGAAATGATTCCGACACACGAGCGCTACGTCGTCGTTCTGTGCTGGATTGCGTTGATCCCACTGCCGGCACCGTTCCCTGAAGACTTCAACGTTGCGAGCATAGCACTGTCGCGTGAATGGGTCGAGAGCGGAGAACTACTGCTTCTTGGTGCATCTTGTGCAAATCTACGGTTCTATGAGTTTACCGCGCCGCACTAGGAGTTCTGTAACCGCTTCGTCGCGCGCGTTCCGAATCTCTCGCTTACGATTTCTTCTTGCTCTTTTTTGTGGATAGCGACGTCGCGTCGCCCCCTCCCATCGCGGCGAGTCCGTCCAGCATCTGCTTGGCCTGCTCTGCAATCGGAGACCCGGCCGGCGCTGTCTCAATTGCCTTCTGATACGCCTCAGCAGTCCCCGGCGGAATTTCATACGTCATCTTGTCGCCTTCCTGCTTCGGAGTGATCTCCGCGGAAAGCGCCCCGCCCAGCAGGAACCACGCCTGCGCATCCTTCGGATCCAATTGCGTCGCTTTTTGGAGGGGCGCTACTGCATCAGGCTGATGATTCTTATTGCTCAAAATGATTCCGATGTTCTTCCAGCAGCGAGCAGCTATCGTCGGATCGGCGGCCGCCGCTTTATCGCAAGCCGCACCGGCATCTGCCAGTTTCGCTTTGTCCAGCGTAGGCTGAGCCGCCGCCGCATTCGCAAGATTGATGCTCAAATGGTCGTAGTACGACGCCTGCGGTTGCAGCTCTGCCGCTTTCTGGAAAGCTGCGGCCGCCTCGTCATAACGGCCCGCGAATTCATACGCTTGGCCAAGGTTCGACCAAACGATGGCATGAGTCTTTGTATCTTTCGCTATCACACCCTGCTCGGCCTGCTGCAGCTCGGTGATCGCAGTTTGATAATCCGTGTTCAGCTTGTCTTTTATTCCGCTTTGCTGATCCGCGGGTGCAGTCTTCAGTTGCGTGCGAAGCGTCGTTGAATCATTCATCGCCGCCATGCCGGCATCGAAATGCGCCTTCATGTTCTTGAACTTGTTCTCTTCTTCGTCCCGTTTTTTGCTTCTTCAGCACTGGGCCCTAGCTCGCTCTTATGTTCCGACAGATCGAGCTTGAACACATTTTCCTGATCTGGTGCCACTCGAAATTTCACGGCGAAGTTCAGGTGGTCCTTTTCATTCGTCAACGTGACGACATAGATCCCGCTCAACAATCCCAACTGTGTGAACCTTCCGTTCTTGTCGGTCTTGGTCGTATACGTCTGGCCCGTGTGTCGGGATTCTTGGTCTCCACATTGACGTCGGGATACGGCTTCCCGTTCACATCCAGCACCTCGCCCGCGATACGTCCCGTCCTGCGCTCGCGCAATTGTCGCAAACGAAAGCGCGAGAATCAGTGCTATCCAGGCTGGAATCATTCGTCGCATGTGGTTGAATCCTCCGTGCTGTTGTCTTAATGCCGCAATCTACCAAGCCGCCGCGCCGTGGCGCAATTCAATTATCGCGCACTCTGGCCTGTCCTGCGAGCCGGACCCGATACGCAATCGGATCCGCCTCGCCCGCTTCCGCAAACGCCCGCTGCCGCAACCGGCAACTATCGCATACTCCGCATGCCTCGTCCTCAAATTGATAGCACGACCACGTGCGCTCAAGCGGCGCGCCAAGTTCCACTCCTCGCCGCACGATTTCGCTTTTCCGCATCGCGATCACCGGCGTCACAATTTCGATTCGCGTCTCCGGCCGCGTCCCTTCCCGGATCACATTCTCAAATGCCCGGTAATACTCCGGACTGCAAATCCGGATAGCCCGAACTATCCTCCGCCACCGCCCCGATGAAAATCGCATTCGCGCCAATCACTTCCGCCCAAGTCACCGCCACGAAAAGAAAATCCGCAATGCGAAACGGCACATACGTCACCGGAATCTCGCCGCATCCGCCGCCCCCACCGCCTCTCCCGATTCAGGCCCCGCCACGCGCCGCATCCGTCAGCGCCGACCCGCCAATCTGCCCAAACACCTCGAACCGCGCCACCAACCGCTCGCTCACGCCATAAAAATCCGCAATCTCATCAAACGCCCGCCTCTCCCGCTTCTCGGTCCGCTGCCCATAGCTCGCATGCAACAGCGCCAGCCGGTGCGTCTGCTTCGCTATCGCAGTCGTCACGCACGAATCCATCCCTCCGCTCAACAGCACCACCGCCTTAGTCTTGCTTCATCGTTCGCCATCTCGCCGTGCACTCATCACTGCCTTCCTCACACACCCTTCATCGCCGGATCCCATATGAATTTGTGGAGCTGCAATCCCAGCCGCACCGGCAACCCGTCCGCCAGGATCCATTCCGCAAGTTCCCGCCCTTCGAGTCCCCGCCCATTTCCCCGCCGGGTCGGGGAACACAGGCGAAAACAGCACCTCGCGCACTCGCCGCGCCAGCCCGTGCTCGCGAGTAAAGTCGCGCGCGAATTCATAATCCCGCCGCGTCGAAATCACAAACTTGATTTCATCCTTCTCATCAATCGCCCCGAGAATCGCGAAATCAAATGTATCCGCTTCCCCCGAGTCCGGGCACTTCACGTCCACAATCTTGATCACATCGCGCGGCAGAGCCCCCCACAAACCGTTCGCCGCTCGTCTCGATCATCTTGTATAGCCCTCGGCAAGAAGCCGCTTCGCCAGCTCCGGCGTTTCCGGCTGCAACAGCGGCTCGCCTCCTGTAATTTCCACTAGCGAAACGCCGCCCCCTTCCGCCCGCCAGCTCGCGCACGTTCTCGAGCAGACTTCGTCCACCGAAGCTTTCCCCCGCCATAAAACGCGTACGCCGTATCGCACCAGGTAAAGCGAAGATTGCACCCCGTCAGCCGTACGAACACACAAGGCAATCCCGCCCGCGTCCCTTCGCCCTGAATGGATTTGAAAATCTCGGTGATGACCATCGCCATGCATACCGTCTACAAATTCCAAAAACTAAGAAGCTTTCTTCGCCGCCGCCTTCTGCCCATTTTGCCGTCGCGCCAGAAAAATCACAGTCGCGACAACGAAAACAATCTCAGCCCCGGTAATAACCGCCGCAAGCCGCCAGCCCCATCCAAAAAACAGTGACCCAGCCAAACGTAGTCACGATCGCCGGCACCACGATAATGTAAAATGCCCGATTCAAATGCTCCACCAGTAGGGGCACGGCATGCCGTGCCCGCTGTCGCTAACTCTCCGTCCGCCCCACCGATTACAAACCATTCTCTTCCCGAGCGACTTCCACTGACCGCTGGGATGAACATACATATAATTCACAGCCCGCCCGTCGGCACACTGCTTGCCGTTGCCCTCGCCGTCGCCTTCATTTCAAATCCAAATCCCCAAATTTCAAATAGCATTTTCCCGCTTTAGCCAACGCAGCAATCGAGCCCTCACGGCCGATACGCGCCGCCGTCACATCCGTCTCCCACACCGTAATGTCGCCACCGCCGCCCCATTCGTCGTCTGCTTCAATTGCTTCGCGGTCTCCTCATAAATATGCCGTGCGATATTTTCAGCCGAAGGATTCAACACATCAAACGGCTTCAATTCGTTCAAATATTTGTGGTCGAGCGTCTTGATCACAGCCCTGAATCACCTGCTTCAAATGCACAAAGTCATACAGCAACCCCACCGAATCCACTTCTTTACCGGCCAGCGTCACCCGCACCTTGTAGTTGTGCCCGTGCAAGTCCTCGCACTTCCCCTTGTACCCGCGCAGGTTATGCGCCGCCGCAAAAGATTCGTCCACATAAACTTCGTACATGAATT
>CAWBRH010000035.1:0-180490 GCA_963790945.1 uncultured Acidobacteriota bacterium
GCTGGCTGAAAGGCCGGCACGCATTTGTCTTCGGGATCGAGCTTCGCCGCTTTTACAACAATAATTTCGCAGAAGATCCTTCTCGATTCGCTTTCAATAGCGTCGCCGACTTTATCAACGACGCGCCGGCATCGTATACCTTGGCCGGTTTCACCGCAAACAGAATTCTCTCGCCGACTTACGATTGGTTCGTGCAAGACAGCTTCAAATGGCGCTCAAATGTTACGTTGCAGTTAGGTCTGCGCTACTCGTGGTATTCGACACCAACGGAAGCGGAGAACCGGTTCGTCGTTTTCGATCCCGGCACCGACAGTCTCAATCAAATCGGCACGCCGGGTTTCGGTCAGCCATTCCACACCAACAACCTGAATTTCCAGCCGCGGCTCGGCATCGTGTGGATCCATTCAGGGACGGCAAGACTGTCGTTCGCGCAGGCTACGGCATTCTCACGGATGAACCGATTACCGGTATCGTTACGAACTTGAATGCCAACCCGCCATTCGCACAACCGTTTTCAGCCACTCCAACCCTTGCAAATATGCTTTCGCTTTTAAATGCCGCCACTGTCTCGGGATTTCCGGTCTCGCTCCCACAACGATCAATCGCAATTTCGACAATCCGTATGTGCAGGAGTGGAATCTGAACATCGAGCGTCAGATTACGCCGTCGCTCGGTTTCACCGCTGCATACGTCGGCTCGGAAGGCACGCACCTGCGAGTGGCGCGGAACCTCAATCAGTTTGAGCTTGAAAGTGGTGCCGACTGCGGCGCAAGTCCGAGTCCTTGTCTGGTGCGGCCTTTCCCAACGCTGTCAGCCGGCAGTCCGATCCGGCCGGGCGCGGGCCTGGGCAACATAATCGAGGCCGACAGCCCGGGCACTTCCAGCTACAACGCGCTGTGGCTAACGCTCAATAAGCGGTTCGCTCATGGGCTCCAATTCAATACTTCCTACACCTACTCGAAGTCGCTGGACGACGTCTCACAGAACAACAACACCGTGCTCCTTCAGAACAGCTTAAACGTCGGCGATGCACGCAGTCTCTCGGACTTCGATGCCCGGCATCGCTTCGTTTTCAGCGGCTTTTATCAGCTACCCTTCCATTCCAATCGTTTCGTGGAGGGATGGCAATTCGGTCTGATCAACGTCCTGCAGTCGGGCAATCCGCTGTTCGTCGTCACCGGCATTACGCAGTTCACCGGCACCACGGGCAGCGGCGCTCTCCGTCCCGATATCCTGCAGCGCGTCAATCCGACCGGCCATTCGGCGCAGTGGTTCAGCAACACCGTCACTTGTGCCACGTACTCGGGCTCACTCGCCGGGATTCTTCCTCCTCCTGCTCCTCAACCGGTGCTGCCCGACTGTGCAACTACGCCAAATGCTGGGTTTGCTGTTCCCTGCACGTTTAGCAACGTACAAAAGGCTACGCCGCCACGAGCTTTGTGCTCGAGCCTACCACTTGCCATTTCGGCGACCTCCGCGGAACGCGTTCACCGGTCCGCATTTCTTGAATACGGATTTCTCGATCCTCAAAAACACGAAGCTGACGGAGCGGTTCACCTTACAATTCCGCGCCGACTTCTTCGATATTTTCAACGAGGCGAATTTCGGAAATCCGGTTCTGAACGTGCAGAGCGGCTCTTTCGGCGACATCACTTCCACCCGGTTCCCAACCGGCGATTCAGGCTCTTCGCGACAATTGCAGTTCGCGTTGAAGCTGCTGTTCTAGTTGGCGGGTTTTCTTCGGGTTGTGCTTGGCAAATTGTGGTTAACAAAGAGGGCGAACCTAAAAGGTCCGCCCTTTTTGCTTTGTAGCCGGCGTTTAACGTAGATTTCCGGCGCTTGCGTGTTCTACTCTGTTCTTCCGTGGAAGCCGGCTCCCAAAGCGCAACTTCTCTTGACCATGTCCCGTCCCGCCGCCCAATTCGCCCTGCGACTTCTGTGTCTATTCGTGCTTGCCATCCCCGCAGCAAGCCTACTGCGAGCGCAGACACCTGCCACCGGTAAGTCGGCAGCGGAAAAATCTTCACCTTCCGAAGATCAAAGCCTTCCACCTCAGACGCCGGCAGCACCGCCCGACGATTCCGCGACCGAAGACACGCTCACCGTCTTCCCCCATTCGGAGACGGCCCGCTATTGGATCTCCGGCCAGGCCAACATCATCTTGCAGTGGAACCTGAGCTTCCCGCAAAATATAGCGGCCCCCACAGTTTCGGTCCGCGCGCTCAAAACGCGACATCCAGGGTCTACACTCTGTTCCTCGGCTACCAACTCACTCACACCACCGAAGTGTTTCTCGATGCCGAAAGCGCCGGCGGCCACGGACTGAGCAACGCAGTCGGTCTTGCGGGCTTCACCAATCTCGACGTCGTCCGCAATCCCGCTCTCGGCGACAATCCATATCTCGCTCGCGTAATGATTCGCCAAATTATTCCGCTGAGTGACGAGCGCATCTCCGCGACCCGCAACACTCTGGCGCTCGCCACTTCGCTTCCTGCTCGCCGCATCGAAATTCGCGTGGGAAAATTCACCATCCCCGATTTCTTCGATCTCAATTCCTACGGCGACGACAGCCACCTCCAATTCCTCAATTGGACCGTCGACAACAACGGCGCCTACGACTACTCCGCCAACACGCGCGGCTACACCGACGGCGTGATCCTCGAGTACGACGATCACTGGTTCACCGTTCGCTTCGCCGAAACGCTCATGTCCAAAGTGGCGAACGGAATCAATCTCGACGCAGACATCGCCCGCGCGCGCGCCGCAAATCTCGAATTCGAAGCGCGCGGCAATCGCATTCTCCATCGCGACGGCGTCGTCCGCTTCCTCACCTATCTCAATCAGGCCAACATGGGAAATTACGAAGAAGCTATCCGCGATTTCCAAAGCGGTGAAACTCCCGTCCCGGATATCGTCTCCACTCGCCGCGAAGGCCGCCACCGCTACGGCTTCGGCCTGAATTTCGAGCAGGAAATCGCGCCGCAGATTGGCATTTTCGGCCGCCTCGGATGGAGCGATGGACGCAACGAAGCCTACGAATACACCGAAGTGGACCGCACCATCGAGCTTGGCGTTTTTTCGAAAGGCGATCGCTGGAAACGCCGCAATGATCGCGTGGGAGCTGTCTTCGTCGCTAACGGGATCGTCAAAGCCCATCAACAATATCTCGCGCTCGGCGGTCTCGGATTTCTCCTCGGTGACGGCAATCTCACTTACGGCCCCGAAAAAATCGTCGAAGCTTTCTACACCGCGCACCTCTGGCGCGGTTTCTTCGCCTCGTTCGATTTGCAGCACATCAATAATCCCGGATACAACAAAGATCGCGGCCCAGTCCTCGCCCCCGGCGTCCGCTTCCACGTAGATTTCTAACAACCACACCCGCTTAATTCGCACGAACAAACGCACAGAATGTCATCCTGAGCGCAGCGAAGGATCTCAGCGTAATTGCTTGGCACTCACTCCGCTTGCCGCGTCCCTCTTTTCCTCTGGCATCCCGAGCCTTCGCAGTTTAAGCTCCGCCCCTGCGGCATTGGGGCAATCACGCATTTCGCGGCGAGCCGCCGGAGGAATTGAATGTCACGTGCAACTTGGTCCGTCGTTCCGATCTTCGCGCTGGTTTCGTCTGCTCACTCGCGCTTCCTGCGCGCGCGCAAGAAAAGCCTCAGCCTCAAGCAGCCGCCACACCCGCTCCGCAGGCCGCTGAACCTCCCGCAGCAAAGCCCGCTGATGTCGCTTCGCCCGACGCCATCCTCACCGCCGTCTACGACGTGATCTCCGGCCCCGCCGGCCCGCGCGATTGGGACCGCTTCAATTCCCTCTTCGCTCCCGGCGCCCGCCTGATTCCCATCGGCCCCCGAAAAGACAAGCCCGGCATCAACATCCTCGTCATGTCCCCGAAGGATTATTCCGATCGCGCCGGCTCCTACTTCGACAAAAACGGCTTCGTCGAACGCGAAGCCTCCCGCAAAACCGAGCGCTACGGCAACATCATGCAAGTCTTCAGCACCTACGAATCGCGCCACGACGCAAAAGACGAAAAGCCCTTCGCGCGCGGCATCAATAGTTTTCAGCTCTACAACGACGGCACGCGCTGGTGGATCGTCACCATCATGTGGCAGGAAGAAACGCCCGATAACCCGCTGCCAAAAGAATTCCTCACACCCGTAACCAAGTAGCGCCGGCACAGTAGGGGCGGCCTAAGAGCCGCCCGCGCTGCTCACAGCAAAAGCCCGCCCCATCAGGGAAATGACGTCTCCCTCGCAAGATTGCCTTGCGATGAATGCGCGGATACGTGAAGAATGGTGCCGCGAAATTAACGGAGGCATTCCCATGTACCAACCCAACCTGCTAAAAGGCCGCACAATCTTCATCACCGGAGGCGGCACCGGCCTCGGCCGCTCCATGGCCCTGCGCTTCGCCGAACTCGGCGCCAATATTTTTCTCACCGGCCGCCGCGAAGAACCGCTGAAGCAAACCGCCAACGAAATCCGCGCCAAAGGCGCGCAAGCCGCCTACGGCATCGCCGACGTGCGCGATTTCGCAGCCGTCGAAAGCGTCGTCGCCGCCGCCGAAGAAAAATTCGGCTCCGTCGACACGCTCGTCAACAACGCCGCCGGCAATTTCATCGCTCGCAGCGAAAAACTCTCGCCCAACGCGTTCAACGCCGTAATCGGCATCGTCCTCACCGGCACGTTCCACTGCACCCTCGTCCTGGGCCGCAAATGGATCGCCGCCAAAAAGCCCGGCAACGTCCTCAACATCGTCACCACCTACGCTGCCACAAATGCCGGCTCCGGCTACGTGATGCCCTCCGCCTGCGCCAAAGCGGGCGTCCTCGCCATGACGCGCTCTCTCGCCGTCGAATGGGCCAAGCATCATATTCGACTCAACGCCATCGCCCCCGGCCCATTTCCCACCGAAGGCGCCTTCTCGCGCCTGATGCCCTCCAAAGAAATTCGAAGAGCGCGCCAAAAATAACCACCCCATGAAGCGCTTCGGCCGCCACGAAGAACTCGCCAACCTGGCCGTCTACCTGGTAAGCGATCACTCCGATTACGTCAACGGCGAATGCGTCGTAATCGACGGCGCCCTCTGGCTCCGCGGCGCCGGCGAATTCAACGACTTCGTCGACCTACCAGACGCCGCCTGGGAAATGCTCGAATCCGCCCGCAAGAGATGACTGAATCGCTCTTTCGAGAACTCCGTTACATTCTGATAGTTATAGTCTTATCGATATCCCGTTTACTCCGTTCTTCCTATCGATCATTATCGATGGTACAATCGTCTAACGATAACCGGATCAGGAGTTGAGAATCATGGCAAAAGCAGAAAAGAAGTTTGATGCCTCAGTAACCGTCTCCCCGAAATTCCAAATCGTTATTCCCAAGGCAGTGCGCGAGAAGCTCAACATCCGCGTGGGCCAAGAGCTCCTGGTGTATGCGTTTGAGGGAACTTTGCGCGTCGAGATTCCCAAACCCATTAGCGAGTTGCGCGGGGTCGCCAAGGGAATTCGTTGGGAGAGGTCCGATCGTGACCGCAACGACCGATTCTGATCTCTGCCTCGTCGATTCTTCGGGTTGGATCGAATACCTCGGCGACGGCCCCAAGGCCGACGCGTTCGGAAGGTACTTGGAACTGAGCCTTCAGCTTCTGGTGCCGGCAATCGTTGTTTATGAGGTTCACAAAAAACTGTTAGTGACCAACAATGAATTTGCCCTCCAACGATTCATTTCTCACGCATTTCATTCGATACAGGTTTCGCTCGATTTCGAACTCGCAGCTGTATCAGCCAAAGCAAGCATCGACCATCGCCTCGCAATGGCTGACGCCATGATTTACGCCATCGCCCAGAACTACGGTGCAAAACTCGTCACAGCTGATCCCGATTTCCGCGGTCTGCCCGGCGTCATCCTTTTGTAGCGTTTTACACGCGGCCGGACTCCTCGAGCCCTCGCAGCCTGCTATAGGCACAATTTCATGCTAATCTTGCCTCAGCGGACGGGTGGAGAATATCGCTATGGAAATTACGGTCGATTTGCCAAACGACCTTACCCAACACGCTGATCCGGCGCGGGAGGCGATCGAGGCGCTCGCGATAGCAGGCTACCGGTCCGGAAAGCTGACAGCTTTTCAGGCGAGTCGCCTCCTTGGCTTCTCATCCCGATTCGAGTTCGAGGCTTTCCTCAAGGAGCGCGGAATCTACGACCACGCCTACGGCGTAGACGATCTCGCCGAGGATTGGAATACGCTCGGTAAACGGAAGCCTGAAGCTGAGGGTCACCCGAAGGCATGATTGTTGTAGCGGACTCTTCCCCGCTGAACTACCTCATCCAGATCCAGCACGATTCGCTGCTCCAGAAATTGTATACACGCGTTTTTGTTCCTACAGCTGTCATTGAGGAGCTACGACACCCGCGCGCTCCAGTCGCGATCGCCTCGTGGCTTCAGCGCATTCCCACCTGGCTCGAAGTGCGCTCCGCCACTTCGAAAGTTGGGAGTCTCCAAGATCTGGACGCGGGCGAGCGCGAAGCGATTTTCCTCGCGGAAGAGATGCGCGCGAATCTTCTTCTGATCGATGAAAAACAAGGCCGCTTGGAAGCGAAACGCCGGTCCATATCAACGATTGGAACGCTCGGAGTGTTGCTCGCGGGTGCGAAGAAGGGTCTGGCCGATCCTGAGTTGTTATTTCAGAAGCTCATCGCGGAAACTACATTTCGGGCTTCGCCTCAGATCAGGGAACGCTTCCTTTTCTACTGCAAAGAATTGGGCAAGTAGCGTGCCTCTCATTGGCGATCGAAATCATACGCGGATCACATAGAATAGAAATCAGACACGGGAAGTGCGCGCTTGCTCTCGTCATTTGTCGCGAGACTGAAAAATTTTTCTCGTAATTGTCGGCGCGTCGACTGGTAAAATTTCTTCCGTCGCACGCGTAAGATTTCGCGAGCCGCTCCGTAGTTCCACGCATTCAATTCTTCAATCCAGACACGAACCGCGATTGCACCTCTCCAACGTATTGCAACTCAACGGCTTCGCCTCGCGTGCCGATCGACGGGATACGATTTGCCATCGATGGCACTACTGTAATACGATGCTACTATCGATTGGCAATCGGAGGTTCCAGCCATGGAGAGAGCTCGTGTCCGCGTTTCTCCCAAATTCCAGATCGTCATTCCCAAATCGATTCGCGAAGAGTTGCACATCGAGCCCGGCCAGGATCTCGTCATGTATTCGCTCGAAGGTACCATCCGGATTCTTCCTCGCCGCTCCGTAAAAGAACTCCGCGGCGCCGCCAAAGGCATGAGATGGAAAGAGGATTATCGTGACCACTCGGACCACTTCTGAGCTTTACCTCGTCGACTCCTCCGGTTGGCTCGAATATCTCACCGAAGACTCGAAGGCTCCGTTGTTCGCCCACTATCTGGAGAACGAGGTTGCCGTCATCGTCCCCTCGCTCGTCATCTACGAGGTCTACCGCCAGCTCGCCCGCCACCGAGGCAAGCCGCTCGCCGACCGCTTCTTGTCGCAGGCGCTCCACTGCCGCGTCGTTCCCCTGGACGAAATGACCGCTCTCGCCGCCGCCGACACCAGCCTCACTCACCGCCTCGCCATGACCGACGCACTTCTCTACGCCACCGCTCGCACTCACCAAGCCCAGTTCGTCACCACCAACACAAAACTCCGCGGCCTCCCCGCCGTTATCATCCCCTAGTCTGATATCCTCCGTGCAGAGGCGGGTGTGTTAGACAAAGTTTTGCTGGCGCTCCAGGCACTTCAGGTTCTCTTTCTGCTCATTCACGATTGGATCCCGCTCGGACGCTTAAACGATGTGGCCGCGGTGCGGAGCCAGGACACGTATCGTCGCCTTGTGCTTGTCAGCTGCCATCCAGACGATTCCCTTCGCAATCGGCCTCTATTTCTCGCGCGCGGTATTTCGGCACCGAGATACCCGCACTGGCTCGTCATGTGGCTCTGGATTAGCTACGCGTTCCTATTCATTGGCCAGCTTCGCGCCTGGTGGGTGCCCTACCTTCTGAGGCCCGAGCCGAAGCGCGCAGAGCGCTATCGAATCATGTTCGGCAATACCCACTCATTCCTGCCGCAACGCAACGGAATGGTGCCAAACACCGCGCACATTCTTCTCCATATCGCCACCCTCGCGACGCTGATAGTTCTCTCCGCCAAAAGCAATTAAGGTGCGGTGCTCCCTTAACGCTGCACAGACCCCGCCGCCCCCATGTCCTGCGCAAAGTTCCAGAAGGCAGCCGAGTCTTCGGCCGGCGCAGATCCCAGCGTAGACCGCCTCTTCAGCGCCTCGCGCCCAGCCTGCTCAGGGGTCCAACTCCTCAAGAAAACGCCTTCGCGCAGGTAGCGAAGTTGTTGCAGGGTCGAGTCGGAGGCGCCCCCATATTTGTCGATTTGCTGAAGGAAAAAATCGAAAAGTGGTTTCGGAAGTTCAAAAGAATCCGAAGCGTCGCGGCGCGTGTATTCGTAGATCGTTTTCTGGCTCCACGGATCGAATTTCCTGGTATCAAACGAATCCGACGCTTCCAGGAATATCTGCGAGGTGGGTACGACCACGCGAATCGCAGGACCCGTCGCAGGGTGCAACACCCAAACCGCTACCGTGTGATTAGGCGAGGGCCAAAATAGCCCCACTCCTTTCACTCCTTCGCGTTCCACCAGGAATGCGAAAAGCGCCGAAAGTTCGTCGCATTCAGCCGAAGCCGTCGGTAAGAGAGGTGAAGGTTCTGAGACGCGCAGCCACTGCTGCCAAATCTTGTCGGAATTGGGCGGCTGATCGGTAATCGTCCAGTGAACGTTCCAAAGCCCGGCGTCCCGCGTCGCTTCGTACAGCAAGCGCACAATCACGAAGTCCGAGTACCGAACGCTCTCCTTTGAAAGACCGTGCGCAGACGTGAAGGACCGAAAGCTGCTCTGCATGCCCGAGCTGCCCTCAAGCCATTCCGCTTTCCCGTGAATCATACTGACCAATTCCCCGAGGTTCGTGCTCGAGGAAGAGGAGCGAGCCTGCGCAACGCTCCCCGGGCGCGATCTTGCCGTCGCGGCAGTCACCAAACACGCCGCACACAGGATCCCGCCGAGTCGTCTTGGCAGAGCGCGCATAGTCACACGTCACTAAAATGACAAAGCTGTTATCGAGTTTGACACCAGTCCTCGCCCGTTGTTCCTTCGCCGCACCTCGTAGCTGGCCTGTAACCGCCCTCGTAGGTACACGTCTAACATGCAAGGAGAAACAACATGCGCCCAGCACTCATTCTGTTGATTCTCAGTTTTGCAGCCTCACCGGTTTTGGCCCAGGATCCCAGCCAAGACGCAACGACCCAGATGCAACAGCAAATGCAGGCGATGGCCCAGCAGCAACAAGCCGATATGCAACGGATGGCGCAGCAAACCTACGACGAAAACATGGCGGCCAACCAGCGGCTTCAGCAGCAAGTGAACGAGAGTATGGACGAAGTTTCCAAGAACCTTCAGGAGTCGCAGCCCGTGGTCTACTACGCTGCCCAACCCAAATTTTCAGTGAAGGCCGGCAAATACAATTCCGCTCAAACCGTGAAAATCACGGACGCCACCCGCGGCGCGCAGATCTACGACACCACGGACGGTTGGTCGCCCACCCACTCCTCCGCCGTTTACCGCGGGCCTGTTACGATCAGCGCCACCTCCACGCTGCAAGCCATCGCGATTGCTCCTTACACGCGGCGAAGTTTGGTGGCATCGGCGCTCTACACGATCAATCTTCCGCAGTCTTCTGCAGCACAAAATCTCGCGGCGCAGAATTCGTCTTCCACAACCCAGCTCGTCCCCGGCAATCCGCTCGGTCTCGCGCCAGGTATAGCCGTCCCTCTGGTATTCGTCTCCGATGTGAACTCCAAGACAGCCTCGGTGGGCGACAAGATTCAGCTGGCACTCGCTCAAGATTTGACGATCGGAAATACGCTATACGCAAAGAGAGGCGCTCTCGCTTCCGGCGTCGTGACCGCCGTCGACAAGACCTACTTCGCCGGCCAGCCCGGCGTTCTCAAGTTCGAAGTTGAGTCCCTCGATGCAGATGGAACGGCAATTCCCCTCGTTGGACGCGCAAAAAGAGAAGGCGAGGCCAAGCCCATAACTTCCTCCAAGGCATTGATTCCGGTTGTGGGCCAGCTTGCCGTCCTGAAGCACGGAAAAGACGCCGAGATTACGCCCGGCACGCCGTTCACTGCTCGCGTTGCGACTGCCACTCCGGTGTCACCCCCCAGCCAATAGAATCCGTATTTCTACGGATAGAGGATCGCACCCGATTCTGTTAGCATAAGTCGGGGGATTTTTGACACCGTGAGAAACGGCGACAAGAAGCAAGATGGCCTAACTCAACAGAGGTGCGGGCAGACATCCGCCCTTATCTTTCGAGAAACCCGCGTCCAGCCAAGCCTTTTTCTAATCGCAAATCTGGAATTAGAATTCGAGCTAAGCGGCAATGATTTCAAGCGTTTACAAATTCCTAATCGCAAATATTTCACGATTTTTCGTGCGCTACGGCTCAGTCCCCACTCCCTCCGTGACTCGGTGCCTCTGTGGCCATCTCAATCCGCAACTTCGCGCGCAACCTTGACCCTGCGCGCACCGCAAAGTAATCTACCTGCTTCCTGTTTCGTCCGCGCACTCGCCGGCGAGCACAGCTGATAACCATGGACACCATTCAAATTACTTTGCCCGACGGCGCCACCCGCGACGTCCCCAAGGGCACCACCGCCGCTGACATAGCGAAGCAGATTTCGCCGCGCCTCGCAAAGGAAGCGCTCGTCGCGCGCACCAACGGCGACTTGATCGATCTTGCGCGCCCGCTCGACCACGACACCAAGCTCGCCATCCTCACCGCGAAGGATCCCGACGCGGTGCAGGTGCTCCGCCACTCGGCCGCGCATCTTCTCGCTGCTGCCGTGATGGAGCTGTACCCCAACGTGAAGCTCGGCATCGGCCCGCCGATCGAAACCGGCTTTTTCTACGAGTTCGTGCGCGATGAGCCGTTCACTCCCGACGATCTCGCGAAAATCGAAGCGAAAATGCACGAACTAGCCTCGAAAGACATTCCCAACGAACGCAAACTGATCCCCAAACCCGAAGCGATCGAGCTATACCGCCAGCAGAATCAGGAATTCAAATGTGAGTTGGTCGAAGAAAAAGCGGACGAGCCGATGGTTTCTTTCTACACCACAGGAAAATTCATCGACTTCTGCCGCGGGCCGCACATCCCTTCCACCGGGCGGATCAAAGCATTCAAGTTAATGAGCGTCGCCGGCGCCTACTGGAAAGGCAAGGAAAGCAATCCGCAGATGCAGCGGATTTACGGCGCCTGCTTCGTCGATCAAAAAGAACTCGACGAATATCTGCACAGGCTAGAAGAAGCGAAAAAGCGCGACCACCGCCGCGTTGGAAAAGACCTTGAACTGTTTACAGTGAGCGACCTCGTCGGCGCGGGTTTGCCTCTGTGGCTTCCCAAAGGCGCAACGATTCGCCGCCTGCTCGAAGAATATATTCTCGAGCGCGAACGCGAGGCTGGTTATCAGCACGTCTACACGCCCGACCTCGCAAAAGTCGATCTCTACAAGCGTTCTGGCCACTGGGAGCATTATCACGAAGATATGTTCCCGCCCATGGAGCTCGAAACCGAAGATCTCGTTTTGCGGCCCATGAACTGCCCGCACCACATCCTGGTTTACGAGTCCAAAAAACGCAGCTATCGCGATCTGCCCGTGCGGATCGCCGAACTCGGAACGATGTATCGCTACGAACGCTCGGGTGTGCTGAGCGGTCTCAGCCGCGTTCGCGCGATGACGCTGAACGACGCGCACATTTTCTGCACTCCGGAGCAAATCAAAGACGAATTTGCCGGCGTCATGCGCTTGGTCGAACGCGCATACCGCGATCTCGGAATCACTCAATACAGTTACCGGCTATCGCTGCGAGGCAAAGAGAATGCCGAGAAATATGTGGCCAACGACGAAATGTGGGACCTGGCCGAAAATGTTCTCCGCGAAGCCATGAATTCGCTCGGCCTTCCTTACACCGAAGCTCCGGGAGAAGCGGCTTTCTACGGACCGAAGCTGGATATCCAACTCGCCGACGTGATGGGCCACCAGGAAACCTATTCCACCATTCAGATAGATTTCCATCTCCCGAATCAATTCGACCTCAGCTACATAGGCGCCGATGGCAAGGAGCATCGCCCCGTAATAATCCATAGGGGCGTGATAAGCACGATGGAGCGAATGGTCTCCTACCTGATCGAGCTTTACGGCGGAGCTTTTCCTGCGTGGCTCGCTCCGGTGCAAGTCGCAATCCTGCCGATCACCGAACGCCAAAACGTTTACGCCGCAGAAGTGATGCAGAAATTGCTTGCCGCGGGCATTCGCGTCGAACTCGACGAACGCAACGAAAAAGTGCAAGCCAAAATCCGCGACGCCCAGCTGCAAAAAATCCCCTACATGCTAATAATCGGCGGCAAAGAAGCCGAAGCCGGCACAGTAGCCGTCCGCCACCGCACCAAGGGCGACCAGGGCCCGCGCCCCCTCGACCAATTCCTAGCCGACCTAAAGAAGGAAGTCGACACCCGCGCGATCACCAGCTGATCCGAGGACTTCATGAAGATATCTTTGTGGAGCACAATTGGATTCGTGGTTGCGATTGGTCTTTTCGTTGCGGCTGGCTGTTTTTATCGAGATTCAGCCGATGTTCGCGGGACGTTCGCCGGGATGTCAGTTAGAATTTCGTTGCCGGGAAATGCCAGCGAAGTGGAAACTCCGGAATTCATCGCAAGAGGAGGCAGGTCATACGACGTCGAAATTGTGCGTAGTGCAACGGGCCTGAATCTTCAGCAAGACAATCTCTCATGGGCATTACTGGAGCATGAACACATCGTTGCTCACAAAGAGGTGGTGTGGGAACTTAGCAGTGATGGAGATGACGCGATTATCGGCTCATTCCGCCCAGAGCATGATGGTCACTACAAACTCCGTGTGGACACTCACGACCGAGCGGTCTCCCCAGTAGCAACCCAGGCAGACTTGATCGTGATCCCCGACATGGGCGAGCGCGATGACGTCGGTATGGCTGGCGGAATTCTCGAATTTGCTGCGGGCATTTGCTGTTTCCTCGGCTTGATGGCACTGGCATTTGCGATCGCTGGGGTTATTGTGAAGCAGCGCAAATTAGCGCAACTAGCCCACGGATCCGTGAGTCGCTAACTAACGACTGGCATTGGCTCGTTTGTGGAGACGGCGCTTTTCGCAAAGCGGACTTGGCGTTTTTAGCGGATAAAAGGGCTCTTGCGGGTGGGCTTGGAGTGCGTGCTATACTTCTTGCCCTGTCTCTCCTGTTGAGAATTTCTGTGCGTGAGAAACAGTAATTGGGGCGTCGAAACTTGTTTTTCTGGCCCCGGAGGTGGATTTATACCAGCAGAACGGGGTGGTGGTCTTCGAGTGAATGAGCGCATCCGCGCTCGCGAAGTTCGCGTGATTGACGATGCAGGGAATCAGCTGGGCGTGATGACCCTGCTCGATGCAATGAAAACAGCGCGAGAGTCCGGCCTCGACGTGGTCGAGATCTCGCCCAATGCCGTGCCGCCGGTTTGCAAGCTGGTGGATTACGGAAAGTTCCTGTACGAGCAGAGCAAGAAGGCGCACGAGGCGAAGAAGCACCAGAAGAGTTCGCACATCAAGGAAGTGAAGTTCCGCCCTTCTACCGCCGAGCACGATTATCAGGTGCGAAAAAATCAGATCATCCGGTTTTTGGGTGACGGCTACAAAGTGAAGGCGATGATTTTTCATCGCGGCCGCGAAATGGCGCACCAGGACGTAGGTCGCGCGAAGATGAATCGCCTGCTGATGGACATCACCGACCACGCGCAGGTGGAATTCGGGCCGCGCATGGAAGCGAATATTTTGCTGGCGCTGCTCGCACCGAAGAAGGGTGCGGGGCAGCGCCTGCGCCGGGCCGTCCGGCTTCTCCGGGCGGGCAGGCTTCGAGCTAGGTCTTTGACGCCGAGTATTTCGGCCGAGAACAGCGCACGGCAAGAGTGCCTGTGCCACTTAAAGCGTAAGAACTCTGGAACGAGGGAATTGTGAAGAAGAATAAGAAAATGAAGTTGAAGACGCACCGCGGCGCGGCCAAGCGATTTAAGAAGACCGCGACTGGAAAATTTATTCGCCGGCATTCCGGCATGCGCCACTTGCTGGGCACGAAGAAACCTCGCCGCATGCGCAAGCTGGTAAGGCCGCCGTCGTGAATAAGGCCGACGTGCCGAACGTGCGGCTCGCGCTGCCGTACGGCGTCTAGTTTTTCGATTCGAATTTTTTCGTGCCGGGCAGAGCGTAACGGGTGCCTGCCGGCCGGATTTCCCGGCGAAGCGTCATCGCGATCGGGATAGGCAGTTGCAATTCCATGAGACAAACCCGTCTGCTGCTTGCGCTGGTGTGTTTTTGGCGAGCGGCGGCCTCCGTTTGTCTCCCCGTTAAAATTTGGATATTTCAAGCGCCGATCTGGCGCATATCAGGAGACAAAGCTATGCCTCGAGTTAAACGTGGAACGAAACGCCGCGCGCGCCGCAAAAAACTGCTGAAGCACGCGAAGGGATTTTTCCTCACCAAGGGAAAGCTCTTCCGCTCGGCGAAAGAAGCGGTGAATCGCTCGTTGCGCTACAGCTATCGCGACCGTCGCACGCGCAAACGCGATTACCGAACGCTGTGGATTCAGCGCATCGGCGCAGCCGCGCGCAACAACGGCATCACGTACAGCCAGTTGATTCACGGCCTGAAGGCGGGCGGCATCGAGCTCGACCGGAAAATTCTCGCGGACATGGCGGTGCGCGATGCGGCGGGATTCACGTCGCTGGTGCAATCGGCGAAGCAGCACATTGCGAAAGCCCCGGCGCCGCAAAAACTCCAAAGCCGGAACACATGCGGCATCGCGACGAAGGCTAGGCCGGACGCGTTCGATTGATGTCGCTCGCCTCGATAGATGGGTTTGATGCTGCCGAGCGGCCGTCGGGTCACGGATCCGAGCTACTCGAACAACCCATGACGAACGAGGCGACGAAACAGACTCTCGCGCAACTGGGCGTGAATTCGCCGGAGAAGATTCCTGCGATGTTCGCGGAATTGCGCGCGGAGTTTGATCGCGAGCTTTCGTCTGCGACGGACGAGGCGAATTGGAAGTCGGTACGCGATGCGTGGCTTGGGCGCAAGTCCGGCGTGATCTCGCAAGTTACTGACAACTGGCTGAAACCTGCCGCGCCGGATTTGAAACGTGTCGTCGGGCAGGAATTGAATCAGATCAAGGCGCACGTGGAATCGGCGCTGGCCGAGCGGCAGGTTGCGATTGAAGCTTCGGCCGAGACGGCGGCGCAAGCGCGCGAGCGCATCGATCTTTCACTTCCCGGTATCGAGCGAGCGATTGGGACGCGCCATTTAATTCGCCAAACCTCCGAAGAGCTGCAGCGCATTTTCCTCTCGATCGGGTTCAGCGTGGTGCAAGGGCCTGAGATTGAAACGCCCTACTACAACTTCGAAGCGCTGAATATTCCCGAGCACCATCCGGCGCGCGACAACATGGACACGTTTTTCATCGAGGGCGCGAAGAATCACGACGTGCTGCGCACGCACACTTCGCCGATGCAGATTCGCACGATGGAAAAGCAGGCGCCGCCGGTGCGCATCGTGGTGCCGGGAAAAGTCTACCGGCGCGACAATCCCGACGCGACGCACGGCTACATGTTCCACCAGATCGAAGGGCTCGCGGTGGATACGGACATTACCTTCTGCGATTTCAAAGGGACTGTGGAATATTTCGTGCGCGCGTTTCTGGGGCCGCAAGTGAAAACACGGCTGCGGCCGAGTTATTTTCCGTTCACGGAGCCTTCGGCGGAAGTGGACGCGAGTTGCCACGTGTGCGGCGGAAGTGGCTGCCGGATTTGCAAGCAGTCGGGATGGATCGAGCTTTTCGGCGCCGGGATGGTGAATCCAGCTGTCTACGGATTCGTGAATTACGATCCGGAGCGGCTGTCGGGCTTTGCGTTCGGGATGGGCATCGATCGTCTGGCGATGATGAAGTATGGCGTGAGCGAATTGCCGGTGCTTTTCCAGAATGACGTGCGATTTTTGCGGCAGTTTCCATAGAGCGGGCGGCGCGGCTAGATGAAAGTTGTTTATAACTGGCTGAAAGAATTCGTTGACGCGAAGGCGAGTGCTGCCGAATTGGGGTCGCGGCTTTCCTTGTGCGGCGTCGCGATCGATTCTGTCGAGGAAACTCCGGCCGGGCCTGTGCTTGATGCGGAGATTACTTCGAATCGGCCGGATTGCCTGGGGCATTACGGAATCGCGCGCGAAGTCGCGACGATTTATCGCCTGCCGCTGAAGCCTGTCCGGCCGAAGCTGAAAGAAATTGCCGAGAAAGCTGCGGATGCTGCGCGCGTGGATATCGAGGCGCCGGAATTGTGCGGGCGATTCACGGCGCGGGTGATGCGCGGCGTGAAGGTGCAGCCTTCGCCGGACTGGCTCCGGCAGCGCCTCGAAGCCATTGGGCAGAATTCAATCAACAACGTGGTGGACATCACGAACTACGTGATGTTCGAGCTGGGCCATCCACTGCATGCATACGATCTCGATAAATTAAACGAGCGGCGGATCGTGGTACGCAAGTCGAAGGCGGGCGAAAAGATTCGCACGCTCGATGGTGCCGAGCGGACGCTGGCGAAAGACATGTGCGTGATTGCGGACGGAAACGGAAATCGCGCCATCGGCATCGGCGGCGTGATGGGCGGCGCCGAAACCGAAATCAGCTTCAGCACGCGAAATATTCTGATTGAGTGCGCCTGGTTCGACCCGATCGCCGTGCGGCGGACTTCGAAGGCGCTCGGATTGCGTACGGAAGCTTCCTACCGATTTGAACGCGGCGCTGATCCGGAAATGGCGGAGCTGGCGTCACGTCGCACGGCCGAACTGATTCAGCAAGTGGCCGGCGGCGAGATTCTTTCGGGCGTGATTGATGTGTATCCGCGTCCGGAGCCGCTTCGGAAAATCAAATTCACGCGCAAGGAATTGCTGCGCGTGATGGGCGGGGACATTCCCGACCGCGATATCGAGGATATTTTGAGCGCGCTCGGATTTCGTCCGGTGCGCGTTGATGGTAATCGCGGCGCTTCGGGCGCGCTCGTCGCGGAGTGGGAATGCCAGCAGCCTTCGTGGCGGCGCGATGTGACGCGCGGCATCGATCTCGTGGAAGAAGTGGCACGCCATTACGGCTACGAAAAGTTTCCGCCGCGTCTGCCGCCCGCGAAACAACCCGCGCACGCACTGCCTCATGCCGAAGCGATGGAGCGGATTATCGAGAGGCTCGTCGCGCTGGGTTATCGCGAGATTGTCGCGATCCCGATTGTCGATTCGAAGCTCGATGCGCTGTTTCGCCCCGAAGGTGTGACGCCTGCCGTGATTGGCAATCCGCTGGCGGAAGATGCTTCGACGATGCGCTCGAATGGGATTGTGAGCATGGCGAGCGCGCTCGAATGGAATTTGAATCACGGGCAGCGCAATTTGCGGCTTTTTGAGATTGGGCGAACGTATGAGCTGCAGAACGGCGAGCCGAAGGAAACGCCAGTGCTGACGATTGGAGCGACGGGGTTGGCGAGAGAGAAAACAATTTGGGAAGAGGCGCGGGAGTATTCGTTTGCGGATTTGAAGGGCGATCTGGATCGTATCGGCGAGCTTGCGGGTGGTTTGGCGTGGCAGGCTCGCGGTACAAGCTGGCTTGCGGGTGCGCGGGCGGCGAAAATTTCGCTGGGGCATGGGAATGGATCGGTGGCTTTGATCGGGCACGCAGGTCAACTCGCGCGGCGAATCGCTGATGAATTCAAATTGCGGCAAGAGGCGTTTGTGGCGGAATTGCGGCTCGAGCCATTACTCGAAGCAGTCGACAAGAGGAGCGCTGAGCTCAGGTTCAAGCCGCTTCCTCGTTACCCGGCTGTTGAGCGGGATTTTTCGTTGATTCTTCCGGATGGCATCACGTTTGCGCAGGTGGCCGATACGATTCGTGGGCTGCAGGTTCCGGAACTCGAGACGATTGAGGCAGCGGATTTGTTTCGGGGCGGGCAGATTCCGGCGGGGAAATTTTCGTTGATGATTCGGGTGACGTTTCAGAGCGCGTTGGCGACTTTGACGGAGGGGCAGGTGGCGGAGTTTTCGGGGCGGATTGTGAAGGCATTGCAGGAGAAGCTTGGGGCTGTGTTGCGCGCGAGTTGAGTCGTTTAGGCTGTAAATATCGGACGGCAGCAACAAAGTCAAAAGAGCCGGCGGGACGCCGGCGGTACGGAAGGGCAGCGGCGGATTCAATGGGCTGCGGAGTCTGGCGCGTTGTGTCGTTGTCGAACGACAAAGGCGCCGGCCGGAGGCCAGCGCTACGAAAAGCAAGAGACCGGCGCGTCGCAAATTTCTCTTATGGTCAGCGCTTTACCGGGGGTCGTGCGGGCACGGCATGCCGTGCCCCTACTGAAACGACTGCGGAGCTTCCTCAGCTCAGACAAAGTGCGTTGCGCGGTTGGTGCTAATGGATGACAATGCGGGCTGGCCGGGCGGGAGCCTTACATGAAAATTGAGATTTACGATCAACTGTACAACGTGAATGGCGAGCAGAATGAGGAGTATTTGAAGGAGCTGGCCGCTTACGTGGACGGCAAGATGCGGACGATCGCCGAGTCCACGCACATGGTGGATTCGCTGAAGGTGGCCGTGCTCGCGGCGCTGAATATCGCGGACGAAATGTTCACGACGCGCCAGAAGCAGCAGGAGATCGAGGGCCCGCTGCGCAAGCGCGTGGAGAAATGCGTGGCGATGGTCGAGAAGGCGCTGGAGATGTCGAATTGATTGCCGAGTGACTCTCGAGGCATGCCCGGATTCTGCAACCTATTCCTACCGCGGAGCGTCTACAGTATGATTGTGGCCAGGTTCCCTCTAATTCTCTGATCCATGCCAAATAACAAGGCAATTCCGTTGCCTGGCAGTACCCGTGACGCTGGTCGCGGTGCTGATGCTTGCGACGCTGGGTTGCGTCTGGCATCATCACGCAACCTCAACCGATACGAACTGTTCCATCTGCCATCTAATCATCAGGCAATGGGGCAGTCGGTGATATCGGATCGAGCGCCGGCACTGGCGCTTCTCGGCACGCGAATCGATCCGCGTGAACCTGCTTTTGTTTACGGCCCCGTAATTTCCCGCATTCCGGCTCGCGCTCCTCCCACTGCGTAAGAACTCCGTTCTTTTGCGTGCCCTGCAGTGTAAGAAAGGGCGCTTCGATTCACATACGTCTCACTCAAGAAGGTTTATCGCGTATGCGTGCACCACATATAAGGTTCCTTGCTCTCGCCGCAGCAATATGCGTCGCCAGCGTGGCTCTGGCGCAAACCACGCCGCCCACGAGCGGTCCGGTGAAGATCACGCTCGACGACGCGATCCAGATGGCGCTGCAGCACAACCACAACTTGCTGGCGCAGCGCACCGTGGTGCAGCAAAACCAAGCCGAAGAAATTACGGCGAACCTGCGGCCGAATCCGGTTCTGCAGGGCGACGCGCAGTTTCTGCCGATCTTTCAGCCGGACAAGTTCAGCGCGGACTACATCAACACGACGGCGCAGTTTGACGTAGGACTCAGTTATTTGTTCGAGCGCGGCCGGAAGCGGCAGCATCGTTTGCAGGCGGCGCGCGACGTGACGGAGCAATCGCGGTTCACCGTGATCGATAACGAACGCAGCCTGATTTTTCTTGTAGCTTCGCAATACATTGACGTGCAGGTGGCCGAGTCCACGATCGATCTCGCCGCGCAAGACTTGAAAAGCTTTCAAAACACGGTAGACATCAGCGAAAGCCGCTACAAGGCTGGCGACATCAGCGAAGTGGATTTTCTGAAAATCAAGATTCAGCTGCTGCAATTCCAGACGGACATGTCGCAGGCGCAGCTGGCGAAGGTGCAGGCGCTCGCGTCGTTGCGGCAGTCGCTGGGATACGAGTCGGTTCCTGCGGATTACGACGTGGCGAGTGCGTTCGATTACGCGCCGGTGACGATGAAGCTCGAAGACCTGCAAGCGAAGGCGCTAGCGGACCGCCCGGACCTGCGAGCAGCGCGGCAAGGTATTGCGGCAGCGAACAGCCAGTACGAGCTGCAGAAAGCCATTGGCAAAGTGGATCCGACCGGCACCGCCGTTTACTCCCATGTGAGCAACGCGAGCAGCGCATCGTTTTTTGGCAACGTTCAAATTCCGATTTTCAATCGCAACCAGGGCGAAATTTTAAAGGCGAAATATGCGATCACGCAGGCAGACGAACTGGCGCGCGCGGCGAGCGACCAGGTGATGACGGATGTGATGAACGCGTACGAAGGCGTGCGCACGAACGATCAGATTGTGACGCTCTACCGCTCCGGTTATTTGAAAGAGGCGCAGGATTCGCGCGACATCAGCGAGTACGCGTACAAGCGCGGCGCGGCGAGCCTGCTCGATTATCTGGACGCGGAGCGCAGCTACCGCGCGACGGAGCTGGCTTACCGGCAGGCGCTCGCGTCGTATCTGACGGCCGTGGAGCAATTGCGCGAAGCGGTGGGAACGAGGACGCTGCCGTGAAACACGATTTCACAAGACGACTGCCGCGGCTGACGGCGCGAATTCGCCCGCGATCGGAGATGGCATTCGCGTTGACGATCGGATTTGCGGTTCTCGCGGGAATTTCCGGTTGCGAATCTGCAAAATCCGAGCGCGCGGCGGAGATGACGTCGTATTCGTCAAAGGAAGCAAAGGGTGCTGCGCCGGAACTGTTCACGATTCCGCAGGATCAGATGGCGCACGTGCAAGTGGTGACGGTCGCGACCGGGAAAATGACTCGCAAGCTGCGGCTCACGGGCGCGGTAGCGTACAACGCTTTCGCGACGACACCGGTGATCACGCAAGTGGGCGGACCGGTGAGCCGCATTCTCGTGGTCCCCGGCGAATTCGTAAAGCGCGGGCAGCCGCTGCTGACAGTGAGCAGCCCGGATTATTCGCAATTGCTCGCAGTTTATTTGAAAGCCCACGACGCACTGCGCGTGGCGGCGAAGAATTGGGAACGCGCGCAGGACCTGTATCAGCATCACGCGATCGCTGAGCGCGATTTGTTGCAAGCCGAATCCGATCGCAACCAGGCACAGGCGGATATGAACGCCGCCGAGCAGAGCATGAAAATCCTGGGCATTCCTAAGCCGGAGGATCTCGAGAAGTCGCCGAGTTCCGCGGAAATTCGGCTGCTCGCACCGATTGGCGGACAAGTGGTGGAGCGGCTGGTGGCGCCGGGGCAGGTGATGCAGGCCGGGGCGACGCAGGCGTTCACGATATCAGATATGAGCACCGTGTGGGTGCTGGCGAATATCTACCAGGCTCAACTGGCTGACGTGAAGGCGGGCGATGTGGTGGACGTGACAACTGATGCGTATCCCGACGTGTTCCACGGAAAAATTTCTTTCATTTCACCCGCGCTCGATCCCACCACGCGGACCCTGCAGGCGCGAATCGTGGTGGAGAACAAAGGCGAAAAGCTGAAGAAGGACATGTATTGCACGGTGACTGTGACGGCGGGTGAAATTCAGAATGCGATCGCTGTGCCGGACGCAGCCGTGCTGCGCGACGACGAGAATGAGCCGTTCGTTTACGTGGTGAGCGGATCGAATCAGTTCAGCCGCCGCCATGTGTCGATCGGGCTGAGCGAGAGCGGGAAGACACAGGTTACGAACGGACTTACGCCGGGGGAAAAAGTGGTCGGCGACGGGAGCTTATTTTTGCAGTTTGCGAATTCGTTTCAGCACTAATTGTTACGCAGTCGCGCTAGAGCGCGCGCGCCGATGAGCAACGCACTGAACAGTGCACGCACAACATGCACGCACAACACATCGAATAAAAGATGATCAACCGCATCGTTCAATTTTCTCTCCAACAGCGCTTCCTCGTAATTTTGATGACCGTTTTTGTTGCGGTCGCCGGCGCTTTTTCGTTCAAGCGCATGCCGGTGGATGCCTACCCGGATCTTTCGCCGACGATGGTGGAATTGATTACGCAGTGGCCGGGGCACGCGGCGGAGGAAGTGGAGCGTCTCGTCACGCTGCCGATCGAAGTGGAAATGAACGGCGTGCCGCGAATGATGATCATGCGGTCGATTTCACTCTACGGGCTTTCGGACGTGATTCTCACGTTTGAGGAAGGGTCCGACGATTATTTCGCGCGCGAAGTGGTTTTCGAACGACTGAGCGACGTGCAGCCGAATCTGCCCATGGGCGTGCAGCCATCGTTGGCGCCGCTTTTCAGTCCTTCCGGACTTGTTTACCGCTACGTGATTGAAAGCCCCGACCGTTCGCCGATGGAATTGAAAACGTATGAGGACTGGGTGCTCGAGCGCGAGTACAAACAGGTGCCGGGCGTGGCGGATGATTCCGGTTTTGGCGGCACTGTGATGCAGTATCAGGTGCTGCTCGATCCGGCGCGCCTCTACGGCTATCACATCACCGTGCCGCAGGTGCTGTCGCAACTTTCCATCAACAACGCGAATACCGGCGGCGGATTCTATTCGCAGGGCGGCCAGTTTTATTACGTGCGCGGCATCGGCTTGATCCGCGATCAGGCGGATATCGCCAGCGTCATCGTAGGAAATCAGAACGGAGTGCCGGTTCGCGTGCGCGACATCGGCGACGTGACTATCGGGCATGCGCCGCGACTGGGCGAATTCGGATTCAACAAGACTGACGACGCCGTGGAAGGCGTGATCCTGATGCGGCGCGGCGAGCAGACCCAGAACGTACTGAAAGGCGTGGAGGAGAAAACAAAGCAGATCAATGAACGCATCCTGCCGCCGGATATCAAGGTGCGTCCCTTCTACGATCGCAGCGATCTGGTGCGGCTCACCACGGACACTGTGGAAGCGAATCTCGTGCGCGGCATGATTCTGGTGCTGATCGTGCTGATTTTCTTCCTGGTGAGCTTCCGCGCAGCGTTGATTGTGGCGATGACGATTCCGCTTGCGCTGCTCTTCGCATTTATTTTTCTTCACGCGCGAAATGTTCCGGCGAATTTGCTTTCCATCGGCGCGATTGATTTCGGAATCGTGATTGATGGCACGCTCGTGATGGTGGAAAACATTTTCCGCGAGCTGGGGCTGCGGGAAGGGCAGCCCTACGATTTGAATGAAGTGATCCTGGCAGCCGCAAAGGATGTCGATCGCCCGATTTTCTATTCCGTGGCCGTGATCATCGCCGGGTACATTCCGATTTATGCGCTGAGCGGGCCTTCCGGGAAGCTGTTTCATCCGATGGCGGACACGATGTCCATCGCGCTGATCGGCGCGCTGATTTTGACGCTCACGTTTGTTCCGGTGATGTGCTCGTATTGGTTCCGCAAAGGCGTGCGCGAGCGCGAGAACAAGCCGTTCGAATGGATCAAGGAAAAATATCGCGACGAGCTCTACCTGGTGCCTGGATCACCCGAAGACGACAATGCTTGTCGCCACGCTGATTTTCGGGGCCACTCTGCTGTTGATCCCTTTCATCGGCGGCGAATTCATGCCGCATCTGGACGAAGGCGCCCTGTGGGTGCGCGCCACTCTGCCCTACACAATTTCCTACGAAGAGGCCAGCAAGTTTGCCCCGCAGGTGCGCGCGTTGATCGCGAAGTATCCGCAGGTGACGGAAGTGGGCTCGGAGCTGGGCCGGCCAGACGATGGGACTGATCCGACCGGCTTTTTCAATTGCGAATTTTATGTGGACTCAAGCCTTACAAAGATCCCTCGTGGGAGAAAAGTTCAGCGCACGACAAGCCCGCCCTGATTGCGGATCTTCAAAAGCAGCTGGAAGCTTTCCCCGGAGTGATTTTCAATTACACGCAGCCCGCCGAAGACGCGGTGGACGAAGCGCTGACGGGATTGAAGAGCGCGCTGGCCGTGAAAATCTACGGGCCGGATTTGAGCGTGCTGCAAACGAAAGCGCTCGACATCAAACGAGAACTCTCGAAGGTGCCGGGATTCACTGAACTGACCGTCGTGCGGGAACTGGGCCAGCCCAGCCTTCTCATCAACGTGAATCGGGACAAAATCGCGCGCTACGGCGTCAACGTGGCGGACGTGGAAGGCGTGATCCAAGCCGCGGTTGGCGGGCAGGCGGCAACGCAAGTGATTCAGGGTGAAAAGCTGTTCGACCTGGTGGTGCGCATGAAGCCGGAGTTTCGCGAGAGCCCGCAGCAGATCGGCAATCTCCTGGTGGGAACGCCCACCGGCCAGCAGATCCCGATTTCAGCGCTGACGGATATTCAGGAAGCGACCGGGGCGTCGTTCATCTACCGGGAAAATAACTCGCGCTACATCGGGGTTCAATTCAGCATCGAGGGCCGGGATTGCGAGAACACCGTAAACGACGGGCAGCGCGCCGTGGCAAAAATTCAAAAATCGCTGCCGCCCGGTTACCGGCTCGAATGGGGCGGGGAATACAGCGAGTTTCTCGAAGCGAAACAGCAACTCGAGGTGATCGGCCCGCTGGCCGTATTGCTGATTTTCCTGATTCTCTTCGCGCTTTACGGAAACTTTAAATTCCCGGTGACGATCGCGCTCGGAGTAGTGATGACAGAGCCGGTGGGGGCGCTGATCGCGCTGAAGCTCACCCACACGCCTTTCAGCGTTTCTTCCGTACTCGGGCTGCTCGCGCTGATGGGCGTTTCGGTGGAAACGGCCGTGATCCTGGTTTCGTATATCAATAAGCTGCGGCTCGAAAATAAAGACATTCGCACGGCCACCCGCGAAGCTTCGTTGCTGCGCCTGAGGCCGATCATGATGACGGCGCTCGTCGCCTGCCTGGGACTTTTGCCTGCTGCTCTTTCCACCGGTATCGGCTCGGACACGCAAAAGCCCTTCGCCATCGTCATCGTTGCAGGGCTTCGTCTCGCGTCTGTTTCTCGGATTTTTTGTGAACCCGGTGCTGTACGAGATGGTCGCGCGCGATGGCGACGTGCTGCAGGTCTGATGCCGCGCGATGGCGCGACCGCCGCTGATGAAATAAGCATGGCAAATCTCGCGACTATCACGCGGGCCTGCGTCTAAGTACGATGCTAGGGGAAGGAGTCTAGGGGTGCACATCTCCCGCCGTTCAGCGCACAGGCTGCTAGTCATTCTGCGTGGCCGTGGCGGTGTTGTCTTTCGGCCTTCAGGCCGCGGGACACTGGCACAGCCGAACATTTGAAGACCAGCATTGCCGCGTGTGCCATTTCGCACATTCGGTAACGGTCGATTTCTCTCACGGCAACGCGTTACCTTTGCCGGAAGTTGTCACGCGGCTCGCCCGTAAAGATTTCCGTCGAACCTGCGCTCGAAGTCGTCGTTCACCGGCTTTCTTCTCGCGCGTCCTCCATCCGCGTAGCTCTTCCACACCTCAAAAGCTGATTCGCTCGTTGTGTTGATCTCGCTTTGAAGGTGATCCGCGTCAGCGCCGCCGCTTTTATTCGCGGCCCCTATCCACGTAGCCAAACCTGCCCACATGGCTGGGCCCTTACGGGACGGAGGAGAGATGACTAGGAGATTTCGTATTGCGGCTATTTCTTATTTTTGGCTTGGGTGTCTTTCTGCATGCAGGGCTTCTTTTCGCGCAGTCGGGCAACTCCGGCACGATCAATGGAGGTTGCGAAGGACCCTTCCGGCGGCGTCGTAACGGGCGCCACCGTTTCAATCCACAATCCAGTGAGCGGATATGACCGCTCAACCACCACCGATAGCGCGGGCAGTTTCGGCTTTTCCAACATTCCGCTGAATCCCTATCACTGGCTGTCCGGCGAAAGGATTCGGCGACATACGCGCAAGATATTGACGTCCGATCGTCGGTTCCCGTGCCAGTGGAGGTTGGCCTTACGGTGGCAGGCACTTCGCGCGACCGTAACGGTCGAAGGCGCCGGAGACCTGATCGAGAACGATTCGACTTTTCACACGGACGTCGATCGCGCGCTATTCGACAAGCTTCCACTGGAAAGCCAGTCTTCGTCGGTCAGTTCGCTCGTAACGCTGTCCACGCCCGGAGTTGCAGCGGATTCGAACGGACTTTTCCACGGCCTCGGCGATCACGCGGAGAACTCGTTTTCGGTGGACGGCCAGCCGATCACCGACCAGCAGAGCAAGGTGTTCTCGAATCAGATCCCGCTCGATTCGATCCAGTCGCTCGAAGTGATTTCCGGCGCGCCGCCAGCGGAATACGGCGACAAAACCAGCCTGGTAATAAACGTCACGACGCGCTCGGGCCTGGGCGAGACGACGCCGCACGGCAGCGTGACCGCTTCCTACGGTTCTTTCGGTATCGGTAAATGGCGGCTTCGATCTCGGCTATGGCGACGAAAAGTGGGGAAACTTCATCGCCGCTAGCGGGCTCAACAGCGGCCGATTCCTCGATCCGCCCGAGTTCAGCGTGATGCACGACAAAGGCAACGAGGAAAATTTTTCGACCGCGTGGACTATCAACTCACGACGGCGGACTCGCTGCACTTGAACCTGGGCTACACGCGTTCCTGGTTTCAGACGCCCAATTCTTTGACGCGCAAAATGCGACGCCGTGGAACGGATCGTGGTGGCGAATCGGCGGACTCGATCCGAACGGCAACGTGGTCGGTCCCACGGATCAACGCTCCAGAATCGGACTTTCAATGTCGCGCCCACGTGGAATCACTTGATCGGATTCGACGGCGGTCTTACCGCCGGCGCTTTCGTGCGGCGCGACGCCTACAACTACTATCCGAGCGGCGATCCCTTCGCCGATCTCGGACCCTCGAATCTCCAGCAGGAAACCGTGAGCCAGGATCGCTCGCTGACGAATGCGGGCGCTCGCGCGAGCATGTCGTACGTGAAGGGCATTCACAACGTGAAAGCCGGAGTGAGTGTACGAGCAGACATTTCTCACCGAGAACGACCACTTCGGAATCGTGGATCCCACACTCAACACGCCGTGCCTCGACTGCGGTCGGCGCCCGGTGTTTGTCGGCAATCCGCGCTGAACAATCCTCGCAATGCGCACGGCCTTCTCGACGAACCCTGCTTATCCGACTCCGTTTACGGCGAATGCCAGTTTCGTCCCGCTCCTGGGTTGCATCGACCTCGACCGGCGACGCCATCCCCTGCGGACGGGTGCGACGGTCGAGCGCCACTCACTTTTTCCACGGCCACACGGACGTGAAACAGCTGGCCCTTACGTCCAGGACACGATCTCGGTGAAAAACTGGTCGTTCAACCTGGGAATTCGAGGCGACATCTACAATGGCTTATCGAGAGCCACGCAGGCGGAGCCTCGACTCGGAGTTGCCTACAACATCAAGCAGACCAATACAGTGCTGCGCATCTCCTATGCGCGAACGCTCGAGTCTCCTTTCAATGAGAACCTAGTGCTTTCGAGCCGAGGATGCTCTCGACGCGGTAGTGGCGAATTTATTCGCTGCTACCGGCGAAGGCTGCACTGACGCGACCACTGGCGCGGTAATATTGCTCCTAGCACGCTGCCTCCCGGTTATCGCAACGAGTTTCACGCCGGCTTACAGCAGGCTTTCGGGAAGTATCTCGTCGTCGATGGCGAGTACATCTGGAAATACACGCACAACGCCTACGATTTCAGCATCCTGGGCGCCACGCCGATCACGTTCCCGATCGCGTGGAACAACTCGAAGATTCCCGGCTTCGCGATTCGCGCCAACGTACCGAATTATCACGGGTTGACGGCGCTGGTCGTGATGTCCAGCGTGGCCGCGCGCTTCTTCAATCCGCAGATTGGCGGCGTCGGCGCAGTGCCAATCGAGCCCGGCGAATTTTCGCCCTTCCGCATTGACCACGACGAGAAATTCAACCTCACCGCGCACCTGCAATATCAGTTTGCTCAAGCGCGGGCCATGGGTTGGATTCAACTGGCGTTATGACAGCGGCCTCGTCGCCGGTCCGGTGCCGTGCGCCGGCGGAAATTGTGCCAATGGCCCATTAGGCGACGACGACGGCTGGTCGACGCGTCGATCCTGACGCCCGATCAGCAATTTCAGGCCGGGCTTTTCTGCACGGTTAGCGGCACGAAGGTCTTCGCCACGCCGACGACGCCTATCACGCCCGAATTCCGTGTGCCCTGCGGCAGATTACGGCTCCTCAAAATTGAAGATTCCCGGCGCCGGGTACCGAGGACGACGATCGCAACCCACCGCGCGTCGCAGGCCGCAATTTGTTCGATGTCGCCATCGGACACGACAACTTGTTCAACGGTGATCGCTACAAATGGAGCATCCGGCTCACAGCGATCAATATCGCCAACAAAGACGCCGTGTACAACTTCCTCTCAACCTTCAGCGGCACGCATTACGTGACTCCGCGCTCGCTGACGGCCGAGGTCGGCTTCCACTTCTAACCATCGGCAGCGCTAATGAAGGCGGCGGGCTTTAAGAACAGAAGCCTGCCGCCTTCTTTCCCCTTCCTAAACGAACTGAACGTCGACCCCGAAAATCGCATTTGGACCGTCTTTAGCGACCTTCTACGCGAACTGGGGATAGCGTCGCTGAATTCCAGTTGCAACTGGTTTTCAACTGGGATAGAGTGCTCCAGTTGTTAATCAGTTGCAACTGGCTTTGGCCGCTCGCGCGCGCATCGAGTAGAAAGGATTTCGTGACTTCGATTCGCTGGCTTCTCGCTCTCGCCCTACTTGTTTCGGGGAGCCTGTTCCATCCAAGTCTCGCGCGCGCGCAAGACACCCACTACTTCGTCGCCTACTCATCCCACCTCGAAGAGCCTGGCAACCTCGAAGTCGAGTTCTACTCGAACTACGGCACGCAAAAGGCCGGCAACGATTTCATCGCTCCCTGGGTCGAGATCGAGTACGGCGCCACCGGCTGGTGGACCACCGAGTTTTACCTCGATTCCCAGTCCACCTTTAACGACAGCACCGTCTTCACCGGCTTCCGCTGGGAGAATCGCTTCCGCCCGCTGATGCGCGAGCACTGGATCAATCCTGTTCTCTACGTCGAGTATGAAAACACCACCGATGCGGACAAGACCCTCAAGGAAGTCGTCGGCTTCGACAATCAATTCGATTTCGCCGCGCGCCAATTCCGAGCTGAATAGGTCCTACGCGCACGAAATCGAAACCAAGCTGATCCTCTCCAGCGATTACAAGGGCTGGAACATCTCGGAGAACTTCATCTCGGAGAAAAATCTCGGTCATGAGCCATGGGAATTCGGCTACGCGCTCGGCGCGAGCCGCGCTCTTCGTCTCGCCGCCACTCCCGACCGCTGCAACTTCTGCCGCGAGAATTTCGTCGCCGGAATAGAGATGTACGGCGGCCTGGGAACGGCGGCGAGCCACACGCTTTCGGGCACTTCACATTACCTCGCGCCGCTCGTCGCCTGGGAGCTTCCCAACGGCGTCACTTTCTCGCTCTCTCCGGGATTCGGTCTCAACGACAATTCTCACCGTTTCCTGCTGCGCTGGGGCATGAGCTACGAGATCCCCAATTTCGGCCGTAAGGTAAGGAGCTTGTTCCGATGATCGCGCCACACATCACAACTCAGCCGCCTACTCAGTCCCCCATTCAGTCGAAGTCACGACGCTTTTCGGTCTCACGTCCGGCGCTTTTGCTGCTTGCTTCGCTTGCCTTCGCCATCGTCGGCGCCGCGGGAGAAAAGGAGCAGCCACCGACGATCGCGGTGTTCTGCTCGTGATCGCACAGGCGCCGGCCAAAGCGCGCGACTGGAAAAATCCCTATGAAGGCGATCCGGACGCACTTCTCGCGGGCAAAAAACTTTACCTGCAGCATTGCGCCGAGTGCCATGGAAAATATGCCCGCGGCATGCGCAATGCCGTCAATCTTCGGCGCCCACAGGTGCAGAACGCAACGTCTGGCGAACTCGTCTGGTTCCTGAGCAACGGGAATTTATTTCACGGGATGCCGTCGTGGTCCGGCCTGCCCGAACAGCGCCGCTGGCAAATCGTCACCTACCTCAAGTCCCTTCGTTGATTTTCTTTTCGCTGGCGTCGCATGGCGCAAAACAGGTGGCAGCCATCGAGCCGCGCACGCAATTCCTGTTACAATATCGCGTGGAGTTGGCCTGCAACGCAGGTGTCGTTGCGAAAGCCTATTTGAACCAACACTGGATCCCCGGGAGCCCGCGTCGTCCTGCCCTTGTGCAATCCTGGGCCGGCTTGCCGGCTCGCGACAGCCTTAAAGCAGGCGCAGGGCACCCACTTATTCGTGGGGTTCAGGGCCTAGTAACGCACGGCGGAGTGGACCGCTCCTAAAATTCGGCTGCCTCGCCGCCGCGCGCCAATCTGGTTTCAGAAAGCGAAACATGCAAATTTTATTCGTGGGAGATATCGTCGGGTCGCCCGGCCGCAAAATCGTTCATGACCGCCTGAACGACATACTTACGCAGCGTCGCATCGATCTCTGCATCGCCAACGGGGAAAATTCCGCGTCGGGGTTTGGTATCACTCCGCGGCTTGCCGAAGAGCTTTTCTCCTGCGGAATCGAAGTGCTCACCGGCGGCAATCACATCTGGGACCGCAAGGAGATCCTGGATTTCTTCCCGCATGAGCCGCGCTTGTTGCGCCCCGCGAATTTTCCGAATGGGCTTCCCGGCGCGGGTCTATACGTCGGCAAAACAAAAACCGGCATCGCCTACGCCGTGATGAATCTGCAGGGACGCACCTTCATGGCCTCGCTCGATGATCCTTTTCGCACCGCCGATCGCGAGCGCGCGAAAATTCCGGCGGACGTGAAAGTGATCGTGGTCGACATGCACGCCGAAGCCACATCCGAAAAGCAAGCCATGGGCTGGTATCTCGACGGCAAAGTTTCCGCCGTCCTCGGCACGCACACTCACGTGCCCACAGCCGACGAGCATGTCCTACCCGGAGGCACCGCCTACATCACCGACGCCGGCATGACCGGCCCGCACGATTCCGTGATCGGCATGGAAAAGCAGGGCGTGCTGCAGCGCTTCCTCGACGCAATGCCCGCGCGCTTCGTGGTAGCCGAGGGCGACGTGCAGATGAACACCGTCCTCCTCGACATCGGCGAATCCACCGGCCGCGCCCGCTCAATCCAGCGCCTGAATTTCCGCCTGGACTAGGCTGTTCGATCGCCCGTTCCGCGCTGTCAGCTGCTCTCGCTCCGCGCGCTAACAAATCGGGCCGCGCCTCGTCTCATACACCACAGCCAACCGGAGTCCTGATGCCACACATTACGCAGGCGAGCCGTCGAATACTGTCTTTTACTTTCATCGCATTCGTTTTTTCACCGCTCGCGCTTGCGCAATCCACTTTCCACGGCAATCTTGCGCACACCGGCGTCTACGATTCTCCCGGCCCCACGAAATTCACGGGAGTGAAATGGGCCTTCAAGACCAACGGTCCGGTGGTGAGTTCACCGGCCATCGCGGGCGGTTTGGTGTTTGTCGGCAGCCTTGACGGTTCGCTTTACGCCATCGACCAGGAGAGCGGCCGGCAGAAGTGGAAAACGGATCCCACCGACAGCATCGCTTCGTCTCCTGCGGTTGCCGACGGAATCGTCTATTACCTAAGCTACGACCGCGCGCTGTACGCAGTTGCCGCTGATTCCGGCGCCGTGAAGTGGCTCTTCGCCACCGGTGGTGAAAGAAGATTCGAAGCGAAAGGACTGCACGGACTCATGCCCGCCGACCAGAACATCGCCGATCCCATGGATGTGTTCCTTTCTTCGCCTGCGGTTTTCAATGGCCGCGTCTATTTCGGCAGCAGTGATGGTCATGTCTACGCTGTGGACGCGAAGACGGGCGTTCTCTCCTGGTCGTTTCTGACAAAAGACGTGGTGCACGCTTCCCCTGCGATTGCAAACAACACCGTTTACATCGGAAGCTGGGACAGTAATCTCTATGCATTGGACGCCGAGACCGGCGCGGAAAAATGGCGATTCAAAGCGGGAGAAGATCCCGTTGTGCACAACCAAGTGGGGTTCCAGTCTTCGCCCGCGGTTGTGGATGGCACCGTTTACACCGGCTGCCGCGATGGACACGTCTACGCACTTGACGCTACCACTGGTGCGAAGAAATGGGACTACTCGACGAGCCAGTCATGGGTGAATGGCACACCCGCCGTGCGCGATGGAGTGGTGTACGTTGGCACGTCTGACACGCATCGTTTCCATGCCCTCGACGCGAAGACGGGACGTTTGCTATGGGTCTTTGACACGAAGAGTCTGATTCTTGGCTCTGCTGCGCTTGCCGCCAATCTTGCCTACGTCGGCGCTTTCAATGGCCACCTCTACGCCATCGACACAAAGTCCGGCGAGCTTACCTGGGATTTTCAAACCGAATCATCGAAGAAAAATTCGCTGGGAGTTTTGAATGCCGATGGAAGCATGGCGGCATCTCTTCCGCTTTTTCACAATTTTCTCGATATGACGCTATATCTTTACCGGAGTTTCTCTGTTGGCGCGATCCTCTCATCGCCCGTGATTGACCATGGCACCGTCTATTTCGGCAGCGCCGACGGCAACGTCTACGCACTCCGTTGATCACTGAAGGTGTCATTGCAACCCCCACTAGCAGAAGCCTTTTTGTAAACGAATGTTCCTTTGCTGTCAGCGGCTCGAATGGGCGCGGCGCATGGGCTCATCTCGGTGCTAACATCTTCGTCGCATACACATGCAACTTGCAGCACGCGGCGTGCGTCTCTTAGCTGGACTCGGTCAGTAGCCGAGATGCCGGAAAAACTTATCAAAATTCTCTCGGACACATCACGCCGCATCCAGCCCGGCGCTGTCGCCGTTTGCATTCTTTTTCTTCTCGCGGCGGCACATCTCGCGCCAGTCGCTGGCCAGGCTTCAGAACCGGAAATTCGCGCCCGCGCGAGAGTGTTTCCTGATGTCGCTGCCGGCTTGATCGGAATTAAACGCGACGCCGCCGGCCACTACTACGTAGTCGCTTCGCCCGCAAGCAAGGTTTTGATTTTGAGCGCCGACGGCAAAAGCATCGGCGAGATTCCGAGTGCAGCCGCCCAAGAACCCGCTCCCGCGGACCCGAAGAGAAACCCGAAAATCGTGTTCGCTGCCGACTTCGACGTGGATTCGAGCGGCCATGTGTTGGTGGCCGACCGCGGCGCGAACAACGTCAAGATTTTCGCCGCCGATGGGTCGCTCGCCGGCGTGATTCCAATTCCAGCACCGACTTCGGTCGCCGCTCTTCCCGGCAACGAATTGGCAGTCACCTCGCTGCGCTACCACTGGCTGATGGGAATTTACGGATACGCCGGCACACTCGTTCGCGCCATAGGGGATCCGGGAGATTTCGCGCATGGGCCTGACGCGCAGCACACCACCGATCTCGGCCGTGTTTCGTCCGACGCCGCAGGAAATCTCTATTACGTTTTCCTGTTCCTGCCCGAGCCCACGGTGCGAAGATTCGATCGCTTCGGTTTCGCAGGCAGCGAAATCGCCCTGGAAGAATTCGCGGCCGCCGCGCGCCATCATGAGCTCTTCTCCGACTCTGACGATAACCCGCGCCCCGCCAGGACGCAGATCAGCGCGCTCGCCGTTGATTCCGCAACGCAGGAAATTTGGATCGCGATCGGAAATGAATTGCGGCGCTTCGACAAAAGCGGCGTGCCCATTGGCGCTTATCGCACTCTGTCTCCTACCGGCGCGCCCTTGAGCGCAAAAGCGATCCTTGTCGAACCCAACCGATTGCTTCTCGGCACCGAGGCGTGGGGCATCTTCGATTTCGTCAAGCCCGAAAAGGCTTCCGCAAATTCCGCGCCGCATTGATCGGCGCAGCCCGTCGCTCGAAAATCTCCGCGCGCAAAAATGTTTTGTAAGAAAGCAATAAGAAAATTCACGCAAAAATAATTTTAGCTTCGCCTCGTGTCCTGTGGAAAACCTGTGAGTAATGTGTGAAACCCGCTCCTATCGTTCGCTCAATTTTCTCTTGCTGTCTTCATCGCGTTTAGGCAGAATCCCGTCTCGCGATTCTCTCAAATACGGGCAAACGCGAGCACTCATGTACGTTGCACACGCGGGCGCGGGGTGCGACAAACTCTGAAAGGCCAGACTAAAAGCCTCACCCAGTCGTGATTCTATTTTCCACAGCATTTCCACACCAGTGGAAATTGCGCGGGGGCTAACTTTTGCTATGAATTTGTGGGATAAGATACTTCAGCACACTGAGCGGCGCGTCAATCCCCACAGTTTCGCCACATGGTTCCGTCCTACTCGCCAGGAATCGGCTGAGAACGATCGCCTGGTCGTCCGCGTTCCTACGCGGCTCTTCTGTAAGCGTTTAGCTGAAACCTACGGCGAGCTGTTGCAAGCCGTACTCACCGAAATCGGCAAGCCGCAAGTAGTACTCGAATATATCTGCGCCGAAGTGGAACCGGCGCCGGCCAACGCCTCCGCTCCCCAAGCGCAGGCCAAGCTCGATTTTGATTCTACGGTTCCCCAGCTCAACCCGCGCTACACGTTTGACACATTCATCGTCGGCGCATCGAACCAGTTTGCCCACGCAGCCGCGGTGGCCGTGGCCGAGCAGCCATCAAAATCGTATAACCCCTTGTTTTTGTACGGCGGAGTCGGACTCGGCAAGACTCACCTCATGCAAGCCATCGGCCACTCGCTCAAGCGCCGCGATCCCTCGCTTCGTCTCACCTACGTTAGCGCGGAAAAATTTACCAACGAAGTGATCTCCTCGATTCGTTTCGAGCGCATGGCCGCATTTCGCGAGCGCTTCCGAACCATGGATGTCCTTATGATTGACGACATCCAGTTCATCGCCACCCGCGAACGCACCCAGGAAGAATTTTTCCATACCTTCAACGCACTGTACGACCAACAGAAGCAGATCGTGATCTCCTCCGACTGTCCGCCCAAGGAAATCTCCTCGATTGAAGAGCGCCTGCGCTCGCGATTCGAATGGGGACTCATCGCGGACATCCAACCCCCGGATCTCGAGACCAAAATCGCGATTTTGCAGAAGAAGGGCGAAAACGAACACGTCCAGATTCCAGACGACGTCGCCGAGTACATCGCTCGAGCCATCAAGTCCAATATCCGCGAGCTCGAAGGCGCCCTGATTCGCCTGATGGCTTATGCTTCGCTCACCGGCGCGCACATCGATCTGCCCACCGCGCAGCAAGTGCTCAAGAACCTGATCGACACGCAGGACAAGAAAGTCACCATCGAGCAGATTCAGAAGCGCGTCGGCGAAGTGTACGGCATCCGCGCCCAGGATCTGAAAGTGCGCAGCAATTCGAGAGTGATCGCCTTCCCGCGCCAGGTCGCCATGTTCCTTGTGAAACAGCTCACGTCCGCTTCGCTGCCAGAAATCGGCCGGCAATTCGGCGGCAAGCACCACACCACCGTGCTCCACTCGATTCACAAAATTGCCAACCAGCGCCAGACCGACAAAGAATTGAACAAAACGATCAACAGGCTACTCGACTCGTTCGGTTAGACTTAGCGGTTCCGCTCGCCGCCTGGGAGCTTTCACCCTGTGGACGCCCTGTGGAAGTTACCGCCAGCGCGTCGGCAGAAGCTCCAAGGGTGCGAGTTACCCACCGGCCGCGCGGGTTTCCACAAGCCAGTCGAACTACTAACCGCCGGTGGGAATAGCACTTATACCGTTTTCCGCAATCTCCACAGATGCGGCGGCGGCGACGGGTTTTCTTATACTTACTTTATTCAAATAAAGAAAAGCAGTACAGTAGCCGCAGCCACAAAGGGGATTAACGCATGACGGAAGCGACCGCGTCTGCCCGTGCCACTCACGAAGAAAAAGGAACTGGCCCGATGGAATTCAGCGTAAAAAAGTTTGACCTGCTCGAAGAGCTGCAGCTCACGCAGGGCGTCGTCGAACGCAAGACGACCATTCCCATCCTTTCGAATCTGCTTTTCGAGGCCAAGGGCAATCGCCTCACCATCACTGCGACGGACCTCGAGCTGAGCATTCGCACGTCCTGCGAAGCGAAGGTGAAGAAAGAAGGCGCCGGCACGATCCCCGCGAAAAAACTTCTCGAACTCGTGCGCCTACTGCCCGAAGAAGAGATTCGCTTCAAGCTGCTCGAGAATCACTGGGTCCAGGTCACCTCCGATCGCCGCAATTACAAGCTCGTTGGCATGTCGAAAGAAAATTTCCCCGCGCTACCCCAATTTCCGCACGCGCTCGTAAAAATTCCCGCCAAGCTTCTCGCCGACCTGATTGCCAAGACCACCTTCGCCATCTCGCTCGAAGAATCGCGCTACACGCTCAACGGCGCGCTCATGGTCCTCAAGCCCGGTTCAGTCACCATGGTTGCCACCGACGGCCATCGCCTCGCCATGGTCGAGCGCGATCATAAATTCGAAGGCTTCTCC
This sequence comes from uncultured Acidobacteriota bacterium, assembly GCA_963790945.1. Taxonomy (GTDB): domain Bacteria; phylum Acidobacteriota; class Terriglobia; order Acidiferrales; family UBA7541; genus Palsa-295. The sequence goes on from CAWBRH010000035.1 coordinate 36,428, forward strand.
GCCGAAACGCGCGTGCTCGTCCCCAAGAAAGCGATGACGGAAGTGCAGCGTCTCGCTGCCGAATCAGGCGACGACGGCCAGGTGGAATTCGCGCAGGATGAAAGCCACCTCTTCTTCCAGTTCGGCCGCCGCCTCCTCACCTCGCGCAAACTCACCGGCCAGTTCCCCAATTACGAAGCCGTGCTGCCGCGCGAAGTCACCAAAGTCGTCGTTCTCGAACGCGCCGAGCTTCAGGACGCCCTGCGCCGCGTCTCGCAACTGGCGGACTCCCGCTCGCACGCCGTGAAATTCATGCTCGCCAAAGAAGGCCTGGAAATTTCCGCATCCAGCCCCGAATACGGCGAAGCGAAAGAAATAATCGAGAAAGAATTCAAAGGCGATCCAATCGCGATTGGCTTCAACGCCCAATACCTTCTCGATTTCTTGGCCGCCGCCACCGACGGCCCCATCAACTTCGAGCTAAAAGACGAACAGTCCGCCGGCCAATTGCGTCCCGTCTCCGACGAGTCAACGCGCTACCGCTACGTCGTAATGCCCATGCGCATCTGATCGCGCTCCTATAATTTCAGTCACCGCCGATATTTTTTGCGCGATCTTGGGTGCTGTTTCTTCTCGACTTTTCGTTCCGATAGCGCCCGTTCCTTGGACTATTTTGTTCCTCTTTGAAATAACCGTAACACACTGAAATAAAAGACGTAACGGGCGTCTCACCCCATCGATTTGCCTTGAGAATTCCCGCCGCATCCGGTAAAATGTGTAGTCTGCTAATAGTGGTTCCAGCCGGAGCCGGTTCGCCTCAGACATTTTGCTCGCGCCAGGGCAATTGAGGCCTCCGAAATCCGGTTGTTCCCCTTCCGCGGGGGAGAATCAACGCTTCGCCGCGTCCCACCGAAATTTCGGAGCGGGACGGGATGGAGCAGCAACCCTTCGAGTCCCAGCTCGCATTCGTGCGATGTCCGGGGCCAATGGGCAAGGCAAGTGTCGCGGCATTCCGCCGACCGCCTTCCCGAGCAGTTCGCAAGTTTCGCGCAGTTCATTTTTTTATTTATGTAGCTCAGGTCTTCAGACCTGAGGCTTTTGACTTGGGCGAGCATCGCTTTTTGCGCGCGCGAAGTGTGCCACCCGAGAGCGCTGTCCATGTTGCGTGCGCTGAGCGAATACATGGTTCGATGGTGCGTAACAGCACCGTAGCTCAGGTCCCTCCCGATCGATGTTGGATCGGGATGACCTGAGGCCTTTGCTCTGAATTTTTTCGCTTTTTCTGAGGAGACGCAAACGTAATGGCTGAAAAGGAACCCCCGAAGGGCCACAAGTACGACGCTACCTCCATCAAAGTTCTCGGCGGCATCGAAGCCGTTCGCAAACGCCCCGCGATGTACATCGGCTCCACGGGCGAACTCGGGCTGCACCACCTCGTCTGGGAAGTGGTTGACAATTCCGTGGACGAAGCGATGGCCGGCTTCTGCGACGAAATCAATGTCACCGTGCACGACGACAATAGCGTCACCGTAGTCGACAACGGCCGCGGCATTCCCGTCGACATGCACGCCACAGAGAAAAAGCCCGCAGCCGAAGTCGTGATGACCGTCCTGCACGCCGGCGGAAAATTCGATAGTGACACTTACAAAGTTTCGGGCGGCTTGCACGGCGTCGGCGTCTCCGTCGTCAACGCGCTCGCCGACTGGCTCGATCTCGAAATTTGGCGCGACGGCGAAGTCTGGGAGCAGTCCTACGAAAAAGGCGTCCCCACTTCGAAGCTCAAAGCCTCCGGAAAAACGCGCAAGACCGGCACAAAAATCACCTTTCACGCCGATCCTTCGATTTTCGAGAAAACCACCTACAGCTTCGACACGCTATCGCAGCGCCTCCGCGAGCTCGCCTTCCTCAACAAAGGCCTGAAAATCACGCTCGACGACGAGCGCAACAACAAGAAGACCGAGTTCCGCTTCACCGGCGGCATCGCCGAATTCGTCAAGCACCTGAACCGCGGCAAGCAGGTGCTCCACGATTCGCCCATCTACATGGAAGGCAAGCGCGTCCAGGTGGATATCGAAATCGCGCTGCAATACAACGACAGCTACGCCGAAAATATTTTTTCCTTTGCCAATACGATCAATACCGTTGACGGCGGCTCGCACCTCGCCGGCTTTCGCTCCGCTCTCACGCGCACGCTCAACTATTACGCCAGCTCCACCGGCATGCTCAAAGAGCAGAAGGATGAAGTCTCCATCAACGGTGACGACGTCCGCGAAGGCCTGATCGCCGTCGTTTCCGTCAAGCTTCCGCAGCCGCAGTTCGAGGGCCAGACAAAAGGCAAGCTGAATAGCGATATCAAAGGTCTCGTCGAGCAGCTCGTCAACGAAAAGCTCGGCGAATATTTCGACAAGCACTCATCCATCGCCCGCAAAATTATCGGCAAATGTATTGACGCAGCCCGCGCCCGCGAAGCCGCGCGTAAAGCCCGCGAGCTCACGCGCCGCAAATCCGCGCTCGATTCGAGCGGCCTGCCCGGTAAGCTCGCCGATTGCCAGGAACGCGATCCCGCCCGCTGCGAACTCTTCCTCGTCGAGGGAGAATCCGCCGGCGGCTCTGCAAAAGGCGGCCGCGATCGCCGCTATCAGGCGATCCTCCCGCTCAAGGGCAAAATTCTAAACGTCGAAAAAGCGCGCTACGACAAGATGCTCGGCCACGAAGAAATTCGCGCCATCATCACCGCCCTCGGCACCGGCATCGGCAAAGATGATTTCGACGCCGCAAAACTCCGCTATCACAAAGTGATTCTCATGACCGACGCGGACGTCGACGGCAGCCACATTCGCACCCTGCTGCTCACATTTTTCTTCCGCCACATGCGCGAGCTGATCGAAAAGGGCAATATCTTCATCGCCCAGCCGCCTCTCTATCGCGTGAAGCGCGGCAAAATGGACCGCTACATCCGCGACGAGCGCGAATTTCGCGCGCGAACTGATGAAGCGCGCCACCGAAGAGCACGTAGTGAAGGGCAAGACAGGCAAATCGCTCGAGGGTGGCGAACTTACTCAGTTCCTGCTGAATATTCAGGAATACGATCAGGTTGCCGCGAAACTCGGCCGCCGTCTGGGTGACCCAAAACTCGTCGACATCCTGGCCGATAGCGATCTCGAAAAGAAAGCCGACTTCGCCGACAAAAAGAAATTGCAGGAGCTCGCCAAGGCCATCGAAAAAGCCAAGCTCGAGCTCGAATCCAAACTCGTCTATGACGAAGAACACAGCCTCCACGAGCTGCTCCTCAAAAATGGCGGCGAGCGCAAAATCAATTGGGCTCTAGCAGCCACAGCCGAATACAAGCGCCTCCGCACGCTGCGACAGGCCATCCAGGAAAACGACCGCCCGCCATTCACGATCCAGCACAACGGCGACAAAGTCACCAGAGACAATTCCTCCGCGCTCCTCGGCTACGTCCTCGAAGACGCAAAAAAAGAATTCACCATCACCCGCTTCAAGGGCCTCGGCGAAATGAACCCCGAGCAGCTCTGGGCCACCACAATGAACGCCGAATCGCGCACCCTGCTGCAAGTGCGCCTCGAAGACGCCGTAGCCGCCGAAGACATCTTCTCAACCCTAATGGGCGAAAACGTAGAACAACGCCGCAAATTCATCGAGGACAACGCCCTCGACGTCGTCAACCTCGATATTTGATGGATCGGCCAGAAGTTTCCGAAATCTTTGTGGGTCGCCCCTTCAGGGGCGACATAAAACAAATTCAAGAAGAGGGGCTTTAGCCCCTGAAGTTTCCTAAATGGGCAGAATTAATTCACCGAGTGAAAACCAAGCCAGGCGTCTATTTCATCACGACGGACACCTGGCAGCGACGGCAAATCTTCATGAAGCCAGAGGCGGCGAGAATTCTCTTGGAGCAACTCCTGGAATGCCGGGATCGCGGATTCTACAAATTACACTCATTCGCAGTGATGCCCGATCATTTGCACATCCTGCTGACGCCGGGCGAGGAAACTTCTCTCGAGAAAGCCATGATGATGATTAAAGGTGGTGCTTCACACAAAATAAAAAAGCAGCTTCAGTACCAATCCCCAATTTGGATGGAAAGTTTTCATGACCGGTGGATTCGGGATCTAACGGAGTACCGGCTGCGAAAGCAGTACATCGAGCAAAATCCCGTCAAGGCCGGCCTAGTATCGAGTGCGGTCGATTATTCCTTGGGGTCGGCGTCAGGCAAATTTTCCATGGACCCATGTGCTTTCGACGAAGGAACTTCAGGGGCTGAAGCCCCGCAACCGGAGATTCGGTATGTCGCCCCTAAAGGGGCGACCCACAAATCATGATTTACCAGATCACATTCAAAATCTTGCCCGGCCTGCGCGGCCTCTCCTGCTCCGACTTCCGCGCCACCCCCACCTCCGCGCCCAACACCGAGCAAGGCGTCGCAATCGATTGCGCCAGCGAGCGCGACTGCAACGCCCTGCTGCAAGAACTCGAATCGCACTTCGCCCCGCAGCGCTTCACAAACAACGCCTCGGCCTTCGAGACCGTGAAAACCTACGTCCTGGAAAAAATGGCGGGAAAGCTATGACGCACCGCGCAAAATGTAGCGGCGGCGGCCTTCAAACCAGCGAATTTCTAATAGGAACAATCGGTATTTCAGAAAACAACTCATCTCCTTGCAAACAAAGGAGAAAGCAATTTTCTAGTAGGGACAAAAACGGCATTTCGGCATTAGAGCAGACACCAAAAAATGGAAAGGGAAAATTGAGAATCGCCGAACCATTTTCCCTTTTCAATTTTCCAATTTCTTAAGTGGAGCGAACTGTGGCTGACGAAACAAATCAATCAATTCTCACTCCGGTGGATATCGAATCGGAGATGAAAAAATCGTATCTCGATTACGCCATGAGCGTAATCATCGGGCGCGCCCTGCCCGACGTGCGCGACGGCCTCAAACCCGTCCATCGCCGCATCTTGTACGCGATGCACGAGATGAACCTATTGCCAGGCCGCAAGTTTTCGAAATGCGCCGGCGTCGTCGGCGAAGTCTTGAAGAAATTTCATCCCCACGGCGACACTCCCGTCTATGACGCGCTTGTGCGCCTCGTCCAGAATTTCAATATGCGCTACCCGCTCATCGAGGGCCAGGGAAACTTCGGCTCCGTCGACGGTGACCCCCCGGCCGCGTACCGGTATACAGAATGCCGGCTCGATCCCATCTCGATGGATCTCCTCGCTGACATCGAGAAGGAAACCGTCGATTTCACTCCGAATTTTGATGAGAGCACTCCAGAGCCTACGGTTCTTCCTACGCGCATTCCTAATCTGCTCGTTAATGGCTCGACCGGCATCGCCGTCGGCATGGCCACCAATATTCCGCCGCACAACTTGAAGGAAATCGTCGAGGCCGCGATCCTGCTCGTCGAGAATCCGGAAACCACGCTCAAGCAGGTGATGAAAATCGTTCCCGGCCCCGATTTCCCCACAGCCGGCTACATCTACGGCCGCGACGGAATTCAGCAAGCATACGAAAAAGGCCGCGGCAGCTTCCAGGTCCGCGCCAAAGCAGCCATCGAACAGCGCGGCAAAGATCGCCAGGACATCGTTGTCACCGAATTGCCGTATCAGGTGAACAAGAAAAATCTCATCCAGCACATCGCTGAGCTGATCAACAACAAGAAAATCGAAGGCATCTCCGATATTCGCGACGAAAGCGACCGCGACGGAATGCGCATCGTCATCGAAGTGAAGCGCGACGAAGAACCGGAAATAATCCTCAACAAGCTTTTCAAGATGACGCAAATGCAGGAATCCTTCGGCATGATCCTGCTCGCCATCGTCGGCGGCCAGCCGCGCGAGCTTGGGCTGATTCAGCTCCTGAATCTTTTCATCGCGCACCGCATTGACGTTGTCCGCCGCCGCACGCAATACGACCTGCGCAAAGCTCGCGAGCGCGAACACATCCTGATCGGCTACCGCATCGCGCTCGACAATGTCGACGATGTGATCAAGGTCATCCGCGGATCATCCAGCCGCGCCAACGCCCGCGAAAATTTGCACGACTTCTTCTCCAACAAGAGCGTGCGCGTGATGGTGGCCGGCAAGGAACGCACTTTCGAAGGCATCAAGGTCGATCGCAGGAAGTACGGCATCGTTGCGCTCACCGGCGCCGCGATTGGTCCAGCCGAAGGCGAAGGCCTCACCTATGCCCAGATCGACGCCATTCTCGAACTGCAGTTGCACCGCCTCACGCAGCTCTCCGTCGATGAAATCCTCAAAGAACTCGGCGAAATTCGCAAGCGCATCGAGGAACTCGAAGAAATCCTCGGCAGCGAGAAAAAACTGAAAGCCGTCATCGTCGCCGAGCTGCGCGAAGTGATGAAGTCCTATGGCGACGAGCGCCGCACGCAAATCGTCGACCGCGTCGAAGAAATCAAGCTCGAAGACTTGATCAAAGACGAAGAGATGGCCATCACCGTCAGCCATGCCGGCTACATCAAGCGCACTTCGGTGGATGTCTACCGCCACCAATCGCGCGGCGGCAAAGGCCGCATCGGCGCCAAGACGCGTGAAGACGATTTCGTCGAGCACTTCTTCACCGCCTCAGCGCACAGCTACATTCTGCTGTTCACGTCGAAGGGCCGAATCTACTGGCTGAAGGTCTACGAAATTCCCGAAGCCGCCGCAGCCACGCGCGGCAAAGCGATCACGAATCTCGTCCGTTTGCAGGAAGGCGAGACGCTTACAGCCGTCGTGCCTACACGCAACCTGGAAGAAACGGGCCGCTACGTTTTCCTCGCCACAAAAAACGGCACGGTGAAGAAAACCGAGCTCGCCGAATTCTCAAATCCTCGCCCTTCGGGCATCATCGCCATCAGCCTCGACGATAAAGACGAACTGATCGGCGCAAAACTCACCGACGGCAAGCAGATGATTTTCCTCGCCAGCCGCGACGGCCAGGCCATCCTCTTCCGCGAAACCGAAGTTCGTTCGATGGGCCGCGGCGCGGGTGGCGTCAACGGGATGGATCTCGCGAAAGATGATTACGTCGTCAGCATGGACGCCGTCCAGCCCGACTTCGAAATCATCCGCAAGGAATACAAGAAGGAAACGCAGAATCTCGACGAGCTCGAAAGCGATCAAATCCGCGAATCGCTCACTTCGCTCATGCTCACCGTCGCCGAAAAAGGCTACGGCAAGCGCACCCCGCTCGCCGAATATCGCGTCACCTCGCGCGGCGGCAAAGGCGTCATCAACCTGAAATCCACCGATCGCAACGGCCCGGTCGTCGCGGCTCTGCAAGTCCGCGAAGATTCCGACGTGATGATCATCACCGGCCAGGGCAAAGTAATCCGCGTCCACTCCGGCGAAATTCGCGAAGCCGGCCGCTCGACACAGGGCGTGAGATTGCTGCGCCTGGAAGAAGGCGATCGCATCGCCGCAGCCGCCGCAATCCTGGAAGAGGAAGAAGCCGCGGTAGTGGCGCCGCCAGAGCCAGAAAAGAAGTAAACGGTTGTCGCAGCCCTTGTGCACTAGCAACACGCTAAAGCGAACTAGTCCGCGGGTGGCGGAGGCAAATAATATCCCGGGCGCGTCCGCACGCTGACGCCTTCCCGGTCCACCGTCACTTTGATCTCGTGGTAGCCGGACTCGACATTTGGCGGCGGGCGGTACCCCAGCGAATACTGCGCGTGAATCTCGCCGCCGATTTCATCCACGGCTTTTTGAATCGTGCTGTCGCGTTTCGCGTTCAAGAACATTCCGCCGGTTGCCTTGCTCGCGATCGCCAGTGAATTCGGCCCAATCGCGTTCTTGCCGGTTTTCACCAGAAAAATCACGAGCGCCATATAATCGATCGGCGCGTTGGCCGCTTGCCGTTCGAGATCGGGTGTCTGCGGTTTTCCTGGCGGCGTCGGAATCGGATACGTTCCCGGCGGGCCGAGCGAGTGGTCCACCGGCTCTTTCTTCGCGCGCAAATCCGCCATCGCGGTGCTGAGCCCAATCGAGTAGATCGTCACGTTGCCGAGTTGCGCGCTCCGCAGCACTTCGCCGAGCGTGCTCTCGCTGCCCGTATCCTGTGCTTCGCCGAGCACAACTAGAATCCGCCGCTGCACCTGCGGCCGTTTTTCGAGCAGCGAAATCCCGCGCGCCATCGCGTCGTACAAATGCGATCCGGAATTTCCCGTGGTGAGATGGTTGATCACCTCTCCGATGCGCTCCGGATCGGTGGTGAATTTTTTCAGCAGGCTCACGTCGTCGTCGTAGCCCACAACGGCCACTTCCGAAGTCTGCGCCATCACCGTTTCCGTGAACACGATGCCCATGCGCTTCACCGACGGAAACATCGGATCGATGTGCGAGCTGGTCTCCACGACGAGCACGATCGAAAGCGAACTCGCGCCCAGATCGAAGTGCTCGATCTTCTGTTCCACTGCCATTGTCGAAAATGTGGAAGCTTTCTTTGCGGGATGTCGAGCAGCATTTCGCCACTCGCGTTGCGTACCGTCACCGGCGCGGTCACTTCGTTCACCCGCACGTGAATCGTGCGCTTCGCTTCTTCGGGCGTCGGCGGCTTTTCCGGCTTGAATGCCCGGCTTGGTGTGAAGCGGCCCAGGCGGCGCCTGAGCGCGCGCAGGCGGAGCGCCAGCGCGAAAAGCGCGCGCAACCGTCGCGATCAACGCGGCCAAGCCCGCCGTTCACTGTGAGCCGAAGCTCATAGACGTATTTTATCTGATTCCGGATTCGCCTCAGGGCGTTGCATGCATGGAACGGCAAGTTCACGCGATGGAAATCGCGCGCAATACGCGCCAAGCGGCTTCCGGCCAACAGTACTAAAATAGCTGTTTGCGTGTTCATTGCTCTGTTATGACTGTCGCACTCATGGCCGCGTGCACTAGCTCACTGAGGGGGAATTCATGAGACGTCCCAGCCACCTGCCGATGGCGAAGCTCGCCTACCAGGATCCCAGGTTTATGGAAAGCCTGGGAGCGCGCCCGCTGCGCATTCTGGCGGAGTATCTCGATCCGCTCGCCCGGCTGCGGCGCGAAAAAGTGGCGGACACGATCGTGATGTTCGGCTCGGCGCGCATCCACTCGCGCGAACAAGCTCAGCACGAACTGAAGGAAGTTCGCAGCGCGCTCGCGCGGCCGCCGCAACGCCCAGTGGCGCGAGCGGATTCGCCACGCCAAATCCCATCTGGAAATGTCGCGTTACTACGAAGAAGCGCGCGAACTTTCGCGCCGCATCACCAGCTGGTCCATGACGCTCGGCGTGCACCCCAAGCGCTTCGTCATCTGTTCGGGCGGCGGCCCGGGAATCATGGAAGCCGCGAACCGCGGCGCTTTCGACGCAGGCGGCTCGTCGATCGGCCTCAGCATCCAGCTTCCGCACGAGCAGCGCCCGAATCCCTACATCACCGAAGACTTGAATTTCTGCTTCCATTATTTCTTCATGCGCAAGCTGTGGTTCGCGCAGATGGCCAAAGCGCTGATCGTTTTTCCCGGCGGATTCGGCACGATGGACGAGCTATTGGAAATGCTCACCCTGCTGCAGACCGGAAAGCTTTCCTCGCACCACATGATTCTGATTTACGGCAGGAAATACTGGGACAAGGTGTTCAACTGGCGCCACATGGTGCGCTACGGAACGATCAGCGAGCGCGAGTACAAGCTGCTCCAGTTTTCCGACAACGTGGACGACGCGTTCGATCGCGTCCGCGCGGAGATGGAAGAGCACCACCTCTCGCTCGACGAAGAGGCTGTAAGCTCGGGAAAAAAAACGCGGAATGGAGCGCGTGCCCCATCCCCGCTCTTTCATTTTCACCGTCAGAGGGAAGCGTAATTCTCGTCAGTTAGTTCTTCGAAACTTCCAGATCCGCCTCGAACGCGGTGCCAAACATCGCTTCGAAGCGCCGCTTCTCGTCCTTGTCGTGAACCAGCACCACCGGCGACACGCGCACCGACTGCTTGCACTCGCGGCAGGTGGTCGCTTCGCCTTGCAGATCCTGCACGAATCCGTCGGTGAAGTGATACGCCGAGCGCGGGCGCCGGGCGTTCTTCACGCCGGCAATGCCGCAATGCGGACAGGTGTACTCAACATGATCCTCGAGCGGATCGCGGTTGAGCGCAGCCCATCCGGTGTAGCGGACTCCAATCGTCTCCAGAGAATTCTTCATTATGATGACCTCTCAATCCCCAAGAGGGGCTAGGAACAAAGTGATTAGACGCAAGAAACCCCAAAATGGTGCATGCGCGGCGCCAAAATCGTAATCGGAGAGAATTGAATAACTTAGAAGCAATACTAACAATAATTTCGCAGCTCTCTCGCGCTTTCCCGAATTTCCGGAACTGCCGCGACGCTTCGGTGTCTATAGCTTCAAGAGGTCGCGCGAACTCCAGAGTGGTTGAAGCGGTGAAGGCGAAGCGGAGCGTTCTCCGCGAACTAGCTGCGGCTCGCCACGTAGAAGCGTGTGTCGCACCTACGGCGCTCTGACAATGGGCTTCGTCGGACCCAGGGCTTCGCCCTGGGCTAACTTCTGCCGCGCCTCCGGCGCTTAGTTCTTAGTCGATCGCTTCGGCTTCGATGTGAATGATGACTGCGCGTTGTTAGTTTCATTGTCTCGGTTACTTAAGTAGAAACCTGCCGGTCTGAAGACCGGCGCTACAAAATCGTAAAAAGGACTAAGAGAAGCTGAGCTGATTTGCAAAACGGCTGCCGGCCGTTGTGTGTGGAGGTGTGCCCATGAGCGATCTCGGAAGCTTGTCTGAATGCCTGGTGGATAACGATCCCGCCGCGCGAGTGCGTGCGCGCCGGCTTCGCAGCAAAGCTCTCGTGCTTTCCGTCGCGCTCGAAGCCATCATGCTTAGCCGCGCTGTTCCTTTGGCCTCTGATTGCGCCGGGAGTTCTCACCGCGCATTACATCGTGACTCCCGCGCCGCCCTACTCTGGTGCCGGTGCGGCGCAAGAACCGCAGTCAGCGCCGAACCATTCGCTCAGTCGACATCGAATCGCGTATCCGACCGTCGATTTGTCTCGCCGTTTGCGTCCGGTGGTTCGTCCGTCGGCGCCGGAAAATAGTTCGGAGGCGCCGGACATTGGCCTGGACGAGGGCGGCGGAAGCGAAGGAGTTGGCTTGCCAGGCGCGGGGCCAAGCTTGCCCGGAGGAACGGGCGATCGCGTCATCGTCCCGGAACCGCCGCACGCCGAGCCGCCTCATGTGCGGCCGATGCAGACGAAGCGGAGGGGTGATGGCGGCGATGCTCGTGAATCGCGTGGAGCCGCAATATCCGGCCATCGCGAAAGCGGCGCACATCTCCGGCGTGGTGCATCTCCGCGCCATCATCGGAAAGGACGGCACCGTGCGCGAGCTCGAAGTGGTGGACGGAAATCCGCTCCTCGCGCGGGCAGCACTGGCTCGCCGTGCAAGCTTGGCGCTACCAGCCAACTCGGTTGAACGGTGAGCCGGTGGAAGTGGAAACCTACGTCACGGTGAATTTCATACTGAACTGAATGTGCTGGACCGAATCGTCGGAGAAAAGAAAGGGCGCCGCGAAATCTTGCAGCGCCCTTCAAGGTAAGCCACAGCCGAATCAGCGCCTAGAACTTGATCACAATGCCCGTCGAAAGCCGGCCATTATTCTGGCTGCCTCCGAAAAGGCTGCGTGTGAATCCAGTCGCCCTGAATGATGCGCCAGTAAATCGGTCCGCTGAGTTTTGTATCAATTCCGGCGCCGAACGCTGCCGCGAACGACGAATCACTGCCGACGCCATTCACGTGCTCGTGTGAGCCGCCTATGAGTAGGTGGATGAAAGGCGACACGCGAGCCGGAAAGGAAATTTGCGGCCCGAACAGGTAATTGTATTTCGACGTGCCTCCGCCGTAGTGCCCGTCAAAATCCCCCACTACGCCTAGCCAGTCCGTAAATTTGTATTGTCCCGAGAACTCCCATCCGTTCAGGTTGGAGTCGGGCGGTTATCGTTGTGCATGAACGTGTAACCGCCGAACACTTCCACTTTGTCGGAAAGAATGCCTTGTGCGTGCGCCGCAAACGACGCGAAGAATAGCAGGCCCAGAAATACCGAAAGCTTTCGAACCATAAAACATCCTCCTCAGGAGTATTGGCATTTAGGCTCGCCGTGCGCCCACCTCGGCGAGGCCGATTTCGTCTCCAGCTAAGATTCGTTCGCCCTTCGCCTCCCCGGGAGAGAGGCTCGAGCACCTATCCTTCGGCTGGAGTTTGATTGGATGCTATCTGGCCCTAAACAGTTACGGGTAAAAGACTTCTCTTACAACATCTATAGTAGGGGTTCCCCGGTACCGTTGGCAATGATTTCTCGGGTGGCGTCGCGGAGGCGAACGATTTCGTGCCAGTCGTTCCCGGCGGATGGAGTCGGGGACGACGAGCGGGCCGAATGACACCGTGACGCGGCCGGGACGAGGCAGGCGCGTCTTATCGCGCAGAATCTGGCGGGCGCCGCGCACAGCGACCGGGCAAATCGGCCGCTGCATGTCCACGGCCGCTTTGAAAGCGCCCAGCTGAAACGGGCGAATGCCGGTCATCGAAGTGAAGGTTCCTTCGGGGTAGATGGCCACCGACTCGCGGCGCCCGAGCGCTTCTTCCACGTCTTCGGTCTGGCGCACGCGAGCTTGCGGATCGCTGCGGTCGAAGGCGAGCTGGCCGGAGCGGCGGATGATTTTGCCGACGAGCGGCATGTCGAGCGCTTCGCCTTTGGCGACGAAGCGCACACCGAGCGGAAGCGATGCGAGCGCCACAAAAATATCCACGTAGCTCGAATGATTGGGCGCAAAAATCCAGGGGCCGGACGTCGCGAGGTCGTTGAGTAATTCGCCGTGCTCGAGTTCCAGTGGAATCCTGGCGGCGCGCAGGATCAGCCGCGAGCCCGAGTGCGCGATTCGCGCTGCGCGGTCGCGATCGGATGTGAGCGAGACGGCAATCCACAGCCCGGTCAGTATGATCTCCAAAAGTTGAGAGTGCGTAGATGCCGTAGGCCGCTTCGAAGGCGCGTTTCGATCCAGCTTTCGTCCACGCCCAAACGCGCGGAACGGCGCTGCGAGCCGCGAGGCGCGCCACCTGCATCCACACTGCCTGCTGCTTTTTGCCGAGATTGCCTTCGAGGTAGAGGCGCCGAGTTTCGCTGCGGCGAAGCTTGCCGCTCGAAGTTTTCGGAATCGATTGCGGCCGAAGCAACTCGACCGTGTCTGGCGGCACGCCCATCGCCTCGCTCATCGACTGCGCGATTTCGCGCGAGATGCGTTTCGCGTGCGGACATGTCGCGCACTTCCGCGGCGACGATTAATTTCTCGGTGCCGCTGCGCGCATCAGGCGCGCCGAACGCCACTACGCATCCCAGTGCGGACTCCGGCGACTCGTCCCGCGATTTCCTCCACTTCGTGCGGGTAGATATTGCGGCCCGCTTTGATGATCACGTCCTTGGCGCGGCCCGTGATGTAGATTTCGCCGTCTGCCCAATAGGCGAGATCGCCGGAATCGAGCCAGCCGCCTTCGTGGATCAGTTCGCGCGTGGCGGCTGGATTTCGGTAGTAGCCGCTGGTGGCCGACGGGCCTGCGAAATTGCAGCTGGCCTTCGGCCGCGGTCGCCGAGTCGCGCGCTCGCTTTGTTCTTTGTCGACGATGCGAACTTCGACGCCCGGCATCGGCTTTCCGGCGCCGACGAATTCGAGCGGCGCCGTGATCATCGCGGCTTTGCGGGAATTGCGCGGCCGTCGGATTCGAGAGCGGCGCGCTCGATGCGATCCACCTTGAAGCCCGATCCGAGCGGCGGCGCCGAAACGCCGAGGCAAGCTTCTGCGAGTCCGTACACGGGCATCAACGCTTCGCGATGAAAGCCGTAGCGGCGTGAAGCGCGCGACAAATCGTTCGAGCGTGGCCGCGGCGACAGGCTCGGCGCCGTTCGTTGCGGCGCGCCACGAGCTGAGATCGAGCCCTTCGATATCTTTGTCCGCCATTTTTCGCACGCACAGCTCATAGGCAAAATTCGGCGCGGGGCTGATAGTTCCGCGATGCTGTGAATCGCCCATAGCCAGCGATCGGGCCGGCTAAGGAACGCGAGCGGCGACATCACGACAAGCGGAATGCCGGTGACGATCGGCACGAACCAGGCACCGATCAATCCCATGTCGTGATAGAGCGGCAGCCAGCTGACGGCGACATCGTCCGGCCTGAATGTGAATGCCGCCGACGATCGCCTGAATATTCGCGAGAAGATTGGCGTGCGTGAGAATCACGCCCTTGGGATCGCCTGTCGAGCCGGATGTGTATTGCAGGAACGCGATATCTTCGCTGCTGGCGCGATGCGAAAGATGTTCGCACGGGACGCCATTCAGCTGGAAGGGCGTTGCAGTCGCGTCCGGCGCTGGCTGTCCGATCGCGAGTCGTTGCGCGTTCAGCACTTCGCGCAGTGAAGGCACGCGCGGCTGTAGACGTGCGGGCGAGTCCTTCGGCTTGGCGCCAGGTGACGAGAAATTGCGCTTCGGCGTTGCGCAGGATGTTCGATTGCCGCGCGGCGTATTCGGCGATGCGATCGGCGCGAAACGGCGGATAAATCGGCACGGGAATGCCGCCGGCGAGCAGAATTCCGGCAAACGTGGAGAAGAATTCGGCGCAGGTGGGCAGCATGATCGCGACGGTCTGGCCCGGGTTCGAGGCCGCGGCGCCGCAATTCGTCCGCGACGGCGGAGACTCGCTCGTAAAGCTCGCCGAAAGTGATCGTGCGCGGCTTATTGTCGTCTTCTTCGTAGAGAAAAATGTGCGCGCGACTCGGCTCGGCGCGGCCGCGCAGGCGGAATATTTCGGTGAGCGTTTCGGCTCTGCGGATTTGCTCTTCGAGGTCGGGCGGAGTTACATGGCGATGAGTTACATCACGAGGGACAGGCTGCGCGGCGACGGATGCGGCGGTGCTGGCAGTGCTCGCGGCGTTGGTGCCGATTCGCTGAAGTATCCTCGCGCAGGATCGCGTCGATCAGATCCTGCACTGTGTCGGCTTCAGCCACCACTTGATCCGGCAGCCGCACGCCACAAGTGTTGCCGAGCCGCAGCATGAGTTCGACGCGTTCGAGGCTGCCAAGCCCCAGCTCGCGTTCAAGATGCGCTCGCGCGCCGCGCGCGCCAAGCTCCTCCAGTCCGCGCAAACCGCCAAGCTCGACGAGCAACTTCCGGACAGTTCCAAGCGCCTCCGCCTCGACGACGGCCTTGCGATCGAATTGTATTTTGGCAGCGCCCATAGGAATGGTCAGGGCGAAGGATCGCCCGGCGTACGAATCACAAATACCCCCGGTGAGGCGAGCCTACCACCCGGCTAAGGTGGTTCAAGTTCCGGTACTGACCGGTCGGTATTGTGCATTCGCCGGTCTGGTCCTTGCATTTGTCGAATCGATCTTGGGGTCCCACCTGATTCAATCTGAAAATTGCAGGAGACAGGAGGGATTCCATGTCCGTATCTGAATCGTCTGCAAAGACAAAGCCCTACAAGGGTCTGGGAATGGAAGGTGCCGTTGCAAAGTGGTACGCGTCCCTTACAAAAAAATCACTGGAAGATTTTAAGACGCTGGCCCGGCGAATCGCCGCGCAGATTCCGCCCAATAGTAATGTCCTCGAAGTTGCTCCAGGGCCGGGATATTGCGCGATTGAGTTGGCCAAGCTCGGCAATTACGAGATCGTTGGCCTCGATATCAGCTAAACATTTGTCGAGATTGCCTGCGCGAACGCTGCGAAAGCAGGGATGCGAGTGGATTTTCGCCAAGGGAACGTCTCCGACATGCCTTTTGGCGACGAGACTTTTGACTTTGTTTTCTGCCGGGCTGCATTCAAGAATTTCACTGAACCGGGGCGCGCTTTGCAAGAGATGTATCGCGTATTGAAGCCCGGAGGCCAGGCTTTGATCATCGACTTAGCGAAGAGATGCGTCGAAAGAGTCGATCGCGCAGGCCGTAAATCATGAACGTCAGCGCTGTGAACCGGGCCATAACCAAAATGACTTTCCGTTTCATGCTGCTGAAGCGGGCTTATACGAGGCGGAATTCGAAAAGTTAATTGCAGAGACAAAATTTCGCGGCATCGAGATTCGCGAGGATCTCACTAGGGCTGGAGATATGGCTCACCAAAGATCGCGAGGCTTCGTAAGCCGGCCTGCGAGCGCAGTTCAGGCGAGGGTTATTTTGGGTTGGTGGCCAAGGATTTCGAGAAGAGCCACGGGAATAATTTCGGCTCGTCGTAGGCTTTCACCCAGGATTGATGCCCGACGCCGGGATACTCGGTGTAGTGCGGGTCACTGCTCACCTTCTTCATCGCTGCGAACATACGCTGCGATTCTGTGACCGGCACGATATCGTCGGCCGCGCCGTGAAAAATCCATACCGGAACATCGCCGATTTTAGCGGCTGCTTCTGAGTAGCTCTTCGGATCATCGGGCGGCGTCAACTTTACAAGGTCCGGATGAGCTTTCAGCGCAGCAGCGGGCGGGCGGATGCCTCCGCAAATCACGATCATGGCTGCAAATTTGCCGGGATTATTTTCGGCGAGGCGCCAGCACCCGTAGCCGCCCATGGAAAGCCCCGTCAAATAGGTGCGTTGCACGTCGCCGTCGAATTCCTTGATTGCGGCATCGAGCGTGGCTATCGCGAGATCCTGCATCGGCGGATGGAGCCACCAAAGATTCTTGGGGCATTGCGGCATCACCACGATCGCGGGAATTCGGCTGCGGCCGTTGCGAATGGCAGGGCCGATGCCCACGTCCGTTTCGAGCAAGCCGTCGTCGCCACGCTCACCGGCGCCGTGAAGAAAAAGTATCACCGGCCACTTCTGGTGGGAGTTCCAGTCATCGGGCACAAAAACCTGATATTTATACGTGGTGCCTTTCACCGGTGATGGTGCGATCGAGAAATCCTGTGTCGTGTTTTCTTGCGTAAGCGGGAGCGGCAACCAGTGGCGATATCGTCAGAATGAGAAGCGGAAGCAGCCTTCGCGGCGAAACGTGCACTCAATTCCCTCCCTTCTTTACTCTAGCATGACTATTCGGGCCTTCTTGCGTAGGTGTAACCCTGTAGTTTCCGAAATTTAATTTTTAAACACTTTCTGAGAGACGGATGGGTGGAAACCCTTGGCAACAAAAGGGCGTCTATTTAAATGTGAGTGGAACGACGGGACGACGGCTGGAATTGGACGCAATGCGCGGGCTGATGCTTGTGTGGATCGCGCTCACGCACCTGCCCACGTCCGCTAGCGCCTACGTAAACCAGCCGTTTGGCTTTATCTCCGCGGCGGAGGGATTTATTTTCCTTTCGGCGCTTTTTACCGGCCGCATCTACTTCCGCCTGGCCGAGCTTGACGGCTATCGTGCTATGACGCGAAAAATCTGGGGCCGCACGCTGCGCTTGTACGGCTACCACGCCCTTCTGCTGGCCTTTGCGTTTCTCGTGGCGGTGCCGATTGCGTCGCGCGGCAATCGGCCCGGACTTCATAATCTCCTCGATTTCTATTTCATGGCGGGACCGAAGCAGGCCATCACGGAAGCAGCGCTGCTGATTTACCGCCCGCCGCTGCTCGACATTCTGCCGCTGTACATTATTTTTCTGGCGATGTCGTCTGTTTTGATTTTGCTGGCGCGCCGGATCGGATGGAAACCGATCCTGTGCGGGTCGTTCGTATTTTGGGTGCTGGCGCAACTCGGGTTTCGCGCCGCCGAGCATACTTTCATGATGCACTACATCCCGACGCGAATCCCGATCCAGGAAATGGGAGCATTCGATTTGTGGGCCTGGCAATTTCTGTGGATCGTGGGAATCTGGCTGGGCGTGCGCTGGGCCCAGAACAATTTACCAATCGAGGCGAGCGCGCGAAAGATGGTGATCCCGGCGGCGGCGATCGCTGTAGTGTTCTTTATAATGCGACGGCTGATTGCGCACGGGTTTCAGCTGGACGGGACAGAGTGGCTATTCGACAAATGGCACCTGGGGCCGCTGCGGCTTCTCGATTTCGCGGCGGTGGCTGGGGTGCTAATCGTTGCGCAACGCTGGTTAAAACCCCTGGCAGTGCGGCCGTTGGTGTTGATGGGCCAATCTTCGCTGCAAGTATTTTGCGTGCACCTGCTTTTTTGCTTCGCCGGGCTTACGCTCATGGGCAACGCGTCTATGCTGAATGGCTGGCGGCAATTCGGGCTCTTGGCTGCAACATTCGCTGCGATGCTGGCTACGGCAAAGCTTTTCTCGAGGAGCGAAGCCAAACATGAACGCCAGCCAAAGGCGCCGGCTTCCGGAGGGGTTGGAACACAAATCGTCTGGCCGCCGCAGGCCCAGCCTGCGTCACCGGTGGTTGCGACAATGCCTCTACTGAAAAGCGATTCATCTTCGACGACGCGGACACGCAGGACGGACACAATCTCGTGATGGAACGGCGCCCGATGTGGAATCGCGTCCGCCGTGGAATCTTACCTGATGTAAAATCGCGGACGTGACCGCCGATTCAGGTGAGGGGACCGAAAAGAACGGCTCAATTTTCTCGCGACCCGCCTTGGGGAGCTCAACAACACCGCCTCGCAAGTTCTAATTTTTCTTAGCTTTGCCATCGTCGCTGGGGTCACGTTCCTAACGCTGAATCCGGGCCCAGCGACGAAAGGTGCGGTTCATGGCGCTTTGCGATGGTGGATTGGAGCGATATTCCCCACCGTGATTGGGATTCTTCCCTTGAAAGAAATTCGGGATCGAGACGTTCACTGGTATCGCGCGATGCTGTGGGTCCGGTTCGTGCTGATGTGGTCGGCCATCGTGTGCATTTTTGTTGGCGCGATTTGGTTCTTCAAAGCGGTTTAGCTGAAAAGAATTCTTAGCCGCTTGTCGTTCGACATTCAATCCTCTCATTTTATTCCTACACGCTTTACGGCTCCGGCTCTACAGCGCCTGCCCGATTCCCGCTGCGCCAAAATTGATAATGCTGGACGCTTGAGGGTAACGGAATGACTTCAACGCAAATTGCATTGCTCGTGATTGTCGTAATTGCCGTAGTCGCGGTGGCTACGCTGCTTATATTGCAGAATCGCACCAAGAAGCTCCGGGCGCGATTTGGACCGGAATACGACCGGGCCGTCGCGGAGACCGGAAACAAATTCAAAGCGGAGGCGCAGCTGGAGAAGGTTGAAAAGCGCGTCAGCCAATATCCCCTACGCCCGCTTACCGCGGCGGATCGCGACCGGTTCCAGCAGTCTTGGCGGGCGATCCAGGCTAAGTTTGTGGACGATCCGGCGGGCGCATTCGTGGAGGCGGATCAGCTTCTCGGGGCTGTGATGGCGGCTCGCGGGTATCCGCCGACCGATTTCGCGAACCGCGCCACGGAAATTTCCGTAGACCACGGCACCGTTGTAGAGGAGTACCGGGCGGGACACGACATCGCAATTCGCCATTCGCAAAAACAGGCCAGCACCGAAGATTTGCGAAAAGGCATGGTTCACTACCGCGCGCTATTCGACGAATTGATGCGAGAAGAGCCTGTGCCGATGCGCGCACGCGCTGCGGGACAAGTTAGTAACGGATAAAAATGCAGCTACGGCGAGTTTAAGAAGATTTGAATTTCTAGAATCGATAAAAAGGGAGTTGTCAATGACAGAGTATCTTCGCAGAGATCCAAGCCTCAATCCTGAGCAATCCAGAACCACCGATCCAAACCTTCCCGTTGTCGAAAATGCGGTCGTGAACGATCCCGACTCACGGCCCCTGGTGACTCCGCCTCCCGGCGACGTCCGGGCCTCGAACGTCGCGAGCGGCTCTGCTGCCGGCGCCGCGGCGGCTCGCGCACCGGAGGAAGAGCGAGCTGCCCTGTTTGCAGGCAACGAAGCAAATGAGCTGCGCGCGCGATGGGACAGCATTCAGGTGGGCTTCGTCGACGAGCCGCGCAAAGCAGTGCAGGAAGCCGACGCGCTCGTTTCTGACACGATCAAACGGCTGAGCGAAGTCTTCGCGAACGAACGCCAAAACCTCGAGCATCAGTGGGGCCGCAACGAGAATGTCTCCACTGAAGATCTTCGCGTGGCATTGCGAAGATACCACTCATTTTTCTCGCGGCTCCTCGCAATCTGAAGATATGGCAGGTGCGCCCCGTGCCGCTGCGCTGCATGCGGAATTCTAAGAGCGAATATTATCGCGCCGGCGCGAATTCAAGTTCGCTGGGATAGCTGGCTCGAATTTCCAGACCGTAATCTAGAGACTTGTATTCTTCAACTACTGGTACAAGGGAGTACGCAATGACATTTCCTGTTTCAGAATCTTCGAGTGTGAGATGGAATCTGGACCTTGATTCCGGCGCAAGTGAACTCGTGTCTTCCTGAAAATAAGGGAGATCGACTTGAAAAGTCCCGTGCGAGTCCGGATGAATTGTCGCTAAACAGAATGTAGTCACCATACCGTCTCTGATGCCAAAGAATCTGTAAGCCCAAACGGCGTCATAGTCGATTCTTATTTGGGCGTTTTTGTCTCGAACCGGATCGTACGACGCGATCCGTCCTGAAAGCGTGGCTTTTTGCGCGGTGTTACACTTGAATTCGTGTCGCAATCTTGAGCTCTGCTCAACGTGAAGAATGACGGTTTGAAACTCACAACCTCTCGCGTAGATGATCAGCCTGATTTCAGTCGCTGCTCTGCCTCCTTCCGAGGCCCCAATCTCATATTGGTGAAGGCCAGCTTTCGGCTCCGTGTAATATTCGTAGCCTCCGAAAGGACCGATTAGGTAGTACGCAATCTGCACCGTTTCGGAGGGGACTGCGTCGGGCAGCAAGATTGAGACTGAGGGAGAACTGTTGGGATGCGAAGCAGCCACTGCAACAAGGAGTTGCATTGAAGCCAGGCCAACCAGAATCGCGAAAAGCTTTAACGACATGGCTTATCTTAGGGTGACAGTTGGGCGTTTATTGGATGTGTGTTTATGAAAAGCGCTTAAATCATAAAGTTAACCGACCGTGATGCGCAATTCGAATCGTGAATTGCGAATGATTAGATTTCACTCGTAGCGCAAAGCCACCATAGGGTCCACGCGCATCGCGCGTCGCGCGGGAATGAAGCAGGCGAAGAGCGCCACAGCGCAGAGCAGAAGCGCGACGCTCGAGAATGTGAGAGCGTCGGTGCTTGTTACGCCGAGCAGCAAGCTGGTTAAGAAACGCGTCAGTGCAAACGACGCTGCCAGCCCGAGCGACACGCCGTATCAGCGTCAATCGCAATCCGTGGCCGAGCACTAGCCGCAGCACGTCTCGCTTGCTTGCGCCCAGCGTCATGCGGATACCGATTTCATGGGTGCGCTGCCGCGTGGTGTAGGACGTAACGCCGTAAATTCCCACTGCCGCGAGAACCAGCGCCAGCAGCCCGAAGGCACCCACAAAAGTTCCGGCAACGCGCTGGCCTAAGCTGGCAATCTGCTCGCGCAAATCGAGCGAAGTGATGTCGAACACCACAAGGTCCGCGTTCAATTCGTGGATCGTTTTTTCCACGGTCTTGCCGGCGGCCAGCGGATCGCCATTGGTGCGGGCGAGGACGATCATCGTGGCGCGGTAAACCTGATATTGCGGCAGGTACAGGAAGGGCGTTGGCTTTTCATTCAAGCCGTTCACTTTGCTATCGCGCGCCACGCCGATCACCGTGAACCATTCGTGAGTTAAATCCGAATTGAGCTGCTTGCCCAACGCTTCCTGGTTCGGCCAGTAGCGATTCACGAATGTTTCGCTGACAATCACCACGCGCTGCGAACTCTTTGTATCCTGCGGCGTGAAGTCGCGTCCCTTCACAAGCGGAATCTGCAAAGTCTGGAAATAATTCGGAGTGACGATGGCTACCTGCGTCTCCATCGATTCATTCGCCTGCGAAACGTAGCCTTGGGGATTCACGGCCGTCGAGCCGCCGCCAAATCCTAGAGGTACGCGGCTGGAAAGAGCCACCGACTGAATGCCGGGCTGCGCTTCGAGTTTCGCAACGAGCTGGCGATCGAATTCGACTCCGCTCGCCTCTGAATATCCACCGGTGAAGAAATCGTAGGTGGCGATCAACACATTGTGTGGGTTAAATCCGGGATTGATTTGCTGCGCGCTCATGAAACTGCGAATGAATAGTCCAGCGCAAATCAAGAGCAGCAGCGACAGAGAAATCTGCGCCACCACCAGCGCGCTCGCGAGGCGCGCCTTGCGCATTCCTCCCGACGCACTACCCGTATCTTCCTTCAACACCGCGATCGGCGCCTCACCCGACGCTCGCAACGCGGGAAGAATCCCGAAGATCACTCCGGTGAGCACCGAGATCACCATCGTTGCGAGGAGCACGGTGTCGTCCACTCGCATTCCCAGCGAGATCGGGAAATCCGTCTTCGGTATGAACTTCATGAATGTTCCCGCAGTCCAGAACGTGATCGCGAAAGCGACCAAGCCGCCGCCAGCGCCAGGATTAAACTCTCGACGAGCAGTTGCCGCACCAGCCGCCAGCGGTTGGCGCCCAGTGACAGACGAATCGCAATCTCGCGCCGCCGCGCCATGAGCGCACCAGCATCAAATTCGCCACATTCGCGCACGCCAGCAGCAGCACCAGTCCCGCAATGGTCATCAGACATCGGCAGCAGCGTCGAGAGAAATTGATTCGCGCCAAACGGATTGCGCCACAATGGGTACGACAGTCACTGTGTCGTGCCCCTTGTGCTCTTCCGGATAATTCTTTGCCTCCCGCTTCAGCCGCAGCGTCATCTCCTCTTGCGCCTGTTCTAGCCGGACTCCGGGCTTTAAGCGCCCAAGGACGCCCAGGAAGAAGTAGTGATGGTCATGAATCAGGTCGCCCTGCGGCAACAACTGCTCTTCCATCATGATCGGAATCCAGATTTCCGAGCGCAGGCCGGTCTGGCTTCCCTGAAAGACCGCGGGCGCGACGCCGACAATTGTGTAGGGATGCTGATTGATTTCGAGCGTTTGACCTACGACGTCCGGATTCGCGCCGAAGTGCGTCTGCCACAAACGGTAACTGATTACGGCCACGGGCGCGCCGCCCGGCTTGTTGTCTTCGTCGGGAAGAAAACCGCGCCCCAGGATCGGCCGCACGCCCAGCAGATCGAAATAATTTGCGGAGGCCACCATTCCCCACACTCGCTCTGGCTTACCTTTTCCCGTGAGGCTCATCGGAGCGATGTTGGTGGCGGTGAGGCCCACAAAACTCTGCTGGCCGTCGCGCATGGCTTCGAAATCCGGGTAGGTAAACGGGAAAGGATTGTCCGTGCCTCGCCCGAGGCTCAGCGCCACTACCTCGCTCGGGCTGGCGAGGCCGGGAATCGGGTTGAGCAACGTCGAGTTGATCCAACTGAAAATCGTGGTGTTCGCGCCGATGCCCAGCGCAAGCGTGAGGATGGCAATTGCGGCGTAGCCGGGTGCCTTCGCGATCATGCGCAGGCTGTAACGAACGTCCTGCCAGAACGAGCCCATCCGCGCACCTCCAGGACAATTTGGAATGATTCAAAGCATGTCCCCGCCCATCGTGGGGTGCCGTCTTAAGCGGCTGCTGGAGCGCCAGTTAGCCTGGTGGCGTTACTCGCAGGTGAATGGTAGCCGTCCGCTTGTGGGACTTGTGACCAGCGAGACCGAACATCCGATCGCCATCAGCCGGCGCGGCGAAAATCGCGCGAAAGCGAAAGAGTAGGTACTTTCGTACCGGTAAGGCTGAACCGAGGGTCTATCGACGCGGTTGGAGTCCGAAGGCACAATCACTGTGGATTCGGGGACTGTACGGCGACCGGCAAACGCTCACCCCCCATGAGCGCTGGCCGCTGGATAGCAACCTCGAGTTTCTGCTCCTCCAACACCCCAATGCCCCGAGCGGCCGGCTCCCCCACCGGCCGCTTCTTCTTTTTGGCCCAGGTGACCTCAGATTCACTCAAGCTGACCTGAGGTCAGTCAGAAAAAAATGTTATGCGCGCCATAAATCCAAAGTGCCTTGACTTCGCTTGCGCGTAGTTCTATAGAAAGCGCATCGGGGTTGCGTGGGTCGGGCGATTCGGGGTGGCAGCAAACGTTCGCGGGACGTCTAGTTCATCCGTAGCTTTTCGATTTCATTACCGCCGAACGCGCCAACCGCGCGCATGTGTCACGAAACCACAGTGTCTATCGGGGGTATGCTGTGTCCAGGGCTCGCTCGCTATTGCTGTGCGCCGTAACGCTGTTCGCATTTGTTTTTTCCGCCGCTTCACTTCGCGCTCAGACGGCCACTTCCCTGCGTGGCACGGTCAGCGACCAATCCGGAGGCATGGTGAGCGGAGCAAAAATCACGCTCACGAATACCGGCACCGGTATCTCGCGAACCGTGAATTCGGCGAGCGACGGCGCCTATGTATTCGATCCGGTCGTGGTGGGAACCTACTCGGTGACTGTGGAGAAGCCCGGCTTCGCCAGGTACGTGCGGTCCGGCATCGTCCTCGAATTGAATCAAAACGGCCGCCTCGATGTGAATTTGAAAGTAGGTTCAGGGTCCGAGACCGTCGAGGTGAAAGGCAACGTGGTGCAGGTGGATACGACCGGAGCGGTGCTCGGCAAAGTGGAAGACCAGCGAATGATTCAGGATCTGCCGCTGCTCGACCGCGACACTTTGCAACTGGGACTGCTGCAAGCGGGAGTTTTTTCGCCCGATCCTGACGATGGCTCGGGTAACCCGTTCTCTGTAAGCGGCCAGCGGTCCGAATCGCTCACCTTCCTGCTCGATGGAGCGAACAACACGAATTTCCTCAATAACAACATCATTGCGAGTCCTAATCCGGATGCAGTCGAGGAATTCAAGATTCTGACGAATAATTATGACGCGCAATATGGCCGAACGTCAGGCGGTATCGTCAACCAGATTACAAAGTCGGGGACGAACAGCTATCACGGCGATCTCTTTGAGTTCCTGCGCAACGACGTTTTGAACGCCAGAGACTGGTTCCTGCCTCCGGATCAACCGCAACAAAATTTCAAACGAAATGTATTCGGCGGCACGGTCGGCGGACCGATCAAAAAAGACAAGACATTCTTTTTTGCGGCCTATCAGGGAACGCGGCGGCGTGAAGGCCAAAACTCCGGGCTGTTGGACGTCTTAAGCGATCCTGAACGCACCGGCGATTTTGGGGAGCTTTGCGGCGCCTACAGTGGGGGCGGAGACTGCATAGACCCAAATGGAACTCAGCTGACAAATCCCATCACCGGCAACAATGTGCCCTTCAATAATTTGGCAACCGCCGGCCTGGTGAATCCGGTGATTCAGAACTACATCAACAAATATCTGCCTCATGCAAACGTGGGCACGAATCAATTCATATCGTTCCCCACTGCGGCTATCGATAACGACCAGGGAATCTTGCACATCGATCACAATCTGACGAGCCGGGACACTCTGTCGTTCGTTTACATAATCGACGATACGCGCGATGCGTACCCGTTCCAGATCATCAAGGGTGCGTCCACCGGCGGAAACGTTCCGGTTGGCTCCGGTTTTTCTGATAACTTTCGTTCGCAAATCGGCACTTTCAGCTGGGTACACACGTTCCCGGGGGGCAGCAAAGTGAATGAATTTCGCTTTGCGGCAAATCGCTTCGCAACTCTTACGGCGATTCCCGCGGATACCACGTCGCCGGCAGCGTTGGGATTTACCAATGTGAGTCCGGATGATCCAAAAGGCACCGCGCCTCCGCTGATACTCACGAATTCGTTTAATCTTGGGCCGTCGCCGGGAGGACCCACGAAGGAGCACAGCGCCACGTTCGAATGGGCCGATAATTACACGTGGACACGAGGGCGCCATGAGTTGAAGTTTGGCGTGGATATCACTCGGATACGCCAGAATTACAATTTCGATTTCTTCAACAATGGCAGTTTCGATTTTACCAACGGCGATTTCACTGGCGATGAACAGGCGGACTTTGTCGGCGGATTCTGGGACAACTACTTCCAATTCTCGAACGCGGTTTACGGCATCCGAACCGGATCTTTTGGCGGCTATGCACAAGATACGTGGAAGGTCCGCCCGCGTCTCACATTGAGCTACGGTCTCCGTTACGAGTACTACCTGCCGCAAAGCGACGTGCATAACAACATTTTGGGTTTCTTTCCCGGTCAGCAATCCACACGCTTTCCTGATGCGCCCTCCGGAATTCTTTATCCTGGCGACCGCGGAGCTCCGAATAAAGCGCTGGTCTATCCCGACTACAATAACTTCGCGCCGCGATTCGGTTTTGCCTGGGACATTTTCGGCAATGCCAAGCTCGTGATGCGCGGTGGATTCGGAATTTTCTACGACATCGAGGACGGCGCGTTGAATCTGCAGTTCGGCGGCCAGCCTCCCTTCGGCGCCGTTTCCAACTTCTTCCCGTCGGATTACACAGGCGTCACAGGGGACTTTGTGAGCGACCCATATACCCCCTTCGGCTTGGAAAATCCGTTTCCGTTCGCCTCCGCCGGGAAAGTAGGCACGTTCGAAGTTCCGAAACTGCCGTTTGCCTACACCACGTTTCCGCACTTCCGCACGCCTTATTCAGAGAACTTCAATTACGGCTTTCAGTGGCAGGCCACGCGAGACACGATGGTGGAGGCCGTGTACGTGGGGAGCCTGGGGAGGAAGCTGATCTCCCAGGTCGAAACGAATTTTCCTGACCCAACGATCCTGCAGCAACAGCTCAACCAGTTTGGCTTCGTGAATCCAGACTGCGCTCGGCGGCAGATCGTGACTGGAGCCGATATTGCGCAGTGCACGGGCGGAGTTTCGCCTATCGATCCGAATGGAACGGCGACTGGAGCAACTCAGCTATTCACTAACGCCGGCAATGGACTCTCTGATAGCGATCAGTTTCAGCTGACTGTGGATAAGCGATTCAGCCACCACTTCGCGCTACGAGCTGCCTACACCGTAGCGAAGACGATCGACTTGACCTCGGGTTTTCGTGCACGCTCGTTTCAATACACCGATCCTCTCGATCCGCGCCTGGACCGCGCACTTGCCGATTTCGATGTGCCACAGCGACTCGTGATCAGCGGGATTTGGGAACTGCCTTTGGCGTATGGCATCCATAGCGACGGCATCTTGAAAAAGATCGCGGACGGGTGGCAGCTGAGTGGCATCGCAACCTTCCAGAAAGGACAGCCGTTCACTCTTTTTTCGAATGGCAATGCGAGCGGACAGAACAGCTTCCTGGATCGTCCGGACGTAGTGGGGCCGAGTTCGAAAAGTGAACCCGCGGAACTCGAATCTATCGTTTGATAGCGACTGCGCGAACGGCATAGGCTCGCCGGTCTCTGGCAACTTCTGGTTTGATCCCACGAACCTGGTTTGCCAATCCCTGCCCTAACGACGACCCGACGTGCTCAGGCAGCGAGACCGGCGTTCCTCTATTCACCTACGGAACCTTGGGGCGCAATGCGCTACGAGGACCGGGAATCAATAACTTCGATCTCTCGCTGATGAAACACATCAAAGTGACGGAGAGCAAGTTACTTTGAGTTTCGCGCGGAGTTCTTTAACGCATTCAATCACGCTCAATTCCTGAACCCCGACAACCAGGGATTCGATTCCACATTTGGGCAGATCAGCTTCGATCGAGGGCAACGAAATATTCAGTTTGGCTTGAAATTCTATTTTCTAGAGGGGGGCCAGCCCTTCGGAAGGAAAAGCCCGAGGCCGCGAAAGGCGGACTCGGGCTTTTTTCGTGCGCGGAGCCTCGGCTAGGCAACTCAGGCTGGGCCGACTCACCGCGCGAGTGACGCACCCCAAAGACACAGACAAGAAAAGCTGCGCATTGTTTGACAGTGTGGAGACGATGCGGGGACGACGCCGTCTCCGGCCATTGCCTCGCCGCAGCGGCTACCGAATCTAGCGCGGGCGTCCGACTGGCCTGACGGCTGCTCAGCGCACGCGGCCGCATCCGGAAGCGCGGCGCCAGGGGCGGCGGCACATTGTGAAGCGGTCCGCCGCAATTGCTGCAACGATCCTGAGGCGCGCTTTCCACGCGCAGCCAGTGGCCGCGCGCCGGACAACCCGGATTCAAACACTGCACGGTCCAACCGGGCAGATATTGCATTCGTTTGCCTCGCAAACCCACGGCCCCGGCGACGGAAGGAAAAGCGATGCCGCCGAAGCGCCCCGTAGTGCAAAAACGCCAAGAACTGGCGGGATTGTGCGCCGGAGGTTCTAGTGAGTCAAGGCAAATCTATACAATTAGTAGTGGTGCTGTTGCAGAGCTGTGGAAAATACCGACGGCTGAAAATAGCGGCCAGGCGACGAGTAGGTGTTATCTACGGAGAATGCGATTCGACTGGCCGGCGAGAACAAGGTCAGCAGACGGCCTAGCGCGCGTTGGAAAGCTTCGCCTCGAGTTGATCCACTTTCATTTGCGCGTCGGCCACTTCCTGTTGCTTGGCGTCGACCTGACCTTTTTCTGCGTCGATTGTGGCGGCGCCTTCTCTGTCAGCGGCGTAGTCGGGCTTGCCGTAATAGGTCTGCGAATCGAGATTGAATTTGCGCTGCATGATATCGAGATCGGCCTTCACGGTTTGCAATTGTGCCTTGGCGGCAGCGAGATCTGACTGGATCGCTGCAACTTCCGCACTGGCTTCGCCGCCTTTAGCCTTTTCATCGGCAACAGCGATGCAGCGCCGCCGCCCGCTTCAGATGCAGCCGGCAGGAGCAGCCGTAGCGGATCCGGACTCATTCGCAGGTTTTGCCGCGCTGTCAGCACCTCAGACCCTGGGGTGGCATCCTTCGCGCCATCTTTCGTGCCAGCATCTTTCGCGCCCGCGCCTGCAGCGGAGTCATCGCCCTCGGCCACTACCGGAGCCTGGCCGACCACGCTTACAGCACCCGGCGTCTTCGGAATTGTGTCGTTGTCCCACACTTTGGCTGACTTGGATTGTTCTTTCTTTTGATCGCGTGCGCGGCGAGCGGCATCGGCAACATTGGAAGGGTCTTCCTCGTGATACTGTTGCGGCTGCGGCGGACGCGCAAACACCGAATTCACCGGCAGCAGAAGCAGAATCGCGAGTCCTGGCCATGCGCTCTTCATCGCAGTTCTCCCGAAAGCAAGTTTCGCTCGTCTATGATAATCGCGCTGGCGCGAATGCGGTAAAGGCGATTCAGAAGCGCACCCAAAGAGGCAACCTGTTCGGGGTGACAGGTCACTATATCAGGACGGAGCGACGGCAGCCCGGGCGGTCGGCCTGAAACGGAATGGCACCGATTGATTGCTCGAATTTGTACCGAGGCTCAATGAAATTTGCTCGATTGGCAGTCATTCTCATCGCGCTCGCTCTCTCTCCCATCGCATTCGGAAGGGCTTCGCATCTTGGCCACGCGCAATCAACTCCCGGCTTGGAATCCCCGAGTGCCGGCGTTGTGGCACGGCCGGTGGAAAAGAAAATAACCGCCTACACGCTTCCGCCCGGCCTTTACCAAAAGGCAAAAGCTCTCAGCCGCACACAGTTTCGCTTCAACATCATCAGCTTTTTCTACGGACTCCTCATCCT
The DNA here is from genome assembly GCA_963790945.1 of uncultured Acidobacteriota bacterium. Lineage (GTDB taxonomy): Bacteria > Acidobacteriota > Terriglobia > Acidiferrales > UBA7541 > Palsa-295. The sequence continues at coordinate 65,930 of CAWBRH010000035.1, forward strand.
CTGGATCATCCTGCACTGGAAGCTCGGGCCGAAGTTTGGAGACACGGCCGAGAAAGCTTCATCCAATCGATTCGTGCAGGCTCTCGTTTTCGCGCCGCTTCTGGTCTTGACGATAGCGATCCTGCAACTCCCCGCCGACGCTTACGAGCACTGGGTGTCGCTATCGTATGGCATCTCGGTGGAGCATTGGGGCGCGTGGTCTCTGGATTATGCGAAGGCGCAGCTCCTCTTGATCGTGGGCGGCATTTTTGCTGTGTGGATCCTTTATGCCGTGATCCGGCGCAGTCCGCGGCGCTGGTGGTTTTATTTCTGGCTGATCTCGCTGCCGATTGTCGTGTTCCTCACTTTTATCGAGCCGTTTGTGATTGAGCCGATGTTTTTCACCTTCGCGCCGCTCAGCCAGAAAGATCCTGAGCTCGTCGCGCAAATTGAACGAGTGGTTCAGCGCGCAGGCCTCACGATTCCGCCCGAGCGCATGTTCTGGATGAAAGCCAGCGAAAAAACGAACGCGATGAACGCGTACGTCAGCGGTCTCGGCGCTTCGAAGCGAGTGGTAGTGTGGGACACGAACATCGCCAAGGAATCCATTCCAGAAATCCTCTCGGATTTCGGACACGAGATGGGCCATTACGTCCTGGGCCATATCTGGAAGGGCCTGGCTTTCACGGCAGGCTTGCTGTTCGTGCTCTTTTATCTCGGTTTCCGGTGTCTCGGCTGGATGCTGAAGCGCTGGGGAAGCGGCTGGGGCATTCGCGGGCCGGACGATTTGGCGTCGCTACCGGCGTTGCTCTTACTGCTGTCGATTTTCAATTTTGCGGCCGATCCGATCTCGAATGCTTTCAGCCGCTATATCGAGAATCAGGCCGATGTGTACGGCCTGGAGGTGACGCACGGCGTGATTCCCGACGCAGGCCAGGCCGCCGCCGATTCATTTCAGGTGGAGGGCGAGTCGTTTCTCGCCGATCCTGACCCGAATCCAGTGGATGTGTTTCTGTTCTACGATCACCCGCCGATTTCCGATCGCGTAAGGCTGTGCCTCACATACGATCCGTGGTCGAAAGGCGAGCAACCGCAGTTTGTGAAGTGACCGAAAAGAACTACCGCGCGTGAATCGTCATGCGAATGCCATTCTTCGGGCGCAGCGTAACGAGCGGCTCCGGCGCCACCGTCGTGCCCGGCACCAATTCAAAACGGAAGCGCTGCGCCAACGCGCCAATCACAAGCGCCGATTCGAGCAGCGCGAATCCCTGCCCGATGCAGCGCCGTGGTCCGTCGCCAAACGGAAAATATGCGCCGGCAGGCAACCGGCCGGCCAGTCCATCGAGCCAGCGCTCCGGACGAAACGAATCCGGATCGTCGAAATAACGCGCATCGCGGTGCATCACCCACTGCGAAACCATCATCGTCGAGCCCGTCGGAAAATCGTAGCCGCCGAAGGTCGAGGGCGCGATCGACGTCCGCGCCATGATGTACGCAGGCGGATACATTCGCAGCACTTCGCTGATTATCGCGCTCAAATAGGGCAGGCGCTCGAGATCGGCCACACCAGGAGCGCGATTGCCAAGGACACCTCTAAGCTCTTCGTGCAGCCGCGCTTCGGCGGGGGGATTCTGGCTGAGCAGATACCATGTCCATGAAAGTGTGAGCGCCGTGGTCTCGTGGCCGGCAAGAAACAGCGTCATCGTCTCATCGCGCAATTGCCGCGGAGTCATCTGCGTGCCGTCTTCGTCCATCGCGCCCATCAACATGGAAAGCAGATCGCTGTGGCGATGCCCGTTTCCCTGCGCTTTGCGCTCCTCGATGATTCGATACACGAGCGAATCGAGAAAACCGAATTCCTTCGTGGCGCGCCGGTTTTTCGGCGTGGGCCATCCGGCCGGAATCCGAAGTGGCGAACGCGCGCGGCGCAGCGAATAGCGCATCAAGAAAGTCATCGCGCGGCCCACTTGCTGCGCCTCGCCCGGAAGCGTGGTGCCGAAAAGAGTTCGCACGGCGGCCTCGAGCGTCAGCTCCATCATTTCTTCCGCCATGTTGCGTGTGTCGCCATCGCGCCAGTCGCGCGACTTTCATCTCCGCGCACTCGAGCATCGTGGGCGCGTATTCGTTGATTCGGTGGCGATGAAACGCGGGCTGCGCGAGCCGGCGCTGGCGCCGCCAGAAATCTCCTTCGCTGATCAGCAGGCCTTGCCCCAGCAGGCGCTCGGTGGTTTCTTTCGTCAGCGTGCTCTTGTGAAATTTGCTCTGCTGGAAAAGCAGCAGTTGTTGGATGTAGTCCGGATGGTTCAGCAGGATGCGGCTTTGCAAAATCACCGGGATGCGGACGACGTCGCCGTACTCCCGCGTCACGCGGCGCATCAATTCCAGCGGGTCTTGCAGCAGATTGAACGACACGCCGACCAGCGGCAGGCCTTTCGGTCCCGGCGGCAGGCGATTTCCATTGGAGCTCATGCGTTTGAGTTCTTGCGTCTGCGTTGATCCGTTTGCGCTCATGGTGATGGTCTGCGCTGATTAGATGCAGCCAAACGTTGGAACGCACGTTGGCTTTCATTGCCCAGCGAGCAACCAGTTTACGTCAGGTCGCCGATTCTCAACTGTGAGATGCAGCCGGACGGGCCGCTTTGTGGGTTTCCGCTAGATTGGGTAAGATGAAAGTCCACGCTGCGTGCGGGTGTGCGGGGGTTGTCCTTGTCCTTGGAATATGAACAGCCCGACTGGCTCGAGCAAATGGCCGGCATTCTCGAAACTTTGAACGAGGGTGTGCTCATCGTCGACGATTGCGAGCACGTGATCTTCGTCAATTCGGTGTTCGAGGAAATGACGGGAGTATCTCGCGAGGATGTTCTGGGCAAAGATCCCCTCCTCGTCTATTACGGGCCGACGAAATACATACTTCGCGAGCGGCGCCGGGAAGTGCAAACGCTGGGCCGGATACGCCACGAGTTCTTCCTTCCCACGAAGGATGGCTCGAAGCTTCCCGTGGTTTCGAGCGCGCGAAAAATGGAAGATCCCGATGGCCGCACTTTCACCATCATCAGCTTCACGGATATTTCGGAGCAAAAGAGCGCCGAAGAACAGCTGCGCGCCGCGAATAAACTTCTCGAAGAGCGTCAAAGAGAAATCGAGGAAGACCTGACGCTCGCCGCCCGCGTGCAGCAAAGCCTCGCGCCAAAATCGCTCACGTGGGGCAGCCTCGAAGTAGAAGCTTTCTATCATCCGGTGCGTACGATTGGCGGCGATTTCGGCCTCGTCAGCACGCTCGATACGGATCATTTGAATCTCCTCGTTTGCGACGTATCCGGCCACGGTATCGGCTCGGCGCTCGTAGCCAACCGCATATATTCCGAAACATTTCACACTTGCGCAAGAACATCTCGCTTGGCGACATGCTGGCGCAATTGAACCGCTTCGTGATGAACAATCTCGGGAGCCGTTTTCTTTTTCACCGTGGCTGCGGCGCGAGTGGAACGCAACGCGCGAAGAATGGTATTCGCTGGCGCGGGGCACCCGCCTGCGATGATCGTGCAGCCGGGCGAAGAGCCTCGCCTGCTTGAATCGCGCAGCATGGTGCTCGGCGCGTTGCCGAATGCCGTGGATGGCGAAGCCACTCTCGATGTGGACCTGCTGCCCGGCGACCGTATCGTGTTTTATACCGATGGAATCACTGACGTTTTCGATGGCGAATGGCGAAATGCTGGGAGTCGAAGGCGTGCAGAATTTGTCCGCGAGGCGGCTCTGCTGCCTTTCAAGCAACATGAAGCAGGGGATTCTCGACCGCGTGGCGGCGTGGCGCGAAGGCCCTGCCTCGGACGACGTTTCGCTCGTGCTCGTTGATGTGCACTGACGCGCCGCTTTTGAATCGCCGTCTTCTTGACGTAGTTTCCCTTCTCTGATGGCACATCTCGAATTCTCGCGGAATTTTTCCGTCGCGCCCAACGAAGTCTTCGTTTTCTTCGTTCCGCAGCGCATGCCGCTCTGGTACGCTGCAGAAATGAATTCTCATTTTGAGGTGCAGGGCGGCGCTTCCGATTTCGCCGTCGGCCAGAAAGTACAAATCACAGGCAAGCTGGGCACGCGCGAGGTCTCGCTCACGGTGGTAATCACAGCCTATCGCTGGGAGAAGCTGCTCGAGTGGCAGTTTCAGGATTCTTACGGCGTGCGAGGATTGCAGCGCTGGGAACTGGAAAGCTCGCCGACTGGCACGCGTCTACACATGCGCGACTCCTACAAAATGCCTGGCCTGTCCGGGCGCCTCATAGATGCTGCCTTCACGCGTTTTGCCGTCGCGCAACGCGATCGCTCGTGGCTCGATCGTCTCCAGCGCCTAGCCGAGCGCCGTTAGAATGAGCCTTCAGTAGGGGCACGGCATGCCGTGCCCGCTTCAGCGGTCCTGCAAAATGTCGCAGTTAACCTATCGTGACCCGCAAGAACTTTTTCTTTCCAACCCTGAGGAGGAAATCGCCGGGTCTTGCAAGTCGATTTCATAGCGCACATCACTCACACGCTGCCCATTCACCTCGACCCCGCCTTGCTTAATGAGTCTCTCTGCCTCGGACTTTGATGCCATGTCCACAAGGGGCACGAGGAGAGCTGAAAGCTTGGCTTTGCCAGTCGGCCCCACGGGGAAATTGAACTGCTCAATGATGTCTCCGTTCTTGATCGCAACCCTCACGAAGCCATCTACTAGAGGCTCGCAGCGGCATTCAAGTGGGTTTTCCGGCAGCTTCCGCTCGCTGAACACCCGCTGAAATTCATCTTCGCCTTCCGTGCCGCGTCCTCGCCATGAAAACCCGCGACGATCGTGTGCGCGAGTTGCATCTTCGCCTCTTTCGGATGCAGCGCGCCCGTGCGCAGTCCTCCTTTACCGCACGATCACGGGCGGACCGAAATCCGTCAGCAATTCGTAGTAAGTCCACATCTGCTCGTCTGAAATCGACATCAGCTTGCCGAACATCTCGCCCGGAGCTTCCGTGATACCCACATAATTGCCCAGGCTTTGGACATTTTGCGCTCGCCATCGAGTCCCACGAGAATCGGCATGGTCAGCACCACTTCGACGCCAGACCGTATTCGCGCTGGATGTCGCGATGCACCAGCAGATTGAATTTTTGCTCGGTGGCGCCCAATTCGATGTCCGATTGCAGCGCGACCGCGTCGTAAGCCGTCAAAAGCGGATAGAGCAGTTCGTGCACGGAAATCGGTAGTTCTTATCGAGCCGTGAACGAAAATCTTCGCGCTCCAGCATCCGTGCCAGCCGGTATTTCCGCAGAGCCGCACCATCTCATGGCGACATTTTGCCGAGCCATTCGCTGTTGTAGCGAACCTCCGTTTTTTCGCGGTCGAGAATTTTGTACACCTGTTCGAGATATGTTTTTGCGTTGGCGTCCACTTGCTCGCGCGAAAGCGGCGGCCGCGTCTCCGATTGTCCTGTCGGGTCGCCGATCATCGCCGAAAAATCGCCGATCAGAAAAATCGCGGTATGGCCCATGTCCTGAAACTGTTTCAGCTTCCGGAGCACCACAGTGTGGCCAAGGTGAATATCCGGCGCGGTGGGGTCCACGCCCAGGTACACGCGCAGCGGCTTTCCTCTTTTGCGGATTCTCGAGCCTCGCCTTCAGCTCGTCCTCGCGGATAATTTCCGCCACGCCCTTTCGCAGGTACGCGAGCTGCTCGTCCACCGGTTTGAACTTCGCTGCCGCCACTATTTTTTCTCCGCACTCGCCGCTAGATTTGTGATAGCACGCGGCGCCCTTCCATTCGATATCGTCCTTCGAGAACGATGCTCACCGCTTCCGTGTAAATTCGATGTTCTTCTTCAACACGCGCTCGGAAAGCGTCTCCGGCGTGTCGTCATCGCGATCGGAACAGCCGCCTGCAAAATGATCGGCCCAGCGTCGAGATTTTCGTCCACGAAATGCACCGTGCATCCGGAAAATTTCGCGCCGTGCTCGATCGCCTGCCGTTGCGATTCGAGCCCCGGAAAAGCCGGCAAAAGCGAAGGATGAATATTCAGATTGCGCCCGCGATATGCCGCGACAAAACGCGGGACAGCAGCCGCATGTAACCCGCGAGACAGACGAGATCAACTTTCTTTTCCTCGAGCGCGGCAATCACCAGCTTGTCGTATGGTTCGCGTTCGAGTCCCCTCGACGGAATCACCTGCGCCGGAATTCCCCGTGCCCGCGCTTTTTCAATCCCCGGCGCATTCTCGCGATTGCTGATGACGATCGCGATTTCCGCGTTGGGGATGCGCCCCGCTGCCACGCTGTCCGCCAGCGCCTGAAAATTCGAGCCGCGGCCGGAAAGCAGCACTCCAATGCGTTTCTTCGTCACCGCAGGAAATTAGCATAGTTCGCCAAGCCCACAAAATCGCCAGTCAGAACCAACCCGATGATTCCTTGACACGCCCATGTTCAAGAGGCATCGTGTCCACAACATTCAACGCCTAGGAGGCATTCGCATGTCGCAATTTCGTTCCATGTTTTTACTTCTCGCGGCGCTTTTCGCCATGAGCATCACCGTCGCTTGCTCCGAGCAGACCGCGCAAAAACCCGCGCCGCCGCCCGACACGCGCAAAGCCGACGAAGCCGCCATTCGCACCGCTTCCTCCGACTGGAGCAAAGCCTCGCAAGCAAAAGATCTCGACAAAGCCACGTCGTACTACGCCGATGAAGCCGTCTATTTCGTCAATAACGGCGCGATGGTGAAAGGCAAAGACGCCATCAAAATGGCCTGGAAGCCGATGCTCGAAACGCCGGGCCCCGGCCTAACCTTCGATACCACCTACGTTGAAGTCGCGCGCTCCGGCGATCTCGCCTACGAATACGGCACTTACGACCTGAAAACCGAAGCGAAAAAGGGAAAGGTTGCCGACGAAAAAGGCAAGTATGTGGTCGTGTGGAAGAAGCAAGCCAATGGCTCGTGGAAAGCGGTAGCCGACATCGACAACATCGGCGAGTAAAACATCGTGCCGGTTTCAGTGGCACAGGCACTCCTGCCTGTGCTCTTACGACGGTGAGTCGACCATAAGCTCAAACCCGATCGGCCCGGCCAGTGCGGGCAGGAGAATCGTCATCCTGAGCGAAGCCCCGCACGCCTTTTCTTACCTTCGCGAAGCGCGAATTGTGCGTCCCACGTGTGTCTGCGGGGCGCAGTCGAAGGATCTTTCTTCGGCCGTGCTACAGCCCCAACTCACCCAAATAAATCACGCGCGACTTCCCACGCGCCGCCGGCTCAATCCGCCCGATCAAATAAAATTTCTCGCGCCGCCGCTTCAATTCCGATTCCACACGCGCCACAAATTTTGCCGGCACCACTAAAATCATCCCCACGCCCATGTTGAACGTCTGCAGCAACTCCTCCCGATCGATCTTCCCCACCTTCGCTAGATACTGAAAAATCGGCAGCACTGGCCACGACCCGAGCTCAACCACCGCCTGCACGTTCTTCGGCAACGCGCGCGGCAGATTCCCGCTGATTCCTCCGCCAGTGATGTGCGCCATGGACGTCACCCAGCCGCGCGCCAGCACGCCCTTCAACAGCGGCCAGTAAGGACGATGCGGCTTCAGTAGTTCGGCCCCGATTTTGTTTCCGATTTCGGGTACGTAGGTATCCGGCGAAAGCTTCGCAACGCCAAATGCCAGCTTGCGCGCCAGCGCATAGCCGTTGGTGTGCAGCCCGCTCGACGGCAACGCAATCAGCAAATCGCCCGCCCGCACTCGACGGCGATCGAGTTGCTTGCGCCGTTCCACCGCGCCCACGATGAACCCCGCCAGATCGTATTCGCCCGCGGGATAAAAGTCCGGCATCTCCGCGGTTTCACCGCCGATCAGCGAGCAATGCGCCTTCTTCGCGGCGCGGCTCATTCCTTCGATCACCTGTTCCACCACATGCGCGTCCAGTTTTCCCATCGCCAGGTAATCGAGAAAAAAAAGCGGCTCGGCGCCCTGCGTCAAAATGTCGTTCACGCAGTGGTTCAGAATATCTGCGCCCACGGTGGAGTGAATCCCTGTGGCAAATGCGATCTTCAGCTTCGTGCCCACGCCATCCGCGCTGGCCACAAGCACCGGATCGCGCCAGCGCTTGCGGTCCAGCTGAAAAAGCGCGCCAAAGCCGCCAATAGGCGCGAGCACACCACGCTGAAATGTTTTCTTCGCCATCGCGGCAATTCGCCGTTTGGCTTCGTCAGCAACCGAAATATTCACGCCGGCATCGGCGTAACGCATGTAGAGGTTCCGTTTCTGGAAGGGACGATGGAATCTGGCGAACATCTACATGGCTCTAAAATGTATGGAACAAACGTCTCCAGCGCACTTCGCGCGGATGGATCAAAGCACTGAAATATGTTTCAAACCGCTCCGCCACGTGCCCTGGCTCCCACACTTCCTCCGGCGCGTCGATCGACATATAAATGATCTCCGGCGTGCCGATAATATTCGCGCGCGGCACGAAACCCCAATAGCGGCTGTCGTAGGAATTCTCGCGATTGTCGCCCATCATGAAATAGTTGTCCGGCGGCACCGTGATCGCCAGGGTCGATTTTCCATCGGGTTCGGTGGCTGAGTTGGCGATATGGCATCGTCTGAGCGCCTTTCCGTTTACATAGACCACGCCTTGCTTGATCTCGATCGTGTCGCCAGGCAGGCCGATCGTGCGCTTGATGAAATCAGGATTGCCCGGCAGAGGCGCGCGAAACACGATGATCTGCTGCCGTTTCGGATTGCGCCACAAGGGCACGTGAAAATCCGTAAACGGAATGCCCATATCGTACCCGAAGCGGCTCACAATCAGGTGATCGCCAATCAGCACGGTCTGTTCCATCGAGCCGCTGGGAATCACACGCGCCTGCACGAATCCGCCTTCGATCACGAGGAACGCGAGAATCACCCAGAACCACGAAAGCACCTCGCGCCACACACGGTCACTCACCGTATCCGCGCGTTTCGCCTGAACTTTTTCTACGATGACCGCTTCTCCCACCTCAGCTGCCACGATGAGCCTCCACTTCGAGTTGCACCAGCTCCGTTGGGTAGCTGCCGGTGTAGCACGACGTGCAAAATTTTCGTTCCGTATCTTCCACAGCTTCGCGCAACGATTCGAGCGAGAGATAGCCGAGCGAATCGGCGCCCAGAAACTTCCGTATCTCTTCCGTCGATTGATTCGCTGCGATCAATTCTTCGCGCCTCGGCGTATCCACGCCGTAATAACAGGGCGAAATCGTCGGCGGACAGCTGATGCGCACGTGCACTTCCGTCGCGCCGGCTTCGCGCACCAGCCTTACAATTTTCCGGCTCGTCGTCCCGCGCACGATCGAATCGTCCACCAGCACCACGCGCTGCCCCTCCAACATTCGACGCACCGGGTTCAATTTAAGCTTCACGCCAAAATCGCGAATGGCCTGCGATGGCTCGATAAATGTTCGTCCGATGTAATGATTGCGAATCAAACCCATGCGGAACGGGATGCCCGATTCCGCGGCATAGCCGATAGCTGCAGGCACACCCGAATCCGGCACTGGCGTCACGATATCGGCCGCCACGGGATGTTCGCGCGCCAGCAGACGCCCCAGGCGCTCGCGGCTTTGATTCACCGGCCGCCCAAACACCAGGCTGTCCGGCCGCGAAAAATAGACATGCTCAAAAATGCAGTATTGATGCGGCTTTTCCGGGGCGAATCGAATCGACTCGACACCGCTGCGGGAAATCCGCACCATCTCGCCTGGCTCCACTTCGCGCACATATTCCGCGTCGATCAGATCGAACGCGCACGTTTCCGAGCCAACCACCCAGGTGCCGTCGATGCGGCCCAGATTCAGCGGACGGAAACCGCGCGGATCGCGTATCGCGAAAATTTCATCGCGCGTCAGCAGCACCAGCGAGTACGCGCCTTCCACCTGATTCAGCGCATCGGCAATCGCACCTGAAAGATTCCGCGCCGCGCTGCGCGCAATCAAATGAACGATCACTTCCGTGTCACTCGTCGTCTGGAAAATCGAGCCGCGATGTTCCAGCCGCCGCCGCACTTCAATTGCGTTCGTCAGGTTGCCATTGTGCGCAAGCGCGATTTTGCCTTTGTTGCAATCGATCACCACCGGCTGCGCGTTCATCAGCGTCGTGTCGCCGGCGGTTGAATAGCGCGTGTGCCCGATCGCCGCCGAGCCCGGCAGCGAGGCAATTACCCGCGGCGTGAAAATTTCCTGCACGTGCCCGAGCGCCTTGTGCACCCGCACGTCTGTGCCATCGGTCGAAGCAATTCCTGCCGATTCCTGCCCGCGATGCTGCAGCGCATAGATTCCGAGATACGTCAGCTTCGCCGCTTCGTCATTCCCGAAGACGCCGAACACGCCGCAGTGATCGTGGAACCGATCCTCGTCGAGATACAATGTGCGATTCATGTGCCCTTATACGTTAAAACGACTCTTAACGGGTGGCAGCAAGAGCCAAACGACTAATGCCATTTCCAGAAACGCTAGTATGAGATTTCGATGAGCAAGATAAGGTCGGCCAAAAAATACCACTCCTTCTATCTCTATTAAGATTGCGAGTCCGCACAACACAATCGTTAAGACCTGTCCCCATCTTCGCCACTTCCATATGCCCCAGGCGCATAAAAGAGCCGGTATCCAAGCTAGAAAACTGACGTCGATAAAAAAGCCCTGCGTTTCACCTTGAGGTAAATCCGGGGGTGCTTGGCGCAACGCTGTGATTAGCGCAGGAACCTCCCGAGATGCTTTGATGAGCATCCAAAGGCCAAAAAGACTTAAGAGCCCAACTACCAGAGAATGAGCAGCGCGAACCAAACTAAGCCCCGTCCTCAATCGTTCGCGCTAATGATTCCGACCAAGCCTTCCGGAAGGAACTCACGTCCCCTCTTATAACAGTTACGCCTCTGTATTGGATGCGGAAATCACCGCGCGCGACGGTTCCAACCGTGTATGCCGTAACTCCACATTGTGCCGCAACCTTGGCGAGACGAGCAAGCGAAGCGGCCGAAAGGGACACGACCGCTCGCGCGCCACGCTCACCAAACAGCGCTGACTCCGCAGGAGGATTGTCAGGCATGCCCAGAGCGGTGGGCCCGGCGTTGACGTCAGCAGCGAGTCCCTCACTACCGAAGCACGACTCCGCGATCGTGACAGCCAGCCCACCATCGCTCACGTCATGTGCCGAGAGAATCAAACCCACGCTCGCCAGATTCACCAGGCACGCGATGAGCCGCTTTTCAGCCGCTAGATCGATCGCAGGGGGTGCACCCGAAACGATTCCCTGAATCGTCTTCGCATATTCCGACGACGAAAACTCCGTCTGCACGTCGGCACGTGACGCAGCCACGCCGCCGCCGTCCAGCAGAACAATCAGATCGCCTTCCTTGTCAAACGCCGAGCCTACCGCGTAATCCGCATCCTCCAGCACGCCCAGCACGCCCAGAATCGGCGTAGGATAAATCGGCTTGCCGAGCGTCTCGTTGTAGAAGCTGACGTTCCCGCCCGTAATCGGAATCTCCAGCGCGCGGCAAGCCTCCGCAATTCCATCCACCGCTTCGCTGAACTGCCACATCACCTCCGGCTTCTCCGGATTCCCGAAATTCAAGCAGTTCGTCGCCGCCACAGGACGCGCCCCGCTGCACGCCACATTGCGCGCCGCCTCCGCCACGGCGTGCATCGCGCCCAGGCGCGGCGAAAGATAGCACCAGCGCCCGTTGCCATCCGTCGAGAGCGCCAGCCCGCGCTCGGTCTCCTTCAATCGCAACACCGCCGCATCGCTCGCCCCAGGCCCGAACCGCGTGTTCGTGCGCACCATCGAATCGTACTGCTCGGTAATCCAGTATTTCGACGCGATCGCCGGCGACGCTAGCACCTCGCGGAAATTTTCAGTGAGATCAGCGCCGCCAGCTGCAAATTCAACGAAAGGCCCAGCAGCGCCAGCCGGCGAAGCAAGCGCGGCAATCGGCCGCTCATACCGCGGCCCTTCCTCCGCAATCGCATGCGCCAAAATTTCCGCCACCACGCGCCCATGATCGAGCACTCGCAGCTTGCCGTCATCGGTCACTTTCCCGATTTCGACGGCGTCCAGCCCCCACTTGCTGAACACGCCAAAAACTTCTCGCTCTCGCCCTCGCTCCGCCACCAGCAACATCCGCTCCTGCGATTCCGAAAGCATAATTTCGTACGGCGTCATGCCCGTCTCGCGTTGCGGCACACGCGCCAGGTCAATCTCAATTCCCATTCCGCCGCGCGACGCCATCTCCGAACTCGAGCTCGTCAACCCGGCCGCGCCCATGTCCTGAATTGCTACCACCGCGCCGGTGCGCATCGCTTCGAGGCAGGCTTCCAGCAGCAGCTTTTCCATGAACGGGTCGCCCACCTGCACGTTCGGCCGCTTCTGCTGCGATTCTTCACTGAATTCGGCCGACGCCAGCAAAGACGCGCCATGAATTCCGTCGCGCCCCGTTTTTGCGCCCACGTAAATCACAGGATTGCCTGCCCCACGCGCCCGCGCAAAGAAAAGTTCCTCGCGCCGCGCAATTCCCAGCGCCAGCGCGTTAACCAGCGGATTATTCGAGTAGCACGATTCGAACTGCACTTCGCCGCCCACCGTGGGCACGCCAAAGCAGTTGCCATAAAATCCAATCCCGCGAATCACGCCGTCCAAAATCCGCCGATTCCGCGCAATCTCTTCCGCCGTCGCACCAGGAACGTTGTCATCTCGAGCGGAGTCGAGAGATCTCTCTTCGCCTTTGCTTTTTCCTTTCGCCGCCGCAATCTCCCCAAACCGCAGCGAATCCATCACCGCAATCGGCCGCGCCCCCATCGTAAAAATGTCGCGCAAAATTCCGCCCACGCCCGTAGCCGCGCCCTGAAACGGCTCCACAAAACTCGGATGATTGTGCGATTCGATCTTAAAAACAGCGCAGATCCCGTCGCCGATATCCACGACGCCCGCATTTTCTCCCGGCCCTTGCACCACACCCTTGCCGGTGGTCGGCAGCCGCTTCAAATGCACGCGCGAAGATTTATACGAGCAATGCTCGCTCCACATCACGCTAAAAATTCCCAGCTCGGTATAATTCGGATCGCGCCCCAGAATTCCCTGAATGCGCGCGTATTCCTCAGCCGTCAGCCCATGCTCCGCCGCAATCTCCGGCGTCACCTGAATCCCGCTCTGTACCGCCTTATGCATGTTTTATCGTCAGGGTACGACTTTAGTCGTGCCGCCCACATCGCTGCACGCTTGCGGCTTCAGCCGCTGGGGGCCATGCGCCTCACGCGCACGCAAATTGTCGCAGCAAACAAAAACGCGGGCAAGCACTAGACCGCCGGGTACTCTGTGGAATTTCGCGGATTCTCGTGGAAAACTTATGCCGTCACCGCCACGCGATTGCCGGGAGCCTTGCACTCCCCGCGCGTGAGGTATTCAACCATCGACTGAAAAATCACCAGCCCATCCGACGAGCCCAGCGGCGATTCCACCGCCCGCTCCGGATGCGGCATCAATCCCAGCACGTTGCGTTCGCGGCTGCAAATCCCCGCAATCGCGCGCAGCGATCCGTTCGGATTATTTTCACGATCGAACTCAACGTAAGCCGTGTCTCTCCGAACCGCCTCCGCGCAATCCGTTCCGTCCGGGTGCACATAGCGAAAAATAATCCGGTTGTCGCGCTCGAGCTCAGCCAGCGTCGCAGGATCGCAAAAATAATTTCCTTCATTGTGCGCGATCGGAATCTTCAGCACATCGCCCCGATGCGCCGCGCCCGTAAACGGCGTATCCGTCCGCTCCACGCGAATATGCACATGCCGGCACAAATATCGCAGCCCTTTGTTTCGCAGCATCGCCCCGGGCAGCAATCCAGCTTCGAGCAAAATCTGAAACCCATTGCATATTCCCAACACAAGCCCGCCGTCACGCGCAAACCGCTCCACAGCCTTCATCACAGGAGAAAATCGCGCAATCGCCCCAGTCCGCAAATAATCGCCATAAGCAAATCCACCAGGCAGAATAATCGCGTCGAATCGTGCAAGATCCTCAGATTGGTGCCAGATGAATTCAACGGGCTGCTCGATCACCGACGCGATCGCATGACAAGCGTCATCGTCGCAATTCGACCCGGGAAATTGCACCACTCCAAATTTCATGTTGGATGTCTCCCGATGCAATTTTAACACACCGAAACTAGTCGGTTAAGTTGTCATCCTGAGCGCACCGAAGGACCTCAGCGCTGCCTGCGTCACCGGCTGCGCACTCGGCGTTTTGTCTTGGCGCGGGACTTCGCTGACTTTCTTCGCGGCGCACGTTTCGAACGCGTGCGCGTTTTCTCTTCGCGTTTTATCTCCAACCGCCGCTTCCGCGCCCAGCCAGGCTTGTTTACTTGCCGCCCGCGCGCAAGCGCAAGCGCTTCAGCCGGCACATTTTCGGTCAGCGTGGAACCAGCCGCGACATACGCGCCATTTCCCACCCGAATCGGCGCCACCAGCGCCGTATCGCTGCCGATAAAAACGCGTTCACCAATCGTGGTCTGATACTTGGCAACCCCATCGTAGTTGCAAGTGATCGTCCCCGCACCGATGTTCGACCCGCGCCCCACCGACGCATCGCCCAGGTACGTCAAATGCATCGCCTTCGCACCCTCGTGCACCACGGATTTTTTCACCTCGACGAAATTTCCAATGTGCGCGCCCGAACGAATATCAGCGCCCGGCCGCAAGCGCGAAAACGGCCCGATCGAGGACTTCGCGTGCAACCGGCTCGCAGTCGCCACGCAATGCGCGCCCACGGTAACGTCGTCATCCACGCGCACATCGTGCAGCACACTGCCCGTCTGAATCGTGCATCGCGCGCCGATGCGCGTCTCGCCCAAAAGCTGCACGCCCGGTTCGATCACGGTGTCTGTTCCCACGCTCACATCCGGATCGATCACCACCGTCTCGGGCAGATAAATTGTCACTCCCGCTTCCATCAATTCAGCCGCCTTGCGCACGCGGAAAATCCGGTCCACGTCCGCAAGGCTCGCGCGCGTGTTGCAACCAAGAATCTCCTCCGCATCTGCCGCCACCTGCGCCAGCACTCGTTCATTCTTCTGCCGCAGCAGCGCAATCGCATCCGTGAGATACAGCTCGCGATGCGCATTGTTCGGGCGCACTTCGGTAAGCGCCGGCCACAATTTCCCAAGCGTGAAACAATAAATGCTCGAATTCACCTCGCGAATCGAGCGCTGCTCCGGCGTCGCAGCCTTTTCTTCGACGATCGCTTCGACGCGTCCTTCTGAATCCCGCACAATCCGGCCGTAATCCGTGGGATTGGCAAGTTCCGCGCTCAGCACCGTGGCAGCCGCTTCGCCGCGGCGATGTGCAGAGAGAAGCGCTGCCAGCGATTCGCTCCGCAGGAGCGGCGCATCACCCGGCACCACAAGCGCCACTTTCGCGCTCTTCCGAATCGCGCGACGCGCCACCTGCATGGCGTGCCCAGTGCCGTGCTGTGGTTTCTGCAGAATCACCTGCGCGCCAAGATTTTCCGCAACCGCGCCCACTTCGTCCGCCTGATGCCCAACAACAACCAAAACCTGCGCAGCCTTCAGCGGCAGGCAAGCGCGGATCACATGCTCGATCAGCGTGCGTCCACCAGCGCGATGCAGCACCTTCGCAAGTTCGGAACGCATCCGCGTCCCCTTGCCCGCGGCAAGAATCACGATAGCTGTGTCGGAATGGGTAGGCATCAGCGGATATTGTGGCGTGCGCTGCGACCTTTGGCAACAACCAAGCCCTGCGCTTCAGTCTCTTGTAGCGCCGGTCTTCAGACCGGCAGGGGTGCCGGTGGCAGTTGTCCCTAGCTCAGGCCGAACATAGGATGGCGGGTGGCTACGTGGACCTTTCCCACAACGATCCAGCCCGAATCAGAATCCAAGAATCAAGAGCAACGAGCTAACCCGCACGGAGGCAAGGAAGCCATGCCAGCCGCGAAAAAGATCTTCGGAGCCCTGGTCATTGTCGTAGTGATTCTGCTTCTGGCGGCCATTCTCATCCCCGCTTATCTGCGCTCAAAAATCGCTGATGGTGGCGATCTCGGAGTGTAAACGCTTCGAGTGATCTGTTCTGCAAATGAAATGTACTCGTCCACCTATGACAACGGTTTTGCAACGACCCTGTCGCAGCTTGATGGTTTAGGCGGAGGCGCTGGAGATTGCGACCACGCCTTGCTGATCGATTCCGCCACAGCATCCGGCAGAAAGTACGATTACATCTACACTTACACCGCGAAGCCCTCTACAAATCCGCCAGCAAAAGGTTGCAGCCAGGTCGGTGCGAGCGCCTTTAGCGTAAGCGCCGATCCCGTCAAGCCCTCGGCAGAGCATCGATACTATTTCATTGATGAAACCGGTGTGCTTAGAGTCGAGAAAAATAAGCCTGCCAGCGCAAGCAGCCCGCCCATTGAATGAGAAGAAGAACAGAAAAAGGAATCAGGAGGATAAAGGAGCAGGAACCCTCACGGAATCATGCTCAGCATCGGCGGTCCCGTGATGCCCGTTAGTAGTTTCCGTCCACAATGACTGATCCGCCAGCAGCCGCGTCACAAGCTGCGTGTGCGACGCGTGCCCAGCCTTATGCGCTTCGATGCGCGCCAGCAGCGGCCGTCCGACCAGCGCCAAGTCCCCAATCAAATCGAGCGCCTTGTGACGCCCGAACTCATCCGGAAAACGCAGCGGCCCGTTCGTAATATTTTTGTCATCAATCACAATCGCGTTGTCGAGCGACCCGCCGCGAATCAGCCCCATCGCCTGAAGCCCCGGAAAATCCTTCGTGAAACCGAACGTCCGCGCCGGCGCCAGCTCCCGGCTGAAAGTGTCGCGATTCACACTCAACTCGATTCCCTGCGGCGGAACCGCCGGATGTCGGAAGTCCACATAGCAATGAACGCGAAACTCATCCGCCGGGTAAATTCCAAGCAAGCGATCGCCGTCGGCAAATTCGAGTGGCTTCAGCACCTTGATGTAGCGCCGCTGCCGCCGCAGCTGCCTTATTCCCGCCTGCGCCAGCAGGTCGATAAACGGCTTCGCGGAGCCGTCCAGAATCGGAAGCTCAAGCGCGTCGATTTCCACATACACATTGTCGACGCCGCAAGAATAGAGAGCAGCGAGCACGTGCTCGGTGGTGGAAAGCAGCACGCCTTGCTTCATCAAGCTGGTGGCGTAGCTAACCCGAGCGACATTGCGGACGTGCGCTTCGATTTCGAAATTATCGAGATCCACGCGACGGAATACGATGCCCGTATCCGCGGACGCCGGCACAAATCGGACTCGGCTTCGAACTGCGGTATGAAGCCCGATTCCTTCCGTTTCCACTGGACGCTGAATAGTGAGTTGAGAGGGCATTCGCCGGGCCTGTCTAAGCATTCGGATGGCCGTGCAGCGTAAACATTAGTGCTTTATAATCAGTCTAATGCAAGGATGCCAAGAGCGCATCAGCATTCCACTGTGGCAATAATACAACAGAACGGGGTGCAGACATGTGGCGAATCGGGATGGGCACAGCTATAGCTTCGTCAGACTCGAACGCTTAGCGACGGCTGAGGAATAGCGCCTGAACCAGCCGCGTCGGCCTCGTTTTGCGCGTTATCAGCCTGCTGGAAGACCGCCTGCAGCTCCTGGAACTGCGCAGCCGCATTGCTGGCCACACTAGCTTGGACTGAGGACGGTGGCCCCGCCCCGCCTGCCGCCGAGGAAATGGACTCGAACCCGGACCCCGCCGGCGGACTTGAGCTTTGAAGCGGAGCAGTCGATGCAGTTGGAGGCTGGGCTTGAGATTCGTTCTGAGCTGGGGCTTGTGGTTGAGTTCCGGTCGGGGCCGGGTTCGAGAGATTGTTCGCGTTAGGCGCGCTGATCTGCGTACTCGTCGCTGTCTGGTTGAGCACGCCGAGCGTGCGAACCAGATTCAGAAGCGCCGGAGGATCGTTCGCCGATTTGATCAGCGCAAGGCGATTGTCGAGACTGATGCTCTGAGGATTGATGCCAAGCTGTTCGAGCACTCGGTTGAGCTGCGCTAGCTGCTCCTGCTGACTGGGGCTAGGCGCTGCGGCAGATGTTGCAGCCGTGTCCGGCGCGGACGCGAGCTGCGCCGGAGAGTTCGCGGTTTGAGCTGCAGCCTGAGCCAGAGCCGGCGGAAAAGCTTCAAGCCCGGGCTGCGCGGGGCTTTGAAATTGAACGAAATTCGCAGCGTCCACCGGGGGGGCAGGCGGAAACACCGCGGACAGCGTCACAGTGTCCGGCCGCAGCACACCTGACTGACCGGATCCGCCCGTCGGCAACTGTTCCGCGTTCTGCGACGACACTTCATTCGCCGCATTCGAAATGTCCCTGGTGAGCGGGAAATTGATAGCGCTCATGATGATAGGCCCACAATCAACTCAGACAACTCAACTTAAACGACTCGAAGCCTGTTCCCACGTGGGCTGACAAAATCGGCGAAAGCCACTGTTTCAATTTGGCTCGCGCCCGCCCCAGTCGGGACTTTCGCTTACCTGCGGTATCGGCAAACGATGGAAAAAACTTGAGCGATTTCTACCGCCCAATTGCTCGCCGCGAACGATGTGGCGGAATCGCCGCGCTACTCAGCCCAACGGTTGTGCCCGCGCACCCGTCCGCGTAAAATACATGATTCAAGACCACGCGAATGGCTTCGCCCTTTAACATCATCTCGAATCTGCCGCCCAGCGCGCCGCCACCAACGGCGGCTCACCCGCGCCCGCCCTGGCTGCGCGTGAAATTTTTCGGCGGTCCAAATTATCAGGAACTTAAGCGCATCATGCGCACGCTCGACCTCCACACCGTCTGCGAAAGCGCCCGCTGCCCCAACATGGGCGAATGCTGGGAGCATCGCACCGCCACCTTCATGATCCTCGGCAACATCTGCACGCGCGCCTGCGGCTTCTGCGCCGTGCCAAGCGGAAAGCCGCTGGGTCCGCCGGAAGAAGACGAACCCGAGCGCGTTGCCGAAGCCGTCGAGCGCATGAGCTTGCGCTACGCCGTCGTAACTTCCGTGAATCGCGACGATCAACCCGACGGCGGCGCCGCAATTTTCGCGCGCACGATCTCACAGATTCGCGAACGCGTTCCCGGCTGCCGAGTGGAAGTCCTCATCCCCGATTTTCGCGGCGATTGGTCCGCGCTGGAAACGGTGATGGCAGCCCGTCCCGACGTGCTGAATCACAACATGGAAACTGTCCCGCGCCTCTACCGCCGCGTCCGCAAAGGCGCCGTCTATGAGCGCTCGCTCGAACTGCTACGCCGCGCCGGCGAAATGGCGCCAGGCCTGCCAACGAAAACTGGAATGATGCTAGGCCTAGGAGAAACGCGTGACGAGGTGCTCGCCGCGATGGAAGAAATCGCCGCGCAGGGTACGCACATCCTGACCCTCGGCCAGTATCTGCAGCCAACCCCCGAGCACCTGCCCGTCGAACGCTTCGTCCACCCCGACGAATTCGCCGAATTCAAGCGCGCCGGCGAACCAATGGGTTTCAAGCACGTAGAAGCCGGCCCGCTAGTCCGCTCCTCCTACCACGCCTTCGAACAAGAAGAATCCGCCCGCGGGTAATTTAGCGTTAGTGGCACAGGCACTCCTGCCTGTGCTCGGACGAAGACCAAATTCCCAGCTCAAGCAAAATCATCGCCGGATCAAGTTCTCAAATTTCCAACCACCGTCAGCGAACTCAATCAACCACGTATAATCTTCACTCGATGAATCCCTGGCGCGGCCTGAAAGACCTACCTCGCGAAGTCTGGCTCCTCTCCGCCGCCACGCTCGTAAATCGCGCCGGCACCATGGTCCTCCCGTTCCTCGTTCTCTACCTCACGCGCACCCTCGGAATCACTCCGGCTCACGCCGCTCTCTCGCTCACAGTCTACGGAATCGCCGCCCTCATCACGATGCCAATCGCCGGCCGTCTTACCGACGTCGTCGGGCCGATCGCCGTAATTAAAACGTCGCTATTTCTCTCCGGCGTCCTGCTTTTTCTTTATCCTCTCGCGCACAGTTTCCCCACAATCCTCGCCATCACATTCCTCTTCGCCATCCTGAACGAATCCGTTCGCCCCCCAAGCCTCTCGATGATTTCCGATCTCGTTCGACCGCCGCAGCGCAAAGCCGCCTTCGCGCTCAGCCGCCTCGCCGTGAATCTGGGAATGAGCGTCGGCCCCGCGATCGGCGGCGTCCTCGCGCTGATTTCATTTCGCTGGCTGTTTTTCGTGGATGGCGCCACTTCGATTCTCGCCGGAGTCGTAGTCGCAATGGCTCGCTGGGATTCAGCTCGCCTAAAACCCTCGCACGATCCCGACTGGTCAGACCCCGAAGAATTAGGCCGCGAGATCGAAGCCGATTCCGTGGTGCCTCTCGCTGCCGCGCATCCCGCCCGAGACTTGCGCGCGTTTCGCAATCCTCGCATGCTCTACTTCCTCGCAGCGATGATTCCCGCACAGCTCGTTTTCTTCCAGCTCACCTCTTCGCTTCCGCTTTTCCTCGTGCGCAATCTGCGCCTGCCGGAATCCCTCTACGGCACCGTGTTCACGTTGAACACGCTCATGATCGTCGCGCTCGAGGTGCCGCTCAACACCGCCATGGCGCACTGGTCGCATCGCCGCACCCTCACGCTCGGCGCTCTGCTCTATGCAATCGGCTTCGGCTCCTTCGCTTTCGTCACGCGCCCCGCGCAAATTTTCGCTGCGGTGGTCATCTGGACCTTCGGCGAAATGATTCTCCTGCCCGGAAGTTCCGCCTACGCCGCTGAAATCGCCCCGCCAGGACGCCGCGGCGAATACATGGGCCTCTACACAATGTCCTTCAGCATCGCATTCTCGCTAGGCCCAATCCTCGGCGCAGAACTCCTACAGCACCGGGGCCCGCACGGCCTATGGGGAATAGCCTTCGTCTCAGGCTGCATTTCAGCCCTGATGATGAGTCGCATCGGCACGACGGACACAAAGCGCGAAGCTCCCGCCGCGTAGCCTTTCGTCGGGTGGTATTCACAGTAGGGGCACGGCATGCCGTGCCCGAAGGACAAATCGGCTCGGCCATCCATTGGGCAACCCACGAACGAGGAGAGAGGTTTGTCATCCCGAAGCGAGGCGAGGGATCTGCTTTGGCTTTTCGGCGGTTTTCCTCAGGGCACGGCTTTTTACCCTGAGAGAGCGAAGGGCAGCCGCGCCAAGAGCCATGCGGGTTGAAGGGGTTTCAACCCCTGAGGAAGATTCAATGAATCGAATTCAAAAATTCCTGTGCAAGACTCCGCACATGCGCCGGGCACGGATCGCAATTCGCGCACCCAGCACAACAATCACTCGCCGAAGCCACCCCCGGCAGTTTCAGCACCGCATTAAAATACTCAGCCGCCTTCGCATTCCGCCCCAGCTCCACATTCAAATTCCCCACCAACAGCAGAAAAATCGGATTCTGCGGATAGCGCGTGGCAAGCGGCTCCGCTACGTCAAGCGCCTCCTGATATTGCTGCTCGTACGTCCGATAATTCCGCGCCAGATAAAATCGCGCATCCACGGCGAGCAGCACGCCGTGTTCAACGCCCACTCGAATCTGCCGTAATCCTTCCTGCTTGTTGCCGCCGGGAATCCCCATAAAAAAACGCAGAAATTTCACGATGGGGGAAAGCGTGTCCACATAATAGTTATAAAATCCGATTCCTACTGACGCGTCCGCATTGTCGGGATCAAGCTCGAGCGCCCGCAAGAATTCCGTTCGCGCCGCCACACCGTTGTGCGCCGCGGTTCTGTTTTCATTGCGCAATCCGTAGAGCCGCGTCTTCAGCGCGTAACCGATCCCCGCGTAAAGATGATTTTCTGACGTGTCATCCTTCGCAATCCGCAGCTTGCGCCAGCTGAATCGCGCGATCCGCCAGCGCAAAATAGGAATCATCTCCGGGCCTCTTGCTGCGCTTCTGCGAATCCATCATTCCCCATTTGATTTCCGCCGCGTCGCAGAACATTTTCCACCAGCGCGCTTCCGCTTCGATCGTGTACGGTAAGGGATCGTCGGGATGCGCGCCCTCATACGGTATGCAGCATCGCGATCGCGCCATCCGGATCGCCCCCGTACATTTTCTCGATCGCCTGGGCCGCTTCCGGCGGAAGTTGCACGCGTCCGGCTTGCGCCGTTTCCGTGGCCAAGCCAAAAAGAAAAGCGCAGGCTGCAAAGCCGCCAAGTAAGCGGCTATAAACAAAATTCCGCGAAGCTGTATCGCGCGCAATATTCATTTGATTCGTTTCACCCAGCCCAGAACCCACGCTGCACTAACGTACATGGTGAAGCACTCCAGCGCAAAGGGCAGAAATCCAAGATAGCCCGGAACAGGCATCTCAAAAATTTTCATCGTTCTGAAACATCGGAAACGTGTAATGCCATTTCGCCGCCGCCCAATAATTCCAGAATTCCCACAGCCATCCGCAAATGAATCCCGGCCCCAGAAAACCATAAAAGCGCCGCCGAAATCCCTCCGAAAGATCGCCAAGAAACGACGGAAGCCCGAGCCTCCGATTGATCGGATCGAGCAACAGCAAAAACCCCACCCACACGAGCGCAAAAAGACGCGCGGCAATCGCGCGAGGCGTCACCAGCGGAATAATCAGGCACGCCGCGCCGCAAATCATCATTGCAGTTTCCACGCGCTGCGAAATTTTCCAAGGCTCGCCGCCCACAGTTGGCAGCATCGCCTGCACCAGATCGGAAGTCTCGAATATCGCCGGCGTGATCGTAGCGAATGACCACCCATAACCGACCATCGCCGCCACCCATGGCAAAGGCACGCCCACGTACGCCCAATTTCCAAGCCGCAGATTGTAAGCCTCAAAGACCAGCCAAAGAGGAATGGAAAGCAGCGCCATTCGCGCCAGCGAAAGAGGCGCATCGTTCAAGCGCGACCGGCCAGTGATCGCAAACGTCGCCGCGTCGGCAATCAGGATGTAAGCACTCCACGCAATCGGCGTGAAATATGTGGCGACAGGTTCGACGCGATGAAAAAGTAGCCACTCAGCCCCAGCCAGCGCAACGAATCCCAGCCACCCATGCGCAGGAAACCCGCGCCGCCGCCGCACACGAAAATATCCCAGCACGAGCCCTGCAATAATCGCCCCTGTGATCCCAATTCCAAGCTTCACCATGCTCCGTCATCGTAACGCAGATAACCTGCATCAGTGGCACAGGCACTCTTGCCTGTGCTCTTACGAGCGTGAATCAACTATCAGCAGAATCCCGATCGGCCCTGCACGTGTCATCCTGAGCGGAGACTCGCGCGCCTTTTCTTTCCATCGCGAAGCGATGGCGCGGGTCGCAGTCGAAGGATCTCTCTTTTGTTTTCGTTTCTTTCGCTCAACTCGCGCTTCAACGTCTCCGCCGAAACACTTTTAACCCTGGCCGCTGCGTCCTTTCTTGCTATGCTTTCCGTTCTTTCCCTGCGCGAAAAACGGAATGACCGAACCCGAAAAACTCGAACGCGGCCTCGGCCTCCTCGAAGCCACCTCCCTCAACATGACGTTCATGATCGGCATCGGCCCCTTCGTCGTCATCCCTTTCATCATTCGCGCCATGAACGGCCCGCAATGCATCCTCGCCTGGGTCGTCGGCGCCGCCCTCGCGCTCGTTGACGGCTGCGTCTGGGCCGAACTCGGCGCCGCCATGCCGCAAGCCGGCGGCAGCTACGTTTTTCTGCGCGAAGCCTACGGACCAAATCGCTTCGGCCGCCTGATGTCATTCCTTTTCATCTGGCAAACGCTTTTCCAGGGCCCGCTCAGCATTTCCTCCGGCGCACTCGGATTCGCGGATTACTCGCTCTACCTCACGGCCAAAATCGCCGCAGCAAACGCGTGGCTCGCCGCGCACCCGCGCCAATTCATGTTAGCGCTCGCAAACTACAATCGCCTCGTCGCAATCCTTCTCATCGCCGTCGCCGTCGTATTGCTCTACCGACGCATCACCGCCATAGGGAAAATCTCCACAATCCTCTGGATCATCGCCGCCGCCACGATCGCCTGGCTCATCTACGGCGGCGCAACGCACTTCCACAAAGACCTCGTCTTCACCTACCCCGCCGGCGCGTGGAGTTTTTCCTGGATTTTTTTTGCCGGCCTCGGCCACGCCTCCGTGCAAGCAATCTACAGCTACCTCGGCTACTACAACGTCTGCAACCTCGGCGGCGAAATGAAAAGCCCCGAGCGCAATATCCCGCGCGCGATTTTTCTTTCGATTTTCGGGATCGCCGCGCTCTATTTCGCGCTGCAAACTTGCATTCTCGCCGTCGTTCCCTGGCAGGAAGCCCAGAAATCGCCCTACGTCGTCAGCCTCTTCGTCGAACGCACCTTCGGCCCGCACTGGGCCTCTCTCGCCACCGCGCTGATTCTCGTCACCGCCTTCGGTTCCGTCTTTTCCGCCACCCTCGGCTATTCGCGTGTGCCTTACGCCGCCGCCCTCGACGGCAATTTCTTCTCAATCTTCGCCCGCGTGCATCCCACCAAGCGCTTCCCCAACGTCTCGCTCATCGCCCTCGGCCTCGCTTCGATTTTCGTCTGTATCTTCATTGGCCTCTTTTCCGTCATACGCTCCATCCTCGCGATGCGTTGCCTCATCCAATTTGTGGCCCAGGCAGTAGGCTTAATGAGGCTGCATCAGCGATGGAAGGAGGACCGCTGGCCCTTTCACATGTGGCTCTATCCCGTGCCAGTCTTTCTTTCCATCGCAGGCTGGATCGCAATTTTTATTTCCACAGGGCGCCGTCCGATGCTCGCCTCGGTCGCGGCGATGCTGGCAGGGATTCTCGTCTACTTCACCCGCGCCCGCCTGCTCCACCAATGGCCATTCGAGGAGGCTGTTTAATGGATCCACGAAGCAAAATCTCGACAGTAGGGGCGGGTCTCAGACCCGCCCGCTGCCACCGCGCCGCGTCCTCTCCACCCTCGCCGGCTCTTTTGACTCGCTCCCAAGGTGGGAGCCCCCTGCTTCAGCAGGGGGAGCTGGACTTCAGTCCAGCGAAAAAATGCTGCCTAACAGGAAAGGGCTTTAGCCCCGGGAGTTTCCGCACTCGCATCCTCAGAACCGTCCTATCCCTGATCACGCTAGCCACCGCAATCACCATTTCCACCTCCGCTCAATCCCTCCCCGACACCGTCGAAGCCATCGACAAAGCCCGCGTCACCACCCGTATCCTTTTCATCACCGCGCACCCTGATGACGAATGGGCCAGCCTGCTCACCTACCTCTCGCACGGCCTCAATGCCGACGTCGCCCTCCTCACCATCACCCGCGGCCAGGGCGGACAAAACGCCATCGGCCCCGAACAAGGCGCCGAACTCGGCGTCATCCGCACCGAAGAACTCCTCGCCGCCGACAAACATTACGGCGTGCGCCAATTTTTCACCCGCGCGATGGACACCGGCTACGTAAAGACGCCCGAGCAAGCCCAAAAAATCTGGGGCGGCGTCGCGCTGGAAGACATGGTCCGCGTGATTCGCACCTTCCGCCCGCAAGTCGTCATCAACGGCTGGGCCGGCGTTCACGGCGGCCACGGACATCACCAGGAAAGCGGAATTCTCACCCCGCAAGCCATCGCCGCCGCCGCCGATCCCAAAATGTTTCCCGAGCAGATTGCTGAAGGCCTGCCCGCCTGGAAAGTAGCGCTCGATCTGCGACCCGCGCGCGACCCAAACGTCGCCGGGGCCATACCGCTTCCCATCAACGACGTTTCGCCACTCTGGGGCAAGAGCTACGTAGACATGGGCATGGAAGGCCACGCGCAACATCGCTCGCAAGGCACCCCATCGTTCTTCGGCAATCCATTTTTCCGCCGCCCGGTTTCTCTGGTGCGCGAAAACGAAAAGGGTGATCCCGCAGGCGGCTTCGACGCAAAGCTTCTAGAGGAACCGTTGAGCTCACTCGCAGAAAAATTTTCGCCGTACCGCGAGATGCTGGCGCAGCGGCTGAGGCAGGTGGATTCGAATCTTGAAGCCGCGGGCAACACAGCGCTTGCTCTGCACCGTTCAATCGCGGCGAAAAGTCTCGCAGACGCGGCCAAGGAAATCGCGAAATTGCGCGAGCAGGTCTCCAGCCAAAACGCGGACGGCAGTTCCCAGCTTCTTTGGGAACTCGATCGCGTAAAGGAAAAAATCGACCTCGCGCTGAACGAAGACATCGCCCTGCCCATGATTGTCGAAGCGGACCGGCACGAGCTTGTCGCGGGCGAAGAGTTTTTGGTGGACGCCAGCTTTCTAGGGAAGCCAGCCGTGCCCGTGAAATACATCGTGGACGCATCGAGCCTGCTGGTGCCCAAAGGATGGAACGTAACGGTCGGCAATGGTGCGGGCGACAAAAGCGGCGGCGAAAAAGGTGAAGGCGACAAAAACTATAAATTCAAAGTCGAAATTCCAGCTGGTGCCACGCCTCCGACCTCACCCGGCGATGTGATTCTCCCCTACCCGCCGCCCCTGGTGCGCGTCGCGCCAAAGATAGAAATCGACGGCTACTCCTTCGCGGTTCCGCGCACCGTGGACTCAATGAAAGCCACCACGACCGGTATCGACACGTATTCGCTCGAGTTCGTCCCCGCCGTCACGCTCACCCCTGATCCCCAGCAAATCATGGTTCCGGCTGAACGTGCCTCGCAACCGCTCACGCTGCTCACTCGCGTCCGCTACCATGGAACGAAACCGGAAAAGGTCCGCGTCGGCGTTGACGTGCCCAGCGGCTGGCAACTCCAACCGGTAGCGCCGCTCGATTTTTCAGGCCCGGGCGATCAATTGATTCGTTTCAGCGTCACTCCTTCTGCCAACGTCGCCGCCGGCGCGTATCCGCTGCACCCCTTCGCTCAGCTCGACGGCGAAAAATTCAGTACATCGCTCGAACCAATTCCCTCATCGCCTACGCGCGATTGGAGCGAGCCCGCCGACGTCACCGTACACGTCCTGAATCTCATCGTGCCCGCGCACCTGCGCATCGGCTACATCGCCGCGAGCAACGATCCGATTCCCGACACGCTCCGCCAGATCGGCATTCAAGTGGATCTACTCGACGAAGTCGCGCTCGCCTTCGAAGATCTCAGCCGCTACGACGCGATCGTCGTCGGCATCCGCGCTTACGACCTGCGTCCCGATCTGATGCGCTCGAATCGCCGTCTGCTCGACTACGTCCAGCGGGGCGGCTCGCTCGTCGTCCAGTATCAGCGCGATCCTCAGTGGGTTTCCGCGATGCCTTATGCTGCCACGATGCCCGGCCAGACCTCGCGCGTCACCGATGCGAATTCGCCCGTGCACTTCCTCGCGCCCGATAATCCGCTGCTCAACTCACCCAACAAAATCACGCTCGCCGATTTCGAAGGCTGGGACCAGGAGCGCGGCCTATATTTCCTCGGCACATTCGATTCGCACTATCAACCGGTACTCGGCCTCACCGATCCCGGCGAGCCCGAAACAAACGGCTCCCTCGTCTACGCCCACTACGGCAAAGGCGTCTACATCTACACAGGCCTCTCATTTTTCCGCGAGCTCCCAGCGGGCGTGCCAGGCGCCTACCGCCTGTTCGTAAACTTGCTGAGCCAAACCCAAGACACCGCGCCTCAGAATTAAGGCTTGGCCTTTTGTAGCGCCAGTCTTCAGACTGGCAGGGGTTGCTGTAGCCCTCGGTTTAATGCGCGGAAGACCTCGCATGCGCACATGGTGTCACTGCAATTCCGTACCGCCGGCGTCTCGCCGGCTCTTTTGACTTTTTGCTCCTAATCCTTGCAGGCTGCCCCTTCAGGGGCGACATTAACGTTTCTTACCGGGCGGGGGCTTTAGCCCCTGAAGCTCAAATGAAAACAACAATGACCGAACCTCTCCATCCCGCCTCCACAACTCCCCCAGAATTCGACGAGCCGAAAATGCTCCGCATCCCCGAAGGCTGGTTCCTGATGGGCAGCGACGCCAGCCAACCGGGTCAAGACAACGAGCGCCCCGTCCATCGCGTCTGGATCGACGCCTTCGAACTCGCCGCCTGCCAGGTAACCAACGCCGACTACGCAAAATTCCTAGCCGCCCTCGGTCATGACAAGGTACATCGCAAGCCGCTCCACTGGAACGATCCAAATTTCTCGCACCCCGAGCAGCCGGTCGTTGCCCCGTCATGGTTCGACGCGGTCGCGTACTGCGAATGGCTGAGCGCGCTCACGCACAAGCACTACCGCCTGCCCACTGAAGCCGAATGGGAACGCGCAGCGCGCGGCGGCGCCGAACAGAAGCTCTACCCCTGGGGCGACGCCCCTCTCGAATCCCTCGAAAATTACGCGTCACGCTGGAAGACCGGCCCCGAGCGCATAGGCCAAGCCGAGAAAAACGCCTACGGCCTCTTCGACATCGGCGCAAACGTCCACGAATGGTGCTCCGACTGGTTCAACGCCGATTACTACCGCATCTCGCCCGATCGCAACCCGCAGGGCCCCGCCGAAGGCAAACGCAAATCCTCGCGCGGCGGCTCCTGGCGCCATCAAACAAAAGTATCGCGCTGCGCCGCCCGCTCCAGCATCCCCCCAGAATTTCAATACGCAGATTACGGCTTCCGCGTCGCCCGCGACTTCCAGCCTATTACCATTTTTAATATTGACACTAAGTAACTCAGGGCGGTAGGTTCGGAACGGAGGGAAGCAAAATGAATCGTGCGGTCGCACGCAAGCTACAGGAAATAGTGGACCGAGCAACCGACCTCGAACAATACGGAGACGCCACAGCATGGTCTGCAAGAGCAAGGTCATACTTGGAGACCACTCTCGGTTCCGAGGCGAGGGCGCAATTTGATTCGCTGACGGTTATGGACGAGACCAGATGGTGGGAGTCTGTTGCTCTGCGTCGCGGTTACCTAGAGGGTCTGATTGCTCTAGCAGAGCCGGATCTCATGGACGACGGCGGCCCTATTCCCAAATCGAAGAGGTTGCAGAGTCGCAGGGTGTTTGTTGTGCATGGACACGACGACGCTGCGAAAACGTCTGTAGCTCTTTTCTTGCAAAGGGTCGGCCTGGACCCAATCATTCTGCACGAGCAACCAAGTGGGGGGCGGACGATCATAGAAAAATTTGAAGTGTATTCTGACGAGATCGCTTTCGCTGTGGTGTTGTTGACCCCAGACGATATCGGTTCGGAGGTCAGCGACCCCAAGAAGCATCTTAGCTCAGGAGCTGGTTGCCTGGCCGCGTGAGGTTTTCGATTGTTTAATTGAGAACGACGGAAGGAAAAGGATTCTCGGAAAGGGTCTTGACCTTGTTAATGAACCGGGTGTGTATGTGCTTTATCGAGATGACATTCCGTACTACATCGGGCAGGCAGCCAAGCTCCGGCATCGGCTCTGGGTACACGCGGGCTCACCCCCTGCAAGGTACGGCAATTTTTGGAATTACTTCTCAGCCTTTGTGATTCACGACCCGAAGATGAGAGATGAGGTCGAAGGGATCCTTATCGCAGCGATGCCGACTGCCAATAGTGCGAAACCAAAACTCAAGAGGGCAAAGTATCCGCTAGTGGTGAGCCAGATGGTACGGAGAATGAGAAAGCAGATGGCGAATCCCCAGCTCCGGTAGGCCGCAATGAACACGGAGGTCGGGGAGCGCTCCGGAAAACCTCCCGCTGGAACTATGCGCTTTAGCGCTGGGCATCTCGCACCCTCCCTCACGCATTCAGAGCAGTCACAACGAGCACTTCCCCTGTCGCCGAATTTTCCGCGCGCAAAAAGTACAGTTCTAGAACTGGCTCACGTGTACTGTACTTCTCACCAGTCGAATTCTTTCGCTGCCGCGTGGTACCGTGCTCCATGTTCTGCGAAGCAGAATCTGAATTTCAGATCGCGGCTCGAACTCGAGATGCTGGCGGCGCCGCGTTCCGCCACGCTCGTAAAGCACGTCCCCGCATTTCCCTCATATGTCACCCCTCACGTGCCCAAAGGTTCGCCGCCTCCGAAGGGTCGCACATCCCTGCCGCCCCTCAAATTTTAATCGTTACACCGCGATTAGAATTTCCCGCAAGCGCAACAAAACAAACACTCCCCGCGATTTCTAATCGTTACAAACTGCGCTTTCTGCATCTCGACGCCGCTTGCACAAGCCGTTTCGCTGCCGTTGCCTCCACCCTCCAGGCGCGGCTCCCAAACCTCAAACACCCTTGGCCGCCAGTTGGCGGGCGGCTAATCGCAAATCTGGAATTAGAATCCCGCGTAAACCCTATAAGAATCAGCGAACTAAAATTTTCTAATCGCAAATTTTTAGCGATTTCATCGTTTCTTAGCCGTACCGCGTATCGCGAGTCGCAGGCCCCGGTTCTAATCGAGAACGCGCGATTAAAGTCCGAGCTAAATGGCAACGAATGCAGCCATTTGCAAATTTCTAATCGAGAACGGATCGGGGTTTCCCGTTCCACCGCCCTCCCCAATCCAGCACGCTACCAATCCCGTCTTCGAATCTCCAAAACTCCAATCTCGAATCTCCAGCCCGTCGCATTCGCGACACATGCACCGACATCCCTTCGCTTCGCGCTTTTCCCCGGTGCTATGCTTCGTGCGGTTCGAGGAGGAAGAGCGAATGAAGCAGAATCTTGGGGGATTCGCTTGCGCTAGCCGCAAAGTCGCCATACTTATCGCAATCTTCACGCTCGCATCGGGCGCTGCGTGGGCCCAGAAGAAGCCAAAAAATAAAGCAGCCGACCAGTCACCGATGCCGAAGGTGCAGATGCCTGTGTCCGACGAGATCGATAAGGACATCAGTGAAATGCTGGCCGCTTTCCAGCTCGGCAAAGTCGACATGATGCATAAATATTATTCGGACAATGCGGTGTTCGTCAGCGGTGCGTATGCTCCGCCGATTGTGGGCTGGGCAAACTACGTGGAGGATTACAAGCGAAGCCTCGCCGCCTTTCAGGGGATGCAGCTCATCCGCCGCAATACCGACGTGTTCGTACACGAAGATATTGCGTGGGCTTCCTATCAGTGGGAGTTTCTTTCGACTTACCAGGGCAAGCCGTACTCAGCGCATGGGCAGACAACTCTGATCCTGCAGAAAATCGGCGACAACTGGGTGATCGTACACAATCACACTTCGCAGGTTTGCGACCAGGCGCCGGAACCACCGCAGCAGCCGCAATCGCAACCGGCGGCGCAGAATCCAGCTGCACCCGCACCTGCAAAACCGCAGCAATAGTCGCCGCTAGAATTTCTGGTACGCGTCGAAGCCCCAGATCGCGCCCGCGATCAAGAGTAATGCGCCAGACGCGATCATCAGGAGCGTGATCGGCCGGCTGAGTTTGTCGATCTTGGCAACAATCATGCGCTGTTCGGCGGCCATCGAGTCGCCGGCCGCGTCCAGAAAAACCTGATCGTCTTCGTGGGCTTCGAGTGTGCCGCGATAGATCAGAAGGCAAATCAGAATCGCGGTCACTGCGCCCCACCCGATCATTAAAATCATGAGGAAGTCATGCATCGAACCCATCGCTTACCTCCCGCGCCCGCAGGACGTCTAGCCAAACCCCCGGCCGGATGAGTGGCCCAAGCGGGCCTGGCTTTTCCGGGAGTATAGCACCAATACAGTGCACGGGAGATAGGTCTAGGATTAGCGGACGATAAAGATGGCGGCGCGCTGGCGGTACGAAGTGCGAACTGCAGATCCCTCGCTGCGCTCCCTTCGTTCCTCAGGGCAAGCGGGATGACATCATAAGATTCAGGAGGAAATCACGAAAAAATCAGGAAACAATCTAGGCGGTGAGGCGCTCGTCGGGGAACTGGATGCCCCAGAAATTGCGGGTGGGGTAGAGTATTTCGACGCCGAGCTCGAAGGAGCCATCGTATTTCGCATCGCTCACGCGGATTACGCGGAATTCCTGAGTTTCCTGGGACAGGCCATTGAGCACTTCGATGCGCGAGCCGAGCGCGGGCTGAAATGGGGTGCGCAGCAGCGCGCCGGTGCGGCTGACGGCAATCGCTTCGGCGGGCGTATCGAGAGGCTCGCCGTTGAAGTCGTTGCTGAATACTTTGATTGGGATGCGGATGAGAACGCGGCTTGCGCGCCGCCGCTCAATCATTGCGCGAGTTGTGGCCATAGCACGGCCCCCTTGCCGGCCCATCATAACTTTAGAGCGCCGCGCGGGCAGGGTCAAGCAATCCCGGCGCGGATTGTGCCGAGTTGACAAACCTGCAGGTGCGCGCCAATGTCTCGGGCATTGACGCGGTAAACTGGCATGTTCAACGACTACAGTGACATCACGGAGAGGATTGCGGAGCCGCCGAAATGGTGGGACGAGTACGGCGTTCCGCGATATGCGGAGTATGGGCCGTATCAGGTGGCGAATATTTACGCGCAAGAGACGGCGCTGGTGGAGATCGCGTGTTCGGCGTGCTGGCGGCATTTCGAGGTGGCGTTCTCGATCCCCGGTACCGGGCTGCAGGAAACCATTGGAAAGTGCAGCTCTCTCGCGGAGGCCATTCAGAAAGGCGAGATTCACTATGGCGATCCGCCGAACTACGGGAACTGCCGGGACGGCGCGTCGATGGGTTGTTACAACCTTCGCGTGTTGCAATACTGGTCGCGCGCGAACGAGAAGCATTCGTGGCTTCGCGATTCGCGACTGGAAATCGAACTGCCGGATGCGCGCGAGATGGGGCGGCTCGAAGTGGAAAGAATGGTGGTGAACTTTCCGGATATTCGAGGCCGCAAGCAGCTCTCGTAACCCTTGGCAAAGCTTATGGTGACAAAGAAAGTCTGCATATTCGGAGCGCACGGCGTGGGCAAAAGAAGCCTGACGTCCAGATTCCAACAGGGTATGTATTCAGACCGGTACAGAGCGACTATCGGTGTACAGATTTGCAACAAGGTAGTCGCCGTGGGGAGCCAGAGTGTGACGATGGCAATTTGGAGCGTCGCGGATCTCGATCCCTTTGACGCGATGTTGATGAATTACTCGCTAGGGATGTTGGGTTATTTGCTGGTGGCGGATGGCACTCATCCTTCAACGCTCGAACGCACGCGCGAGATTTACGAGCAACTCTGCTCGTTTGAACAGCCGCCAGCGAGCGTTGAGGAGATCGCCGGCGCCGAACCGCACATGAACAAGCCTTATATCCAATTTCCGTTTCGAGAGGTTCCGTTCATTCTTCTGCTGAACAAGTCGGATTTAGTCGAGGCATGGAGGATCGATAAATCGAATTTAGAGATGCTGGCGAATAAGGGGTGGCCAGTATCGGTGGTGAGCGCCAAAGAAAATGTGGGAGTGGAGGAAGCATTTCTGAGCCTGGGCCGAAGGATGTTGAGTGAGCCGACGGTGAAATCGCAGCGCTGAACCGGAATAAATTCAAAGTCAAAGGCCTCAGGTCATCCCATTCTAAAATCGATCGGGGGCGCCTGACCTACGTAGCATGAACTGTGGTACGAAATGTAATCTCTAGCTGGAGCTTTGCTATGGTCGACAAAAATCATTCATCTCCGCAGGCGCGCGCCGAGGCTTTCACGAATCGCCTTGGTATTCGTTTGCCGATTCTGCTGGCGCCGATGGCGGGAGCTTGCCCTCCGTCCCTGTCGATTGCGGTGGCCAATGCAGGCGGGCTTGGGGCTTGCGGGGCGCTGTTGTTGAAGCCCGATGAAATCAAAGCGTGGAACGAAGAATTCCGACAGGGCAGCCGCGGAGGATTTCAGGTAAATCTTTGGATTCCAGAGGCGGCGCCCGTGCGAGACTTCGAATTGGAAAAGCGGCAGCGCGAGTTTCTCGCCACGTGGGGACCTCCGGTTCCACCGGAAGCGGGTGACCTGAAGCTGCCGGACTTTGAGGCCCAGTGCCAAGCTGTGCTGGCTGCAGCGCCAAAAGCAATTTCTTCGATCATGGGAGTGTATGCGCCAGCGTTCGTATCCGAAATGAAAGTACAGGGAATTCTGTGGTTTGCGACGGCCACGACGGTTGCTGAAGCGAAAGCGGCGGAAGTTGCCGGCGCCGACGCCATCATCGCGCAGGGCATGGAGGCTGGCGGGCACCGAGGAGCATTCCATGCAGAGGGTGCGGAACGGCAAATGGTCGGTTTGATGGCGCTCTTGCCGCAGGTGGCGGATGCGGTGGCGGTGCCTGTGATCGCTGCGGGCGGGATCGCCGACGCACGCGGAATCGCCGCGGCACTGATACTGGGCGCGAGCGCGGTGCAGATAGGAACCGGATTTCTGCGATCGCCGGAAGCGAAGATGCATCCTGCTTATGCTGAGAGACTCGCGCATACCGAAGCTAACGAAACGATGGTGACGCGAGCGTTCAGTGGACGGCCGGGACGCAGCATCGCAACCGCGTATGTTCGCGCAGCGGCTGCTTCGGATGCTCCTCGTTCCGCGCCGTATCCTGTGCAGCGCGGGTTGACTCAAGCGATGCGGCAAGAGGCACTAAAGGCTGGAGATGCCGACCGCATGCAAATGTGGGCGGGGCAGTCGGCTAAGCTGGCGCGGAATGAACCGGCAGGCACGATTACGCAGCAGCTGTGGGAAGAGGCGTCCCGGCTACTGATCTAGCGTGCATCACATCAAGGCGTCGATTCCGATGGCAGCGGTAGTTCCTGAGCATTCACGGCCAACCACCTTCCGTCGCGCCGCACGAAAACGTCGGTGAATGCATTTCTCTTCGCTTTGGTTCCTGGATCATGAATCGTGTTGACGATTCCCGTGGCAATCGCAACGTCTCCGTAGATGCGTACTCGCAGTTTCTCGAAGTGCTTGCTCCCGGGAAATGCGTTGGGATGCGTACGAAGGAATGCTAGCTGGTCTTCTTTGCTGATAAATCCGACCGGGAGGACATGGACAAAGTCGTCCGCCAGGATGGATTGCACCACATCCGCGCGATCTTCGTTTTCTAACCAGCGCTGCTCGACCGCTTTGACCTCTTGTTCCACGGTCGGCGATTGACTTCGCGTTCGAGGAGATGCGAACAAAGAAATCGAGACGATGACGCAAACGACGGACAAGACACAGAACCGTGAGCGCATCACTTGCCTCCTACGAGCTCCTTTATTTTATTGAGGGTGGCGCGACAAAACCAAGACCAATTCAAAGTCAAAGGCCTCAGGTCATCCCGATCCCAAATCGATCGGGAGGGACCTGAGCTACGAGAAAAAAACCGGGGTTACCTCGTGAAGTGGCGAATCGCACCGTTAGAACGCCAGTTCTACTTCATGAAGTCGCGGATGAGCATTGCGATTTGATCCGCTGCGGTGTCGAGAGCGAAGTGGCCTCCATCGACGATGTGGATTTCGGCTTTGGGGACGTCGCGGCGATAGGATTCTGGTTCTGAGGGGTCGAACGAAGATTCATATTTGCCCCAGATCACCAGAAGGCGCGGCTGTTTCTCGCGTATCCATGCTTGCCACTTGGGGTACGCCTCGACGTTGGTTCGGTAGTCGTAGAAGAGGTCGACTTGAATCTCGCCTTGGCCGGGTTGGTTGAGAAAATAAAATTCGTCGGTCCACAGGTCCGGGTCATGGCGTTCCACGTTGGGGTCGTCGCCCACGTGGCGTGAGCGCGTGGTCGCAAGTGAAAGAAGATTCGTGCGCAGGGCGGCTTCGTAGGCGGCGCGATCGGCCCAAAAGGCTCGGCGCGTTTTCCAATTTTCGCCGAGGCCTTCGTTGTGCGCGACGGCGTCCTGGACGATGAGGTTCTCGACCCGGTCGGGATGGGCCAGGATCATGCGAAAGCCGACGGGTCCACCGTAGTCTTGCATGTAGAGCGAGTAGTGGGTGAGGCCAAGCGCATCAGTGAAATGATTCATCACGTCGGCGATGTGGTCGAAGGTGTACGCGAATTTTTTTGGGTCGGGCCAGTCGCTGTGGCCGAAGCCGGGGTAATCGGGCGCGACGAGATGGTAGCGATCGGAAAGGCGGGCGAACAGAGGCTCGAACATTCGCGATGAAGAGGGGAGTCCGTGAAGGAGAAGAAGCGTTGGGGCATCTTTCGGGCCGGCTTCTCTGTAGAAGATGGTGAGGTCGTCTACTTTTACGGTGCGGTACGAAGTGGAGTGTTCCATGGAATATTCCTTTAGGCCTTTTCCGTGAGCGTTGTCTCGGGCTTGGGCCGGCGATTGAAATGATAAGAAGAGCACAACGACGAGCAAAGCCGCGCGTGAAAATGGTAAGGGTCGGATCCAAGAGGGTGAAGTGGAAAGTCGCATCGTTGATCTCCGGGTATGCGAGCTTGTGAGCCAAACGCCGGCGGTATTCGGGTGCCTGCGTTTAGATTCCGGAGAGGGCTACCGGGATTCGCGGCCTCAAGCACGGGGACGGTCACGGCGAAAATCCAAACCGCCCTGGCGAGCCAGGGCCTATGAAAGCGGCGGCAAGCCGCACGCACTCCAAATGGGCGACGCGATTTCCACATTTCCTAAATTTCCACAGCAAAAATTCTCTTCGGTCGTATTGACCGCTTGTGCGAGCAGAGTTACAAGGGTGGTGCGAGAGCGTTCCGAATCGACCGAGTCTCGGAAAGCACGGCAAGCGTAGGCTTGACGAGCTACACGGGGCTCGGAAGGACAGAACGGCTTCGGCAAAGTTCGGAGCAGTACAGCTTCACGGCGAGGCTCTAGGTCTGGATCAGCGGTAGGCAGGACGTGCTCCCGTCAGGTTAACGCTTGATGGAAAGCGCGACGCAAACCACGGACCTGACCTAGCGCGACTTGCTGTGGCTGGCTTCTGCCGGTAAAACGGTGAGAACGCTGGCAGCTGTAACTTTCGCGACTGAGGAGAAGGGGCGAGCAATCGCCCCTTTTCTTTTTACATCTAGTATTATCTCCGCATCGCGCACTCAGATTGTTCGACTTGGATTGCTCCGCTAGCGCGCAGGAAACTTTCTAGCACTGGTCTGCTGGATGCGCCTTCGTTGACAAACCCGGGAGTGCGCGGCAATATGAATTGTTGTTCCTGCCGCAGGAAATGCCCAAGTGGCGGAATTGGCAGACGCGCTAGCTTCAGGAGCTAGTTCTCGCAAGGGAGTGGAGGTTCGAGTCCTCTCTTGGGCACCATTCACAGGCTACAGGCCGCATTGGCCGCAGTGATGATTTCCTATTTGCCTTCTTTCAATTTCTTCAATGTCGCTTCGTAGGTTGGAACGTCTGATTGGGCGTTCGCCGGGACATTACGAAGCACGATCTCCCAGTTCTTGATGGCGTTTTCCTTGTCGCCGACGGCCGTATAGCCTTGCGCGAGGCCGAGGTATGGCCAGAAATGTTCCTCGGGATGGTGTTGCTGATTGGCTTTGAAGATTTCGAGAGCTTTGTCATTTCTACCGTAGGACATCAGAGTTGCGGCATAGACGTAAATGCGAACCACGTCCGTTTCCTGCAGACTGAGTGCTTTGTCGATGACTGCGTCGGCTTCGTCATTTCGGCCCATGGCCTGGAGCACCGAAGCTTTGGTTGCCAGCGTGGAAGAGTCCTCGCGCCCTCGAGCCGGGCCCTTGAAAGGCTCTGAGATGGCTTTATCCGCCCAGATCAAACCTTCGTCCAGTTTGACTTTGTGGTTCGCGCAGAACTGTGCGGCGATTTGCCAATTCTGGTATTTGAATCCCGGCCAGCCCTGAAGCTCTTTCGCCATTTCGTCAACGTAAAGCTCATTCACGTTGGGAACATCGATTTTGAAAGCGATGCGCTTGTTCTCCCATTGGAGAAAGGCCAGCGCTGAATTCGGGCGACGGTCGTCAAACCCAAAAGTGAGGAATTCAGTATAAGGAGCTGATTGGGGATTCACCGGAACTCGGAGCGCATCATCTTTTGGATCATATTGAAAACTGCCCCAGCCGGTTGAGTTGTGGGAAAAAATCCACATCCAGGGTGCGTTTTTTTCCAGCTCCAGGAACAGGCCGTAGGTGCCCGCTTTGAGTTCTTTGCCTTCGATTTTCACATCATGCGAGAAGCTGATGGTGGTGGTTTCATTGGCACCCGTTCGCCATGGAGTCGCCCTCGAAGGGCCTAGGTTTTGATCAAAAAAACCGTAGGGCACAAGTTCACCCCAAATATGACCGGTGCGGTCCGCGCCCGTGCCACCGTGAACATTGGGGCTGTGATAGTCGATCGTGATTTTTACGAGTCCGATCCATTGCGACACTTCCGCTCGCTCGTTGGCTCCGTTGGGAGGGAGCGAGAGTTCGGAGAGCACTTGACCATGAGCCGATTGGACGGGCGCCAGGAAACATAAGAGAAGTGCCAGAATGTATGTCTTAGTCATCGGATCGTCTCCCTTTGGACGCCGAACGCCAGCCTTGATCGCTCGTGACTTCGCCGTTCGTTCCGGGCTCGAAGTAAGCGGTTAGACGCATGCGTGGAAGCGAGGTTAACGTCGTGGGAGAAGATTGCGGCTTGGGATGGCGGCTTGACGGCAACCGGTGAATCCGAAATACTGCGTCCGTTCCCATT
Organism: uncultured Acidobacteriota bacterium; assembly: GCA_963790945.1. Classification (GTDB taxonomy): domain Bacteria; phylum Acidobacteriota; class Terriglobia; order Acidiferrales; family UBA7541; genus Palsa-295. The sequence continues at coordinate 104,330 of CAWBRH010000035.1, forward strand.
TTCCAATCTTGTGACGCGATGAGGGATTCCTCCAATAATTCGGATAAAGTGCCCGGAAAGGATAACCGCGGCGTGGCGGGAGCGTCGGTGCCCGTTCTTGTGGTCGGGGCGGGGCCGACGGGGTTGCTGCTTGCGTCGGAGCTCGAGCGGCGCGGGGTGCGATGCCATCTGATTGATGCGCGGCCTGGGCCGCTGCATTGGGATCGGGCGACGGTTGTCCATCCGCGGTCGCTGCAGATTTTTGAGTCGCTGGGACTCGCCGGGAAATTTCTCGAGGCTGGGTGTAGACAGCGCGTGATCAAGATTCACTCGCGCGGGAAGTTGCTGGGAACGATGGATCTCTCGACGTGCGGAAGCGTTTATGGATTCAATCTCGGCGTGTCCGAGGAAGTGACCGAGCGCATTCTCACCGAATATCTCGAGACGCAGGGCGGCAAAGTGAATCGGTCCTCTCGCCTAACCGGACTGAAGCCACATGCCGGCGGCGTGCTTGCCGAGATCGAGCGCGACGGCGTCGCTTACCACGTGGATGCACAGTGGGTGGTGGGATGCGATGGGCTTCACAGCCCGACGCGCGAGCTGAGCGGCATTGGTTTCGAGGGGCACGACATTGCGAACCCGTGGGCTGTGTTCGACGCTACGGTTGACGGCTGGACTGACACGTACGAAGGCACGTTCGTTTATCTCGAGGCGCTTCCGGTGATTTTGACGGCGCTTCCGGGACAGCGGTGGCGCGTTTACATGAGGCCGATCTCGGAAGAGTCGGATCTGGTCGCGGATGCCGCTTCGACTTTGCGCGCTTATCTGCCGACTGCGTCATTTGTTGACGTGGAGAACCCGACGCGATTCCACTGCCACACCAAGGTGGCCACAAAGTATCGATCGGGGCGCGTGTTTCTGGCCGGCGATGCGGCGCATTTATGCTCGCCGTCCGAAGGACACGGCATGAACTGCGGGCTGCAGGACGCGTTCAATTTGGCATGGAAACTTGCGCTGGTGCACGGTGGCGCGGCCGATCCGGTGCTGCTCGATAGTTATGAGAGCGAGCGGCGGCCTATCGCCGAGAGGGTGATGCGGTCCGGCGATGGCTTCGAACAGGCGCTAACGGTGAGCGACGCAGCGGAATGCGAAAGGCGCGATCAGAGCATCCGAGCGAAACTCGCCGATGCGAAGACACTGCATCACGAAGTGGCGGCTGAAACCGAACTGATTGCTGATTATTGCGAATCGCCCATTGTCTTCGGGGACGCGAACAGCAAACTCGCCGCGGGACGACGCTTGCCCGATACGGTCCCGGTGCAACCTGCGGGCATGCAGGCTCACAAACTGCACGGACTTGTCCACCGCGCGGGCCTACATTGCTGCTCCTGGCCGGACCGGGCGCGCATATTCCGGCGCTCGTGGACCTTCACGGCGCTTTGCAGAAATTCACATCTGATTCGTTGCTGTTTGAAGCGGCCGTCGCGCTCGGTAGTGATCACGATCTGCCCGCGCAGATTGGAAAATTCGAACCGGGTTCGACTGATCTGCTAGGCGTCGACGGAATTACTCTTCTGGCGGTGCGGCCCGATGGATACATCGGGTTGCGAGCGGACCGAGACCATCTGAACGCGCTCGAGCGCTACGGCGCGCTAATCGGCGCAGGGCGTGACTCGTCGCTAAAGAGTTCGTCTATCGCCGGGTCTGCCTTATAACAGGAGAAATGCATGGCCGAGGGTGAGCTTGAGCGTGCGATCACGTATCGGGGGGTGGTGAAGGCCGAGCATTGCGATCATATGGGGCATATGAACGTGATGTGGTACGTGGGGAAGTTTGACGAGGCGAGCTGGCAGATGTTTGCGGCGATGGGGCTGACGCGTTCGCGAATGCAGAAGGAGAAACGTGGGGTTGCGGGCGTGGAGCAGCGCATCGAATACAAACGCGAGTTGCGCGCGGGCGATGTAATCACGGTGCGATCTGCGGTGGATGAGGTGAAAGAGAAAGTGGTGCGGCTGACGCATGTGATGACGAACGATGACACGGGCGAAGTGGCGGCTATCATGCATCTTGTTGCCGTCTACTTTGATACAGAAGCTCGAAAATCATTGCCGCTGCCTGCGGAGCTACGCGAACGCGCGAGCCGGATGATTACCGAAGCGAGGAACCCGAAATAACCAGAGGTGACTTCCGCTTCTTTTAGCGGCTTGGTAGTCCTGTCAATCATGGAACCACCGGTTATTAACGTGTAGTCACATCGTTACTACAAGCTGTGGTAATATCGGCGCACGGACACAAGGACTTGCGATGGACGTGGCCAGGCTTGGGACGGACCCCACTCCAGCATCTGTTTCGACGCTTCCACGCGGCACTCCGCTCGTACACTACGGCCTCACGTCAGACGCAACACACGAAGACGCCTTAGACACGGCGAGTGGAGTGGTTGCGATTACTTGTCTGCCATGGGATGGGCCAGCAGGTCCGATACGAAACCATCAGTTCGATCGCCGAAGCAATCCAAACCGAAGCCACTGATTTAGGAGGAACGTCGGCACCCGTAGAAGTGCACCTCTCGTACGATAAAGGGGCTTTCCTAGGCTCGCGCTGAATTGCAATGGAGGGATAAGGCAAAAGTCAACCACGCGGTTCACGTATACGAGGCGTACTGGGCACCTTTGACCGAAGGAGAGGTAACGTACCGGGATACGATTCTATTTCTTCTTTCCGCAGCCTGGAACGGATTGCAGTGGAGCAAGCTTTTCCGTCCGAGCTCGTTTGAGCGGTGGATGTTCGACGGTCGAAAACGGATGCAGATCGGGCGCGCGACATTTGCCGGGATTATTGCCGTGCTGGCGTTTCTCGCCCTGCAGGCAGCGGTCATTGCCTTTGTGCTGCTCACTTGGCGCAGCAGTATCGAACTTTGTTGGCGACGCCACTACCGGCCGGCTCGAAGAATTTTGTGCTGCTTTTGTTGAGTTGGTTGGCCCCGTTGTTTCCGAGGTTCGAAGAGCTGCTGCGGCCGGAAAGCCTCGGCGCCTGGTTGAAAGACGCAGTATTTCTGCTGTTGTGGATTGCGGCCATCGCAGAGGCATTCTTCGCGCGCTATTTCATCATTCAGTATGTGGGCGACGTGGCCGCTTACATTTCCCCGTACAAAGACAGCAAGTTTGACGAAATACGGCGCGAGATTCAAAACGTAGGGCTGAATGTGGGGAAAACGATTTATGGTTTTGGAGCTCCCAAGGCAACAGTTCCGCATTACCAAACTGTCGTTGTCGTTGGGCATTCTCTCGGATCGGTTCTCGCGTATGACACACTCAACGCTCTGATTAATCTCGACAATGTGTCTGAAAAAACCGACAGGCGGGATGTGGTAGCACGGACTCGCGCTCTAATCACGTTCGGGTCGCCCTTGGACAAAACGGCGTTCATCTTCCGAATGCAGGCGAGGACAGCCACGGAGTGGGTCCGCGAACAACTGGCAGCGTCCATACAGCCCTTGATCGTCAGCTATGAAAATTACCGGCCGCGGACGTTCGAATGGATCAACATTTGGTCAAGGATGGATATAATCAGTGGAGAATTGAACTATTACGATGATCCGGAAAGAACGCCGAATGTTCCGCCATGCGTGCAGAATAAGCCTGATCCGGAGGCGCGAACTTTTTTGAAGGCTCACGTGCAGTACTGGAAGACTCGCTTATTGCGCCAAGAGCTTTATCGAGCTGTATCAGGAACCGCGCAGGGCGGTTAGCAGTGCGGCGCCATTTGGGCTGCCGAGGCCGGTGCAGGCATCCCAGCCACGGCCTGCGGAGTAGGTGCCATTGTTTCCGGCGGTGATGTCGTGAAATGTGGCTTCGGCTTTCGCGGAATATAAAAGCGGGTTCACGTAGCCTACGTTTGCTCCCAACGATTGATTGATGAGTGCGAAGAGGCCGGCCCAGAGCGGAGCTACGGCGCTGGTGCCGCCGATCACGGATTGCTGTCCATCTACCACGACGTTGTAACCCGTTGCGGGGTCGGCGTCGCCTGAGACGTCGGGAACTCCTCGGCCTGCGAATCCGTTCGGAGCTTTCGGAACGTTTGCGCTTTGCTGGAAACTTGGGAGCGCGAAGGCCTCGCTCACGCCGCCGCCCGTGGCGCCTTCGTTTGCTGAAAGCTCATTCCAGGTTTGCTCGCTGCTGATGGATGCGCCGGAGATGGTTAATTTTGTTCCGCCGCAACCGACCAGGAACGGGCTCGATGCGGGAAAATCCACGGTGGGATTTCCGCTGGTGCTGCCGTCGGTGGAGCCGTTATCGCCCGAAGCTGCGAGGACAGTGACGCCCATCGTTGATGCGTCCTCGCAGGCGGAATTGAGTGCGTTGCGCGATTGGGCCGTCCAGGAATCTTCCGGACCGCCCCAACTGATGGAGATGATGGATGGCTTCAGCGTCGCGTCGTGCACGGCGGTGGTGATTGCGTCGATGAAGCCTTGATCGGTGTTGGGCGCGAAATAGACGGCGATTTGTGCGGCGGGCGCGATGGCGCCTGCGACTTCGATATCGAGTTCCACTTCGCCGTCGGGGCCGCTGGCGTCTCCTGTGGGCGAATTTTTGGCGCCGTCGACGGAAACGGCAGTGACTTTCGGCGCGGAGATTCCGAGATTGCTGAAAAACTGGGTGAGATCAGAAGCATTGTATCCGCCGCCGAGTTCGATCAGGGCGATGCATTGCCCGGAGCCGGTTGCGCCTGATGGGAAAGCGTACGCTTTGGCGACTTGCAGCGGCGAGTAAGAAACGTCTGTGGCGTTGGGTTGCGCGCTGGAGTTTTTCTTGCGTAGACGGAAATGCGGTTTGGCCTGTGGGCGATTGTCGAGGCCGAGAACGCCTTCGATAACGCCGTCGAGGTCGGCAGGAATGGTGAGGGCGCCCGTACGGCAGCGATAGGTGCCGGAAGCGTGTTCGTAGCGGCGGAGGCTCGCTCCGAACGCATCGTTGAAGGCTTGAACTGTGCCGGTGAGTTTTACGGTGCGGCTGGCGCGGTCTTCGCTTGCGACTCTTAGATTGTATTGCGTGGCGAACGCGCGAACTTTTTCTATATCTGCCGGTGATGCGCCGTACTGCTTGGCGAATTCTTCGCGGGTGAGATATTTGCGGTCGCGAGGGAGGCGAGCGCCCATTTGATCGGCGGCGGGGAAATCGCCGGGCTTCGATCCGTGGCGCAGGAGGACGCTTACTTCGATTTGCTGATTTGGATCCGCGGGGCCGACATCTTGTCCGCTTGGAAATGCGGCTCGCGCGCTGCCTTTTAGTTCCACCCGATCTTGTCGTGTTGCCATGGCTGGCCTCCAGGAGAATTGACCGGGGAGGAAATTATAGCGCGAACCCGAGGACGCAGCGGGGCGAATGCCAAGAAATTAGGCTGAGATTCTTCGGCCTGCTAAGAATCTGGACGGATAGACCGCGCCCCGCCGCGCCGTGATGATTTTAGTGCGATGAATCTGAATATTTCACTGAGCAGCCGTAGGGACGCGTTGCGGGCGTCGCCACTGGTTTGCCCGCCATGGATTGCTCGAGGGCGAGCGAGACGTAATTCGTTGCGCCGGGGACGTCCGCGAGATCGGTGGTGGGTTTGTCATCAATCGCGCCATCGTAAATCACGACGCCCTTCGGATCGATCACCACCATTTGCGGCGACGTTTTCGCGTCGTAGAGATGGCCGATCTCGCCGCTGGGATCGAGCAGCGCGGCGGTGGGCGCGGCTTGCATTTTTGATATGTAAGCGTTCTCGTCGCTCGCGGTGACGAATCCTTGCTTGCCGGGCGCGGAGGATAGAATCGTGAACCAGACTACGCCTTTGCCCGTCCATTGTTTCTGGAGCTTCTGCATATTGCGCGCTGTTGTACTGCTTGCCGACGTAGGGGCAGCCGTTGTTGTGCCACTCGAGGACGACGTATTTTCCGCGGTAGTCGCCGAGCTTGTAGGTTTTGCCGTCGCTGGCTGTGGCCGTGAACGTGGGCGCGGGGTCGCCCACTTTCGCCGCCGCGAGAAGCAGCGGTGCAGCGCAGAGAATTATTGCCATTGGAATCGTGGTAGCCAGCATCAGGTAAAAAGTTGAGCGCTTCATTTCCGTGGTCCTCCTTCAGAAATTGTACTGCTTGCGATCCGATTCTGCAGAGATTGGTGGCGCATTTATTCGGAGCCTTTCGCGTTTGCGTCGGTGGACTTGGCGATGGGAACGTCGATCGAGTAGGGGTGTTCACCCGACAGCACAAGGATTCCCTTGAGCCGCGCGATTGGTTTCAGAAGCTGGTCGGACTTTCGCAGCGTGAGAGTGAAACCTGCGGCTGTGGGCGCGAGGGTTTGCGGAGCTGCGTTTGACATCTGCGACTCGGCCAGGGGGAAAAAAATTGCGTCGGTGATTTTATGGCCGAGGTTCGCTGTAAGCACAAACGAGTCGTTCGTTTGAGCGCTGGCAAATTTCCAGCTCGCCGGAGCCGGTCGAGGCCACGCTTTGCGCGCCTCCGCGAAGAAATGAGTGCTTTGCGAGTTTGCGGGAGGCGGCTGCGATTTTACCGGCAGCGTGAGCGAAACTTGCGTTTTGCCTGGAATGCATATTTCGCGGCAGACGAGAACCTTGACGTTCGCAGAGACTTGAGCCGGGTGTTGCGACGAGAGGGTCGCGTCCGCGCGCATTGGAATGATTAATGTGACCGCGTCCTCGTAGCCGTAGTCTACGATCGTGGCCGTTCCGAGTCGCCGCGGCGCGGGCCATTCGACGGCGCCGGCCTTGATGCCGGCGGGCAAATCCCATGTGACGCGAGGAGGCTCGCCCGAGTCGCCTGGATTTACCCAGTAAACGTGCCAGCCCTTTTCGAGTTCGAAGTGCAACGCGACATTAAACGGACGCCCCGCCGCGATCCATTGTTTCTCAGCGATAAGTTCCAGGGTCCCGTGAGGTATCGGGGTGCCTGCGGCTCGCGCCTGGATTGAGCTCAGCGCCATCGCGGCGGCGATCGAAATAATCGCGCGAGGAAGACTAACGCCGGGTTTGCGTACTGACATGCTTTCTTAGACGCAACAATCCACCAGCTCGGGTTCCGTCAACCGACGATTTTCGCGAACTTCGAGTTTCGCAACGTTTCGGCGGACGAAATGTGCGCCGTTGGCCGACTTGAGGACATCCAATTGTGCGGCGTCGAGGCATATCACGAGAGCGGGGCGGGAATTTGGAATTACGCCGGGAATCTATCGGTTCAGGAGGCAGCAAATGGTGAAAGTTGCATTATTCGTACGGTTGGAAGCGAAACCGGGAAAAGAAAAGGACGTGGCAAAATTTCTGGAAGCTGGGCTTGACATGGCTAATCAAGAGACTACAACTCCCGTGTGGTTCGCGCTGCAATTGAGCCCCTCGGTTTTTGGAATCTTCGATGCTTTCGACGATGAAAGCGGGCGGCAGGCTCACTTGAACGGGCCGATTGCGAAAGCGTTGATCGCCAAAGCCGATGAGCTTTTTTCAAAGCCGCCTGCCATCGATCGCGTCGACGTGCTCGGAGCGAAGCTCCCCGGAAAATAATTTTGGTCGGTTTGATTTCTGAGCCGGACACCGCTTGAATAATCGCGCTCGGTCGCACTCAGCGGCGCGCTCGAACCGGTGCGTTGTGCTATGGCTTGCGCTGATAGGTGTTCTTAAGGTCGTCCTGAATCACGTAGGCTTTCCCGCCGACGTTCTGGATGACGAGATCCTCATCGAGCGTGCGTGTGCTGTATTTCCAGCCTTGAGGCAATTTGAGGCGGCCGGCCAGAGTAAGAAGGCCCGTTTCGCTTAATTGCTTATCCACTTCCTGCGAATAGCTTTGCATCACGTAAATGTGGCCATCGGGCGCAAGGAGTTCATAAATATTCTTGCCGCGCTCGTAGACGTAGCGGTTTTGGCGCTGGACTCCGTTTTCCGTGTACGGCTGGCGCTTGCTCGAATGGATTTTTATTTCCAGTTCGGCGAGGAGGCGGGCGTCGAGCCCGTCGAAGGACTCGACTTTGCCGGGATTTTGGATCGCGTTGCGATCCATTGTGAAATAACGCGGGCCGTTGAGAACGATTGCGGTTACGTTCCATTCCTTTTTCAATTTGGCGGTGTCGAGTGATGCCCATTTTTCCGCGGGGCAATCGTTCAAGCCCAGCGTGTTGTAAACGTCCGCGGTGGTAGAAAAGAAATGCTTCCTGACGACGAAAACTTCGCAGTAGCGCACGTTGCGAAGGTGGTCCTTTTCCCTCATGCCGTTCGGCGGCGGTCCCGTCTGGGCCGACGCTGCAATATTGAAAATGAGGATCAAAACCGCAAGGCGGCAGAAGGTGCCGCACATTTTCTTTCCGTTCATCCAATCCTCTCCCCGGTGGTCGCAACTCAGGGTGTGCGCTTAATGATGATGGCGGTGAGGTCGTCCTTCTGCTCGGTGCCGCCCGAAAACTCTACGACCGCGCGATACAAATTGGAAATGATTTCGCTCGGCGGCTTTTCTTTGGAAGCGCGAATCTTTTCTTCCATCCGCTGGGAGCCAAACTGCTCGCCTTGCGCATTGGCCCATTCGAAGAATCCGTCGGTGGCGAGGACGAGCATATCGCCGTGCTCGAGATCGAGGCACAGCGGCGGATCGGAATCGAAACTCTCCGATATTCCCAGCGGCAAGCCTTGCGCGTCCATTTTTTCGAAACAATCGTGCTTCAGCAGATAGAGAAACAACGGTCCATGCCCGGCCGAAAGCAATTCGACCCGCGAGCTTCCGGGCGTGCACACGGCTGCCACAAAGGTGACAAACCGGCCTTCCTTTAGATCGGCAGCGAGTGCGGCATTGACTTTACCCATTGCCGGGAAGAGCCCATTGTCCACGCTGAAGTTGGCTCTTGCGTAAGCTCGGCACACGGCTGCAAGCAGAGCAGGGCCGATTCCGTGACCGGTAACGTCGGCTAGAGCGACTAAGACTTTTCCATCGGAGAGCGGCTGCCAATCGAAATAATCGCCGCCGGTCTGATCGGCAGGCTGATTCCAGGCGGCGATCTCGAAACCTTCGATGACGGGCATCGAAGTGGGGAGCAAGGATTGTTGGATCGAGCGAGCTACTTCCAAGTCATGCTCCAAGCGCTCTACCTGGTGTTTCGTCTCCGCCTCGCTAAGCGCGGCTTCCGCTTGTTTCTTGATTTCGGTAGCAACCGCACCTGCGACAAATCCCGCGACGATCATTATGATTGCGTAGACGGTGACGATCTTGTGCGGCGCCATCACCGATTCGTCCGGAGAGAAGGAAGGCCTCCAACCGACGTACAGTGCCGCTGCGAAGTAGCTTCCCGCCGCGACGAATCCAGAGAGCCGACTCGCAGCGGGATTCAGATGCAGCGTGGAAAGGATAATGAAAATGAAAAATACGAGGACGGCCGGGTTGGCCAGCGGCCGGTAAGCGAACTCGACCGAATTGCCGGAAAGAAACGCAATGACGAACGCGGGCAAAGAAGTTTCCAGAAGAATGCTGGTAACCCATGTTGCTGTTGGCAACGGGCGGGCCGCCTGCATCGCGCGGTCTACGGCGCGCAACATCAGCCATTCGTAGGCGACGAACAGGATTAGAAAGACCGCGAAGATTATCGACAGGCGGATATTTTCGCTGTTGTGATAAAGGAGGGTACGGAAGGATCGCACTACGAACACCACGCCGATGACCGCAAGCAAAATCAAGATGCGCAGGCGTTCGCTCTCGAGCCGCGCCAGTTGGAAGGCTGTGGATCTGTCGCAGTATGGGTTCATTGTGTTGGAGGCGCACAGCATAGCTCCCGGCCGCGTGCTTTGCTAGAGTCTTCAGAATCAGGGGGTAGCTGAAATCGGGATCTCGACTCATAATCCCGCGCCGCATCATGCGCGCGCGAATTTTGTGATCCATGCTGCGTTTGCTGCTGCTGGAATCGTTACCGTACTGCTGGGGCCGATTCTTCCGATTCTTATCAGCCGGTGGTCACTGACCGATGAACGGGCCGGGCTTTTCTTCACGACTCAATTTTGCGGGCAGCTTGCGGGATGCCTTTCGACGGGCTTACTGATTCCGCTGCGCGGACGCGGCTACAGGCTTACGTTTGCGATTGGGTTCGCACTGATCGCGCTTGGCGTGACGGCGCTCGGATTGGGCGATGCTCACGCCGGGCTCGCAGGAACGGCGCTGTATGGCTACGGACTCGGGCTGGCGTTGACGGGCGGAAATTTGTGGGTGGCGGAGATTTTTCCGCAGCGGCGGGCGACGGCGGTGAGCATTCTTAACGTCACGTGGACAATCGGTGCGATCGCTTGCGGGCCGCTTGTGATGCTGGCTGAGGACCTGCACATGCTGGCGAAATTTCTGGTGGGAGTGGCGCTGTTTCACGCGATTTGCGCGTTGCTGATTGGCGTTTGGGACATTGAGCCGCTTGAACGAGGAACGGACGAACTCGACGTGGGCGGCGCTGCGCCGCGGGCTCGCTTGATTGGCACGGCAGCCTTTGCGCTGGGCGGACTTTTCTTTTTGTACGTCGGCACTGAGAGCGCGGTGGGGGGCTGGGTGGCGGCGTACGCGAATCGAGTGGAATCTATTTCTGCGATGATGGCGGCGCTGACGCCAGCGTTTTTCTGGTGCGGGCTGGCGGCCGGACGAGCGCTGGCACCCGTGGCGCTGCGCTCGCTTGCAGCGCGCAAAGAGAGAGAGAAACTTCTGCTGGGCTTCGGCGTTAGTCTCGCGGCGGTGGCGAGCGGCGCATTGCTTTTTGCGCCGACGTATCGAACGGCTTCATTGTGCGCGACGCTTGCGGGCCTGGGTCTCGCGTGCGTGTACCCGATATTGGTGGGTTGGCTGGTTCGAATCTATGGCGCGCAGGCGCGGCGATTCGGAAGCATTATATTTGCGACCGGCAGCCTGGGTGGGGCAACGCTTCCGTGGCTCGTAGGCGCCATATCGACCCATTCGGGAGCGCTACGGGCTGGTTTGGTGGTTCCGATTGCTGCGTGCGTGGCGATGTTCCTGGTGAATGGGTTTTTCCTGGACGGCGCGAGGCTTAGCGCTGGCAGGAGTTCAACAATCCTTCGGCGTAAATCGCGCCTTCCGCAGTTTCTTCGTGCTTGAAGTATGTGAACACGTCTCCTGAGGGCAGCAGTTTATTGACTCTTTCCGCGATTTCGTTGCGAGCCTTGGGCGAATAGCTTTCGTTGCGGAGGCGGAGGTAGGAAAAATCTGCAGTCGAGACCTGTGGAGTGATGATGTTCTCGCTTTCCGCCTGGCAGAGCGCGGCATTCGCGTTGCGAAGGGCGGAGAACACTTCATCGTTGAACCAGGACTCGTGGCGAAACTCGAATGCAGCGCGAATCTCCTTCGGCATGGCGGCCAGAAAATCCTGGAGCAGCTTCAGGTCGAGCTTCAGCTGCGGGGGTAGCTGGAAAAGAATCGGTCCTAGTTTCTTTGCTCTTTGCATTGGCTCTAGGGCGCCGACGAAGTCTAATGTCTGGCCTGCCGCGTCGCGAAGCCGCATGAAGTGCGTGATCCGCTGGTTCGCTTTGAACGCAAATTTGAAGTCAGGCGGAGTGGAATCGACCCAACCCTGAAGCAGCTTTTGCGAGGGAAAGCGGCGAAACGTGTAGTTCACCTCGACTGAGTTGAGCCGGCTCGCGTAGTGGCTCAGGAACTTGGCGGCAGGCAGCTTCGCTGGATAGAAGTCCGGCTTCCAGCTGGCATATGCCCATCCCGAAGTGCCTGCGTAGACTTGTCCCATATGGCCGCAAGTGTACTGCGACTTACGCTCCAATCCCTGAAATCAGACTTTTTCTTTTCACGCACTGCGTGGCGCGGAAGCCTTCTTTGCGGACGACGGGCGGATGGGGCCAGTGCCGGCTCCCGTGCGCTCAATCGCCGCTGCAATTTCCGTGAGGTCTTGGTCGGCAAGCTCCAGCGAGGCTGCGCCGATCCAGCCATCGACTTGCTTCGGAGTTCGCGCGCCCACGATGGCGCCGGTCACGCCCGGCCACGCGAGCGTCCAGGCAATTGCTACGGACGAGACCGAAGTGTTGTGGCGCTGTGCAATCGGCTCGCAGGGAGTCTCGCAACGCGAGATTGCGGCTCAGATTCGGTTCTTGAAAGTAAGTCGAGCGCCGCCGCCAATCGTCCTGAGCGAGATTTGCGATTCGGTCGCGCGAGAAGCTATCGGTCAGCAAGCCGGATTGCATCGGGCTGTAGCAGATCACGCCGGTGTGGTGGCTTGCGCACCAGGGAATCTCGGCTGGCAGCGACAGAGCGATTGATCAGCGAAAAAGGCGGCTGCAACGAATCGACGTGACGGGTTTTTTCGCAGCGCTCGAGCAGATTCACGTCAAAATTCGAAACGCCGCCCGCGCGCACTTTTCCTTCCTCGATCAACTGCACCATCGTGGCCCAGGAATCTTCCACGGGCGTGCCGGTCTCATCCGGCCAATGAAATTGGTAGAGATCAATTCGGTCCACACCCAGACGGCGCAGGGAGGCTTCGCATTCGCGTCGTATGGAATCTGGCTTCAAGGTTCGCTGCGGCTCTGCCATTGGATCGCTTTCGAACGCCATGCCGCACTTGGTGAAAATAAGAGGGTGTTGCGATTGTGGAATTTCGCGAAGAAGCCGGCCCACCACTTCTTCCGAATGGCCCAGCCCATAAATCGCGGCCGTATCAATCCAGTTGATGCCCAAATCGATCGCGTGGCGCATCGTGGCGATCGACTCGGCGTCGTCCTGGGCGCCCCAGCCGTAGGACCAGCCGCCTCCGCCAATTGCCCAGGAACCGAATCCGACCGTGGTGATTTCCAATCCACTCGAACCGAGAGAACGTTTCGTTAGTGCCATGATGAATCTCCTTAACACTCGCGAGTGTCGAATCGGTGAGGGCTGAACTCGTACTAAGTTAGTTCCGATCCTGCAAACTTCGCCAGCTGCCCACAATCAGATTATTCCGTAGGTCGAAAGGTGGCAAGAGATTAGCCATCAAAAAGCTATTCGCAATTTGCAATCGAGCTGCTGGTTGCTTCTACGGCCGCGTGCAAACCCAGCGCTGAGATCGTTTTCCCCGTCGCTCCGGGCGGAGTAAGATATACGGCCAGCTCGTAACATGGCTGTAACACTTCGGCTGTACGCTCGCGCGCCTCAGGGATTGTTATGAAAACCAATGCAGTACCGGACCCGCAGAACATCTTCAATCGGCATCTTTCCTGGATGCAGTTCAACGACCGAGTTCTGGAAGAAGCATGTGACGAGGCGAATCCGGTTCTCGAGCGCGTAAAATTTCTAGCCATCACCGCGAGCAATCTTGACGAGTTTGTGGAAGTGCGCGTGGCCGGGTTGCTGCAGCAGGTGGAGCATGGGATTCGCGATCCCGGGCCGGACGGGAAGATTCCGGAAGAGGTGCTGAAAGAGCTGGCTGCGAAAATTCACGAGTTTGTGGGCCGGCAATACGAATGCTGGCGCGACATAGTAGTGCCCGCCCTTGCGAAAGAATCCATTCGAGTGCTGAGTCGGGCGGAGTTGAGCCCGGCGGCGCGCGAATACATCGAGAATTTCTACAGCAAAACTGTTGAGCCACTGCTTACGCCGGTGACGGTCGATCCGGCGCATCCTTTCCCGCACGTATTGAACAAGGCGCTGTGCGTGGCGTTTCTGCTGAAGAAGAAGCGGCGCAGCGCGCAGACATTTCTCGGCGTCGTGACGGTGCCGCGTGCGCTGCCGCGCCTGGTCTTGTTGCCTTCAGAGGAAGGCAAAGTGGAATACGTGTTTCTTCACGACGTGGTCCACGCCTTCGCTGAACGGCTGTATCACGGATACGAAGTGCTATCCGCGGCTCCATTTCGCGTGACGCGCAACAGCAATCTTTACCTCGAGGAAGAAGAATCGCGCAGCCTTCTTGATACTGTCGATACTCAGCTTCACCGGCGCCGCAAAGGCGCGGCTGTGAGAATGGAAATTGAGGCGGGAGCGAATCGCGAGATCGTCGATCGCTTGCAGGCGAATTTCCGGCTGGAACCATGGCAGATGTTTCACGTGAATGGCCCTCCGAACCTATCGCGGCTTGTTTCACATGTACGATCAGACGCCGCGGCCGGATTTGAAGTTCAAACCGTTTGTGTCGCGCGAGCTCGCGCTCAAGAAAGGTGCGCCTTCGATATTCGAGATGATTCGAAAGCGCAGCGTGCTGCTGCATCACCCGTACGATTCGTATTCGGCGGTGGTGCGTTTCATCGAGAGCGCGGCGCAGGATCCGGACGTGCTGTCGATCAAGCAGACGCTATATCGCACGAGCGAAAATTCGCCGATCGTGCGCGCGCTGATCGATGCAGCGGCGAAGAAAGAAGTGGCGGTGGTGGTGGAGCTGAAGGCGCGGTTCGATGAAGCGTCGAATATTCGCTGGGCGCGAAATTTGCAGGAAGCCGGCGTGCAGGTGTTTCACGGAGTAGTCGGGCTGAAGACGCATTGCAAACTTGCGCTCGTAGCGCGGCGGGAATCGAACGGTCAGATTCGCCGTTACGCGCATCTCGGCACCGGGAACTACAATCCTTCGACCGCGCGCTTTTATACCGATTTGAGCCTGATTGACCACCGATCCGCACATCACTGCGTCCGTGCACCACGTGTTTAACTACCTGACGGCGTATTCAGAACGCGCCAGTTATTCGCCGCTATTCGTTGCGCCACTCAATTTGGGAAAAAGTTGTCTGACCCTTATCAATCGCGAAGCCGCGCATGCACGCGCGGGACGTCCGGCATTTATCTTTGCGAAAGTAAACGCGCTACTCGATGAAACGATTATCGAAGCGCTTTATCGCGCGTCGCAGGCGGGTGTGCAGATCGAGTTGGTAGTGCGCGGGGCTTGCGCCTTGCGACCGGGTTTGCGTGGCATCAGCAGCCGGATTCGCGTGCGAAGCGTGATCGGCCGCTTCCTCGAGCACAGCCGCGTCTTCGTATTTGGCAACGGCGGCACAACGGAAACATATCTCGGCAGCGCGGACTGGATGCATCGAAATATTTATGAGCGCGTGGAGGTGATGTACCACCTGCGCGATCCGGAGTTGGCTCATCAGGTTTTCACGGAAGTCCTCCAGCCGTATTTAGCCGATACGGCGAAGGCGCGGTTTCTATTGTCCGACGGAAAATACATCCGCTCCCGTGAAGCCACGAAGCTGCTGCACATGCGAAATGGTTTCGCTTTCAACGCGCAAGAGTTTTTGATCGGAGTTGCGGAAGGCCGGGACAATCTTCAAGTCTGTTCCTGCTGCTGAGCGGCCATTTAAAGCCGCCGGGCTTGTGGCGGCCGCGTCGAAGTCGGTTTAAATTCCGCAAGCTTGGAACCTGCCGTAGACTGAAGCGGGATGTTTCAGTCGAAGAGCATACGAGCGTTCATTCGACCGGCCGACTGGAATCGAGCGGCCTACAGTTCGCGGTGAACTGGCTGCTTGGGCCCGAGCCGATCAACGAGAAGCGTCCCGGCCATCTGTGGCCGCGATGGATTTTCCTCCGCGCGCTGGGCCTTGTCTATTTTTCCGCATTTTATTCGCTTCTGTTCCAAGTGAAAGGGCTGATCGGCACGAACGGCCTTCTTCCCGCGAAGGATTATCTCTTCAAGCAGTGACGTCCGCGGTTCCGGGGATACTGCGTTTCTGGTATGCGCCGACGTTGCTGTGGATCGACCCAAGCAATCGTATGCTGATGGCGATCTGCTGGGTCGGGCTGATTGCGTCGGTGATTCTAGTTTTCAATGTGTGGCCCCGGGGAATGCTGCTCGTTTGTTTCGTGTGCTATCTGTCGTTTGTGGCGCGGCGCAGGATTTTTCCGGTTACCAATCGGATGGAATGCTTCTCGAAGCGGGTTTCATTTCGCTATTTTTCGCACCGCCGGATTTTGGCCGGGGTTAGGGCGAAGCAATGCTCCCTCGCGGGCGAGCATGTTTTTGCTGCAATGGGAATGGTTCCGCATTTATTTCGAATCGGGCGTGGCAAAAATTCGAGCGGCGATCCAACCTGGCGAAATTTCACGGCAATGGACAACTACTATCAGAATGGTCCGCTGCCCACGTGGATCGGATGGTACGTGCAGCATTTTCCGCACTGGTTTCACGCCGGCGACCGTTGCGCTCACGCTTCGCGGATCGAACTTGTGCTGGTGTGGATGCTTTTTCTGCCGCGCCGATTCCGGATCGTTTGCTTTTGCATCGTGACGCCATTTCAACTCGGAATCATTCTCACGGCGAACTACGCGTTCCTGAACTACCTCGTGCTTTCGCTTGGTTTTCTGCTGCTGGATGACCGATTCGATTGAATGGATTCTGCCGCGCAAGGTGCGCAGAACTTTTCAACAGCGACAGGCGTTGGGCCGAAGACGAAACGGTTGCGGCTGCAGGCGGAAAGCGCGAGCTGGCGTTCGCTGTGGCGCGAGCGGCTGCGTCCGCTTCGAATTGCGAACGCCGGCAGCTTTTCTGGGCGTGGTTTTCTATGCAACGACGGCGCAGCTCATCTGGATGTTTCTGCCGACGCTGCCTTTGCCGCTTGCCGCCGGTGTCGGCGCTTGAACCTTTTCGCGTTGCGAATCGCTATGGCTTATTCGCGGTGATGACGCACGAGCGCCTAGGAAATTGAATTTCAAGGGTCGAGCGACGGGAAAACGTGGATACCCTATCCGTTCCGCTACAAGCCGCAGGATGTGAAGAAGGCGCCGGGGATTTACGCGCCGTATCAGCCGCGCTTCGACTGGAATTTGTGGTTCGCGTCACTGGGCGGCTGGCGGGAGAATCGATTCGTCGCTGTGGACAGAGGAACGGCTGCTTCAAAACGATTCTGATGTGCTGCATTTATTTGCTGGCAATCCGTTTGCGGGTCGCGCCGCAACCGATTGCCGTTCGCGCGGTGATTTATCAATATTGGTTTACGGACGAGAAAACGAAACGCGAAACGGGCGATTGGTGGCGGCGCGAATTGCTGGGAGCCTACGCGCCTGCTCTCGAGCGTCAGCCGGATGGCAAGATTGGAATTGTCGATCTGCCGATCGCACGGCAAGCTCAGGAATAACCGCGCACCAGCAACAGCGGAACAAGCTGTGAGCGGGTTGCGCCTTGGGGAGTCGCTAACACTCTTTGCCAGCCAGCTTGAATTCCGCTAGCCTGTGCGTGGCGCTTCTCGCCGACTATGAAGCATCCTCGAAAATATAAAGGCACCAAGGACTCGGAGAAAGAACCGCATCCGAGTCACGTGACCGAAGAGCAGGTAATTTCTTACCTGTCGTCTATCTCGCAGCCAGAAAGCATCCGGCACATCGCGCACGGAATGGAGTTGCAACATCACGCGCGCCGGTTTTTGCCGCGGATTATCCAATTTTTGAAGAGCCGGGGTGACGTGGAAGAAATTCGCGGCGGGCAATATCGGCTGGCGGAGAGCAAGCAGTCGTCACGTGCGGCAGCGAAGGGAAAGAAGTCCGCGGCAACAGAAAGCCAGAAGCTTCTAGACGGGGGCCCCACGTCAGTTGGCGGGTCGGACGCGGCCCGTAAAAGCCCCGATCCGAATTTGATTTCCGGACGAATCGTGGCGCACCGCGATGGATACGGCTTTCTGGTGCCAGATAAGCCGATTCCGCGCGTGGAAGGTGACCTCTTCATCGGGCGTGATGCCATGGCGGACGCGATGCATGGGGATCGTGTGCTGGCACGCGTCGAGAGACGAAAAGCGGATGGTCGCGCTGAAGGCCGCATCGTGCAGGTTCTCGAACGCGAGAATCCAACGGTTGTCGGACTCTTCCGCTACGGTCCGCATGGAAACGTGGTGCTGCCGTACGACACGCGAATTCAACACGAGGTGGCGATTCCGCCGGGCGACGAATTGACTCCGGAGTTGCGCGAGAAAGTAGGCGCGGCGCAAGCGGCCAGCCACCGACGATTGCGGTTACCCGAACTGGATGGCGCCGTGGTGAACGTGGAGATCACGCGCTATCCAAAGGGTGGCCTCGCCCGGCGGGCCGCGTGATCGAGATTCTCGGCCGGCCGGGCGACATCGGGGTCGACGTAGAGATCATCATCCGAAAGCATCATTTGCCGCACATTTTTCCTGCGGAAGTGATTGCGCAAGCGAAATCCACTCCGCAGGGCGTCTCTCAAGCCGATCTGCGAGGCCGGCGCGATTTCCGCGACCTGCCAATCGTTACGATTGACGGCGAGACAGCGCGCGATTTCGACGATGCGGTTCATGTCACTGAGTTGCCGAACGGGCACTATGAGTTGCAAGTGCACATTGCGGACGTGGCGCACTATGTGGAGCGCAATTCGCCGCTCGACCGCGAAGCGCACTTGAGGGGGACTTCGGTCTATTTTCCAAATCGCGCGGTGCCGATGCTGCCGGAGGAGCTTTCGAATGGAATTTGCTCACTGAATCCAAAAGTCGACCGGCTGGTGATGAGCGCGATCATGGAAATCGACTCGAGCGGAAACACGGTGCGCGCTGATTTCACTCCGGGCGTGATTCGTTCTGCCGAGCGAATGACGTATACCAACGTACACAGGATTCTCGAAGGCGATGAGGAAATGAACGGGCGTTATGCACCGCTCGTCGGGAATTTCAGGCGCATGAAAGAGCTGGCGGTGCTGCTGAACAAAAAGCGCGTCGCACGCGGGTCGATTGACTTCGATCTGCCCGAGCCGATCATCGAGTTCGACGACCAGGGGAGGATGCTCAGGCATCGTTCGCAGCGTGCGGAACATCGCGCACCGGATCATCGAGGAGTTCATGCTCGCGGCGAACGAGGCGGTGGCGCAGTATCTCGAGCGTCGCGGCGTTGCATCGCTGCATCGCGTGCACGAAAAGCCCGACCCCAAAAAGGTGATCGAGTTCGAAGAATTGGCGCATGCGTTTGGCTACTCGCTGGGAGTGGAAGATCTTACAGAGCGCCGCATCGCAGTGCGCCATGGGCACGTGCAGCCGGCGGCGCGAGGGCGAGGAGGGCGCGACGCGAGTAGAGGGCGCGCGCGTCCTATGAGCGTGACCGTGCCGGGAGCTGAGGAAGTGGATATTCGTCCGCAGCACTATCAGCGCCTGACGGAAAAAATTGCCGGGAAGCCTGAGGAGCGGATTCTTTCCTACCTGATGCTGCGTTCATTGAAGCAGGCGCGCTACGCCGTGGAAGTGCTCGGGCATTTCGCGCTCGCCACGAAGGAGTACACGCACTTTACCTCGCCGATCCGCCGCTACCCCGACCTGATCGTTCATCGCGCTTTGAAATGGGCACTTGCGAATCCAGACGTGAAGCCAATGCGCGCGATCCTTGCGGACGCGAAGCCAGGAAAAGAGCCCCAGACTGCAGCGTTGCTGGGGCCGTATCGCCGGGTCGAGCTCGAAGAGATCGCCTCGGAAAGTTCGGAAGCCGAGCGCCGCGCGGAAGCAGCCGAACGCGAACTGATGGAATGGAAGACGGCCCAGTTCATGGAGGACCATCTCGGCGAGGAGTATGAGGCGCTGATTACTTCGGTGCAGAAGTTTGGGTTTTTCGTGGAGTTGGTCGAGATTTTCGTCGAGGGGCTGGTGAGCATGGATCGGTTGGAGGAAGTCGCCGGGAATGCGCTGCACATTTCGCGAGCGCGACCACGTGATTGTCGCCGAGCCGTACCGCGGCGGGTCGCGAGGCGGCAAAGTGCAGAGACTCTTCCGGCTGGGCAATCGCGTGCGCGTGAGGGCGAGCGAATCGATCCCATGCGTCATCGGGTGGAATTTTCTCTGATTTAGCTGGGGTCTTTTTTGTGCGGCACGGGTAATGTATCTTGCACTGAATTCTGGAGGCGCTCGTGGCGGCTCGCGTTTGTCCTGATTGCTTGCATGTCGTTTCCGTTGACAGAGTTCTCGCCTATTCGAATGACCTGGTCTGCCCCAACTGCGCCAAGCCGCTCGATATTTCGTTGCTAAGCCGCTATCTTGCTGCATTCACGGGACTAATCGCCGCGGTGGCGGTGTGGTGGGCTGCTTCGAAACACTATGCGCACGATTCGTGGGCGCTCGCCTGGGTTCTCCCGATCGTCTTTAGCTACTTCGCGCTCAGCATCGTTGCTCCGATCGTGCTGGCGCTCGCCGCCGACTTACAGCTCCGAAGCATCGAAGCAGCGCCCGCCCAACATGAAGTTGCTGCTCCTTCGCATCACCCCACTCACTAACTGCTCAAAACTCGCTAGTTCCTCTTTAGCACAGTTAAGATGCACTTATAGTAAACTGGCGTACCATTGACCCTTCACACGGCACAAGGTGAAATGGTTATTCAATGAGTCGCTTTGTTTCATTCATGGGAAAGCGCGTGGAAGCCCACTATCGCGTGGCAGACATCCACCAGAAATCCGTGGGGACACTTGTGGCCGACACGGGGCGCTCGATCGTGGTCGAAGAGCGGATACTACAGGGAGAAAGAAAGAAGACAATGCGGGTGGAGATTCCCTACGAGTACGTAATACGCCTCACTGAGGCTGCGCAGAGTTCCGAAGTCCCCACCATAGTTCACGCCAAGCCAACTAAGACCCGACGCTAACTCTCTCAACTTTCCCATCGAAGAGGATTTTTTCAAACTTTTCTTGACGATTCCGCGTCGAGCCACGCATATATTGCATGTGTGGCAGAGGAGGGCTAATGAAACCGACGGTCGGATTTATCGGATTGGGGCTGATGGGAAAGCCGATGGCGGGCAATCTGCTGAAGGCCGGATTTCCCTTGGTCGTCTGGAATCGAACGAAAGATCGAGCGGATGAGCTCGTGCGAGAAGGAGCCAAATTTGGCGCGAATCCTCGCGAAACAGCGGCCCAGGTAGATGTGCTGATCACGATTGTGAGCGACCCTCCCGCGGTCGAGGGGATTTTATGGGGCGCGGATGGTGCGCTGGCAGGTTTGCGACGCGGCAGCACGTATATCGATTCGAGTACGATTTCGCCTGATTTGGCGCGCCGCGCCGCTGCCGCTTGCGCTGAAAAAGGCGTTGATTACATGGATGCGCCGGTTACGGGAGGCGATTGGGGCGCGAAAAAGGGCGAGCTGGTTTTCATGATTGGCGGAAAGCCTGAGGTGTTCGAGCGCATGAAGCCGGTTTTCGAAGTGATGGGGGAAAAATTGTTCCTGCTGGGGCCGAACGGTGCGGGTCAGACCGTGAAGCTCGCGATGAATTTGATTCTCGCACTTGAAGTAGAAGCTCTGGCTGAAGCGCTGGCGCTGGTTGCGAAGGCAGGTATTGCCGGCGAGAAGCTCGTGGACGTGATGCAGTCAAGCATGGCGCGCGCAGGGGTGTTGGACGTGAAAGCGCCTACCATGCTCAAGAATGAATATCCCGCCAGCTTTCCGCTGAGGCTGATGCACAAGGATATTCGTCTCGCGCTCGAGCTGGCGAAGAAAGAAGGCCTCGACTTGCCGGCTGCCACAGCCGCATTTGCGACGTATAGCGCCGTGAAAGATGCGTCGAAGGACGACCCGGACTATGCAGCGGTGGCGCGTTTCTGGAACAAGAATTAGACGAAACTGTGGCTCCAACATTACGTAGCGCATGGGCTCTGCACCATCTCTAAGAAACGTAATACATCCTAGGGATGTATTACAATTAAAGGATGGTATACTATTGGCTTGGTATCAGAGAATTCCGGTGAAAAGATGAAGGTCAAGACATCCACCGTAACGCAGAAGGGTCAGATCGTGATTCCCTCGAAACTGCGAAGAAAACTCGGCATTCGTCAGGGAACACAGATTGCTTTCATCGAAGAGGACGAGCGCCTGGTACTTCAGCCACTCACGGCGGAGTACGTGAAAAGCCTGCGGGGCGCTCTCAAGGATGGACGTTCTCCGATGAAGACTCTTTTGAGGAGCGGAAGCGAGACCGAAAACTTTGAGGCGCATCGTCTTGGACGCGAGCGCAATCCTCGTTTTGTTTCGCGATTCCCGGGGGCGGAAACTGTCCAACAACTGATCGTCTCGGCGCTTTATGGGGAGACGCACCTATTCATGAGCGTGATCAACTGGGGAGAAGTCTACTACGCGACGTGGCGGGCCCAAGGTGAACCAGTTGCCGAAATACTGCTCGCCAAAGTGTCCCGGCTGCCAATTGAAATAGAGGATGCGACCTGGATAGCAACGAAGCAGGCGGCGGAATATAAAGCAAATTACGCGCTTCCTTA
Source organism: uncultured Acidobacteriota bacterium (assembly GCA_963790945.1). Lineage (GTDB taxonomy): Bacteria > Acidobacteriota > Terriglobia > Acidiferrales > UBA7541 > Palsa-295. The sequence goes on from CAWBRH010000035.1 coordinate 126,475, forward strand.
TGCGGACTGCTTTGTGGCGAGCCTGGCGCACCGAGTCAAGGGCGAGATCGTGACATCCGATTCGGACTTTTCAATCGTTAAAAACCAGATTCCAATTACTTTCCTTTAGTGGAAAAAAGCGGCCCATATATGGGTCAAGGTAATCGAACCGCTGGGAAGTAGCTGAGGGGAAGGTCGCGCGCGGTGCGCAGACCGGATTGCGCGGAGAGAATTGAAGGAATCGCGTTGACGATAACCGCGGCAGTAGCTACGTCGCCATGCGTGCCGCCGGGAATGGTGAGCGTCAGATTCGGCTCGCCCTTCAGTTCAATCGAGTCGGCGGAGTCTTCGGCGCCAACAAACATCTTCAGCTCCATGTAGATTTTCTCTTTGCCGCCGGCCGTTCCGCGCGCGATTTGATGTACGCCGGCTACCTGGCCGGGCGCAACTTCCAGGAATTCGGTTTTCACCGGTTCTGCTGCGATCACCGGCTCAATCGTTTCTGAAATATCATCGAGCTCGAATCCAAGTCCATCGGCGACCATCGCGATCGATTCCGGCAGGCCGTGATGCTTGATTACGCCGGCGCTCACCTGGGCGCGAAATTCCTCGGGCGTCATTCCGGCACCGATTTCTTTTGTAGCGGCAGCCTGCGCTTTGATGCGTCAACGATGCGTACCGCTTTAGCCCATTCGACGCGCTGCGAAACAGCGCTCAACATGAGAACCAGCTTGTCCATCACGAATCCGGGATTCACTCCTGTGCCCACCAAAGCGACGCCTTCTTCTTTCGCAGCGGCGTCAAGCTGCGCGGAAAGATCCGGATGCTTGCGATAGGGATAAGCGAGTTCCTCGCATGTGGAAACAATGCAGCAGCCCGCGCCGAGGCATTCGAGCAGCTGGTCCATCACGTTGGGTAGATACGAGGAAGTCGAGTGGATCACCACGTCCACAGGTTTCGCGAGCAGCCCGGCCGAATCGGCGGCGATCAGGACGCCCCATGGAGCATCCTTAGAGCCCACGACTTCGCCGAGATCGCGCCCAGCTTTGGCAGGATCTCTGTCGATCGCGCCGACAATTTCCAGCGCCGCCTTCTGGCGCATCAGGCGGACGATCGAAGCGCCAATCGGTCCGACACCATACTGCAGCACACGAATTTTCTTCTTCAATTTGGCCTCGAATCGGGATGAACGACTTCAGGACAGCTCCGAAGTTTCTCCCCGTCAGATACCGCGATACAAAAACGAGTGGACTACGTTAATGGGTTATCCGCCCGACTGCAACCGCATTTCCAAGGCTTGTCGCGTGAACCGTGGCACCGCATAATGTGTCGAACATTTCCGTGAATTCTCCATCTGACACACGAACCTCTGAAAAAAATTGGCCGCGCGCCGCGCTTCAGGCGCTCTTGCATTACGGCGGCAGCGCTCTGGTCCTCTTCCTGCTGTTCCGTTTTCTTTCGGGCCGCAAGATTTGGCAAACGCTTGAAACGCTTCCGGCGCATTTGTGGATTTTTGTGCTCACCGGCTATCTTGCGACGCATTGCATTGGTGTGACGAAATGGCGGCTGATGGTGAGCGTGGCCGGTTCAGGCATGAAGTGGATACAGGCAGCGCGCTGCTATTTCGCGGGGCTTTTTCGGCTCGCTATTTCTGCCATCACTCATCGGCGGAGACCTGGTTCGCGCGAGCATGGCGATGCGAATTGGCCGCAGCAAAGCAGGAGTTCTGCTTGGAAGCCTGGTTGACCGGAGCGTGGATCTCGTGGCGCTGGGACTTTTGGCGGGTGCTGGCGCTTTGCTTGTACCTGGTTCGCTCGACCCAAAGGACCGGCAGATTTTTGTCGCGCTAGCCGGGATTGGGCTGGTTGGGATCGCGGTGGCGGCGGCCATCGCCATGTTTCTTCCTGCGCGCCGATTTTCCTATCGAATGAGGCGGAGATTCGTGCCGGTGAGAATCGCTGCTCGCTCGATGACACGACGCCCGGGCGCGGTATTCACGGCGCTCATCCTCGCTCTATCAGCACAGACTGTATTCATTGTTTTGAATATGGCTCTCGCGGAAGCATGCGGATTGCACCTGGCATTTGGAATATGGTTGTTTGCGTGGCCCTTGGCCAAACTTTCGGCGGCGATTCCGCTTCACTCAGGGCGGAATCGGTTTGCGCGAAGCGGCGCTTGCTGCTTTGCTTCGGCCGTTTGGAGCGCCTGCCGTTCTATCGGTCGCGGCAGGGATTGCGTGGGAGGCCATCGTGATTGGCGGTGCCCTCGTTGCCGGGCTTACCTCATTCCTGATGACGCGATTTAGTTCCTAGCAGAGGGATCGCGAGATTTCCACGCAAAAAGAAAATCCCCGAAACGGTCGCATTCCGTGTCGGGGATTATGAATCCTAGTACGTCTGTGACGTTTATAGATGCGCGAACGGGTGGCGCGAAGGAACTCGCGCAAGGACGAGACGTTGGGTCCGTAGGAGCCCACGCGGCCGGCATCCACCGGAAGTCCAAACATTTCAGCTTGCTCGATACTCATCCCCGCATCATCAAGCTCGGCAAGGCTATAGCCTTCTGCCGGCGTCAAGCGACGGCCCGAACGATCCAGCGGGCGAGGTGGCCGGTGGATGTGCCAGCGCTTCCTTACGATGTCGAAGAAGTCGTCCCAATCCCTACGATTCCACATGAGTTCCTCCCGAACGCCCCGGGTTCAGAGATATGGATGCACTGCCTGCTGCTTTCGGTCGCTTCCCATTTTCCACGTGCTCGAATATTCGCTCCGGTACAGGAGCGATGCCGATATTAACCCCGCATGTAGTGGAAAGTCTTGAGTCAACATAAATTGTATCTAGTGAGTTATCGCTTTTTAGGCGTAAGCGCCATAGGGGTTTCCGGTAGTGCGCGGCCCAAGCTGCTTGAATTGGCGGCGTGCTACACCCTCGAAAATCACTGTTATACTTCGTGAAAGGACAAATGCAGGCGAAATGTGGTCGCGGAGACGTTAATTCCGCGTTGCAGACGAAGCAAAAGTACAGAGAATGAACAATCCAGTCATCGTCGTTCACTACCACGAATTATGGCTCAAGGGCCGCAACCGCCGGTTCTTTCTGGGTAAGTTGTTCACGGCCCTTCGCAAAGCGCTGGAGGGTGTGCCTGTCCAGAGAATCGAGCAACCGGGCGATCGCTTCATCGTTCGTTTAGGTGACGGCGCATCTCTCGAAGAGGCGACGGCCCGGGTGAGCCGGGTTCTTGGGATTGCGTTCTACGCCGTCGCGAAACCCGTTGAGCGAGAGTATGGAAGATCTGTGTCGAGCGGCATGGGAAGAAGTGGCGCCGTTGCGATTTGCGAGTTTCGCGGTGCGGGCCAAGCGCAGCGATAAATCATTTCCCCACACTTCGATGGAAATCGACTCGACGATTGGGCGCTACCTGCTCGACAAGCTCCGCGAGCAGGGTCGCGACGTGCGCGTGAAGCTCACTGACCCGGAGCTGACTTGCTACGTGGAAATCACGCCGGGTCCTGCGCTCGTGTATGCGCGGCGGATTCCCGGCACGGGCGGACTTCCTGCGAACACTGCCGGACGCATGATGTGCCTGCTCTCAGGCGGTTACGATTCCGCGGTCGCTGCGTATCACATGATGAAGCGCGGCTCGCACATGAGCTTCGCACATTTCTATGGCACCGGTGCACGGCCAGGCGAATCTTCCGTTCACGTTGCAAGCGAACTTGTCCGCCGGCTTGTTGCTTACCAATTTCACGCCAAGCTTTATCGTGTGCCGTTCGAAGCGATTCAGCGTGAGATCGTTCGATACGCGCCGGAAGATTATCGCGTGCTCCTCTATCGCCGGATGATGCTGCGAATTGCGCAAGTTCTGGCGAAGGGTGCTCGTTCGCTGGCGCTCGTTACGGGTGACAGCCTTGGTCAGGTGGCGTCACAAACGCTTCGGAATCTCATCGCGGTGGAAGCCGCCGCACGGATGCCCGTGTTCCGTCCTCTGATCGGCACCGACAAGATGGAAATTCTTGCCACGGCGCGCAAGATCGGCACGTACGAGACTTCCTCCGAGCCGTTTCACGATTGTTGTCCGGTGTTCATGCCGCGCACGCCGGCGCTTTACGCCAGCGCTGAAGAACTCGACGAAGCGGAATCGAAGCTGGATATACGCGAGTTAATTGCGCAAGGTGTGCGTGAAACTACCGTGGAGCGCTTCTATTACCGAGGCGGAAAGGTTGAAGTGATTCCGCCCAAGCCTCGCACTGCGAAGCGGCGGATCAAGAGCGAGCTGCTATCGCGTGAAGGTCGAAAGACCCGACCATTCAGCGCACACAAATTCCGCGGCGCCCACTCGATGCTCGCGAATTTTCTGCGCTCGCAAAATCTGAAAGAAAACAAACTGAGAAAAATCTAGCGGTCGCGTCCGCCGTAACCGCCGCGATCGCCGCCGCGCCCGCCTGCCACCGCCGTGGCCTCCACGTCCGCCGCCACCGCCGCGTCCACCACCACCCCCGCCGTGTCCGCCGCGATCACCGCCTCGCCCGCCTCCACCACCACCACCGCCGCCTTCTCTTTGCGGACGAGCCTCATTCACTACCAGCGCGCGGCCAAGGAAGTCTTTGCCGTTGAGGGCTGCAATCGCCTTCTCCGCTGCGCCGTCGTCATGAATCTCGGCGAAACCGAAACCGCGCGGCTGTCCGGTAAAGCGGTCGCGAAGCAGCGTCAGCGAATCCGGTTGTATGCCGATTTCGGCGAACAGCGCCTGCACCTGCTCTTCTGTTGCTTTGAACGAGAGGTTCCCAACGTACAATTTCTTCACGGCCGTTCTCCTGGTCCCTACTTGCGTGGGACACATCAGCGCAACTGAGGAATGCAAACCTTACTCATGACCAGGCCGTAAAAGCCGCCTTCTTATAGACCGGCCAGGATGTCCCCGGGAACGCACGAGCATCTTGCGGCAACTACCCCCCGCAGTCAACATCGCCGTCATCCGGAAAGGGCGTCAAGCCCGATCGAGGGCAGAACCGAGCCCTGAAGTCGGCCTTTTTGTCCAGTCTAGAAAGTCTGAACAGGCCGAGCCTCGGCATCGGTGGTACGATGCGCCCAAGCGCTGCGGAGATTTCCATGCTCGGAACAATGATGGACTTTCCACTCACGCTCGTGCCCATTCTCGAGCGTGCCGGAAAGCTTTACGGACAGGTGGAAATCGTTTCGCGCCTGCCTGACCGCACGATTGCTCGCACGAACTATGGCGCGATCTATCGACGCGCTCGACGCCTGGCTCGCGCGCTGGAGTTGGCCGGACTTGCTCGAGGCGACCGCGTCGCCACGCTGATGTGGAATCATTCGTCGCATCTGGAAGCATACTTCGGCATCCCGGCTTCCGGTGGCGTGCTCCATACGTTGAATCTTCGGCTGCATGCCAACGAGCTTGCTTACATCGCTAACCACGCGCGCGATCGCTATCTGATCGTTGACGATGTCCTCCTTCCCATCTACGAATCAATTCGCTCTCAAGTGCATTTTGAGCGGGTGTTTGTCGTGCCGTTCAGCGGGCAACCGGTTCCGCGAGAGTATGAAAGCTACGAAGACTTGCTCAGTGCGGCCGACGATGAATTTGAATATCCGGTGCTTGAGGAGAATGAAGCGGCGGCGATGTGTTTCACGTCCGGCACGACCGGCAAATCGAAGGGAGTGGTTTATTCTCACCGCGCGCTTGTGCTTCACAGTTTCGCCCAGTGCCTGGAAGATGCATTCGCAATAAGCCACAAGGAGGTAGTGCTTCCTGCGTCCTCGATGTTTCACGCGAACGCGTGGGGCGTTCCGTTTACCGCGACGATGGTGGGCGCGAAGATGATTTTCCCGGGGCCTCATCTCGACGCCGAAAGCCTGCTCGATTTGATCGAACAGGAAAAGATCACGATCGCGACGGCTGTGCCCACCGTTTGGTTCGGTGTGCTTTTGGCGCTAGAAAAGGACCCAGGGCGCTGGAAGATCAATCATCCCGTCCGCATCACGTGCGGTGGATCGGCCGTGCCGGAAACGCTGCTTCGCCGCATGGACAAATTCGGATTCCGTATCACGCATCTGTGGGGCATGACGGAAACAACTCCGTTTGCGACCACCGGTACGCTCAAGTCCACTCTGGCTCACGGCTCCGAGGATGAAAAATACAAGATTCGCGTGAAACAAGGATTGCCGGCGCCGTTTGTCGAAGTCCGCGTGATGCGGCTGGAAGGCGAAGCTCCGCGCGACGGAGTGACGTTTGGCGAACTGGAAATTCGCGGGCCGTGGGTGGCGGCGAGTTATTTCGAAGCGCCGGAGACTGCGGATCGCTGGACCCGCGATGGGTGGTTCAAGACGGGAGACATCGCGACAATTGATTCCGAGGGCTACGTCAAAATTGTGGATCGCAGCAAAGATCTCATCAAATCGGGTGGCGAATGGATTAGCTCGGTGGATTTGGAGAATGAATTGATGGGACATCCCAGCGTGCGCGAGGCGGCCGTGATTGGCGTCGCGCACCCTAAATGGCAGGAGCGTCCGCTTGCGGTCGTGGTGGTGAAGGACGGCGCGCAGGTGACGACTGACGAATTGCGCGAATTTCTCGCTACCAAATTTGCGAAGTGGCAGCTTCCCGATGCTTTTGTTTTCACGGACGAGCTTCCGCGCTCGGCGGTCGGCAAGCTGCTGAAGCTGAAGCTGCGCGAGACGTATTCGGACTGGAATTGGGAAGGCTAGGTTGGTGAGCTACGTGCGATAGCTCGCGTTGATGTTGACGTACTCGCCCGTAAAATCGCAGGTCCACATTCGCGCGGTGCCCTTGCCGGAATGCATATCCACAACGATAGGCACATATTTCGCGAGCATCTTTTTGTGCGCCACGCGCTCAGAAAATGGATGCTCGCCGCCGCGCCGGCAGACGAGAATTCCTGCGAGCTTGATGTCCACGAGCTCGAAGTCGAACGGTACGCCGGCCCGTCCTGCGGCCGCGAGGATGCGGCCCCAGTTGGGATCGGCGCCGGCGAGAGCCGTTTTTACGAGGGGCGAGTTCGCGATCGTGCGCGCGATTTGAGTGGCAGCGCGATCCGATGGCGCCCCTCGCACTTCGATTTCGATCACGCGTTGCGCGCCTTCGCCGTCTTCGACGATTTTTAGTGCGAGTGTGCGACAGACTTTTTCGAGCGCTGCGGAGAAGGTTTTAAAATCGGCGTTCGCGCTCGCAATCTTTCGCCCGCCACTCTCGCCGTTCGCAAGAATTGCTACGGTATCGTTCGTCGAGGTGTCGCCATCCACCGTGATCGCATTGAATGTGCCGGCAACGGCAGCCTCGCAGCGCTTGCGAAAGGAGTGGCGGCGAAATCGCGGCGTCCGTCGCAAGGAAGGCCAGCATCGTCGCCATGTTGGGCTGAATCATTCCGGCGCCCTTGCAGCAACCGAGAATCCGGACAGTTTTTCCGCCGATTCGGCAATTCGCCGCCGCCCATTTCGGGCGAGTATCGGTGGTCATGATCGCCCGCGTGAATTGCGCGAAGGCTTCAGCTTTGCCGCTTCGTGTGCGGACCAAGTCTGGCACCGCCTTCAGGATCTTCTCGACGCGCAGCGGCAGGCCAATCACGCCGGTTGAGCACACCAGAATCTGCGAAGGATCGAGCACCGCTCAACTCCCGTGACACCTTCAAAGATGTTGCTTCCGAGGCCGCATATCCGTCCGAGCCTGTGCAGCAATTCGCGTTGCCGGAATTGACGACCACCGCTCGCATTTTTCCGCGCGACCGCCGCAGATGGCTTTGCGACAAGCGAACCGGGGCAGCCTGCACGCGATTGGTCGTGAACATCGCAGCAGCCACCGCTGGCGTTTCGCTCACAAGAAGCCCGAGATCGAGGCCCGATTTCTTCAATCCGCAGGCGGCAAAAGAAAACGAGAAGCCGCGAGGAATATGTGAAGCTGTTACGGAGAGCGTCATGCTGCCGAAATAGGAGTGGCCGAATCAGCGAGAATCGGCAGAGCGATGCGTTCGGGAATCACGGTCGCGACCACCGCGATCAATTGGCACGACCGACGTTTCGAGCATGCTCGGCAATCCCGTTCCACTTTTTCAGTCAGCGTGTGTCGCGAGGTTGGCTCAAAACCCTGACGCACGAAGAATTCCGGCGCATGCGTTACGGCGAAAACGCGCGCTATTCCTCTACGGCGCGCTTCTGCAAGCGCGAACTCCAGCAACTTCGTGCCAGCGCGACGACCACGAAGCTCCGGGTCGACGGCGAGCGAGCGGATTTCCGCGAGGTCTGTGCCGTAGTTTTCAAGGGCCACGCAACTCACGACGCGCTTCTTATCTTCATGCACCAGGAAATGGATTATGTTTCGCCGAATTTCGTCTTCAGCGCGAGGCAGCAGCAATCCTTGCTCGGCGTACCCGGCGATCAATTCGAAAATCGCGCGAGCATCTGAAGGTCTGGCTCGTCGCGCTTTCATTGGCCTTCCTCGATTTTCTCAAGCCGCGCCTTGAATTCGCTGAGAGCGGCCCGAACTGCCGCCGGCCCTGTTCCACCGGCCACTGCCCGGCGTGCGAGTGCCGACTCGAGCGTAAGCACGGTCGATAAATCGCGGCCGAAAGATGGAGAAAACTCCTTGAGCCGCTCGATCGGCATCTCCCGAATCGATTTGCCTTCCCGCTCCGCCGCGCGCAGCACTTTGCCTACCACCTCATGTGCCTCGCGAAACGGCACTCCGCACGCCACGAGATAATCTGCGAGTTCGGTTGCGACGAGTGCTGGATCTTGAGCTGCGTCTCGCAAACGCGTTTCGTTGAATTTCGTGGCCGCGAGCGTAGCTGCGGCGATCTGCGTCATTGCCAGTGCCTGATCATGTGCGGCAAAGACCGCTTCTTTATCTTCCTGCAAGTCACGCTGATAACTTGAAGGCAGGCCCTTAAACGTTGTCAGCAATGCAAACAAGGAGCCGTAAATCCGCCCCGTTTTTCCGCGAATCAGCTCCCATGCATCGGGGTTTTTCTTCTGCGGCATCAAGCTGCTACCGGTCGAAAATTCGTCCGGCAACTCGATGAAGCCAAATTCAGGCGTCGCAAAAAGCACCATGTCTTCAGCCAGCCGCGAGAGATGCATGGCCAGCGCCGTGAGCGCAAAGAGAAATTCGAGCGCGAAGTCGCGGTCGCTCACCGCGTCTAAGCTGTTGGCGGTTATGCCCGAAAATCCCAGATCAAGCGCCAGTGCTTTGCGGTCGAGTGGAAACGCGCACCCTGCAAGCGCTCCCGATCCCATAGGGCACAAGTCCGCGCGCGCAGCTGCGGATTTCACGCGCTCCGCGTCGCGAAGGAATGCTTCGCCGTGCGCGAGTAGCCAGTGTGAGAGCAGCAACGGCTGCGCGCGCTGCATATGTGTCGTGCCCGGCATCGGCACGCCCATATTCTTCTCGGCTTGCCCCGCCGTGGCGCGCGCGATCGCCGCGATCGCCTGCTGGATTTCGAGAGCGGCATCCTTCACGTACATACGGAACTCAGTGGCAACCATTTCGTTGCGGCTGCGTCCTGTATGCAGTTTCGCTCCGAGGGGCCCAGCTTTTCGATGAGCGCGCTTTCGGCAAAATGGTGTACGTCCTCCGCGTTCGAAGCGTCGAGCCACGCAGGTTCGGATTTTGCACGGCGCTCGATCTCGTCAAGCGCGCGTACGATTCGTGCGCATTCTTCATCGCTGAGAATTCCGGCCGCAGCAATCGCCCGCGCCCACGCGCGGTCGAGCGCAAGCTCCTGCGGCAGCAAGCGACGGTCGAATCGCCACGAACGCTCGAACTCGTAGAACGAAGCGTCCGGCCCGCGCTCGAACCGCCCGCCCCACATCTTCTGTTCTTTTTTCTGTTCGGGAGCGCTGCTCATCCAGCCTCGGCTTTGCGGCGAATCTCAAGTTCCTGCGGCACGGTGATCGGCAGCGCGAAGAGGTTGATGAAGCCCTCGGCGTCTTTCGGGTTGTAGCCGGTCATCGTGAAACTTGCCAAATTCGTGCGATAGAGCGAGAACGGTGAACGTCGCGACGCCACGCTCAGATTGCCCTTGAAAAGCGTCAAGCCGACGCTGCCCGTGACGCGCTCCTGCGATTTCGCGAAGAAAGCGTCGAGCGATTCACGCAGGGGCGTAAACCACATTCCGTAATAAACCATTTCCGCATAACGCAACGCGAGCATCTGCTGGTAGTGAGCCGTCTCGCGATCGAGGCACAGCGACTCGAGTTCGCGGTGCGCTGCGATTAGAAGCGTGCCGCCCGGCGTTTCGTACGCGCCGCGCGACTTGATTCCTACGAGCCGGTTTTCGACCATCTCCATTCGTCCCACGCCGTTCGCCGCCGCGATTTCATTCAATTGTTCGATGAGCGCGACCGCGCCGAGTTTTTTGCCGTTCACGAAAACCGGAACTCCGGCGTCGAAACCGATTTCTACTGTCGTGGGCTGATCGGGAGCTTTGGCCGGGGAAACTACCCATTGCCACATCGATTCTTCCGGCGCGTTCGCTGGATCTTCGAGCACTCCACCTTCGTGGCTCAAGTGCCAGATATTGCGATCGCGGCTGTAAATGTTTTTGGTCGTTTGCTCCACGGGGACATTGTGCTCGCGAGCATAGGCGATAGCGTCTTCACGCGAGTTGATTTTCCATTCACGCCACGGCGCGATGATTTTCAATTCCGGCGCAAGCGCCTTGGCCGCAAGCTCAAAGCGAACCTGGTCGTTGCCTTTTCCCGTGCAGCCGTGCGCCAACGCGTCGGCCCCCAGCTTTTTTGCCAATTCCACCTGGCGCTGCGCGAGCAATGGTCTCGCGAAGGAAGTTCCGAGCAGGTACTTGTGCTCGTAAACCGCGCCCGCACGCAATGTCGGCCAGATGAAATTTGGTGATGAATTCTTCGCGCAAATCTTCCACGTATGCTGCGCTTGCACCGGTTGCGAGCGCTTTTTTGCGCGCACCTTCCAAATCCTCGCGCTGGCCCAGATCGCCGATCATGGCGATCACTTCGCAGCCATAAGTCTCCTTCAGCCAGGGAATAATGATGGAGGTATCGAGCCCTCCGGAATACGCCAGCACAACTTTATTCGGCAATTCCTTCTCCTCGCGCGGTTACGACCGCGAATTTCTTAATTCAGCAGCGTGAGCAGAATCGCTTTCTGCACGTGCAGCCGGTTTTCCGATTGATCGAACACGATTGAGCGTTCCGAATCGATCACGCCTTCCGTCACCTCTGAACCACGATGAGCCGGCAGGCAATGCATGAAGACGGCGTCCGGAGCGGCCTGCGACAATAAATCTTCATTCACCTGGTAGCCGGCAAACGCGAGTTCGCGCGCCGCCGATTCTTCTTCTTGCCCCATGCTCGCCCACACGTCCGTGTAAATCGCCTGCGCGCCTGCGACCGCATCTTCGGCAGAGTGCATAATTTCGATTTTTCCTCGCGTCTCGCGCGCTACCCGTTTCGCTTCGGCGACAATAGCGGCATCTGGCTCGTAGCCCAGCCGGCGTCGCCACGCGAATGTGCGCCCCGACGCGTGCCGCAATCGTGAGCAGCGAATGGCACACATTGTTTCCGTCGCCAACGTATGCGAATTTCAGGCCGCGCAGTCCGCCGAAGCGTTCCTCGAGCGTGAAAAAGTCCGCCAGCGCCTGGCACGGATGAAAGCGATCGGAAAGCGCGTTGATCACAGGGATCCGGCCGTGCTCCGCCAAGCCATCCAGAGACCCTTGCGAAAATACGCGCGCGACGATTCCGTGAACCATGCGCTCGAGGTTCTTTGCTACGTCGCGGATGGATTCGCGCGCCCCAAGCCGCGTTGCCGTATGGTCAAGAAACACCGATGCGCCGCCCAGGCTTGCGATTCCCACCTCGAACGTCACGCGGGTGCGCAGCGACGGCTTTTCAAAAATCATCGCCAGAAACTTTCCTTCGAGCGCGCCACGATAGCGGTCCGGCCGCGCTTTGATGTCCGCCGCCAAGTGGAAGAGTTCGCGCACCTGCGCCGGTCCCCATTCCATTCCGGTCAGAAGATCGTTTGTGAGTGTTAGCGTTGTTGCGGTTGCGTTCATTTTTACCTCGCTGCAGCCACGGTCATCGGCTGCGCATGCGTTTCGGTTTTTTGTGTTTTTGATCGAGACTTCTCCAACGACTTCGCTGTTCGCGCCAGCACCGCTTCGAATTTCGCGAGGAAGTCGGCCACATCGCGCCGTTTAATAATGAAGGCGGGAAGAAGCCGCAAAATATGCTCGTGCGTGCAATTCATGATCAGCCCGCTTCGCAGCGCTTCCGCGATAAACGGCGCGCCATCCACGGACAGATCAACGCCCAGCATCAAGCCCTCGCCGCGGACTTCGCGGATGAAATCGAATTTGCCGGCGAGTTTTTCAATACCAGCACGCAGTTCCGCGCCGCGCTCGCGAATATTTGCAAGCAGCTTTTTTTCCTCGACGACGGTAAGGAATTCAAGCGCTGCAGCACAAACAAGTGGCCCGCCGCCGAAGGTGGTACCGTGCATTCCTGGCGTAAAGGCTGCCGCAAATTTCTCGTTCGCGATAAAAGCGCCCAGCGGCAATCCGCCTGCCAGAGGCTTCGCCACGACGACCACATCGGGAAGCGAGCCAAGCGCCTGATATGCGAAATAGCGGCCGGTACGGCCAAGTCCGCATTGAATCTCGTCGGCGATCAATGCGGCATCGTGCTGCGTAGCAAGGTCGCGTGCGCGCTGCCAAAATTCCTGGCTGACCGGAAAAATCCCGCCCTCGCCTTGGATCGTTTCCACAACAATCGCGCAGACCGAATCATCAAACTTGCGCTCAAGATCGGCTACATCGTTGAATTTTACGAATTCCGCGCCCGGGAACGAGCGGAGCGAAGGGTTCGCGATATTTTGCAGGGTACGTGATGGAGACCGCGCCGAACGTGCGCCCGTGAAACGAATTCTCGAGCGCGAGAATCCGTGTCTTTTTCGCGACGCTGCTATTGCCGCTGCCGGCTGTGCTGGTTTTTGCGTTTGCATACGCTCGCGCGAGCTTCAGGGCGCCGTCGATGGCTTCTGTCCCGCTGTTTGTGAAGAACACGCGGTCGAGGCCTGACCACTTCGCAAGCTTTTTCGCGAGCGGTCCTTGATAAGGATTGTGAAACAGGTTCGAAGTGTGGATCGCGCGCCCCGCTTCGCGTCGAATCGTGCGCACCAGCCGAGGATGTGCATGCCCGAGCGCATTCACCGCGATACCGGCAAGAAAATCCAGATACTCTCGTCCACTTGAGTCGTACACGCGACAGCCACGGCCTCGTGTGAATACGATTGGCGGCCGCTTATAGGTGTTCATCAGGTGGCGCGCTTCGTCTGCACGCGCACGTGATGCCGATAACCCGCCCTTCGCCGCGATTTTGTTTTTAGCCATTTCTATCGCGCCGTTCCTTGTGCGGCCTTTGCCGCCGAAGCCTTCAGCACCGGCAGCACGCGGGTCCCCGAGCAACGCATAGCATTCGCAGCATTCAAGAGCGCGCGCGGAGCCGTGCCGCCAACAATTCGCACTTCTGTCACGCCCGCCGAAAGCGCTCGCTTTGCCGCTTCGAGTTTTAGAATCATTCCGCCCGAAACTTTGTTGCGCCGGATCATGTCTTCGATTTCACCGCCGCGCAGCGCGCGCAATACCTTGTCGCCATCAAGTACTCCGGCCACATCCGTCAGGAAGATCAACCGGTCGGCGTGGATAAATTCGGCGGCGGCCGCGGCCATGTGGTCAGCATTGATATTGTAAATTTCTCCGTCTGCTCCCAGTCCCAGGCACGAAGCCACCGGCACGATGCCTGCTCGCCACTGAGAACGCAGGAAATCTAGATTCACGCCGGTCAAGTAACCTACAAACCCCAGGCCTCGCTCGTTTTCGTCAATTTGCATCGGCTCGGCCAGAAAGCATGCCGCGTCGGACGCGGAAATTCCGACCGCCGGCTGACCCGCGAGCGAAACCGCCCCGGCCAGCCGCTTGTTCAGCAATCCGCCAAACACCATCACGGCCACGTCGCGCGTTTCGCGGTCCGTGACGCGCAAACCATTCACAAAGCGGCTCTCAATTCCCATGCGCGCCAGAGTCGCGGTGAAAATCTTTCCGCCGCCGTGGACGATCAGCATCTCGTGGCCTCCGCGCGCGAGTTCTGCTATTTGTCGCGCAATTCTTTGTACGTTGTCTTCGCACTCGAGTAATGCGCCCGCAATTTTTATCAACAGCCTCATATCAATCCCGCCGTTTCGGGATATCCGAACATCCCGTTTAGGTTTTGCACCGCCTGCCCTGCCGCGCCTTTTCCAAGGTTGTCGAGGCAGCGACACAATCACTAACCGCTCGCCTTTTGATTCCAGTGCGAATCCGACATCGCAAAAATTTGTATGCGCTACATGTTGCAGCTCCGGCAATCGCCCCGCCGGTAGCACCCGCACCATCGGCCGCTCCGCATAAAATTTTCGGTAGAGCTCTTCAACCGCCTCCGCATTGCGTGACGGCTTCATCCACACATACAAAGTGGAGAGGATTCCGCGTTCGACCGGCAGCAAGTGGGTCGTGAAAACGAAATCGCGCTCTGCGAGCCCCAGATGTTCCGCAACTTCCGGCGTGTGCCGGTGCGTGAACAAACCGTACGCGCGAAAATTTTCGTTCACTTCTACGAAATGTGTCTCGCGCTTCGGCTCTTTTCCGGCGCCGCTTACGCCCGATTTACAATCGCAAACGATGCCGCGCGCCGTGTCGATCCAACGGGCTTCGATAATCGGCCGCAATCCGAGAATCACCGAGGTTGGATAGCACCCGGGATTGGCAACGAGCCGGGCCTCGGGCAATGAGTCCGCATACAGCTCAGGAAGCCCGTAAACGGCTTCTTGCAGAATTTCGCTTGCGGCCGGAGCGAGTTTGTACCAGTTCTCAAATGTCTCGGGCTCACGGAAGCGAAAAGCACCGCTCAGATCCACGATTCGCAATTTCGGATTTGCAGCGAGTAGTTGGGGTACGAGCTCAAGCGATGCTTCGTGCGGCGTCGAGAGAAACGCCACACCGGCGCCGCTAGCCGCAATCGCCGCAGCCGACAGCGGCCTGCACGGCGCTTCTCCCCGCCCGCGCAGTTGCGGATAGAGCTCCGTCAGGCAGCGCACGTTCGCGTTCCCATCGCGCAGATAGAACGTCGGCTTATCGATTTTTGGGTGCCGAAGAAGGAGCCGGGCCAGCTCGTATCCCGCGTAGCCCGTAGCTCCAACGACGGCGACCCGTAAAGGGTCGTTCATCGGAGCAGTTCCTCCACGCGCTTTTGCACCGCTGCCCGAGCGCCTCCGGGAGGGAGTAATGAGCAGAACCGTATCGTCGCCGGCGAGCGTGCCGACAATTTCTTTCCAGCGTTCGGAATCCACCGCCGCCGCCAACGGCTGTGCGCCGCCCGGAGGAGTCTTCAGCACGAGCATATTTTGCGCCGGACGAATGTCGAGCAGGAATTCCTTGAGCGCCCGCGCCAGCGTCGCTTGCGGCGCAGCTTCTTCTGCCGCCGCGAAAGACAGTGGCCGGTAGCCCTCGGTCGTCTTCACCAGCCGCAATTCGCGCAAGTCGCGCGAGAGCGTAGCTTGCGTCACGCGCATGCCGATGTGCCCGAGATGGCGGCGCAGCTCATCCTGGCTCGCCACGGCATGAGCCGCGAGGAGCTTCAGAATCTGCCCTTGCCGGTATCGTTTTTGTACGCTCATCCAACCTTATGCGTGATTATGCAACGCACTGTATAATCATACATTCGCTGCACCGCCTGTCAAGCAAAAATCAAATTAAGCGATGCAACGAAATAACTTTGTGAATTGTCCTGAGCGCCTTTCGCCCAGTAGAGATACAATGCGCGGCGCGCGTTTCTTGCACCTGGCCTTAACGAGGTTCGAATCGCGCAATTCGGAGGAATCGAAATGAAGCGTTTCGTAATTTTGCTTTGCCTTCTAATTCTTACCGCCAGCGCGATACGCTCCCAGGAACCAAGACCCAAGGCACCCGCGACCATTGCTGTCCACGCAGGCAAAATCCTCGACGTGCGCACAGGAACCTACGCGCCTGACCAGCTCATCTGGATTCAAGACGGCAAGATCAAAGCGGTAGGCAAGGCCGCTGACCTAAACAAACAGCTACCTGCCGGCACCAAGACCATCGACCTCTCGAATCTCACCGTTCTTCCAGGATTGATCGATTGCCACACGCACCTGACTTTTGTTCCGTGGTTAGCGGGCCCGCGCCACCTGCACACTTCCTATCCTCGTTCCGCGCTGTACGGTGCGCACAATGCGCGCGTCACGCTGGAAGCCGGTTTCACAACGGTTCGCAACGTGGGTGCTGAAGGATATGCGGATATCGCTTTGCGCGATGCCATCAATGATGGCGACGTTCCCGGCCCGCGCATGCTCGCTTCAGGCCCCGCGCTCAGCATCACTGGCGGTCACGGTGACGAAAATTTTCTCGCGCCGCAATTTAACTATTCCGACGAAGGTGTCGCCAATGGAGTAGACGGCGTGATGACCAAGGTGCGCGAGAACATCAAATATGGCGCGGACCTGATCAAGTTCATGGCTACCGGTGGCGTGCTCTCGGAAAGCGACAACCCCGCGCTCGAGCAATTCAACCCTGAAGAAATGAAGGCCATCGTCGACACCGCGCACGGCCTCGGCCGCAAAGTCGCCGCGCACGCGCACGGTGCGCTCGGAATCAAAAACGCAGTCCTCGCCGGAGTCGACTCCATCGAACACGGCAGCTACATCAATGACGAAGACATCGCGCTCATGAAGCAGCGCGGCACTTACCTTGTCCCCACGGTCTTTCTCGAAGACTGGCTGCTCGCCAATTACCAGCATCTCGGCTTCACACAAAGCATGACGGACAAAATGAATACGGTGCTGCCTATTGCGAAGCAGAATCTCTCGCACGCGTTTAAAGAAGGCGTGAAGATCGCTTTCGGCACGGATGCAGCCGTTTACCCGCACGGAATGAACGCAGGCGAGTTCGCCACAATGGTGAAGATGGGGCTGCCTCCACTCGTCGCAATCCAGGCTGCCACAGTGAATGCCGCCGATCTCTCGGGCTGGTCCGATCGCGTCGGCACGCTCGAACCCGGGAAGTTTGCGGACATCGTCGCGGTGGATGGCGATCCCGTCGCGGACGTTTCCACTCTCGAGCACATTCGCTTCGTGATGAAGGGCGGTGAGATAATCAAGAATCAGCCGTGAAACGGTCGCACAAATTCGATCACCGGGATTTTCGCAACGCCCTGGGCCAATTTGCCACGGGCGTCGCGATCGTCACCGGGCGCACCAAGCGCGGCCGATGTATCGGACTCACCGTAAATTCATTCGCGTCTGTTTCCCTCGATCCTCCGCTCGTGCTGTGGAGCCTGGGAAAAGCCTCCACCGAGTATTCAGATTTCACCAAAGCGCGCCACTTTGCGATTAATGTCCTAGCGGCCGACCAGCACCATCTCTCACGCCGATTTGCAGCGCAGCTCACAGACCGATTCGCAGAAATTGACTGCAACGATAGTGTCGAAGGTTGCCCGCTGCTAAAAGGGGCCACCGCTCATTTCGTTTGCCGCGTGGTTCGCAAATTCGAGGGAGGCGACCACATGATCTTCCTCGGTGAGGTAATTCACTACCGATGGCGACAAGGCGAGCCGCTGATATTTCATTCCGGGCGATATCACGTGAAGACTCACCATCCGGATTTGCAGGACGACTAAGTGCTAGCGGAACTCGCGCAACCACGGCGCCGTGATTACGCCGGAGAGACGCTTCTTAGAATTCACCTGTCTAAACCGCTCGATTTGCTTCCTTCTGAATTTATCGCGCGAGGGTCTTGTGAAGCTTCCTGAAGTCAGTTTTGGTGGTAGCGCCGCTGTCTTTTTGCGGGGCCAACCGCTCACGCGCGTCACTCACGAAACCGAGGAAGCGATGCGATAGTTCTTGAATTCGGTCCACTTCGCGTCGCTCGATGGCGCCAGGCGGAATCAACTCGGTACCGACCCCAATCGCGGCCGCCCCCGCCAGTATGAAACCAGCCGCATTCTGCTGATTCACTCCTCCCGCTGCAATCAATGGAATCTGCGGTAGCGCAGTTGTCAAAGCCTTAATGTATTTCTCACCGCCCACCTGAGCGCAAGGAAACACTTTGACGAAGTCCGAACCGGCTTTCCAGGCAGTGACCACTTCCGTCGGTGTTAAAGCGCCTGGAAGAACCGCAATATCCTCTTTGACAGCAAATTCCACAATCGCCTGGTCGAATCCGGGAGCTGTCAGAGAAACTTGCCCCGGCATCAACGCATCGGCGAGCTGTTTCCGTATCGAGCACGGTACCCGCTCCGACGATCATTTTTTGGTGGTGATGAACGAGATGGGAAATCAGCTCGACCGCTTCGGGAACAGTCATCGTGATTTCTACGATGGCTATGCCGCCTCCCGCCACCGCATCCGCCGCGAAGTGCGCGTCCGCTGCAGAGCAGACACGAACAGCCGGAATGATCCCAAGTTCTCTGATGCTCGCGCAAACCTCAGTTTTTTTCATTGTCGAATTCCCGCAATCTCGTCAGGCGATCATTGCTCGATAAGTTCGCTCTATTCTATACCTCTATACCGCGTCCGCTGCCTCCGCCGCGGGAAGCTTGTCGTCTTCTCGCGCAAACCACGTATACAACGTAGGCAAAAGAAAGATGCCAATCATAAGATTGGAAAGGAGACCGCCTACAATCACGATTGCAAAAGGGCGCTGCGAATCGGAACCGATTCCGCGTGAAAGCGCAGCGGGGAGCAAGCCCAAGGTCGCGACAAGCATGGTCATCATGATGGGTCGAAGCCGTAGCACAGCGCCTTCCGCGGCGGACTGATCGATTGTGTATCCTCGAGCCCGAAGTTGATTGATATATTCCACCATGATCACGCCCGGTTTGCACCGACACACCAAAAAGCGCAAGAAACCCGACACCCGACGAGACGCTAAGGTTCGTGTGCGTAACAAGCAAAGCCAAAAGGCCTCCCAGCGGCGCCATCGCAACGTTTGTCAGAATCAGCAGAGCCCATTTCACGGAAGTAAACATCGCATATAGGATCACGAAGATCGCCACAATCGTCACGGGCAACACGAGCATCAGCCGTCGTTGCGAGCGCTTCTGGCTTTCATATTCGCCCGCCCAATCAATCGTATAACCTTGCGGTAATTTTACGTTCGCATTCACCTTCTTGATCGCCTCTTCCACTGTGCTGCCCAGGTCTCTTCCGCGCACGCTGAATTTCACCGCCACATACCGCGAGTTTGCCTCCCGGTAAATCTCCGAACCACCGTCGGTCACGCTGCTCTTCGTCAATTGAGCCAGCGATACGCGCTCGCCCGTGGGTGAAAATAGACGAATCCTCTCAATTGCTTCTCTCGTATCCCGGTATTGCGGCAAGTAGCGCAGCACCAGGTCATACCGCTGCTCTCCGATCAGCACGTGCGTGAGCGCACCGCCTCCGACGGCCGTTTGAATCGCATCTTGAACGTCGGAGACGTTGATGCCGAAGCGCGCGGCTTGTTCGCAATCCACTTCGAAATTGAGGTTCGGCTGGCCAAGGATGCGAAATATCCCCAGATCCTCCACGCCCTTGATATCTCGCATCACGTTGACAATTTGATCCCCTTTTCCTTCCAGCGTTTTCAGGTCATCTCCGTAAATTTTCACTGCGAGCGCACCTTTCACACCGCTCACCGCCTCCTCCAGGTTGTCCGAAATCGGCTGAGAGAATCCCCAAAATACTCCCGGTATCTTCTCCAGTTCGCGATCCATCGCCGCGATCAATGAATCCTTGTCTTGATGAAACACAGGCCGCCATTTGTCCTTGGGTAGAAGGTCGACGAAGAATTCCATGTCGAAGAATCCAGTCGTATCCGTTCCATCGTCCGGACGGCCAATCTGATTGACCACTTGAGGAACCTCGGGAAACGACGCCAGCACCTGACGTGCTTTCTCCGCAACACGCGCGCTCTCGGTGGGTCCGGTGCTCGGCGCTAAAGTGCCACGAACCCAAATAGCGCCTTCGTCCAAATGCGGCAGAAATTCCGATCCGATCACGCCGCTAAACCCTAAAAACATCGCAAACGCAAAGAGAATGGCCGCGGTCCCCACCGTGATAGGCCGGTGGCGGATGGTCCAAGTTACGGCCTTCCGGTAACGAACCGTCAGGTAGCCCATCACAGGGTTATTCCATTCCTTCACCCCTGAGCTGAAGAGAAGACTCGCCAGCGCCGGAGCAACCAGCATCGAGAAGATCAATGCACCGAACAAAGCGAACGCCACCGTCCAAGCCATCGGCTTGAACAATTTTCCTTCAACGCTCTGCAGAGTAAAGATCGGCAGATACGCCGTGATGATAATGGCGATCGCGTAGAACACAGGCCGCTGCACTTCGTGAGCCGCTTCCCGGATGCGGTCCATCGCCGTGAGGTTATGCCGCTCGGGACGATTCAAATGGCGGACGATATTCTCAATCATCACCACCGCGCCATCCACAACCATGCCGAAATCCAGCGCACCTAAAGACAGCAGGTTCGCGGAAATATGCCGAAGGTCGAGACAAATGGAAGCAAACAGCAGGGAGAACGGTATCGTAAATGAGACGATGAGCGCGCCGCGCACATTTCCCAAAAAGATGAAGAGAATGATCACCACCAGGATCATTCCCTCGCCCAGATTGTGCAGCACCGTATGCGTCGTGTAGTGCACCAGATCGTCGCGATCCAGATACGGGACGATCTTCACTCCGGCCGGCAGTATGTGGTCGTTGAGCTTCTGCACGGCGGCATGAATCCCGTCCATCGTTGCCGCCGTGTCGGCGCCCTTGCGCATGAACACAATCCCTTCCACCACATCGTTATCGTCTACCACCACGCCATCGGCGCGATGAATCGCCTTTCCGATCTGCCCCAGGCGAATCTTTGGCCCTTGCGTAACTACCGCTACGTCCTTGATCCGAATCGGAGTGCCCTTCTGTGTTTTCAGCACCACCTCTTCGATATCCTGCACGTCCCTTACTAACCCGACCGCGCGAACGTTAATCTGCTGAGCGCCTTCCTCGATAAAGCTACCGCCGGCGTTTGCGTTGCTGTTGGTTAATTGCTGTTCGATCTGGGCGAGGCTCAAGCCGTATGCCACCAGTTTGTCGGGGTCCACACGGACTTGGTATTCGCGAGTCAAACCGCCGAACGAGGAATCATCCACCACGTCCGGCGCGGCCTTCATATATTTGGAGACCGTCCAGTCCTGAAGCGATTTGAGCTCCATGAGATCGTATTTCGGGTTCGTGCTCTTCAGCGTGTACCAATACACTGATCCAATCGGGCTGAAATCAGGCCCTATCTGCGCCGTTACATTGGTCGGCAAGGTTACGGCCGACAGTCTTTCGAGGACTTTCTGGCGGTCCCAGTCGTTGTCAGAATTGTCGTCAAAGATCAGATTAACAACCGACAAACCCGCTAACGACGCGGATCGTATGTGCTGAAGATGGGGAACTCCGTTCATCTGAATTTCAATCGGGATGGTGATCTGTTGCTCCACCTCCTCCGCCGCGCGACCAGGCCACTGCGTGATTACCTGAACCCAGGTGTTCGCCACATCCGGATACGCTTCCACGGGTAATCTCTTGAAAGCGATAAGACCCCACACGAAAAGCACCACAGCCACACTGAGCACGATGAAGCGGTTGTTAAGGGCGAAATCGACGATCGAATTGATCACTACTGTTCCGCCGTGTTTTGGAAGTCGAGGGCATTCGCTATCACTTGTTGACCAGCCGCGACTCCTGAGAGGATTTCCTGCATCTCGCCCGGCAGCATTTCACCGGCTTTCACCTCGACGCGCCTGAACTTGTTGCCGCCGATAGGCACATAGACCCAATCGCGATCGTGCAGATGCAAGACCGCGTTGGCAGGCACAGCCGCGAACCTTTCCTTTTTTTGGCCATGAAAGGTGACCGTCGCGAACATCCCTGGTCGAAAAATGCCGGCCGGATTGCGCACTTCAATCCTCACCTTCGCGGTGCGGATATTGGGGTCGAGAATGGGACCAATATTGCTGATGGTCCCGCTGAATGTTTTGTCGGGATACGCGTTCAGTCGAATGTCAGCCTTGTCACCGATGCGCACCGCTGCCAAATCGTTTTCGTACACGTCACAAAGTATCCAGACGTAAGTCAGGTCCGAGATGGTGAACGGGTTGGGCGAGGTCAGGCCCGCAACTCCAGCCGCATTCGTGACCTGCTGATCGGTGATAACTCCCGCCACCGGAGCGCGGATGTCGAGTATTCCTGATGGTTGATCAAGATTGGCATTGCCCAGCACGCGAAGTTTCTCGGCAGTGGTTT
This sequence comes from uncultured Acidobacteriota bacterium, assembly GCA_963790945.1. Classification (GTDB taxonomy): domain Bacteria; phylum Acidobacteriota; class Terriglobia; order Acidiferrales; family UBA7541; genus Palsa-295. The sequence goes on from CAWBRH010000035.1 coordinate 148,840, forward strand.
TTACGTCCACCTGGGCCTTGGCCTCTACGTCTTCCGCAATCTGAAACTCGTTCTGAGAGATTGCACCTTTGTCATAGAGCAACTGCGCTCGCTCCGCCTGCGTGCGCGCCAGTTTTTCGTCCGCCACCGCTTTTTGATAGTCGGAGTAGGCTGCGGCAATGTCCGCGCTTTGCACACGCAGCAGCACTTGCCCCTTCTGGACGATGTCGCCCAAGCGCGCCTTGATTTCCACCACGCGGCCTACGGCTAAGGAGATAACAGGAACAGTGCGGGAAATGTCCGGATTCACCGTAGCCGTCGTCGTCAACTGGGAGGTGGCCACATGCTCGACCGCCGCGACCAGGGGAAACTTGTCAGGCTGCTCGACCTGGAAAACATTTGGATCTTCCGCGTGCTCTACCTTCAGCGGCGGCGGCGCTCCCGCGTTCGCATCGTTCTTGCCGTTACCGCAGCCGGCGAGAAATAGGCCGGCCACGGACGACAGCACCGCGATCTGAATGGTTGGCCGTCTCATTGGATAACCTCACTTCTCACCGCAAGATTCAAAAATCCGCCGCACCAGATCGCGATTTGGCGCCGACAGTTTCGCACGCCGGACAGGCTACTAGTAACGTGAAAAGGGGGCCTATTATTTGGTGGGGATATTACAGAGAGGTTACAACCTAGGGTTTCTGAGCCAGACCCTCTGCCAACGGGAGCCATATTTGAAAACGCGTCTCACCGGGTTTCGAGTTCACCTGAATGCTGCCTCGGTGCTTCTTCACGATACGCTGAACCGTGTCGAGGCCCAGACCAGTGCCTTCGCCCACTCCCTTGGTGGTAAAAAAAGGTTCGAAGATATGCGGTTGTACCTCGGGCGAAATTCCCGGTCCGTTGTCGGCGATCTCGACTACCACACAATTGTCCTCGCGATAAGTTCGGACTCGAAGCTTGCCTTCACCCCTCATGGCATCGATGGCATTGTCGATGATATTCGTCCAGACCTGGTTGAGTTCGCTGCCAAACGAATTTACGAGAAGCGGGATTTTTTGGTAATCGCGCTCGACGACCACTCCGTGCTTGAGCTTGTGATTCAGAATGGTGAGAGTGGTTTCCAGGCCTTTTACGATGTCGATGTTTTGCAACGGGGTCTGATCCATGTATGTGTATTCTTTGATTGCACGGACCAGATCGGAGATGCGCGACGTGCCGCTCTCGATTTCGTTCAGCAGAGTGGCGACCTCGACCGAAGCAGCGATCCTGACCAGCGCGGCGCGGGCGGTGTCTGCATCAAGGGTGGCGAATAATGATTCCAGCGCTTCCGGCTTGACGTTCTTCCGCGCCAGGTCCGCGGCCATCTGCCACAAGTCCTTCTGTCCGTGGCTTCGCAATAAAGAATCGATCTGCTCTTCGAGATCGCTGATAGCTAACGGATCGGGCGGCAACTCGTCACTCTGGACGAACGCAGTTTCCAGCTTCTCGATTTCAGCTTTCTGCGCCGCCGTCAAATCCCGACTCCCCAATTCGTGGCTCGCATCGCGTATTTTCTTCAGAACGTCGCGCAATTGGCTTGTGGCACGTTTCGCAGCAGACGCCGGATTATTGAGTTCATGGGCGAGCCCTGCAGAAAGCTTCCCCAGCGACGCCAGCCTGTCCCGCTGCTGTTCGACGCGCGTGGTTTCTCGAACCCGGTCGGACAGGTACCCCACCAGGCGCGCGGTCAATTCCGGCATTTTCTGTACGAGTTCGGGGAACAGGGAAGCCGGGAATTTCAGGATCCGCCCCGCAGTGAGTGCTCGAAAGGTTACGCCGAACCGTTTCATCCGCGAGAAGGGTAAGATCCCGGTGACGTCGCCGACTTTCGCTGGGTATGTGACAATATCCCCGCCCACGTCACCACGCCACTGAAACTGGCCTTCGAGAATCACAACCATCCAGTCAGCTGGATCACCTTGACGGATAAAGCTATCCCCTGCCGCCACATGAAATTCTTGCGAATTGCCGAGGAACCAGTCGAGCTGATCGTCGGGCAGATCAGCGAATGCCGGCACGCGAAGCAGTTCAGCTTTTTCGACCATTTAGACCTTGCTCAAATATTGATGGATAAATTGAACGGCAACCGATCCCTCACCCACTCCGGAAGCCACGCGCTTCACCGAGCCGTGTCGCACATCGCCTACCGCAAACAATCCCGGGACATTCGTCTCCAGCAGGAAGGGATCTCTGTCGAGCTGCCAGCCTTTTGGTCGCTGGCCATCTCGTATCAGATCGGGGCCCGTGAGGATGAACCCGCGTTCGTCGCGCTCCACGACACCCGCCAGCCAGTCTGTCCTCGGAAGCGCTCCTATAAAAATGAACATCGCAGTCGCCGGCACACGCTCAATCTTATTTGTATCCGAACAGAGAAATGAAATCTCTTCGAGATGCGTTGTGCCGTGCGCCTCGGCGACGCTCGCGTTCGCCCACAGCTGAATATTGGGCACTTCTTTGATTTGGTCGATCAGATACTGTGACATCGTGTTCGATAGCGAATTTCCGCGTACCACGATGAACACTTTTTCGGCGTACTTGGCAAAATTCATCGCCGCCTGCCCCGCCGAATTCGCGCCGCCGATCACATAAACGATTTCACCCTGGCAGGACAACGCTTCCGTGGCGCCTCCGCCGTAGTAAATGCCTGCCCCCTGCAAACGATCGACGCCTGGCGCTTCGAGTCGCCGCCACTGCACGCCTGTCGCGATCATCAGCGCGTGGCAGGAAATCTCGTTTCCATCCGCTAATTTAATTATTCGGTAGGATCCTTCGGTGCGTATGCCAACGGCTTCTTGAGGCGAGAGAATCTCTACGCCAAACCGCTTCGCCTGCACCACGGCGCGGCGAGCAAGGTCTCCGCCGCTAAGTCCCGTAGGAAACCCCAGATAATTTTCGATGCGTGAACTCATTCCGGCTTGCCCGCCGGGAGCCTCGCGTTCAATCATCACCGTGTGCAGGCCTTCTGACGCTCCATAGACTGCCGCAGCCAAACCCGCCGGCCCCCCACCCACGATGGCCAAATCGTAAAAATTCGTTTGCGCGCGGGTTCTCAAACCGACTTTTTGGGCCACTTGCGCCGGGGCACTCTCAAGAAGTTTTGTGCCATCCGGAAAAAGCACAACAGGAAGACTCGAAGCCTCCGGCCCCAGCACTTCCAGCAGGCGCTTTGTTTCCGGATCATTGGCAGAAGTTTCGATGTCTATCCACTGATATGGAACGCGATTCCGCGCAAGGAAATCTCTTAATTCATAGGACCTCGGCGACCAGCGCGTTCCCAGCACTCGTATGCCCTCAAATTTTGGCCGGTACGACGCTTGCCAATCGTCAAGCAGATCATCCAATTGGGGATAAAGGTGCTCGCTGGGAGGATCCCACGGCTTCAAGAAGAAGTAGTTGATGCTGGCCTGATTGATCGCGTCAATCGCAGCGTTCGTATCGGCGTAGGCCGTGAGCAACGCGCGCTTCGCTTCAGGGAACACATGCATCGCTTCCTGCAAAAACGCGACGCCGTCCATGTGCGGCATTCGTTGATCGGCAATCAGCAATGCCACGCTGTCACTACGCAGCTTCAGCTGTTTCAAAAGCGTGAGTGCCGCTTCGGGAGAATCGCTCCCGATCACACGGAATTCAGCTCCGTATTTCGTTCGCAAATCGCGCTCGATCGCCCGCAGCACGTCAGGGTCGTCATCGACACTAAGCAAAATTGGTTTTGCCATCTTCGGTCCTGGCCTTGGCGCCCGTCGTAACTTTAGATTCCAGCATGAATCGTATCACGGCGATGTACCCCCCTTTTTACCGCCGATTAGAATTTTGCAACTTGCTGATTTGTGGTCGTTTGCCGGAAGTTTTAATCGCGGAACCGTGTATTAACTTTACTCGTTGCCGGGCGGGATTCTCGATCGGCGAAGGTTGCGCGGTGGAACTGGTGGCGCGAGAGGCGGCCGTCCTGCTGCGAGTGCGATGGTGCGCGGGCGGAAGAGGTTGTTTCGGGATTAAGGATTTGGATCCGAAGATGCCACCGTAGGAGCCAAAGGATGGAGCACCGGCAAGTCCAACCCATCCCACCCTTCGCAAAGACCACGAAGAGTGGGACGCCCGCAAAATCTAAGACTCAACTCCAAAGCGGCTTGCTTGAGAGAAGTGATCCGTAAGTTGCGATACCGCAGACAGCAAAGAAGGGAGGGCTGCTCGCCCTCTGGGAATCAAAGCATGGGGCACCCGGCGCCTGCTGAATTCGTAGCGTTCGAGACTGGTCTCTCTGAATCGCACAGCTTGCACTCGATCGCAAAGAGGGTGCGACGTGCGCCTCGATCCCTCGCCCTTTCTAAATCGCAATTTCCGGAAGCGCAGTATATACTCTGCGATATATGCCCGATACCATAATCACAGCCTTAATAGGTGCCGGTGGAACAATCATAGGTGCAACAGTCCCTCTGGTGGTTGGGTGGATTCGCGAACGGAACGCCCCATTTTTGCCCATAGTTACGGATCGGCAAAAATCAATTGCCGGCGAGTGGAAGGGTACAGGAGGAGACTTATTCGTTGACGACGATCAAAAGCCTAAGATTCAGATGCAGGCCACATTCTCGATCAGAATTTCAGGTAGGAGCATCACCGCAGACACTGTTGTTACCGCCGATTCGCCAGCACAGATTTCAAATCGTCTTTCGATGAAAGGCGGATTCTTTAATGAAAATCTGATTCAGTTGATGTACAAGAGCAAGGACGGGGCTAAAATTCAGTACGGGGTGGTACTACTCGAGCTCAGTGCTTCAGGAAACCGACTGCATGGGAATTACGCGGGCTTTTCACCGCTAAGGGAGTGTCTGATCGTGGGACACTTCGATATGACCAAGATTCCTTCTTGAAAATGGCGGGTGGCCCACCCTTCTCTTCATATCCGTGGTTGTCACAACTGACGGCGCTCCGAGCACCCACTCGGGCACATCACTCCGAAGTTCAGCCTTAGCTCTTGCGGGTGCTCCGTCCTTCGCCGGATTTGCGGGAGGTGGGACGCGTGGACTTGCTTTCGATGCCGGAGGTCTACACCCTACCGATACCGGCTCATCTACGCTTAGCCGCCGAAAACCTCTCGCAATTGGTGACGAATGGTGACGAGTTACACCAATCGAGCGATGGGGTGCTGGTTGCCGCTGAGTGGAATCAGTGAGATGGATGGTAGGCCCGTGCGGGCTCGAACCGCAGACCTCTACCGTGTCAATTCAGAAAGCGATGTAGGAAACAATGAGAAGAAGTGAGTAGAAGTCACTGCAAACCAAGTGGATAGCTCGATTTTAGTGCATCCCCAGTTGGACCGCTTTCTATGCCATTGCACGCCCTTGCATGGGCTAGCATCGTGGGGTTACGTCACAAGGACGTCACAATTCCTTCTGTGGGAATCCCCTCTAGAGTAGCGAACGGCGGAGGACGCGAAAACTCCCGCAAGCACGAGTCGGAAGCACACCACTTCGCAGGATTCGACAAAATCCTCTCCCGCACCCGGTGACGCTAGTTTTTGCTTTTCTTCCTCCGCTTGGACCATATAGAGCTTAATCGTGTCAATTTTTTTGCTTCGACAGATCTCTCGGTAGGATATCCAGAAGGCTACTTCACCCTGTAGTTGGTCGATTGTGGGTTTGTTGGAGTCGGTCATTGGAGCATTACGCTTAATATTCCAAGAAGTCTGATCCAACAATGGGAAAAGGACCAGCCTTTGAGGGAGCAGAATAATCGTCTCAGAGGTACGTATAAATACGAATATTCACTTGACAACTACTTACAGTGCATCGTATACAGCGCCAACGTTCGTTTCTGGAGGCGCGTATGCAAAGATGCTTTGCGCTGTCCGGGCCAGGATTTTTGTTTTCCCGTCGAACATTTCACCGTCGCGGCGGATAAATCGTCAAATCTGAATTCTTTTTGGAAATTTGCCGTCCACGCCCCTTTCGTTTGCGCGTTAACAATCGCAATTATTCGTAGGATTACGTTCACGTGGGAGGACCCTATGAATTCGCTCAGAATGCTCGCATCCTGGCTCATTTTGTTGGCCGCGTTAAGCCAATCGGCCCTCGCACAGACTGCGACATCGAGCCAAGCGCCGGTGCGTGACCCGCAGGCGATTGCTTTAGCCACCAATTCGCTCACGGCGATGGGGGCGAATGCTGCGTCTGCCCAATTGGATTCTCGGGCGACGGGCGTATTGACTATGCAATTCGATACGCCGATGACCACGAATGTTGTTCTTGAGTCGAAAGGGCTGACGGAATCGCGGGTCCAGGTACAACAGCCGACTGGAACAACCGTCCGCGTCTTAAGCGGCGGACGAGGCGCAAATCAGAATGCGGACGGGTCGATCCGCCAACTGAATCAAATCAATACTCTTTGGGAGCACGTCAATGCGGTCCCTATTTTTTCGCTGCTTGCTGAAGTTCAAAATCCCGTTGCAGAAGTCACCGTAGTCAGTAGAGCGAGTGCGAATGGGTCTGCCGACGATGTCATTTCCGTCGGTTTGGCATGGTCAACCGACCCGAATCAGGCCGCGATTCAAAGACGATTGTCGCGGACGCTTTTTTCATCAATCAGACATCGGGTTTAGTGGATAAAATCGAATACACGTATCTTTCCGAATTACCTAACAGCACCTCTATGGATGTCCAGCAAGTATTTTCCGACTACCGCAGGGTTGGGAGCATCGCCGTGCCGTTCCATCAAACTACACTGCTGGATGGCCGGATCGAGTCAGATTTGCAGCTGAGCGCAATCCAGTTCAATGTCGGCGTGCCCGAGAGTGATTTCGTGGTTCCAGGAGCGGCTCAATGAAAACCCTTGCTCCTAATACTCGCGTATTGCTCATCGCTGTGATCTCGGCCTTGGTCCTGATCGCATTCCCCAGAAGCACATCCGCACAGGATGGAATCGGAGTCTCGAATTCCTACAATGTCGGACTCCCGCTGAACGGAATCTTTGACGGATCAGATTTCGACAACGTCCAGACGAACAGCGGGAATCTTCATGTAACCGTGCCACTGTTCCGTGCCAGCGGGCGTGGTCCGGCTATGTTTGTTAACTACGTTTATGATCCCCCTACCTACTATCTAACTGAACGTTGCACCCAGCTTAATTGCTATGGAACATGGCATATCGGGACGGGTGTCACTTGGACGTTGGCCACTTCGATCTCATATGGGGTGAGCTATCACCCGGGTAATTCGTCGACATGTAGTGGGCATTTCGGCATAACAATTGCAACTGGGACAACCGTGCGCGAACCTGATGGCACGCGGCATCATTTTGTTCCTGACCAATACGGCGGCTGTTTTTCTCCCATTTTGAACGGTATTGAGTACGCAGATGATGGCTCGGGATGGATGCTGAAAGTGGACCCCAATTCTGGAATCCCTGTTTACAACGGTTACGACTACGATGTGATTAAACCAGATGGTACTGAAATCAAAGCGGTAAAGAATTCAACGACTAATCAAGACGACATAACCCTTACGGACCCAAATGGAAATCAGATCGTTTACTCCTCGGTCTCCGGAAAAATTACGGATACCTTGGGAAGATCGATCACCGTTCCCATTGCACCATGTACACCGCCGAGTTGCGAAATCGACTACACCGATTCGAACGGCGTGGCGCAGAAAATTCAAATTGCGACAAGCTCTATTTCCATTTCAACCAATTTCTCTTGTGTTGACGATCTCACCTGCACCCAAGCCAATGGCAATGCCATTTCGCCCACGCAGATCACATTGCCAAATGGATTGAAGTACAATTTCACGTACTCAACCGCTGCGAACCCCTACGGCGAACTGCTAAGTGCCACACTTCCTACGGGAGGCACCGTAAGCTGGACATACCAGTTCTACATCGACAATTCTCACCTGCAAGTCTTGACGAGAACCGTCACAGCCAACGGACAAACGTTTCCTTGGTCCTACGTCTATGCAAGCGGCGCCGTGCCAACTACGACGGTGACCGACCCGCTACTGAACGACACCCGCTATTCATGCGTCGTAATGAATTCAACGACTCCAGGATTCTCGACTTCAGCTTGCGAGCCGACCAAGGTCGAATCTTTTTCTGGTTCGGCCGCTTCAGGTACGCTTTTAAAGACAGTCACCACAGACTACGTCAATACCAACGCCATACTTCCAATTCGGAACACTACCACCTGGGCCCAGACGAACCAGGTCACCAAAGTCGAGACCGATTGGGATTCATTCAATACGGGGCAGGTGACCATCTCATGGCGAAATCCTATCAATAAGCGCGAGTATGCTTTTGGAGTGGGCACACCCGGCAGCATCATCCGCACCACATCGAACAACTATCTTCATCTCACGAACAGCAGCTATTTGAGCTTAAATATCGCCGACAAGCCGACCAGCACAATCGTCTACGAAGCCGACGGAGTCACGGTCCACGCGAAAACGCTGTTTTCCTACGACAGCGACACAACCCTCGCCAGTTCCTCAGGGGCTGTGAGCCACGACTACACGCATTTCAGTAGCTCCAATACGTTGCGAGGAAATTCGACGCTGATTCAACGATGGCGGAATACGGACGGCGCACTCCTCAAGACGTACAACTACTACAACGATCTCGGGAATTTGTTGCAGACGATGGACCCAGCCACTCACAACACTTACTTCGACTACACCGACTCCTGGTATCAGTCTACCTGTGCGCCTGCTTCTGGGACAGCCCAGGCGTTTGTCACGAAAAAAACTAATGCCCTCAGCCAATTTTCAACGGCTAAGTACAACTCTTGCACCTCTTTGGTCGGTTCGACTACCGACCTCAACAGTCAGACGACAACCTACGTTTATGACCTAATGGGGAACCGGACCCAAACAAACCTTCCTGATGGTGGACAAGTCTCGGTCACGTACGGAACAACCTTGCCCATCACGAATGTAACAACAACCAAGATTACAGCTTCCCAAAATCATGTCACAACCTCTGTGCTCGACGACCTCGGGCATGTGAAGCAGACGCAAGTCACCTCTGACCCGTCCGGAGTCGTTTATGTCGACACGACCTACGACGGTTTGGGCCGGGTGGCAACGGCCTCGAATCCGTACCGCACGACTTCTGATCCGACGTACGGAACTACCACGAACCAGTATGACGCGCTTGGCCGCACGATTAAGGTGACCAAGCCGGACGCTTCCATCGTCACGACGGCTTATTGCGGCAGCTCCACGCTCGTAACGGATGAAACTGCTCACTGGCGCAGAAGCACGACGGATGCTCTAGGACGCCTCATTGAAGTGGATGAGCCGAACTCGCTGACCGCGACGGTCAATTCAAACGGTTGTCCCGGAACCGGTGAGCCTATCTGGGTCACGTCCTATTCCTACGATGTGGTCGCGAATCTCTTAGGGGTCACCCAAAACGGCTCGCGCCAACGCAGCTTCATCTACGACTCGCTCTCCAGTCTTACCAGCTCGACAAATCCTGAAGCCGGAACCGTCCTGTACACCTACGATTCCGAGGAGAAGGTTCAAACCAAGAAAGATGCCCGAAACCTCATGATTACCTACGCCTACGAGAGCCTCCATCGAATGACCGGAAGAACTTACTCAAATGGCGACCCATCGGCTGGTTATACTTACGACCAGGTGGGCTGCCTCGGCCAACCAACTTGCTACAACATCGGACGACGGACGAGCATGGACGCGGGAGGATCGGAGAGCGTCAGCTATGACAAGATGGGCCGCGAACTTACCCATCAACGCGTCACAAGCAGCATCACGAAAAATACCTCCTATACTTATAACCTCGACGGTTCCTTGGCCACACTCGTTTACCCCAGCGGCCGAACGATCACATACACGTACGATGGGGCTGCAAGACCCGTGTCAGTAATTGATGCATCAAACAACATCAACTACGCAACTGCTGGAACTTACGCTCCGCAAGGTGCTCTTGCAGGTCTCACGATGGGGTCGGCTACCGGTTTCACCGGGATCAACCTAAGCAATACATACAACAAACGTCTACAACCGAATGAGGTGAAGGCTTGGTCCACAGCGGGTACCGCGTTCGACTTATCGTATTGTTTCACCCCTTGGAATACCACTAACAACACTTGCCCAGCCACCGGCAACAACAACGGCAACGTCACAGGCATCACGAACAACCTGGACAACAATCGCACTCAATTCTTCAGCTACGACCAAGTGAATCGGCTTCTGACCGCGCAGACAGTGTCTACATTCTCGACCAACAGCGCTAAATGCTGGGGCGAAACATTCGGCTACGACTTCGCGGGCAACCTGCTGTCCACGGGTGTGGTATCGACCGCCTATAACGGTTGCACACAGGAGAGCCTCAGCGTCTCCGTGAATGCGAATAACCAAATTACTAGCACCGGGTTTTCCTACGATGCCTCCGGCAACTTCCTCACTGATTCGCACAATACTTACACCTGGAATGCGGAAAGTGAAATTAAGGCAGCTGGAGGCGTGAATTATACCTACGACGCCGATGGTAACCGGGTGCAGAAGTCGAACGGAAAAATTTACTGGTACGGCGCGGGAACCGAAATTCTGGATGAATCGGACTCCAGCGGAAATCCCACCGATGAGTACGTATTCTTCGGTGGGAAACGCGTCGCTCACCGGACTGTCAGCGGGAATAGCATTTCTTACTATGCTGAAGACCTTCTCGGTACGACGCGAGTGTTGACGACTTCTACCGGAACGATAGGGTACGACGCGGATTTCTATCCTTTCGGAGGCGAGCGCAATCCCTACACAAATACGCTTACGCAGCATTACAAGTTCGAGGGCAAAGAACGTGACACCGAGACAAACAACGACGATTTCGGAGCCAGATACTATTCATCCTCGTTCGGCCGCTGGCTCTCTCCGGACTGGTCTGAGACTCCGGCTCCAGTTCCTTATGCGAACCTCTCGAACCCGCAGACACTGAACCTTTACATCATGGCTCGGGACAATCCAGAAACCTTTGTCGACCTCGACGGCCATGACCCAGGAGCACCTGGTCAGCCGTGCGATCAGACCAGTACGTGCGACGGTCAAAAGCCGTCACAGGACGGTAGCGGGAACGGCCAACAAACGCAGCAGCAGGCTCAGGCAGCGGCCGCTGCCCCTCTAGCGATTCCCTCCCTATTAAGCGATTTCGGTGGTGTGGCGGCCACCGGGTTTGGCGCTGCTGCGGGGCTTGCGCTGTTGCCAGGACTCCTCGGCATGGCAGTCGTAGCCAGCTCGCCGCCGATGCCGGAGCAGAACAACCTTATTCTGGACGCGCTAACACCTTCCTACCAGCCAGCGCCTCCCGTAACCACTGGCGCTCCTCCTACGACATCTCAGCAAGGCACGGTGCCGACTTCCCCGATAGAAGCCCGCGCCAAAAAGGTTGTTCCCGATCCAAATGCGCAAGGCCCACACTCAGTACCGAAGCGAGATGCAAAGGGCAACGTTACTGGTTATACGACATTTGACGCCCACGGACACGCGACCTCGCGCTATCGGGGCAAAGGAAAGAGTCACGGTGGCGTAAAACCTCCGTTGGTACTTGAGCCCGCGCCAGGAAAAGGACCGGGTGCTTCCGTGAATCGAGCCCGACCGGCGCGGCCGGAGGAAATTCCGTAGAAGGGGAGAGCCATGCAAGACAGATTATTTATTGATCATCTCAAGGAATTCCACGCAAAAGCGGATACCAGTAATTTCAATGTGCTGGATTTTGTTTCAGCCTTCGGAAATCCATTAGAGGCGCTTGCCTATTCATATCTGTTTTGGCCGGATTTTGTGGAATTCGAGGGAATGATTTTCCACCAAGGATGCATCGAGAATGACGATGATCGCTCTCGGATTCGTGCGGCACGCTCTGAATTCACTTCGCGAAAAGAAGTTGAACAGTCTTTCAATCAATTTGTGATTCCGGATTCCTTCTTCGCTTCAGGAATTTCTACGACGACTGACGAGGAAGACGTGTTTCTGGCAGAGCGGATAGCCGAGATGTGGAGAGCACGATTGGCGCAGCTCTTTCCGAACAAAAGTTGCGTGGTTGCGGTTCAGTTACCTCATGAGACAGAGGAGGGGCCAACTATTGTTGTTTATCAGGCTTAGTACCTGAGAATGGAGTAGTCACGCCTTCACTCTGCGTTCTCTTCAGGATGGCCCTCCACTGTAGCTGTGGGAGTTATGCTGCGGGGTGTCCGCCATTCGAGCGCTGGTTTTTTGAGAATATTGGCAGTGTTCCTGAAAATTATGTACACCAAGCTGCCGCTGTCGTTATCATTTTTCGCGGTCGGTGGCGGACAGCCTTACTTATTGGATGGCAATAGCGTTGTCGAGAGCGTATGTTCGGCCGTCCATATTCGCAAGAATGATTTGAGCTGGGCCCGTCGTAAGGGTGGGGACCGTCACATGCAGAGTGTTCGCATCCACGAATTGCGCGGATGCTGTGTTTCCGTTGAAGCTGACGCTCATTCCGCTAGTGAATCCGCTGCCGCGAACAGTGACTGTGCCGCCCGCCGACCCCGCACCCGGCGCGACTGAACCAATCGAAAGTGGAGCTACATTGAGCTGAATATTTGTCAAACCGGCATTCGTGATTGCATAGATATTCTGGCCCGTTGTGTCAATCGCCAATGCGTCGATGATTTGCGGAATTTGTTCGCTCAGCGTGATGCGGCGGGACAGGATTCCGTGCGAAACGTCGAGGATGTCCACCGAATTCTGAAAAGGCACATACAGGAGGCTGCCGCTGTCGTTCATTTTTTCCAGGTTTTGCGGCAAGACCCCATTCCCTTGCGGCGTGCCGGGCAGCTGTGACGGATAGAAAGGGTCTGGAAACGCCATGAAGTTAAGCAGGGTTCCCTGGCTGTCCGTAATTCGAAATCCCGCTGCGAAAACGTTACCGTCGCCTGCCACCGCCGCGCCGTAAGGCTGAGAAAACAAGCTGAATTTATAGGTATTGCTCGCCGAGTCGTAGATGCACCACCCTCCACCGGCGCTGATCGAACCGCCAAACGCCACCTTCGAGCCATCCCTGCTGGAAGAGGCATAGGATTCGGACTGCTGATCACATGAAGCGGGCGGGACTTGACTAACAGCCTTTGTGGGGAGATCCAGCAAGTAGATCGGCCCTCCCGGTCCGCAATTTACCTGCGGTACGCCGCCGTAGACGATGAAGGCTTTGCCGGTACTGGTCGTAGCAATGTAGGAAGGGCCGATCGTACACGGAGGACCGTCAATTCCAGAGAAAGCGGGAGCGATGGCAACGGCCGTCGCGCTCGACGGCTGGTCGGGATTCACGATATCGACCGAGCCATCCAGAAGATTGGCGACGATGAGCTTTGAGCCGTCCGGAGTGAGGGCCATCCCCGCGAACTGTTTCATTCCACCGCCACTGGGCAAGGCAAACGGCGCGATGAACTGATTGCTTGCCAGTGAAAATACGTCCACATGATCCCCAGCGGAGAGGTAGAGCTGGTTGCGGAAATGGTCGTAAAGGACCGCCAGGAAACTATCGGCGGACGGGTAGTCCTTCACACTCTCAACGAATTGAAATGCCTTGGGCAGGGTCGCTGACCCTGCGGTGGTCGTTACCGTCACGTCCGCTGGACCAGGTGTCCCAGCTGGAAGCTGCACGCGAATATCCACATCGGGAAAAGCTGAGCTGAATTTGTTCGCGCTCACCACAGCGGCGCTTGCGCCACCGACCGATACTTGAATCGCGCTGGGATCTGCGGGCACACCAATCGCAATAATGTCTGCGGTAGCTCCGCCCGTGGGCGAACCCGTATCGCCTGACAGAAAAAGAGGCACTGGCCCGTAGCTGAAGGCCAATGGATCGAAGACTTGTACTCCGTCCGGCTGAAGAATCTTCACATTTACCGGACCTGGCTGCGATGCCGGTGGCGCAGAAATCTGGAAAGTGTCGCCGTTTTGCAGGTTTGCATTGGTTCCGCGTAGTGCTCCGAACCATGCGTCGGGCAGAACAAAAAACGGCTGGGTTTCGAACTCGACAGGCGTTGCCGCATTTACCGGGCCAGCGTCGGGTTGAACAACCTTGTCGAGCGTGGGAGTGCTTGCCACGCCCCCAAGACTCTGAAAGAAGGTTGTGTCGTCGAGAGCCACACCGTGATCCGCTGAACCGAAAATGAGGCCAGTCGAATCCAGCGCAAACGGTGTCTCGATGATGTAAGGCGGGTCGAGTTGTGCGTATGGAGGTATTGAGGCGTACGCGGGGGCGATGCCGACGACTTTCAGGGTTGCAGTATTCACTGTGTAGGTTGCCGGAACCCCATTCACGTCTGCCACTACGTAAATTGAATTCCCATCGAGGCTGAAAAGTGCGCCTGTATCGTCCGCGCCCGGCGGAATCGGGCCAAGATTGTTGAGTTGTGCGTCGTAGAGATTCAATCCGTTGGTTTGATCAAAAATGATGAAACGTGTCCCAGTTGGATTTGCTTGGACGCTATTGACGAAGAACGAAAAGTTTAGCGTTGCTGTGATCGAATCGCTGGTTGAATCATAGATCGCTACAGCCCCGGGCTCGACATCACTGAATAGAATCACTTTTGACCCATCGCCACTGCGCGACATCCCCCCTATTTGAAACGCCGGCGGCAACGACAGAGTGCTTACCGTGTTGCTCGCTGGATTCCATTTGATTACACCCACAGCTGAGGTGAATATTTCATTGCCGAGCAGAAGTATGTTGCCGTTTGAAAGAACTTGAACCTGAAGCACCCCATACTGCTGTCCGTTCACAACGCCGGGAACAGCATTCGATTGAGGGAGTGTCCAACTTTGGACGAGCTGCTGTTTTGTGGTGTCGATCGCGAATATCCTTTGAGTTTGCGAGGAGACGTAAACGCGGCTGCCGTCGAGTGAAATGTCGAGGCCCAGCGGGGCAGGAATTGGAACGCTGCGGACAATTTGCTTTGTCATCGGAGAAACGATGTCGACGCGATTCCATTCAAGATTGCTTGCATAAACAAGCTGGTGCGCAGGGTCGTAGACTATCGAAACGGGAGTGGCATCGGTTCGAATGAAGTCGGTGCGATTGTTTGGGAGATTGCCTGCTGGTGGCGTCACGTCAAGGAACAAGCCGAGTTGCTGCGTTGCGACGGGAGCCGATGGCGTTGCCGTGATCGTCAGCGGTAGATTTTGCGCTGGCGTTGCACCGGACGTCGCCGCGATTGTTAGAGTTGTACTATTGCCGACCACCACGGGATTGGGCGAGAAACTAGCGGTCACGTTCGAGGGCAGTCCACTCACTGAAAAAGTTAGCTGGTATCCGCCGATAGCAGGAGGGCAACACGTCTGCGTTGCAATTTGGATTTGGCCCGCACCGCCGATGCGAGCCGCGACTTCAAGATCGATCGGCATGAGTATAGAAAATGTAGCGAATTGTCCAACTACGAGCGAAAGAGGTGTCGGCTGTGACATTCCGCCAGCCGAGGATTCAAACGTCAAAGGATAGGTGCCCGCCGCAATATTGGCTGGCGCAGTGAATGTAACCTGCTGGGAAGGAGCTGCTGTGGTGAGCGAGAATGTGCTCGGTTGAGATGTAATGCCGTTCGTAAGGCCATTGACTGACACCGAGACAGTGTTATTAAACCCTCCCTGAGTTTGGAGCGAAACCTGAACGGTCCCGTTTCCACCTGGAGCAATTCCCACCGGAGATGGCGTCACCATGACAGAAAATGAACCTGTAGGGCCTGTCGAACCCGACGACCCACCGCCACAGCTTGAGAGCAATCCAACGGTTACGGCAATCGCGAGGAGACCAATACCCTTGGAGATCACGTGGGCCATTCCTCCTGAAAAACGGAAGGGCCATCATATATGGGGAAGCTAACAAGTCAACTAATGCCGATCTTTAGAGTAAACTCGAAAGGCTTAGCGTCGCGAGTGGTCGTTTCGATGCCGACTGCACAATAATCTGAATCAAAAACTCGTCACCAACCCGTCACCAAAACTAGGCTATTTCTGGGCATTTTCAGGCCAAATAGAACCGGAAAAGCAAGCCACCGAAAATCGCGGTGATTCTGTATCGTCGCCTCACTGTTGAAAAAACATCTGATTTACGGACAAAAGGTGCTCAGTTCTAACCCTCTGTAATTGCTGCACCGATCTGACCGCGATTCGCTAGGGTTTTATGGACAAGGCTTCGAGACACTCCAAGTGCTTCCGCAATTTCGCGGATACTCCAACCTTCGCCGCGCAACTGTGCTACCCGCGAAATATCTACACAAGCGGGAGGGCGCCC
The DNA here is from genome assembly GCA_963790945.1 of uncultured Acidobacteriota bacterium. GTDB lineage: Bacteria > Acidobacteriota > Terriglobia > Acidiferrales > UBA7541 > Palsa-295. The sequence goes on from CAWBRH010000035.1 coordinate 165,112, forward strand.
GAGACGCCTACCCTTGGCGCGAGCGTTCCGCAAACCAGCCCGAACACGCTCGACGATCAAAGACCGTTCCAGCTCTGCGACTGCGCCCAACACAGTGAATATCATTTTCCCGGTGGGCGTGGTCGTGTCAATCTGCTCACTGAGACTGACGAACGACACACCAAGAGAATTGAACGTTTCGAGGGCGCGAAGCAGATGCGATACGGAGCGGGCGAATCGATCAAACTTCCAGACTACAACTGCATCGAATCTGCGGCGGTGTGCGTCTGCCAGAAGCCTGTTTAACTCAGGCCGAGAGTCCTTGGCACCCGATACCCCGGCGTCCACATATTCGCCGGCAATCCGCCAGCCTCGACGTTCGCAGTATTCGCGCAGCTCCCGAAGCTGCATCTCTGGCGACTGGCCCTGGCCGGTGGTGCTGACCCGCGCGTAAATTGCTGTTCGCATTCCAGTGTCTCTCAGATAGCCAGTAACTCGGTTTCGAGGCACATCAGCGCGTCACGCAAGTTGTTTGCGGATTCCTTCACGATTCGCGCGAAATTGGGTGCGACCGCCCCTTGCGCTTCGCGTTGCCAGATGGAGTCAAGCAGCCGTGCCGCGTCGTTCGCCAGCCCGTAGCTGCTGAATTCCAGTTGGCGCGTCCGGCTGAGGAATCGAGGCTCTAAGCCATCGGTCGCGTTGCAGGTAAACACCCAAGTCGTGCTCGGCGGCGCATCAGTCGCATCTAGTTTGCTCAGTAGCGCCAGCTGCGCGGCTGGCGTCATCTTGTCGGCTTCGTCCACAATCACGAGATGGAATCCTCCCGAAAGCGGGACGTAGGCGCACATCCGGCATGTGTCGTCTATCGCTTGCGCGTTGCACTTTTGTGAAGGGATGTGATGAACCTCCGCGCCGATCTGCGCCGCAAGCGCCAGGGCCATAGATGTCTTGCCAACTCCCGGGGGACCGACGAACAACCAAGCCGATTGGTAGGGATTCGCAGCAAATCGACCAAGGATCTTCTTGGGCTTTTCGAGGCCGACGAAATCGACAATCGTGCGGGGCCGATACTTCTCCGCGAGGGGCTGCGGGAATGTGAGAGAGGGGGTGCTCATGCAGCACCCCCGCGACTCTCGGGAATCGCATCCGTCTGTGAAATGTGAAACACAGTCGTAGTCCAAGGCCGCCGAAACGATTGTTTCTCGCCGGTTTCCTTGTCCTCTTTCGCCATCTCGACGAACGTTACAACCTTGACGCCGTGCTCGCCGCGTCGTACCTGTCGGCCAAGCGCACGCCAAGCCTGATAGGTGAAGATATTCTCGCGCGGCTTGATCGCATCTTCGGGAATGCCTTTAGCGACGAAACCGGCGAAGATTGCGGGATAGTTACCGAGGCTCAGACCATTGACGGCACGGCTGAGTGCTTCGACCTGTTCGACTTTGGGTGATACTGCGGGGCGTGCTAGATTCGTTTCACCTTGCATGGGAGCTTAACCCTCCTGTGTGAGTTAGGGCTGCCGGACGGTTGCTGCCGTCTGTCAGCCCGCTTTTCTTCTACTTCTGTTTGTTCTCCTTATTCAATCCGGCATCGACGTAAAGCCGAATCAGTTGTGCGGCTTTCAAACCCTTACGCTTCGCGACGGTCTGAAGCCGCTTGATCTGCTCTCGTGTCAGCCAGATTGTCGTGCGTTTCAACATTTGTGCGAGTATGCTCTAACGCCATACGTTGTCAAGTTCAATCTGCTACCCGCGCGAGATTTGCATCGCATTTGCGGTGAATTTGCTGACGATCTGCAATCGGATTCCGCGCGGCTCTCGCGCATACTTATTTTCTTCTAGTGGCCTCGCGCGTGAGATTTCTTCGGAGTTTAGGCTTCCGTCCGGGATGGGACCCATTTCACAATGACGTTGGGTCCCCCGACACGGAATTAGAAATTTGGAAATTTTGGATATGTCGTTCAGGAATAACGACGACCGCACTATAGCCAACCGGAATCGTCGCAATGTGAGATAGGTGGTGATAAGCCCTGTGGCTGTTGAAAAAGTCTTCGTGAATGCGAACGGAACTGTTGCAGCAACGTCTATATGAGCAAACGTTCTGCCGATGCTCTTGTTCATCGCCATTCACGGAGGCTTGCGGATTATGATGGGACAACACTCCCGTTCCGAGTCGCTGTTCTACTACTTTCGCATCGAAGATCAGGTTCCCGAAAACCATCTACTGCGGCTCCTTGACCGGCACATCAGCTTCGATTTCGTTCGTGAGAAGCTGAAGGACTCCTACAGCGATACGGGCCGACCTTCGATCGATCCGGAACTCCTGTTGCGCATCCTGCTGATCGGCTATCTCTATGGCGTCACCAGCGAGCGCAAGTTGGTCGAGGAACTGCAGATGCATCTGGCCTGGCGCTGGTTTACCGGACTCAGCTTCGATCAAGAGATTCCCCATCACTCCACCTTCTCGAAGAACCGCCACGGACGGTTCCATCGAGTCCGACCTGTTCCAGCAACTCTTTGAAGAGATCGTAGATCGCTGCCAGGAAGCGGGATTAGTGGAAGGCGAACACCTGTCGGTCGATGGCAGCTTTATTGCCGCCAACGCCAGCCGGTCCAGCCGCATCCCGCGGGAGCAGTTAGCGGAAGCCGCGCAGGTGAAACTCACCATCCGCGAGTATTTAACCGAACTCGAGCAACAGAACCCGATCGAAGAGCCGACCCATCAACAAGCCCTGGTCTCGACGACCGATCCCGATTCCACGTATGCGACCAAGGGATCTCGGGCGGCGGAGCTGGGGTACTTCAACAACTATCTGATCGACAACCAGAGTGGGGTGATTGTGGGTGTGCAAGCGACGGCCGCTCGGTTGAGCCAGGAAAGTGTCGCGGCTCGCGAGATGATCACGCGGTCAGCGGAGAGACGCGGGCGCTTCCCACAGTCGGTTGCTGCCGACACGACGTACGGGAACGGTGAGCTTTTGGCTTGGCTCGAGGAACGAAACATCACTCCGTATATTCGCGTGAAAGAAAGCCCTGCTCCCAAAACCAACTTGTACGGGATCGAGAAGTTCACCTACGTTGCCGAGACGAACAGTTATCAGTGTCCTGCAGGAAAGCGGCTTACCTACGTCGGTATCAATGCCATAAATCGAACGCATGTGTATGTGGCTACGCGGAAGCGCTGTCGCGACTGCTCGCAAAAAGCGCAATGCACCAGGGGCCACTATCGGCAGATCGCGATCCATGTCCACGAAGCGGCGCGACAACGGGCACGAGAGCGGACAACCGTGCCGGCTTTCGCGGCAGCGCAACGCCAACGCCGGAAAGTAGAAGCACTGTTTGCAGAGTTGAAAAACCAGATCGGACTGCGGAGGGTGCGTTTGAGGAGAATGAAGCATGTTCGCGAACAATTCTTTCTCGCGGCTACAGCCCAGAACTTGAAACGACTGGCTCGCTTCCTACGATCAAGATCTCTAGAATCAGCCACGGTTCCGATCTGAGATAGAAAAAGAAAGCAGGATATCCCCCGCTGGAAATCACTCCAGCTCAAAACTCCCTCCAGTGGTCGAGTTTTTCAACAGCCACCCCTGTTCCCAACAGTTATCTGAGGGCGCTGAGGATGAACCCTAAAGGGCATGATTTCCTAGCGGAATATCTCACGAGCTCGAGACGTTCATCGCCGCCACCAAACTGTTGCTTTGAAGGTGCATCACCCGGACTTCATTCTTGGTCTTTTCAGCTAATTCTTGCAATTTGCTGATTGCATTCTGATGGCCTTCCACGGCAACTATCCACAAAGGCGAGCCGTCCGGCATGATCTCAAAGATGTCGTAGTGGCGTTCCATTTAGAGGTGACTCCATTGAACCAAGATAGAATGAACGACATGCGAGCCTACACTTTCGTCGAATGGCACCGTGTCTAATATTTGACAGCACGAGCCTTCCTAGCAGCCACATTGATCCTCGTAGCGGCTTTGATCCTGGCGACATGCACCATCGAAAAACTACCTGATGAAGTTTCGCAGTCCATACGTGGTTTGGCTTTGCACATTGGGCAGGTTAATGTAAGAGGGCTGATCGGTAGATATCTCGCAGCCTGTGGGCGCGTCATCGTTTGCTTCGGCTTCTTGCCAACTCGGCGGCGGACAGCTTCCGATCCGTGTGCGGTTCGCGGCGCGGTTGACCCGTGCTTAATTCGCACCGTCGCCCGACAGCAGCAGCGCAAGTTGGGCAACGCACCGAATGCAGTTGTTTCGTAGTGAGCTCTTTAATTTTCATCCGAGAATGCTGCAATAATCCCATAGCGCAAATCTGTTCCGTTTTGAACACATCGCGGCATGACGGCTATTCCGGAGGCAAACGGCACAGGTCCCCAGGCTTTGCGCACGAATCTCAGACTGAGATAGGTGGTGCGAAACCCCGCTCTCAACACCTATCGCATCAGAGCTATTAGGGACTCGAGTCACTACACGTTTCATTGTAAAGGAGCCGCGCGGGGATGAAGGAGCGTCAGCTGCCCAAAAACCATCCTATAATTCGACCCGCAAGTAATTGATACGACGCTCATGAAATTGCCGATTTTTCTTGCTCACAAACACATGATTTCTATACAGCCACCAGTTTCCCGACTCGAAAGCGTGTCGTTCAGAGATGCGTATGATAACAGGACACATCAGCATCTGCGGAAGGAGAGTCTTCAGCAGCGTGTGGATTCTCTACCTCGTTTTTTAAGCACCACGTCTGACGAAAATGGTCTTGATGCTAACAATAGCCAGGCACTACTCAGCAAAACACCCGATGGATGGATCAAGCTTGCATCTCTACGATTTGGCATGCTCACGATTCCGGCGATTGCACTAATAAGTCTCTTCGTAGTACTGGCGCTCGTCGCCTTTTGCCATTTTCGTCAAGGACGCCAACACAAAGACCACGCGAGCCGAAAAGGCCCGGACGATTCTTCGCCGCCCTGATTACGACCTCTTCGCATCGCTGTAAGCGTCAGCGCCGGCATTGATCGCTTCCTGCACCTTTTGCTGCGCAGCATTAACGGTCTTTTCTGCTTGGCGCCTTATATCCTTCGTTTTGTTACGGAACTGATCCAACCCATCGTTCAACACTTCGCTCACTTCGTCATGCAATTCATCAACCCTCTTTGATCCCATCAGCATCACGGCCGCCGCTCCCACCCCGACTCCCACAAGAAACGTAAGTAATGCTCCCGTTGAATTGTTTCTCGACATATTCAGCTCCTGTCTTTTCTTTGGATTTTTTCCTGTTTCATAACTCATTTTTCCCTCTAACTCTAGACTTTGATGCGCAATCACCGTACCCGCCGCCCTCACTCATCAAAAAATTGGTTGAATTGCTGGCATTTGGATGAGACAACATCACAGCCGCCGCCACCATACAGCGAAAGAAGCATGCTTTTCAAAAGGACGGTGTAGAGCCGTCGCCGACACCACCGAATCCGACTGGTACGGGTACCGTACCGCCTAAAGCCAGCAACATCTGTAACATCCCGCATTGCCGATTGAAGTACCGATTGTCGTATCTATTCTGACCCGGTGCGCGTAAGGTCAGAACGTCTCACTAGCATCCTGCCGTAGCAACCCTTCCATTTACGGCTCCTTGCGAAATCAGACGGTACCCGTCCGAGCGTAAAGGAAGCTGAATGATAGTCCCCCCAAAATCAAGCACCAGTGTATCCGGAAACCATTCTGAATCGAGCCGCGAGAAACTCCACAACTTGATCCTGCTCGGTTTGCCTGCCAAGGAGTCTGACGCCGTACGAAAGAGCCTCGAATTTATTGCGATGCCGACGCACTTCGTGTTGCACGAAGCAGGTGAACCGATCAAGTTTGTCTACTTCATTGAGAGCGGGCTGGCTTCCGTCCTCACCATGATGGTTGACGGGAAAAGCGTTGAGGTAGGGCTCGCTGGCAAGGAAGGATTCATCGGGCTTCCGCTTGTCGTTGGATTGAGCACGAGCGCTACGCGCGTCATCATGCAGGTGGAAGGCTCCGCTAACCGTATCGGCGCCAAAGATTTCCTGAAACTTCTGCCCACATGCCCAGTTCTCGAGAAAAAATTGAGTCGCTACAGCCTGGATCTGGGCATGCAAGCAGTCCACGTGGCCGCTTGCAACCGATTGCACGAGGTGGAGGAAAGGCTGGCTCGCTGGCTTCTCATGAGTCAGGACAGGCTCGGCGGGGATGTCGTTCCACTGACGCAGGAGTTCTTGGCGCATATGCTGGGAACCCGGCGTGCCAGCGTAACGGTCGCCGCCGGAATCTTGCAGAAGGCCGGATTGATTACATACAATCGTGGCCATGTAAGGATCGAAAGCCGTGAACGGCTGGAAGACGCCGCTTGTGAATGCTACGGGGCCATGAAGAAACAGTCGTTGATGTGGGATCAGGAAGCCAATCACCTCGGTACGCTACCGCGCTGACAACGCGCATCCTCCGAAGTACCCTCCATGCCCTCCTGTTTTCAAGGGGGGCAATATGACCGAGTATCCCTGGTGGGAATCGTACAAATTTGCTGTTCTTGAGACCGATAAGAAAAAACTGAGAGATCGCGTGATTGCGGCGGAACAGGCGATTCGTGCGCGCGCTTCGCTCGACGGTCAGGTTTCCGGCGACGAACGAATAGCAATTCAAGATGCAATGTCCGCTCTCCAGATGTTGAGACGAGAAAGCGAGCACGACACCTCTCGCTAGCTTTCGCGCCTCCACATAAATCTCGCAGCGGTAGCCACTACGACGCCGTCCCTCGTCGCGGTCCTTTCTTTGAATCTCCCACGACCCGACCAACCTCTATCTTGTTTACCTTCCGCGCCTCCTTATAACTTTTCACGGATATATCCCTACAGAGTATTGGGTATGGCAAGCATTTCGACGATTCGGTACGCTACCGTACACGAAACTGGGTGCCTCCAACCGATTGGCATCAGATGCCCACCCCCTTTCTAGGGAGCGGGTATGCCTCGTTCAATTTTTATCGTTGATGATAGTTTCGACGTCCGAGCAGGAATTCGCCGGCAACTTGAAGTATCTGGGTTCGAGGTGTGTGGCGAAGCGGGCGACGGAATCGATGCGCTCGATAAGTTATCTAGACTGAGACCCGACTTGATTATTCTCGACATGTCCATGCCCCGAATGAACGGCATTGAGGCAGCCCGCGAGCTTAAGGACATTTGTCCAAACGTCCCGGTGATTTTGTACACGGCATTCGCTGACGTATTCCGCAGGAAACAAGCGCTGCCTGAGGGAGTCTCTGCAGTCGTAGCTAAAGGAGAAAATCTGTTGGATCCCGTCGTTCGCTCGCTGGGTAAAATGCAGCACGGCCCCTCGTAACGCTCTTTCCTCGCCCTTCAGCCTCGATTCGATTCGGCCGCGAAATTTGTTTCCAGAAAATCACACTGGGTGTATCGTGGCTACGCGTTCGTTTCATCCGAGTTCTACCCCGAATGGAGACATCTGATGAGCGAGAAAATTCCAGAAGATAAGGGCTCGCCCGAAAAGGTCACCGTCACCCTGCCCGGCACCGTCGAAAAGATCATCCCTCCCATCGTGCCAATCGAGCCCGAAAAGGCACAGATAACGGTCGAAGGCGCCGAACACCTCTATCGAGAGATTCGAGTTGAGAATACCTTTCAAGATGCAGATGGCAACGAGGTCAGCCTGAAGAAAGGCGCAACCGTCGAAGTTACAATCGCAGCAGACCCCGAAGCAACGGCCCCTAAGAAATAACCAGTTCGAGTCGCAACCCAAAAAAGGAGAATTCGCTATGGGATTTCTCGCGTGGATCGTTGTCGGTCTGATCGCTGGATGGCTGGCCGGGCAAGTGATGAAGGGCGGCGGTTACGGCGTCCTCGTAGACATCATACTGGGCATTCTCGGTGGACTGCTGGGCGGCTGGCTCTTTGGCGCCTTGGGTATCTTTCCGGGCGGCGGCATGATCGGCTCGGTCATTGTTGCATTTGTCGGCGCAGTAATTTTGGTCGGCATTACGCGGCTCATAAAAAGGGCCTGATTCCGTGCCGCGCCGGATGTCTGTTGTCGTCGCCCTGCTATGGTTGGGCGCTTCACTTTCGATTAGCGCTGCACCAAAACAGACTGAGACCGCTGGTAGCACGCACGTGGAAAAGGGACTAGCGGCGTTCTACGGCCGGCGCCTGGAAGGCCACAAGACGGCCTGTGGCGGCACGTATTCGTCCGCAGAACTAACCACCGCGCACAGAACTTTGCCCTGTGGCACCAAGGTTCGCATCACGAACACAAAAAATGGCAAAAGCGTCGAAGCAACGGTCAACGACCGGGGCCCAACTTCGAAAGAGCGGCTTGTCGACGTTTCACGGGCCGTCGCTGAACAACTGGATTTCGTCAAACAGGGCACAACCACAGTAGAAGTGGAAGTAGTGAATTGAAAAACAAATGTTAGCCTGCTAGGCCAAATGGGTTCCACTGAACCCGGCGGCGGCAACTCCGCCAGACCTTCAGATGACCGGTGAGCGTAAAGGCTTGGAATTCTTACCGGCAGGCCAAAACTCGATCAACCTCGGCATGAATCTCTTCGGGTTTGCAGGGCTTGGAAAGCATGCCGTCGAATCCTGCGTCGACGATGTGCTCGCGAGCCGATTCGAGCCCAAATGCCGTCAGCATGACCACAGGAATCTTCTTTGTTCTTTCGTCCGCTCTTAAACGGCGTGTCGCTTCCCATCCGTCAAAAACGGGGAGCGATACGTCCATGAAGATAACATCTGGCTGGAGAGCGACCGCCTTGTCTACCGCATCTTGGCCATCGGTTGCGAACTCGACCCGAAAGCCCTCTTGGGTAAGCAAATAGCGATAGGGATACTGCACGCCCTCGAAGTCGTCCACGATCAAGAGCAGCCTGTCATCGCTGGGCATCGCGCTAGGGTCCGACCTTTTGGCTTTATAATGACTGCAAGTAGAAGATTTCGTCGCCCGCACAATAGTCGTATAGGTGCTCCAAGGCAATACCCTGAAGGTTGTAAATGGAAGCAAGAAAACCACTGGCGATTCCATCAAGACGGGCGGGGCGAATCTGGCGTGCGCCACGACTCGAGTTCCGAACCAGCTTTAAGCCGGGGCCGCTGCCACCGTGAGTAGAGCGGCCCCAGTTGCGTCCGCAGCGAAATTCGGCCATCGAACCCTTCGGGCATGACCGCAGTTACGTTCGGACGCTTAAGCTTGTAACGTTCTCATTCGGCCCTGTCAATCCGTAGAAACCACATCAGCATTTCTACGGACGCGACTGCTGTCGCCGGGTCCGGGGTTTGAGCCTGCGAAGTAGTTCCTGTGCCGTTTCCATCCCATTTCCGAGCGCATTCAATGTCTCTAGCTCCGGTCCTACCTCTCCGACATCTCGAAGTCGTCGTTTGAGTGCTCGAGTTACGCGACCGCGAATCAAAACGCCGCATTTCTCACAAAATCCATTACTGCCATAGAGAGAATCGCGAACTCCGCACCTGAGACAGCCATAGTCTTCGAAGTAATAACGCATTTTGCTCAGATGTGCATTAGGCAGAACTCTTCGAATCTGGGCGTAGACATCTCGAGGCAAAAACCAAGGCTGAAGGAACACGTCACTGCCCGGTTCACGATTACCCTTATTCACCATGCTCTTACCATTTGAGGGGTACCGCTTCATAGTCAACCTCGCGGATGAAATCGACGATGTGTTTCGGCAGCCTGAGAAGGAACGATCTTTGTATAGATTTGTGTTGTCTGTACCGATGTGTGTCCCATCAGCTCCTGAATGTGCCGAATGTCGGCCCCGCGATTAAGCAGATGTGTCGCAAAGGAATGCCGAATCATATGGGCTGTGACGCGGCCGAGTTTTGCTCGCTGCGCGGCTAGTTCAACTACCCTCGCGATGGCTCCTGTACGCACACCTCTGTTGCCAGTCTGACGAGTTAGTTTTGAGACCGGCACTCGCTTTCGGAATAGCGCCCATGCTTGTTTGTAGGTCAACTTTGGACCGAGATAAGTGGAAGTTCGGTGCGCCGAGTCCGGTCCCTTCGAATAGTTGAGCCACACAGCCGCCCAGGCCTTTCCGTTCCAATGAACGCAACCGTGTTGTTGTCTATAGATCGGCTGAAACAAGTGTCCACTAGTCCGGCCATCGAGGTAGCGCTTCAACGCAAATGCCGCTCGTTTGCCATAGAACACAGTTCGCACTCTGTTACCTTTGCCTGTTACGCGAATGGAGCGCTGCTTCTGGTTTATTTCTTCAACGCGGATTGCAACCAACTCTCCGACACGGCATCCTGTCGAGTAGAGCAACTCAAGTATCGCAGCCTCTCGGGGGCCTTGGCCGCTCGAATCAATCGCGCAATTTCTGATTCGCCAAGAACGCGCGGAATGAAACGTTGGTGCCTCTTGCCGATTACGAATCGTGGCGCCATCGTGTCGATCACACCACCCATATATAGAAAATCGAAGAATCGGCGGAGCGCCCAAAGGTGTCTGTTGTAGCCGTCCACCGACAGGTCTCGTTTCATTACTTCAATGAGAAAACAACGAACGTCAAGATGGTTCGCGGCACTGATCGGATGCTGACCCATGAAATGACAGAAACGAAACGCAACCCTTTTGTAGGCCCATTGGGTAACACGGGCATATCGTTGCGCGACAAGCCACTCCGCGAACTTTGCAGCAAGATGCGCATTCGTCTTATTTCGGAGTGGCAGAGGCGAAGCGTCTGGTGAAATGCGTGGAGGATTCCATCGCGTCCGGCCAGCATCAAAGTGCAACATCGCAACCTAACCTAAACGAAAGTGAAAGTGAGTGCAGTATGGACGCGCCGACCCAAATCCGCAATCAAAACTGTGGGAAACGGAACGACCCTGATTGACAGCGGCACCGATTTGCGTTCGAAAGAGTTCAATATCTAGCGTTGTTCCGCATTGGTTGTCAATCGGTAGTAGTCGCAATACTCTAGGTAATTCCTACATAGAGACATTCGTCTCATTGCGGGATCTGATGTATGACTCTTAAGCTCCCCACAGAAAGCGGTAGACCATAAAATTTGAGGCAACAAGTCCGTGCGATCATCTGCGTACCACAACCGACAGCTTGCAAAGCGTTACGACGAGTGGATGACCGTTCTCCACTACGCTCAGAACACTAAAATCTATTATCGGAAAGTCTTAGGAAAATTTAATCAGTTCCTCGGGAAGAGATCAACTACTTCAGTCACGCACGTGGAGATTCGTCAGTTTCTGACGCATATTTCCGAATACGGAGCAACACTTGAGACAACCTATCGCTACTTGGGTGTGCTGCGTCGCTTCTACGATTTCTTGAATCTGGGTGGGGTTGTCAGCTACGTTCCCCCGCGGCTAGTACGGATGAAATCGACAAAACCAACAGACCTTCCCTTGCTTACCGAGACACAGGTCAAACGTCTCATCGCAGCAGCACGGACAAAGCGAGAGCGCGCACTTCTGGAATTCGTCTACAGCACGGGATGCCGGATGCATGAGACGACGCGACTAAAGTTGGAAGACGTGGATTTCGAAAGCCGTTCTGTTCGAGTTCACGAAAGTTTGGAAAAACACGGCGTGCTTTCCTGACTCCAAGTGCCTCCGCTGCCCTCCGAGCTTATGTTAGAGACCGGACTAGTGGTCTCGTCTTTCAGGACGACAGACCTCCGCAAAGCGCGGGCCTTTCGGCAGTTGATGGGTTCTGGGTTGCAAGGTGGGTCGACTATGGCAAACGGTTTCCATGCGGGACATTCATCAAAAAACGAGTAAACCTAGGCAGGATCGACTGCATGTCCCCGCAGGATGCAAATGAAAAATTAAGAGCGTTGTTAGTCGGCGTAAATCTTACGCGTCCGAAGCCGGATCGGCCCCTAAGCAGTCCAGCATTAGGGTACATTCTGAATAAAATCGGACTCAGGATTGGATTGAAGAAAATCGGGATTCACATGTTCCGGCGCAGTTTCGCAACGCATCTATACGATCATGGCGTAAATATTGAGATCATTCAGAAGCTCTTGGGGCACGTCTATCTGGGCACGACACTTGCCTACACACGGCTCAGCACCGCCCACATGGCCAAGGCCATTGACCAAAATCATCCTTTGGCAGGAAGCCATGAGCTCTGAAAGCAAAACGGAACGATTCACGAGCAAGTCCCGCAATCCAAAGAACAGGTCGAATCGGTTCACTTCGCATGAACTCGTATTACAGCCTTGGTTTCTGCCGAGACAGAGCCTTCTTGCGATAAGTGCCTTAATCCCGCCTGGCTATCGCAACAAGATGCGCGCGTATTTCGAGGATTACGGCTGCATGATCTGCGGTCGTATGGACGTAATCTACGATGCAATTGGGATGTGTATCAGATGTCATCAGACAATTCGAAGGCGCATTAGGCGAAGTGTGAGGCGTCGGATGACGGGGAAACCGGACGATCGAGCTGACCTGTTTATGCTGCGGAGGGCGAAGCTGGCCAAGAGATTACTTGGGAGGTTTTCGCCGACTTGGAGGGCTAGGTCACTAAGGCGTCGCCAGGACACGCCCCTGCCGAATAATCCGATTGATGAAGCTCTCGAATTCCTATCACCTGTCATTTCTAAAGAACTCGCTCAGGTTCCTTATGCAGCGCCTTCTGCCGAGGTAGGAGTTTCGTCAAAGTCCGTCCGCGATCTTCGGGCGACGAGACCACATCGGTGACGAAATTCGGAATACATTGAGGTTGTTGAGGTCGGAATCTCATCCACCAGCGGATTGCGTTCGCAACTTGTGTCGATTGACGTTTTTCTCTTCCATATAGCTGGCGAAATGACAATCCGGCAAGGGTGCCACAAACTTCTTCAATCTGATCGCTTTGAATGCGGTTGAAAAATGGCAACGCGATCGCGCGCGAGGCGATTTGCTCTGTTACCGGAACAGTCCCGGCGTTGCCCAACCTTTGTAGATCGGCTGAAGATGAATCGGCGCGAAGTATTCAGCGACGGCAATCCCACGCAATTGCATTTCCCGCACGACCCAGTCTCTTCGAAACTGTGTGAATTGCATTCCCAACCCAACAACATAGACGAACCAACTTATTCTGCCGCGCGGAACGTTCATTGGAGAGCTTGAATTCCGACCTGCCAGCCAATATTCGACTGTACTGCTGAGCAATTGCTTCGCGCCGCGTCAGAAGTGGCTCGATCGTCTTAGCTGCTCGACTCCGAGAGCGCAATTGATTTCGGATATCCGATAGTTGTAGCCAGTTCAGAATGTTGAAACCAACGTTCCGGAGTGTCCCTTCCTTGATTGCGAATCTTCCTCACAAATTGTGAAACTTCCGGATTCCGAGTGACTACAACTCCGCCCTCTCCAGTCGTTATTTGCTTGTTTGGATAGAAAGAAAATATCCCAGCATCCCCGAAAGTGCCTACCCTCCGACCGTTGCACTCGGCACCGATCGCTTCGCACGTGTCCTCGATAACCGGAGGTTATAACGTCCTGCGATCTAGAATAGTTTCGAGGCTTCTGGGCAACCGAAGGTATGTACAACGATGATGGCCTTTGTTCGGAACGTTAGTGCGGACTCCATTCGGTTGGGATCCAAATTGAGCGTCTCCGATTCAATATCGACGAAGACCGGGGTTGCCCGTTCGTGGCGAACTGCGTTTGCAACTGCAATGAAAGCAAACAAAGGAATAATTACTTCGTCGCCTTCGCCGATACCCAGCGCACGTAGACATAAATGTAGAGCGCTGGTTCCCGAATTGACTGCGACGGCATCCGAAGCTCCCACGTATTCCGCAATCGCATGCTCGAACTCTTCTAGTTTGGGTCCTAGACTTAATCTTGAGGTACGAAGCACGTCACCAGCAGCCTTGATATCTTCTTCATTCACGTCTGGAGCTGACAGGGGGATTCTCATCGTTGGTCGCGCTGCGAACAAGTTCGGCGGAAAGAATGCGTTGCGATTGACGCTTTAGCAGCAGTTCCTTCGACGGAGGCGCATTGAACAGCACTCAAACGATCCGCTTTGAAACATGACCGTCCCCGTAGGGTTCACCATGCCTTCGAGCGACTGTCGAAATTGAAGTGATCATGCATTTTCGATGGCAGCTACGATGGATTCAACGCTAGGCGCGGCATCTATCACATTTTGGCCGTTCACGGCCTTGTTGTCTAATGCCGACATTGACGGTAGGTAGTGAGTAAGAAGCGCTTTCCATAATTCCGCTGCTCGAATTTCCAATCAGCATGTCCACTTGCTGCAACAAGCTCCAATACTCCACGGATCAGGTTCGTCAAACACCTGTCCGGACCTACGTGCCTCAACAAATGATTTTGTCCGATCGATCAGCGAGCGACTTCCTTCATCGGCGTTGGGGTAGCAAAATATCAATTGGTCTGGCAACGTCTGAAGGGCCGCAAACATTGCATCCGCCTCCTGAATAGTCTGAGCAATGGTTACTGGGTGATAGGAGACGAGCACAGTGGGCTGATCAAGATTCAAATGAAGGCTGTTTTCGGTTTGCTCTCTGTTTAGTAATTTTGTTCGACAGAGATGATCGAGAGAAGGTGCCCCCGCGCGATGAACCCGCCATTCCTCCTCACCCATGGCGATCACACGGAGTCGCGCTCCATGGGTCGAAGTAAAATGAATATGACTCATTTTCGTTAGTGCATTTCTAACCGCGTCGTCGATCGCCCCTTCGCTAATTTCGCCACCTTCGATGTGGGCAATCGGAATTCGTAGAGCGAGAGCCACCGACGCGGGAGCCAGCATTTCATATCGATCGGCAATCAAGAGAAGCAGATCTGGTCGCATGTGCCCCAAAAGATCCGCCAGACTCAACGTGGCATTGCCAATGGTTTTGGCCATTCCGACGTCACTATCAGAACTCAAGAGGCATTCAATCCGAGCGTCGATCTCAAAACCGTCCTTTTCGATCTCTTGAACCGTGTGCCCAAATTCCGGCGAGAGATGTGACCCCAGAGCGATGAGTTTGAGATCAACATCGTCGTTATCTGCGAGGTCTCGCAGTGGCCAATAAAGGTGGCCGTAGTCGGCTGGGATGTAGTAATTGCAGCGATCTTGCGTTTGTTGGCGCTCAAGCTGAAGCCCTTTCGAGGGACCGAAGAAGATATTCACTTGGTTCGTATTGGGGGACCATAGATCCGAGCGTTTCAAGTATCACGGAAAGATCACGGCGTTCGACTGCATCGGCGAGATTTGTCATGAGGACATCGAACCTGTTCGGATTGATCCCGGCGCTTTTCACGTTTGAAAGGCGGGGATCATCGGTTGGCTCCAGAAATTCACTGGCTGAAACGAGATCTTCAGTCATCTTGTCTCCGGGACGTAAGCCTGTGAACGTAATAGGAATTCCTTTGTCTACAACAAAGCCAGCCTCTTCGA
>CAWBRH010000036.1:0-6201 GCA_963790945.1 uncultured Acidobacteriota bacterium
GGGTTGGGCACCCGGCGCGGGATTCTCCTTTAAGAGACTCTTCTAGCAGCATTGCTCGTGCAATCAAGATTTTCCGTCAAAAGTCGACAGTCATGGCCCGAAGGGTGTACGCGAGCCACAGTAATTGCGTCAGCACAATAAGACATGAAACGAAAAGGCTTTCGCCACGGAAACGGCGCAAGCAGTAAATCAAGGAGAGCAAATTTACTATATTCCCGGCAAAGCCAATCACTGTCAGCGGCCAAAATAATGGAAGAGATACTGGCGGGGAAAACAGCATTACCGTGTAAAGAGCCAGGACTCCACTTGAAGAAACTATCCCAACCGAAGCCCACGCTTTAGACCGAGAACCCCGGCTTCGGACGTTTGGGGAGGATGTGATTTCAGGTGAATCTTCATCCACAACATCACTCCAGTAAGTGCGAAAGCGAAGGCGGTGAGCGTGCCTTTCATCCCGGGTGGGACAATCTTTTTATTTAAATACCAACTCCAAGGCCGAAAAGAACGGTGCCGCAAAGCTGCTGTGAAAATTCCCAGTGGCCAGTCAGGCCTTGTAAGGCGGGTGGCCCACCCTTGCGCTTGTGTCCGTAATTTCCACGATTGCCGGTGCTTCGGTGAGGATATACCACTCGGGTAGGTCACTTCGAAGTTAAGCCTTAGCTCTTGCGGGTGCCCCATCCTTCGCCGTGTTTGCGAAGGGTGGGAAGCGGTTGACTTGCTTTCGATGCCGGAGGTCTACACCCTACCGATCCCGGCTCATCTACGCTTGGCCGTCGAAAACCTCTGCAATTGGTGACGAATGGTGACGAGTTACACCAATCGAGCGATAAGGTGCTGGCTGCCGCTGAGTAGAATCAGTGAGATGGATGGTAGGCCCGTGCGGGCTCGAACCGCAGACCTCTACCGTGTCAAGGTAGCGCTCTAGCCAACTGAGCTACGGGCCTATAAACGCTAGTAATCTTAGCACACAGCGACTGATGCGCGGTGCCGGCAACCGAGCGCTAGACATTCTCCCCGTTGCGCTCCTGCCGCCCGGCCAGCCGAATTTAATCCAATATCAATATTCCTCTCGCTGCCGGCTCATGTAAACTTGCCGTCCACATTCGCGTCACATGAGGCTTGATGGATAAGAAAAATTTCCTGTTTGTCTCACTCACCGGACTGATCAGCGACATCGCCTGGCAAGTTTCGAAGGAAGGCCACGAAGTCCGCTATTTCATCGGCGACAAGAAAGAGCGCGATATCGCCGACGGTTTCGTCGCCAAATCGAAAGACTGGGAAAAAGATAAAGAATGGGCGGACATCATCGTCTTCGACGATACGCTCGGCCAGGGCGAGAAAGCCGAGGCGCTGCGCAAGGAAGGCAAGCCCGTGATCGGCGGCACCGCCTACAGGCGACAAACTCGAAGACGATCGTTCGTTCGGCCAGGAAGAACTGAAAAAAGCCGGCGTGAACATCATTCCCTACGCCGAATTCGAATCCTTCGACAACGCCGTCGACCACGTGACGCAGAATCCCGGGCGCTACGTCATTAAGCCCAGCGGCGAAGCGCAGAACGTCAAGCGCCGGCTATTCGTCGGCGAGGAAGAAGACGGCCAAGACGTAATTCGAATGCTCGAAGCCTACAAGAGGGCCTTCTCCGATGAAATCAAAGTCTTTCAGCTCCAGCGCCGGATGATCGGCGTGGAGGTTGCCGTGGGCGCTTTCTTCAACGGCAAGAATTTCATCAGCCCGATCAATATCAATTTCGAGCACAAGAAACTATTTCCCGGCGATATCGGTCCGCCGACCGGTGAAATGGGCACCTCGATGTTCTGGAGCGGCCCGAACCATCTTTTCAATCAGACGCTCCTCAAGATGGAACCCAAGCTCGCAGAAGAAGGCTACGTCGGCTACATCGACGTGAATTGCATCGTCAACAACAACGGCATCTATCCGCTCGAATTTACCGCGCGCTTCGGATATCCCACGATCAGCATTCAGCAGGCCGGCATGATCACGCCCATCGGCCAGTTTTTCTGGGACCTCGCCAACGGCGCAGATCCAAAACTCAAAGTGCGCAGCGGCTTTCAGATCGGCGTGCGCATCGTCGTTCCGCCGTTCCCGTTCGACGATGACGAAACCTTCGAGTCGTTCTCAAAAAATTCCGCCATCATCTTCAAGAAACCGCCCGCGGACGAAATTCACATCGAAGACGTGAAGCAAATCAACGGCCAGTGGCTCATCGCGGGAACTTCCGGCGTGATCCTGATCGTAATCGGCACGGGCCAAACAATGAAGCAGGCCCAGGCGCAGGTCTACTCGCGCATCAAAAACGTGTTGATTCCCAACATGTACTACCGCACCGACATCGGCGACCGCTGGGAGGAAGATAGCGACCGCCTGCACAACTGGGGCTATTTGCGCTGATTCTATGAGGTCATTGGTCAACGACCGACTCATCTTTATTTTCGGTCCGCTCCTTGACGCCAAGGATCTGGAGGAGAGCCCCAATGGCTCGATTCTTCCTTCGTTCCTACCCAATCTTCCTCCCAGTTGTAGTCTCGAATGTACGCCACTAGCCAAACGTAGACTTTCTGGGGTGAGGTCGCTCCCGAGCGCAAAGGGATTGACGTTTTCGAACCATCTGAATGAAGAGGCTCAACCCTGTAGTAAACCCAACCGTTTGGATGTGGAGTCCAGGTGCACACGTGCCCCGAGGCAGGGACCGAAACCACAAGGAATGTTCCCTGACTGTGTAGCGGTGGGCAGTTCGGATCCGCGAAACGAATCGTCAACCAGCCTCTGAATCCTTCAGGAAGTTCGTAGCGCATCGGTCTGCCAAATACGTGATATGCCCTCAAGCAAAATCCGATCGCCACCACGAAACCAACGATATACCTTTTATACGTTCCATCTCATTTAGAGCTCGCCTTCACAACTGGGCTACTTGGTCTGATTTTTCGGATTACACTGTGTTCTCTGTCTCAAATCTTCAATCTCTCGCAGACTCAGGGCTTAAAATTCTGAATCCCGGAGTGGCCGTTTCCGTTCCCGTTCGGCGTGTGCACCGCAAACGGTTGCGAAACGAGTTCCAGGTCGCGCGTGACGGAATGTTTGCGTGCAGCAGCCGCAATGGCGTCTTCCTCGCTCTTCGGCATGATTCCGCCATTCGCTCTCATCGCCAACATCGAAACGAATTGCTTCCGCGAATCATTTTCCAGCAGCGCCAGTATTTTCACTTTCAGTTGCGAAAACACGCTGCGAGCATCCGCTGAGGCATCCACGGTCTCAAATTTGAATTCTTCGCTCAGCCGGTCGAACTCCGCCAATAGCGCCGCCTGATAATTGCAGAAGCTCTCGTACATATCCTGCCCCGGATAAAGATCCATTCCCGATTCCCAGTAGTCGAACCCTCTGGAAAAAATCACGCGCGGCACAAGCTGCTCGACTCCCAATCGCAGATAAAACACAGCGTCCGGCTTCAGCGCCACGCTATAAATGCTGCGAATCCATTGCGCATCCGCCCCCCGCACGATCGCGCGCGCCATCAGCGAATAGACGTAACGGTCGGTCAGCACGATAAATCCCGCCCGCAGCGCCGGCACGATTTCATTTTCGAACCGGTCCACAAAATCGGTCGCGTAAAAAAGGTTCTGGGTCGCGCGCCCCAGATTCCTCCCTCCTTCGCGCGCCGGATTCCGTCCCCTGCCAGCGTCGAGCGCGTCATGCCCGTATCAAGCACCGCGTGCCCCAGTTCTTCGAGCCACGGCTTCAAAAGCTCGATCTGCGTCGTGCGCCCCGCGCCGTCGGTTCCTTCGATCACGATCAGCTTTCCGTTGACGTGCGAAGCTCCATCCCCGGCAGGATTTTTCCATACGTCTCTCTCATGGCTGCATCCTCAATTCCGTTCCGTTTGGAGATGGCGACTTCACGATCTGTCTCACGCGCGTCTGCTGAATCTCGATAGGAGAGTTGCGTCGATCACCGTCAGCCCGAATTCAGGAATCATCTTTTCGTACTCGTCGATGATGCGCCCTTGAAACAAGCGGAAGCTCTCTTCCGCATCGTCGCTGAGCCCCAGGTCCATGCCCGCTTCGTAGAATTTGAATCCGTCGCGCGCGTCGAGCAGCCGCCCGATGGCCGTCTCCAGCGGAACGCGAAAATAGAACGCCACCGTCGGCTGCACCGCGAATCCGTAGAGTCGCGCACCCATTCGCGATCCATCCCTCGCGCCACATCCCGCGCGAATGCCGTGTACATGTATCGGTCGCACAGCACCACCGCTCCTGCCTTCAGCAGCGGCAGAATGCTGCGTTCCGTCCGGTCAGCAAAATCCGTCGAATGGATGAGCGAGAAAGTCGCAGGCGTCAGCAGCTTTTTCTTTTTTGCCCAGCTTTGTCGTGTCCTTCACCAGCGGCGAAGAATTCCACTCGCTGAACACGACGCCATAGCCTCTTGATTGCAGCCACTTGTGCAGCAAGCTCACTTGCGTTGATTTTCCCGAGCCGTCGATTCCTTCAACCACAAAAAGCTTCCCCGGCAGTTCAGGCTCGCCGCGTTTTTTTACGGTAGACGCTGCTGCCCGCATTGCTGCGCCAGTTTCAAATCCTTCACTCGCCATGCCCGGAGAAATTCCAATTCGTGTCCCTTCCGCGCGAAGCAATTCGCGTCACTTCGCAGAAAAAACCAATTTATCGTCGTGCTGGCCTCTGAGTTCCGGCTCGCGACTGAATAAGGTGTTTCATGTTGGCAAACTTGTCAGCAAGGTTCATGCGCTTGTGTATCGAAATGCAAACGGGGAGGTACTAGTCCTAGGCTTCCAGGAAAGGCTTAATCGCAAGAAAGGAAGTGGTTTAGTGGACTGCGTGCTCTGCCCACCACTCGCGCCATTCGGTTGGATTAGTTCCATAGCGGGCGCCGGTAATCTCGCGCAGTGCCTGATACGTCCAATTTCGGGTGTCGGAATCCAGCCGAGAGATCTTCGCCAACGCTCATCAAAGCAGGTACAGCAGTCAGCCGCTGTTGCTTCGTCCACACGGCCTGACTGCGCTAGTGCAGAGCCTGCCCTCTCGCGCACCTCGATCGAAGGATCGTTGCGAAAAATATCAATCAGCGCCGGAATGGTCGCATCCGTCCCCAGCAGCGACATTCCTTACAGCCCAAAATCGTGTTTTCTCGTCCGCGTCATGCGAATACTGAATCAGGGTGCGAAGCGCCTGCTCCGGTTCGATACCGCGATTTCCGATCGCCCCTAGCATCCAGAGCGCCCAGGAACGCCCTGCCGGATCGTTCGCGATTCGCTCGATCAAAAGGTCCGAGTTCTCTCGCGTTTTCGGAAGATCGTAGGCGACCAATTCCAGCTCAATGGCCGCGGCCCGCACGCGCAAATCAGGGGAGTTGAGCCCGGAATCGAGCAGGCTCGTCAGCTGCGGACTCATCGTTAATTGCCCACGCCAACTCTCCATCTGCGACAAGAGCCTCGCGGCGCCACTCTCGTAGTTGTTCACGGTTTCTTTGAGAAGAAATTCGGGTTGCGCTTGGTGCGGAAGAGCTGCCAAATTCACGTTCATCGTTGTGGGAGTCTTCGCAGGCCTTGCGATCTGCCGGTGCCCTTGAACTCAATCATCCGGGCCAATCTGTTCCCAGACCACGCGAGCAGAAGTTGGCTTCAAGGCCAGGAAAAACGCCAGAGGCAAGAACGAGCACCGACGAAAAAATCGCGAGCCGGAGACCATGGCCCATTCGGTGCCGCCCCGCGTTAGCCGGCGTTGGAGGGCCCAATCGCGCCACCCTAGCTCGTCCGTTATCGATTTTCTTGTTCATCATCCGCCTGAAATTCATCTTCAAGCGTACGAGTGTCGAGGTCACTGAGGCAAGGCGGGGGCGGGCTAAAATCGAACTTGAAATTGCCCTCAAAGTTATCTTGTACCGAAGGACGGGTGCGCGAAGGTCGTCAAAAAAAGTGCTAAAAAGCGTCATCCATCTATTTAACAGCCGCCTTCAAAAAGGTCAAAGTACGTTTCCACGCATCCGCAGCTTCCGGCCTGATAGGCTTCTGCATTGTTTGGATTCGCAAATCCATGGCCTGCGTTATCTCGGCACCTCTCAGGCCATGAATTTCTGAAGTTTTGGCCATGGATACTGAAACGCCTTCACATCTTCTGGAGTGATACCCCTATCCAGCGCTCCGAAATTTCCCAGGATCGCCGCGCCAATAT
>CAWBRH010000037.1:0-13887 GCA_963790945.1 uncultured Acidobacteriota bacterium
AAGATCGCGTCGGAGCTTTGGTAGCAAGCAAACAACTGAGCCTCTTCGGCGCAGGCTATCGGGGCCATCCTGCCTATCACCTTCCACCCGAAGCAAACCTCATGGCGGTCGCACACTACTTGGAGGCATTGCAGTTCCAAAAGGAATTCATCCGAATTCACGCGGTCCTTGGCGGCAAGAATCCGCATTTGCAAACATTCCTGGTCGGCGGCATGGCCACTGCCATGGACCCGAACGAGCCGGGTGCGACGGTAAATCCCGAACGAATCGATTTCTTGCTGCAAGTCGCCAAGTCAGCGATCGCGTTTGTAAACCAAGTGTACATTCCGGATGTTCTCGCCGTGGCGAATTTCTACCCCGACTGGTTCAAACTCGGCGCGGGCGTTGGAAACTACATGTGTTATGGCGGTTATCCGCAAGGGTCCATCAAAGATCCAGCGGATTTCTTTCTTCCACGGGGACATACCTGGACCGCGATCTGTCGAAGGTTCACCCAGTAGATCCGGCGAACGTCACCGAATATGTGACTCATTCCTGGTACGAGTATTCGGGCGGAGACCAGGTCGCAAAGCACCCGTATAACGGGGAAACCAATCCGAAGTATTCGGGACCGAAACCCCCTTATGAATTCCTCGAGGTGAATGAAACAAATATTCCTGGCTGAAGGCTCCGCGATATCAAGACCAAGTGATGGAGGTTGGGCCGCTCGCACGCATGCTCGTCGCTTACGCTTCGGGTCATCCGGGACGTCAAGGCCCTTGTCGATGCGACGCTGGCAAAGTCAAGGCTTCGCCCTCCGCATTGTTTTCGACTCTGGGCCGTGTGGCTGCACGCGCTCTTGAAACACAGCTTCTCGCGAGCCGCCTGGTTGGCTGGATCGAACAACTCGGAAACAATTTGGCCAGCGGGAATGTGCGCATTCACAACGGGGAAAAGTGGGATCCTAACTCATGGCCCAAGACCGCACAGGGTTTCGGCTTCTTCGAGGCGCCACGCGGGTCGCTGGGGCACTGGGTACAGATCGAAGACCAGGCCATCAAGAATTACCAAGCAGTTGTTCCGTCAACCTGGAACGCGGCCCACCAGATGCGCGAGGGCCAACGCGGTGCCACGATCGGCCCTCCTCAAGAGGAGGCGAGTCGCCGATCCGGAACGTCCGCTCGAAGCTTCTGCGCACCATCCACTCCTTCGACCCGTGCCTGGCGTGCGCCGTTCATGTGGTTGACGCTCGAGGGCATGTGCTCGCGCGTGCGGAAGCCTGATCGGGCAGAGGGCTGCCTATGAAAAAGACGCGAAGGCAATATGGGCACGAAGCGGAATGGAAGCGTCCGGCGCACGGGCAGGTGAGGGTGTACGTCTGGGGAGTGGCCGGTGCGATTTGCGCACTGGGTCATCTTTCGTCACAATCGTCTCTCTCTCCATTACCGGCTATTACATGCATTCTCCTTTTGTCATTCCCCATGGAAGGACTGCGTACGTCATGGGAACGATGCGATTCGTACATTTGCTTTCCGGCTTCGCGTTTCTCTGTGCAGTTTTGATAAGGATCGTTTGGATGTTTGTCGGCAACCGTTGGTCCCACTGGGACCAGTTCATACCCGTAACGAGGAAACGCCTGAAGGACATCGCAGAGACCGGGAATATTACCGGCTTCATGGCCTGGTCACCGATTCCCCACATCGGTCATAACGCGCTGGCAGGTGCTTCTTACGCGGTTATCTATATTCTGGCAATCTTTGAAATACTTACAGGAATCGCGCTCTACTCTCGAATTCTGGGCAATAGTCTTTTGAGCTTTTTCGTCGGATGGCTTCCCCGTCTAATTGACATTCAATGGCTCCGAGAATTTCATTTCCTGATATTATGTTCGTCTTCTGGATGTTTTTTATTCACCATCTCTATACTGCGATCCTCGTTTCGATCGAAGAAGAGAACGGAGTGATGGAGAGTATTTCAGCGGATACAAGTTCGTTCCCGAACATGAATTCCGAGATGCGATGTTGGAAGAGAGGGTGGAGGATACCGGGCCCGGACCGGAAGCGATGCCGGAAGTCGGGCCGGTGTATACAGTTCCCAAACAAAGGCTTGATATGGAAGATTTACTGTCTTCGGACACAGTGGTTATAGGAGTCGGCAACACGATTCTCTCAGACGAGGGTGTTGGGGTGCATGCCGCAAGACTGCTGCAAAATGATCCAGGGTGCCCGCAGGCGTCACGATTTTGGACGGCGGGACAGTCGGTCTAGAGCTAATTCCCTATGCTTCCTCCGCCTCCAGCGTGCTGCTCCTGGATGCGATGAACTCGGGCAAACCGCCCGGTACACTTGCTCGAATGACGGGGAAAGATCTGCTCGGCACGACGGCAGGATGGAGCGTTCATCAATTGGGAGTTGCGGACCTGATAGCAGCGCTTTTCCTTGTGTCGATCTGTCCGCAGGACATTGTCGTGCTCGGCGTGCAGCCTGCCAACACAGATTGGGGGACGACTTTGTCGTCGGAAGTTGAGGCCGCGCTTGTGCCTTTGGTGGATGCCGCGTTTGCTCAGTTGAACCTATGGAAGGAATCGCGGTCCCGTAGTTTGAGTACAAACCAATCACCTGCGCCAGCGGGCCAAGTGTCCAAGCTTTCCGAACGTCGCGAACAAGAAGGGAGCATCTAACTTGTGCCTTGCCATTCCTGGGAAAGATTATCACCAGCGAAGTGCAAAACGGTATTCGCATGGGGTGCGTGCAATTCGGGGGATCAAACGGGAGACCTGCCTGGACTTTGTTCCTGAAGCGTCAATCGGAGATTACGTGCTCGTGCACGTTGGATTCGCTATGAGTTGTGTCGACCGTGAAGAGGCGGAGCGGACCTACGAGATGCTCGAATCCATGGGATTGCTCACAGGATGAACTGGGCCAGGCCTAGAAGATTCACTAGACGTCTGTTATTAAATCCAGGTCTCCGACTTCATACCGGCCGGCGAATGCAGCGAATTGCGCTCGAGAGCGCAGTCGCAGCCAAGTTTTTTGAGGCGATTGTAGGCCGGGCTGAAGCGCTTCCTCAAAGCGCAGCTCAGGTTGCCGCCACCGGAGATTACGGTGACATTCCGTTGGTCGTGCTTTCGGCGAATAGCGCACCTCCTTCGCAGATGAAGGAACATGAGTCCTTGGCGCACCTGTCCTCCCATGGGAAACATGTAGTTGCTTCCAAGGGTGGTCATTGGATCCTGCTTGACGAGTCCGATCTTGTGATCGAGTCAATTCGTGAAGTGGTTGAGTCAGCTGGTCGCAAAAGTTCGCAGTAGACTTCTCGGCTTTGATTCAGGGTTTGTGAGCGTGATAGTACGCTTGGCTCGTCGCCGACTTCTCCCTCGCAAAGGTCCTGCTGCGATGGCATCCCGCGATGGCTCATTTCAACCCGATCGTCGAATCAGCGTGAGCTTGGAGGAAAAAGTACCCTAGCGGGTACCGCTAAATTATCCGATCTTTCTTCCTCACCAGAGAGATCGGATTCGCCCCGGCGTCCACGACTGGATCTGGCACAGGTCGCACTCGTGAATTAAGTACGAATTCGTGCCTCCTTATTTCTTCAATTGATTGATTCTATTGATGATAGAGGGTTCGTTTTGTAATTTCTGTCTTTCTGACGCTACCTACGCGTCCGCTTGCGTCCGGCTTATTAGATCATATATTATTAGTATATATATAACTTAAGTAAAAACAAATCGGCAATCCAACGAGCAGAATTTCGGGCTCGAGATGCGCTGCGACTGCGAAGGCGAGGCGTACCTGCATGCCGCTGCTGTAGTGTTTCAGCGGAGTATCGAGGAAGCGTTCTACTTCTGAGAAGGCTACGATCTCGTCGAACTTGCGGCGGATTTCCGCGGCGCGCATGCCGAGGAGGGCGCCGCTCATGAAGACGTTTTCGCGGCCGGTGAGCTCGGGATGGAAACCGGTGCCGACTTCGAGAAGGCTGCCGATGCGGCCGTGAAGTTCGGCGCGGCCTTCGGTGGGGCGGGTGACGCGGGCGAGGATTTTCAGCAGCGTGCTTTTGCCGGCGCCGTCGCGGCCGATCAGGCCGACTACTTCGCCTTCTTTTACCTCGAAATTGATGTCCTTCAGGGCCCAGATGTAGGGCGAGCCGGCGTTGGCTTTCCGTTGGCGCTCTTGTTGCCGTTCGAGTTCGCGCTCGGAAGGCGGAATTGCCGCTGAGAAGGCAAACGGCGCGCGCAGGGCGTCGCCGATCACGTGGGCCCAGCGCGTTGTGCTGCCGGGGCTGCCCAATGCGGTAGCGCTTGCCCAGCCCTTCCACTTGAATCACGGTACGGGTGGTTCTGGTCATTTGCTGGTCATCCGCCGAACCGCTAATCATTTCGCCAATCACCCGCTAATCGAAACCATCCGCTAACCATGCGATTCAGAATGTGCGTCAAACAGAGCACCCGCGGAGTCATAGAAAATCCTTGAAGTGATCCCAATTCCTTATATCTTCCGCAACTTTTTGAAAAGCGGCAAGGTTGAGCACGGGCGTGGCGACTTCGGAAAGGTCGCTGCGGTTGCGGCGCACGAAGGAAACCACCTTGCGGATGGAGGGCATCCACATATCGTCCAAGACAATGTATCCCCCCATCTTGCAGGCCAGCGCACATAGCGTAAATTCAACCAGCGTGTCGTCGAAGCGATGATTACCGTCGATGAAAATCACATCGTATTGAGTTCCGTCGCTTATCATGCGCGGAACAGCGAGAAACGACTTTTCTTCGATTAACCGGTCAACGATTCTCGGATCCATTCCCACGGCGCGTGCGTTCTCTACCGCTATCCCTGACCAAAGATTAGTTCTCGTACTGGATCGATCGCAGTGTGTGTGGCGGCAGGATTGGAACGAATGGCGGCCAGAAAATAGAGAGTGCTGAAGCCGTAAGCGCAGCCAATCTCCATGGTGCGTTCCGCTTTAGTGTCGCGGCAAAGACGATAGAGATACACGCCCTCTTCGACCGGGATTCTGGTAATCGGATCCATTCTTGTGCTCTTTGGCCGTCCGAACCCTTTTGTGGTTGTCCCGAATACATCGAGCGCAGCACAGTTGAGAACGGCTCGGTGATTTCGGCGAGCTTACCAAGGTCCATTTGCTCCGGCTGAGGCCTGTTCCCGCGACGCCACAGCGCCTGTTTGGTTTTGCTCAAGGCCGAATACACGGTCGGATTGAGGCGCGCCCTTAGAAACGATTTAAGTCTTGTTCACACCGAAAGCCTCACTGGCTCAAACCACGTCCCTAATTTTCTATACCCACGGCTGAAAAAGCGGCCGCGTTCTGCAACCTGGGTGACAAAGTTAGAGCAGGTCCGCCTGCCTGGACGTTATCCTGCAGGTTGTCCTGCACCGTTGGCTCGCCCGATGGCTTGCACATTGTCCTGCATGTAGGGCCTGCCCGAACGCCCTCTTCAAATTATGCCTTACCCGAACCCCACCTGACGCGGAAAAACACGCTCCTGGCGGTACTACGGTCGAATTACCAGTTGGAGCCAATGCGAGAATCCCGCCGCGTGACGCAGGTCACTTTGCCGTGTAACCGCTGACACGGAAGAGCTGTCTCGGCTGCGGGTAAAGTGATGCTTAGCTGCGCGAATGTCTTTCGTTTACGGAGCAGAAACAAGAAGGAGTCGAAAATGGCAACCATGATCCAGTTTAGGTTTGAGCGGGACGAGGAGTTGATCTGCGTCGATTGCGGAGCTACGTTCGATTCGCATGGAGCCAGCGATGGGCTCGAACAATTGTGCAATGCTTGTTACGTTGCCCAATTCACATCCCAGGGTCCAATCAAGACGGCTGCCTCGGAGATTTCGCGAGTGGCTCCAAGCTCGTTACAGTGATCTTACCGAGTGCGCAACGCGTAGGAACTTAAGACCTTCATGTAGTTCGCTCGCTCAAATGCGGTTGGGTCGGGAACGTTTCGCTGGCTCATGCTTCCGCACATCTGTCCGATGGAACTGTATTCGTGCTCTTCCATCCAGCGAACGAGATCCTCTCGAACGGAATCAAGGTGGCCAATCCCATTCTTCAGAAGCGCTGACGCCATCATCGCCACGCGCGCTCCTGCCATCACGGACTTGATTATATCCGTGGCGCTGTGCACGCCACCCGTGATCGCAAGATCTGCTTTGACGTGCCCGAATATAATGGCCACCCAGTGGAGACGCAGCAGGAGTTCTTCGGATGGCTTAGCGTGAGGTTGGGAACCACCTCTAACGTTTCGATGTCGAGGTCCGGTTGATAAAAACGATTGAACAGGACAAGGGCGTCTGCGCCGGAAGCATCCAGGCGCTTTGCCATGTTCGCGGCTGCAGTAAAGAAATGCGACAACTTGACGGCGACCGGAACCTGGACAGAGTTCGCCACCACGCCAACCAGATCGCAATAGTCTTGTTCGACTTCCGTTCCTGTGCGCGCGGGATCGGCCACAAGAGAATAAATATTCAGCTCGATCGCGTCCGCGCCCGCCTGTTCCATTTCTCGCGCATATCGAATCCATCCCCGCGGTGAAACTCCATTCAAGCTGGCGATGATGGGGACGCGGACGCTTGCTTTCGCCTTGTGAATAAGATTGAGGTAACCATCGGGCCCGAGGTTATACGTCATCAGATCCGGAAAATACGTCACGGCTTCAGCAAATTCTTCGGCACCACGGGAGAGATCGGAATCGACAGCTTCGCTCTCGATATCAAGCTGCTCCTCGAAAAGCGAAGGAAGCACGATTGCCCCGATTCCGTGATCTTCGAGACGGCGAATATTGTCAAGCGATTCACCAAGCGGCGACGCCGACGCGACGATTGGATTGCGGAGCTGCAGGCCAAGGTATTTTGTCGTGAGGTCGATCATTGCTCGCCTTCTTGTTTGGCTGGGATCGTTGGCGGGGGCTCAGGCGATTCTTCGACTTTGGGTGCTACAGGCTGTCCTGGCGCAGCGGCGCGATTCTGATATACGTGCCAATTTCGGTTCACGTCGTCCTGCGCAAGGCGGAGCAGGGTGCGCGCGGTTTCGGGCTCGCTTCTTGCAAGCATAGAGTAACGAGCTTCCTGATACGCGTACTGCTTAAATGGAATGCTAGGCGCTTTGGAATCCAGCTGAAAAGGGTTTTTCCCTTCGTTTCGCAGCGCCGGGTTATACCGCATGAGAGGCCAGTAGCCTGACAGCACGGCGGCTTTCTGTTGGTTCATCCCGAATTTCATGTCGTAGCCGTGGGCAATGCAATTGCTGTACGCGATGATGATCGAAGGCCCATCATGCGCCTCAGCTTCAAGGAATGCTTTTATGGTGTGCGTGTCGCTGCTACCCATCGCCACGCGCGCAACATAGACGGAACCGTAGCTGACGGCTTCCATCGCGAGGTCCTTTTGCCAGTTCTCTTTCCGCCGGTCGGCATATTTCGCCACTGCGCCACGTGGCGTCGCCTTGGACATCTGGCCACCCGTGTTGGAGTACACCTCTGTATCCAAGACGAGAACATTGACATTGGTGCCCGAACCAAGAACGTGATCGAGGCCGCCCGCTCCGATATCGTAAGCCCAGCCGTCGCCGCCCACGATCCAGATCGTTTTTCGCACCAGCGCATCGGCAACCGCCAGCAGGTCACGGGCTTCGCGCGAATCGCGGTTTGCGAGCTTCTGCTTGATCAGCCCGACCCGCTCGCGTTGTGCTGCAATTTCCGCCTCCGATGAAGGATTGGCCTGAAGGATTTCAGCGACAAGCGATTCGCCGAACCAGTCTGCGTGCGATTTCAGAAGCTCTCGCGCGTAATCAGCCTGCTTATCGACCGCGAGCCTCATGCCCAGACCAAATTCAGCGTTGTCCTCGAAAAAGCGAATTGGACCACGCCGGCCCGCGACCATCCGCATTCTGCCGCGTACGGTGTGGTTGGAAGGTTACCGCCGTAGATTGAAGAGCAGCCTGTGGCATTCGCAATTAGCAGCTCGATCGCCAAAGAGTTGGGTGAGCAACTTGATGTACGGCGTCTCACCGCACCCTGCGCAGGCGCCCGAGAATTCAAAGAGTGGCTCGAGCAACTGAACATCTTTGACGTGCGAATGGGTTAGCTTGCCTCGCTCGATATCTGAGTATCGAAAGAAAGAAGTCCCAGTTCGCCGCTTCTTTTTGGTTCGCAAGGGCGCTTGCTCATGCCATGTCAATTGCTTTGTGCTTCACTTCGCTCTTGCTCTTCGCCGGACAGACCTCCACACACAAGGAGCAGCCGGTGCAATCTTCCGGCGCCACCTGTAACGTGAAGCGCATCGATTCGAATTCTCGCCAGCGAGGCTTGGCCGACTTGAAATCAGCGGGCGCGCCCGCGAGCGCGCTCGCATCGTAAACCTTCGATCGGATCACGGCATGGGGGCAGACCAGGACACACTTGCCGCACTGAATGCACAACTCCTCATCCCAGACTGGGATCTGTTGCGCGATGTTGCGTTTTTCCCATCTCGCTGTATTGGTCGGGAAAGTTCCATCCGGAGGAAGCGCGCTGACAGGAAGGTCATCGCCCTTACCCTCCATCATGGTCCCCAGAACGCCGCGCACAAAACTCGGCGCTCGATCCGGACACGGGCGCAAGAATATCAAAGGCGCTGGTCACCTGGGCTGGCACGCGGACTTCGTGCAGATGCGCAAGTGAAGCTTCCACTCGCCGAAAGTTTTTCTGGACGACCGCGTCTCCGCGCTTTCCGTAAGTTTTCTGGATGGCATCCTTAATGGCCGCAATCGCTTCGTCTTTCGGCAAGACTCCGCTGAGCGCGAAGAATCCCGTTTGCATGATCGTGTTGATGCGGCTGCCCATTCCCGTTTCGCGGGCCACCTTATAGCCGTCAATCACGAAGAAGCGAATCTTCTTGTCGATCAGCTGCTGCTGGATTTTGCGCGGCACGTGATCCCACACTTCGTTCGGCTCAAACGGCGCATTCAGCAAGAAAGTGGCGCCTGGTTCTGCCGCGGCCAGGACATCCATGCGCTCCAGAAATTGAAATTGATGGCATCCGATAAAGCTGGCCCGGCTAATCAAATAGGTCGATCGGATCGGGTCGGGCCCGAAGCGCAAATGCGAAACCGTCACCGATCCGGCTTTCTTCGAGTCATATACGAAATACCCCTGGGCATAATTCGGCGTATTCTCTCCGATGATTTTGATCGAATTCTTATTGGCACCCACTGTTCCGTCGGAGCCGAGTCCGTAGAACAAGGCGCGGACCGTCCGCGGCTTCTCGGTCGAAAATGTGGGGTCATAGTGAAGGCTGGTATGAGTGACGTCGTCATTGATCCCCACAGTAAAATGGTTCTTCGGCGATTCCCGCACAGAGTTCGTCGAACACGGCTTTCACCATCGCCGGCGTGAATTCCTTCGAAGACAGGCCGTACCGCCCTCCAATCACGACCCGCGGCGCGCGTCCATCTGCGCCCGTCGTTTCTGCGAGTGCGGTGACGATCTCGGAATACATCGGCTCGCCAACAGCACCCGGTTCTTTTGTACGATCTAAGATTGCAATAGCGCGGTACATTTTTTGGCATTGCCGCCAGAAAGGCCTCGTCGCAAACGGCCGAAACAACCGCACCTTCAGGAGGCCGACCTTCTCTCCGTGCGCGTTGAGATGCTCCACCGCTTCCTCAGCTGCGCCTGCCCCCGAGCCCATCAGTACCACCACGCGTTCCGCATCGGGGCTTCCTACATAATCAAACAGGTGATACGCGCGCCCGGTCTGCTCGGCGAAGCGGTTCATCGCGTTCTGAACAATCGTTGGGCAGGCGCGATAAAACGGGTTGATCGACTCGCGCGCCTGAAAAAAAACGTCCGGGTTCTGTGCCGTTCCGCGCAGCAAAGGGCGTTCCGGGGTTAGGCCACGTTCTCTATGTTGCCGTACGAGCTTTTCATCGGTAAGCGCCCGGAGATCGTCATCTTCAAGAACATGGATCTTGTTCAATTCGTGCGAGGTTCTGAATCCATCGAAAAAATGAAGAAACGGAATGCGAGCTTCGAGCGATGCAGCATTCGCAATCAGTGCGAAGTCATGCGCTTCCTGGACCGAACCTGAAGAGAGCAATGCGAATCCAGTCATCCGCGCGGCCATCACGTCGCTGTGATCTCCAAAGATCGAAAGCGCGTGCGTAGCGATCGTCCTCGCCGCCACATGGATCACACACGCTGTGAGTTCGCCGGCGATTTTGAACATGTTCGGGATCATGAGCAGCAAGCCCTGCGAAGCAGTAAAGGTTGTTCCTAGCGCCCCCGCTTGCAATGCGCCATGCAAGGCTCCCGCGGCTCCGCCTTCGCTCTGCATCTCCACGACCGACGGAATCGTTCCGAAAATATTCTTTTTACCTTCCTGCTGCCATTGGTCCGCCCACTCCCCCATCGGCGACGAAGGTGTGATCGGATAGATCGCAATTACTTCATTGAGGCGGTAAGCGACCGAAGCGGCCGCTTCGTTTCCATCGAGGATCTTCCTAGCGGTTTTTGTCAATGGACACCCAAAGGCCCCTTGGGACAACAAAATCAACGTAGTCTCCCAGCCCCTACAATACAAAGGGTTCATCGGCTCATAATGAGCCCAGCGTTAAAACCCTTCTGTGATTTGCGACACTTTCGGACGGTGACGATAGTCACATCGAGCCAAATCGGCTTTGAACGCGTTACCGCCGGATTGCCGAGGCGAGAAGTAAACAGCCAGACGCGCAGGAAGGACACCAGGCACCTCAGGCTGAGCTTATTATAAAACGAAGGTGTCACGCGATTGCGAATACGCCTTGAGCGATGGTTTTAGATGAGGCAGCATACTGGTGTTGATGATCCAAAAGAAAAAACCGCCGCAGTGGACCAATCAGCGTTCGGTTCGTCGCTGCCCACTTGTCGCTTCTGCTGAAGTAACCGATCTCCATTCCGGCACCAGACTCTCGGCCCGTATTTCGGAACTGGGCGTTGGGGGCTGTTACGTCGACGCGCTGACTCCGTTCCCCGAGGGAACGCTGGTCAAGCTGCGGATTATCAGGGATCAGGGCGTGTTCGAGAGCGACGGCAAAGTGGTTTACACGCATGCGAATTTTGGCATGGGCATCGCTTTCATGAATGTGGCATCCGATCAGCGGTCAATACTAGAAGCTTGGATAGCCGAGATTGTGAGCAAGCGGGTTTAGCGAATTCAGCTCTAGCCATCCTGCCTTGTTCGTGCCAGAGCCACCTGTGACGGGACACGCAACTTTTCTGTGAGAGACTAGTTTTGGAGGCAAGAATTGGGATCGTCATCGCGGATGAAGATTATTGTGGCCGACAAGATTAGCGAGCGCGGGTTTGCGTTGTTGCGCGAGGCGGGGTGGGATGTGGTGACGCCGGCGGCGGGCGCGCTGGCGGGCGAGCTTGCGACGGCCGATGGGCTTGTGGTGCGTAGCGCGACGAAGGTGACGGCGGAACTGCTGGAGCACGCGCCGCGAAGCTGCGTGTGGTGGGGCGTGCGGGAGTGGGCGTGGATACCATTGACGTGGAGGCGGCGACGCGTCGCGGCATCCTGGTGATGAACACGCCGGGGGGAACGCGGTTAGCGTGGCGGAGCACACTTTCGCGCTGATGCTGGCGATGGCGCGGAGTGTGCCGCAGTCGAACGCTCGATACATGCGGGGCGATGGGAGAAATCGGGCGTCGGCGGGAACGGAGCTGCGCGGGAAGACTCTGGGGCTGGTGGGGTTCGGGCGAGTAGGCACTGAAGTGGCGCGGCGGGCGCGAGGGCTCGAGATGAAAGTGCTGGCGCACGATCCTTACGTGACGCCGGCGGCGGCGCGCGAGGTGGAAGTGGAACTGGTGACGCTCGATGAGCTGTTGAAGCGGGCGGACGTGATTTCGCTGCACACGTCGCTGAGCGCGGCGACGGAGAAGATGTTTGGAGCGGCGGCTTTCGCGAAGATGAAGACGCGGGGCGCGACTGGTGAATTGCGCGCGCGGCGAATTGATTGATGAGGCGGCGCTGGCGGAGGCGTTGAAAACGGGGCAGCTTGCGGCGGCGGCAGTGGATACGTTTGCGGAGGAGCCGCCGAAGAATTCGCCGCTGATTGGACTGGCGAATCTGATCGCGACGCCACACATTGCGGGGTCGACGGCTGAGGCGCAGGAAGAAGTGGGCACGGCGGTGGCGCAGCAGGTGAGCGATTATCTGGCGGACGGGCTGATTCGCAACGCGGTGAATATGCCGGCGCTTTCGCCGGACAGTATCGGCGTCTTGCGTCCTTATATTGAGCTGGGCGAGCGGCTGGGAACGCTGATTGCGCAGGCGGCGCCGTCGCCGAGTTTCAGCAAGGTTCGCATTCGGTATTCGGGGGAACCGGCTGAAGCTGGGTTCGCACGTGGTGCGCAGCGCGGTGCTGAGCGGGATTATGAACGCGGTGGCGAAGAAGGTGAATCTGGTGAACGCGGCGCAGGAAGCAGCGGCGCGCGGTCTGATCGTCGAGGAAATGACCGGCGGCGCGAACGCGGATATCTGAACGCCGTCGAGGTGGCGGTGTCGACGGCGGGAAGGAGTCAGCTGTTGAAGGTACGGTGGGCAGGAGGCGCGCCGCGGTGCTGTCCTCGACGGCATCGGGCTGGAGGCTCCGCTCGAAGGAACGCTGTCGTGACGCGCAACCGTGACGTGCCGGGCGTGATCGGCAGATCGGAACCGCGCTCGGAAATCTGGGCGTGAACATCGCGACGTTCGCGCTGGGCCGAGCAAGCCTGTACAAGGTGCGGACGCAATGGCGATGGTGCGGCTCGAGGCGAGGTGAGAGAATCGATGGTCGGACAAGATCCGCGAGATTCCCTCGATCACGGAGGCGCGGTTGATTCGTCTTCCGGATGCGCCGAAAGCGCGGCAGTGAAGATCGAAACCCGCTGCTGAAACCCGCAATTTCCCAAGTGCGAAATCGGGACGATGAAGGCGCTGTCGTTAGCTGAAATGCAATGAAACGTGAATGGGCCAATCGAGCTGTGCTATTCTTTTATGTGCGCTCAAGCGGCGTTTCCTTCTTCGAGCGGCAATCGGTCGGGGCGTAGCGCAGCCTGGCTAGCGCGCCTGGTTCGGGACCAGGAGGTCGATGGTTCAAATCCATTCGCCCCGACCATTTTCAGCTGAGGTCCCTCGGCTACGCTCGGCATTTCGGCAGCGGGCTCTGACGCCCGCTTAACGCCTCAAGTTCAAATCCATTCGCCCCGACCATTTTCAGCTGAGGTCCCTCGGCTACGCTCGGGATTTCGGCAGCGGGCTCTGACGCCCGCTTAACGTCTCAAGTTCAAATCCATTCGCCCCGACTACTCCCTTTCCTACGCCTTACATTGACGGCCAACGTGGCAGCGCGCCTGGGCAGCTCGAGGCAGCGACTCTATTCTGAATTCTGACGCCGCGCCGAATTTACGCGGTTAATCGCCGGCGAGCGCTGCGGATGCTGGGCGCTCTTGGGCGATCGAATCGGCCAGGGTGCGGCGGAGCGGAGCGATGACCGCAGCCGGGACGGCGCGTTCGCGGGGGATTTCGATTCCCGCGAATTTGCGCGGGTACTCTTTGCGGCGGTCGAAGCCGAGGCCGGATTCCTGGAGAAGATCGCCGGCGGTCGGCTGGATCGTCGGAGTGCTCGACGCTTCAGAAGCGCAGGCGCTCTTCATTTTTCTGCAGAACGCGCAGGGATTCCTCGAGCTTCTCATCGCGCCATTGAAGGATGACGCGAGGAAATAGACAGGCAGCGACCAAGCGCCGCGCCCGAAAGCTGCGCGGACTCGGACGTTGTACTTGCCGTTCTGGGTCTTTTTGATGGCGCAAAGGTACTCGTTCGCTGCTGAACCGTTTTTTGCCGACATTCGCTCAGCAATACGTAGCTTCTCGCGTTGAGTAGATGTACATAACAC
>CAWBRH010000038.1:0-10402 GCA_963790945.1 uncultured Acidobacteriota bacterium
GAGGGCCCTGAAAAGCGCTCGCGATCTCCATGACTCCGATCTCGAAGCCGCGTGTTTAAGCAATCTGGGACTCATCGCCACGAACCGTGAGCACTATGATGAGTCGATCGAATGGAACAGACAGGCGCTGGTGACATCGCAGGCCAATGGGGCTCGCGGTGCGACCGCCGTGATTTTGGGAAATATGGGTTGGGGCTACGTCAAGCTTGGAGACTATGACAACGCTCTTGCACTGTTCCAACGCGCTGACAAAGAGTCCGGAGAAACTGGTTCGCTGAGCGCGCAAGCAGATTGGAAAATCAACATCGGTAGCGTTTATCTCGCGCTAGGCAACTACGATTCAGCGGAAAGCTCTTATCAGTCCGCTCTTAGCATTGCTCAGAGGCTTGGCGACGACAGTGCAAAATCCGAATGCTTTGAAAACTTGGCGCTCGTTTCGCTGGCGCGAGGACAGGTTGATTCGGCACAAAGCTACAACGAGAGGGTGGCGCCCCTTGTTCGCGCCCATTCAGATGCTGTCGTATCGTCCATCGTTTCGGGCCGCATTCAGGCGCTGAAGAAGAATTACGGAGATGCCGCGAAAATATTTCAAACCGTGATTGGCGATACTGACGCCCCGGCGTCTTTGCGTTGGGAAGCCCAGTCAAGGCTCGCCGGTGTCTACGCCTCGGGAGGCGAACGTACGGCGGCAGATAGGGAATTTCGACGCGCGATTGGCACGATTGCCAGTGCGCGATCGGAAGTTAAAAACGAGGAGTTGAGACTGGCGTTTTTGTCCAACGCAATTGCGTTTTACAACGACTACATCGAGCTTCTGATTGCGCAGGGTCGAGCGGAGGAAGCCTGCAGGTGGCTGAGGTAAGCCGCGCGCAGACGCTTGCCGAGGGGCTCGGGCTCGCCTCGAAGATTTCGTTTCCCATTCCAGATTTTCGGCCAAGGTTGATCGCAGAGCGATTGCGAGCCACTCTATTGTTCTACTGGCTTGGCGAAAAACAGTCGTATCTGTGGGTCGTCAGTCATTCTGGAGTTTCGCTTTTTACGTTGCCGCCCTCATCTGAAATCGAACCGCTGATTAAATCCTACCGGGGCGCGCTGCTGGGCCTCGAGAGTGATCGAAACGTTGAACGCACAAGGGATAAAGTTGTATGACATATTGGTCGGTCCGGTGCAGAAGCTGATAGCGCCTGGCTCACGCGTTCTTATCTTGCCGGATGCGGGATTGTACGGCCTGAATTTCGAGACGCTTCTCGATCCGAAACCGAAACTCCATTACTGGATCGAGGACGCAGTTGTCGCATACGCGAATTCGCTCGTTCTACTGGCGGCGTCTGCGAACCAGCCGGTGGCCAGAACAAAGAAACTGCTGCTTGTAGGCAATCCGATCTCGCCGAGCGCGGAGTTTCCGGATTTGCCGCAAGCGGGCGCCGAGATGATGGACGTGAGCGATATTTTGCGGCGCCGGAGCGCACGGTGCTTTCGCGACAGCAGGCTACGGCAGCGCTTATCTCCAAAGCAAGCCGAAGCAATATTCGTTTATTCATTTCGTGGCGCACGGTACTGCCAGCCGCGCCAGCCCGCTTGATTCGGCGGTGATTCTCTCGAAGCAAGGTGATTCCTACAAACTGTATGCGCGCGACATCGTCACGCAGCCGCTGCACGCAAATCTCGTAACGATCTCCGCGTGTCATGGCGCGGGCGAGCGCACCTACTCGGGCGAAGGACTCGTCGGACTCACATGGGCATTTCTACGCGCGGGTGCGCATGGGGTGATCGCTGCATTGTGGGAAGTGAACGACAATTCCACGCCGGAATTGATGGACGATCTCTACGCTGAAATTCA
Source organism: uncultured Acidobacteriota bacterium (assembly GCA_963790945.1). Taxonomy (GTDB): domain Bacteria; phylum Acidobacteriota; class Terriglobia; order Acidiferrales; family UBA7541; genus Palsa-295. The sequence continues at coordinate 1,841 of CAWBRH010000038.1, forward strand.
GAAAGGCTCGGCCCCGGACGCAGCTCTGCATCACGCCAAACTGAAACTCCTGCATTCCGGCACGGTCTATCAGAAGCCTTTTTATTGGGCGCCCTTCGAAATTTATCTCGGCCGCTGATTTCCACCACGAGTGTCGTCGCGCATTGCTTTTCTAATTTGGATTTTCGAGAAGCACGGCGATGCCTTGGCCTCCTCCGATGCACGCCGACGCAACTCCATATTTCTTCTGCGAACGCTGCAACTCGCGCGCTAGAGTGATCGCAAGGCGTACACCCGTCGCTGCCAGCGGATGACCAATCGCTATCGCTCCGCCGTTTACGTTGAGCTTGCTGCGATCGAGCTTTAGCTCGCGTTCCACGCCCATCACCTGCGCGGCAAAAGCCTCGTTGATTTCGAACCGATCGATTGCATCGAGCGAAAGCCCAACTCCGTCGAGAAGCTTTCGAATCGCGGGTGCCGGACCAATCGCCATGATTTCCGGCGGAACGCCCACAGTCGCAACAGCCGCGACACGCGCGAGAGGCTTGCCCGCACGAGATTTCGCATAATCGCCCGACGCGATCAGCGCCGCGGCCGCGCCATCAACAATCGCCGAACTGTTCCCGCCCGTCTGCACCCCGCCAAACGCCGGCCGAATCTTGGCCAGCGCCTCGTAGGTAGACGGACGGATATGCGTATCCGCTGCAAATTTGTCGACACTCCGGGCAGCTGGATTCCGCGCGACTTGTAACCTTCAAGCTTGAATTCCTCGCTGACAATCGGAACAATCTCGCCCGACAAAAAGCAAGCCTTCTGCGCCGCCACAGCGCGCGAAAAACTCAGTTCCGCGAAACGATCCACTTCCTCCCGCGTAATTTTATATTCGCGCGCAGTTTTCTCCGCCGTGTCGCCCATCGTCACGTCAGCCGCCGGATCAAGCAGCGCCTCCCACAGAAAATCCTTGAACTCCACCTGCCCCATCTTGAATCCGCCGCGATGCGTATACGCCGCAATCGGATTCCGGCTCATCGATTCAGCCCCAACGCATAGTCCCAGATCAATCTTCTTTAAAGTAATCGCGTCCGCAGCCTGCCCAATCGCCTCCATTCCAGTGCCGCAAACGCGCTGCACCAGAATCGCAGGCCGATCAATCGGCACGCCCGAATAAAGACCGATATGCCGCGGCAGCAGATAAGCGTCGAAACTAGCCTGCGCCACACAACCGGCGATCACCGAGCCCACATCGCCAGGCGAAACTTTCGCGCGCTCAAATACCGCCCGCGCCGCTTTGATGCCAAGGTCCGTCGGCGACACAAGTCCCAGCGCCCCGTTGTAATCCACAAACGGCGTCCGCACCCCGTCGAGCAGCCACACGTCGTCATACGCGATAAAAAGTCCGCCCTTATCTCTTCCCATCATTTTTCCCCTCAAGCCGAAAAATCAGATCGGAATCCCGCGCCCCATACAATTCCTCGACAAGCCCCGCCCGATGTTCAAGCACCGCGCGCTGATTCAACGATCCCTTGTCCGTAATCTCACGCGCGTCCAGCGAAGGCGGCTCCTCCAGAAGTATCGCACGGCTCACTCGATTCGAACTGCCCGTCGCCTCCGCCGCAAACGCCGCCAATAATTCTCGAAAGCGCTCGCGCACCGCCTCATGTCGCAAAATGTCCGAAGCAGCCAAGCCCGAGCCCGCACCCGAGCCTGCGCGCATCGAGCCGCCAGGGCACAGCGCACCACAAGCCTCAACATCCACAAAAATCATCATCCCCACATCATCGCGGTCATGCCCAGTGATCACCACATCGCGCACAAACGGCGCAAAGAAACTCAAAATCCGCCCCCCAACGGTCCCACGCTCACCCAAGTCCCGGTCGCCAGCTTGAAATCCTCTGAAAAACGCCCATCGAAAAGAAAACCCTTATTCACATCCGCGGGATCGACAAACCGCACCGCGTCGCCAAATTTATAAAATCCATCTTCGTCGAAAGCCTTCCGAGTAAGCTCCGGCTGCCGCCAGTATCCCGGCGTAATATTCGGCCCACGAACGCGCGCTTCCAATTTGCCGGCTTGCGGCACCAATTTCGCCTCGACGCCGGGAATCGGAATCCCGATCACTCCCGCCCGATCCGTTTCCCACGTCGTCTGGATCGCCATCGGCGCTGTCTCCGTCGAACCAAGCCCCGTCACCATCACCACGCGCTCGCCGCACGTTTCCCGCGCCAACTCGCGATACGCGTCCCACACCGGCTGCGAAAGTCCGGCACCCGCATAGAACAGCAGTTTCAGCCGGCTGAAAAAATTCTCGCGAAGCTCGCGATCCGCTCGCAGCACCGGCAGCAAATCCTCATAGCCCTTGGGCACATTGAGATAAACCGTCGGAGCAATCTCCCGCAGATTCCGGATCGTCTCAGAAATAAATCCCGGCCCTGGCTTGCCTTCGTCAATGTAAAAGCTGCCGCCATTGTAGAGCGCGATGCCGATGTTGTGATTTCCGCCAAACGTATGATTCCACGGCAGCCAGTCCACCAGCACCGGCGGCTCGTCCTGCAGAAATCCAAACACTTGCGCGATCATCTGCTGATTGCAACAAATCATCCGATGCGTGTTGATCACCGCTTTCGGCATTCCCGTCGAGCCCGACGTGAAAAGAAATTTCGCGGGACTGTCCGGATCGATCCGCTCGTGCGCCGCCTCGAGCGCATTCGTCGGATTCGTCGCAACAAGCTCCGCGAATCGTGTCGCGTTGCGAAATTCCGGTGCTGATGACGCAACGACAAGCTCGACTTCATCGCTCAACGCAACTTCAATCGCGCGCCGGTATTGTTCCCCGTTCGACACGAACACCATTCCAGGCGTGAGCAGTCCGAGACAATGCCGCAGCTGCGCAAGATCCTTCGACACCAGCGAATACACCGGCGAAAGATGCGCGGTAGGAATTCCTGCATGCTGCCCGGCGAGCATCAGCAGCAAATGCTCGAGATCATTTTCAGAAAGTATTGCGACGGGCCGCTCGGCGCTCAGCCCGCGATCGATCAGCGCTTGCGCGATACTCCGCACCGCCGCAAAAACCTGCGAATATGTAAGCGTCCGCCAGCCGCCATCTCGATCGCGCTTGGCCGCACAAATCCGATCCGGCGCGATTTCCGCCCATCCAGCAACGCGATCGGTGAGAACTTTCGGATACGCGCCAAGAGGCTCATCGGGGCGCACCAACAGCGAGCCGTCCGGCAACCGCTCGACGGAAGCGCCGGAAGTGCGAAGCCGCACATGCCTCACTCCGCTGCTCGGTTTTTCCAAAGCACCCGTGGCCGGCCGCTTATCACTCACGATTGGCTTCGGCATCGCAGAATGTTCATCACTCCAATTCTAATACGTGCTTCTCACGCCGCAAGCGTGGCAGCAACGGACTAGGTGCGGCGAGCAATCGCATCAAAAACATTCATGAGGCGTTTCAAATCGGTCGTCGCCGGCACGTCTCCATCAGTCGTCACCAAGGCCGGCTTGATACCTGAAAGTTCCGGAGACCGTGCCCCGCTGGAATCGCTCGCTTCCAAAACTTCAAGCGGCACCGACCAGCCGAACATGAGACTCTCATCACGCCCGCGTGCGCGCGCGACGAATTCTTCAGAAGGCGAACAGAGAACCGCATCCCAGGATTGCTGCAACATCACTTCGACATTTTCCGCCGTCGCTGACTCATCCGAAATTTGCAGCACGGGCAGAGCTTCATAAAAGCGCACGATGTTGAAAAGCGGCGCGAGCAGCGATGCCCAATTCTGGCATTTCTCAGGTGACAGGGATGGCAAAACGTCCTCGCGAATAAAAATCAAATTCGCACCCGCTTCCACAAAAGCAGAAGTGATTCTGGTGATCGCAGCCGCCGCAACTTCCAGCGCAGGTTCAGACGGCTCTTGCCCTTGACGCATCGCACCAGGATCGATCCCCGTAAGCCGCGCAGCAAGCGTGAATGGCCCCGATACGCCTGCCATAAGTAACGGTTCGTCGCGCAGCAGAGAATTTAGGCGGCGAATCACCTCCACGGCAGCTCTCACACGCGGACTATTCGCAGCCTCTTCGGGAGATCGCAAGCGTGCGGGCAATTCTCCCTTCTGCGCAGACTCGGGCCACCGAATACTGCGCGTCTGATTCGTCTCGTCCCATCCGGCGTGCCGCCAAGCGCTTCCGCTTCGAGAAGCGGATCGAAATAGCACGCTACGCCATCCGTTCTCAATTGCGAGCGAATCTGCCGAAGGGCATTGGAAATTTTTGTCGGATTGTCGAGATACGCTCGAAACGAAAGGTTTTCAATTTTCGCGCCGAGTGCAAATACAATAGGAACAATAAGCGGCCGCGGCTGCGGATTTCCCTGCAGCAGGCTCTTCATCATTTCCCGCGGAGTGAGTTGTGCGTTCACCTGTGGACCCATCGTTCTTAAGTGCCAAAAGAAGGCCCGCGAAACACTCTCATTGTCGGAGCCTGCTACTGCCTGAAAATCGGCCCGAGCGATTTGGCGTCCGGCCAGCGCCCGTAAAACTGCAAAATATCCTGCGGCGGGCTCAGCTTGCTCCACTCCTTCTCGAACTCGTCGAAGCTCTTGCCGCGCGCCAGTCGGCTCTTGCGCTCAGTGTCTCGTTGCCGCTTCGTTTTCTCCGTGTCGAGCTTGTTGCGCGCTGCATCGTACGCGATGTGATAAATGTTGCGAGCCGTCCACTCGGAAACGATTTTCTTCTTCAGATCCTCCATCACCTCCGCCGGATCGCGTTCGAGCGGATCGCCATAGCCGGGGCCGCCTCCGCTGAAGCCGAATAGCAGATCGCCCTCGTCGTAAAGCTTCGGTGTGCGAGCGATTAATTCAAACGTCCAGTCGCCGTGCACCGTTTTGTTCTCAAGGATGTCGCGGCTATCCATCGAAAGCTTCGCGTTGCCGTCCTGCATTTGCTTCAGCAGATCCGCTTTGCGAACGCTGATGCCCGGAATCGGCGCAGACGCGTAGCCTCCAAAAAGCGGCTGGCCCAGCGGCACTTTGCTCCCGTTGCCCATGCACAGCGACACAAGGTTCGGCACCTTATGAATCATCCATTGCTGCACGCCGCCCGAACCGCCGCGATGCATCCCGTGTCCCGACGAATCCTTCCAGTGTTGTGAAAGCGTGACAGTAACGGGCAATTCGCTTTCCACCTGCTCGGAATCCGGCGCGCGTCCGAAAGCGCACCACGCAAAACCGTACGCATCCATTCCGTCGTTCGCGGCGCGTCCGCCCTGCCCCTGCGTGTTGAGCGAAAACGAAAGCACGTCCGACACCGCGAGGTTCCATTGCGAATGCCCCGCACAAATCTGCGCCGTGTGTTGGCTGCCGGGAGACGCAGCCACTTGCCGCCAAAGCCCTGCGCTCGAGAAAGTCATCTTGGCGAAACTGTTATGCGTCGCGCAGCGGCACTGCATCCCTATATACACGCAGCAGCTCGTCGCCGCCATGCGGCCCGGATTCAAAATGATTCCTTCCGGGAAAACGAAATCGATCGGCGCAAACGTGGAGCTGCAAATCGGCAAATCGTGAAACACATATTCGTACATGAAATTCGCGATATGCCCGACCACCGCTTGCGGATGCACGTTGTACGACGATGGATTTTCCGGCGACGTGCCTTCGAAATCGAACGTCAGCGTCTCGCCCTTCTTGATCAGCGTCAGATAACAGGCGCGGACCAATGCAGGCGTCCAGCCGATCGCGTCATTGAACACAACCGTGCGAAACTTGCCGTCAGGCAGCGCCTTGATCTTCTGCCGTGCCCCGGCTTCCGCGGTGTCCGACATTTTGCGCAGCAGCCCCACCACGAATTCGCCGCCGCGCTTCTCGGCAAGTTCGAGCAATCGCACTCGCACTCGGTCGGCAGTCGTACAGCGCGCGCGCAGATCGGAGATAAACATCGCGGGCGCGCGCAGTCCATAAACGGTGTAGAACTCCAGAAAATCGTTACGCAGCTCGAAATTCTCGCCGATTTTAATCGGCGGCATGTTCAGGCCTTCATCGAATCTCGATTTCGCGCTCACGGGCATGCCGCCCGGTTCAATGGCTCCGGTTTCGGTGGTGTGCAAAGCGGCCGATGCCCAGGCCAGGAGCTTGCCCTTGTGAAAAATCGGCATCAGCGCCACCTGGTCGGGGTTGTGAATGCCGCCGTAAAGCGCGTCATTCGTGTACCAGATGTCTCCTTCGCGCACTCCGGGATTTTCCGCGTAGTACTTCTGAATGAATTTGATCACGATCGGCTGAATGATCGCGTGGAGATACGTTCCACACGAAGCGTTCACCAGATCGCCGTTCGCCGTAAAAATGGCCACCATCGAATCGCCAGACACGCCGAAATAGCTGCGCGATGACCGGACGAATACTTCCATCGCTTCGTCAAGGATATCGTTGGTGATCTGCACGCCAATTTCATAATCGCCGGTCTTAACTTTCGCGGCGCACTCTTTCTCGAAAGCAGTCGCGGGCGCCGGCTTCAGCCACGCGAGCTTCTCAGCCGTACTCGGAATCGGCATTAGATCTCCTTCCAGTCTTTTTCCAAACTGCCGCGGGCTCAGCTTTCCAGAATGCCGAGGCCTCGCTCATCGATCGAAAAGTTCATCGCAGGCGGCACCACCACAGTGGTGTATTCGCCTTCGAGGATTGCCGGACCTTCCAGCCGGTTTCCCGGCTTCAGCATTTCGTACGCGTAAATGGGAGTAGGACGAAAATCCTTCGCGTCCGCCCAATATGCCGGCCGCTCGCCTTTTCGCGCGCCCGATGGATCGTGGCCTTCGAGCGGCATCTTCGGCAGATCGATCTGCTGCACTGGAACGATTGCTTTCAAAATGAAACTATCGACGAAGACTCCGCCCTCAGGATTCACCACAAACGGGCTGAACGCCTCGCTGAACTCTTTCTTGAATGCCTCACAAATTGCGGCGACATCCTCGGTTGAATGCAGCGCGAGACGCGGCGAAAGCGCTCGCTTCACGTGGAATTGTCCGCCGTAAAGCATATCGAGCTCGAGCACAAACGACGCCGTGCTCGGATTCAGCCCGTCCGCCACCAGATCCTTCCGCGCCTGTTCGAGCAGTTCTTCTACCGTGCGATTGAACACGGCAAATTCCTGCGTCAGCTCCTGAGTGCCCGGTGACATCAGCGTCAGCTTCTTCGACACTTCATATACATGCATGATGTCCATCGTCGAAGAGCCAAACGCGCAGAAAACCGGCGAAAAAGGAAACGTCACAGCCTTCTTGATGTCCGCCTTATACCCTTCGGCATGTGTCGCCCCGGCTCCCCCGCCAACGAACAAGATAAAATCCTCCGGACTGTACCCGCGCAGATGAACCTCTTTCATGATCGCAGACGCCATATTGCCGTTGACAATCTTGCGGATCAGCATCGCGCCTCTTCCACCGAAATGCCAAAAGGCTTCGCAATTTTGTCGCGCACGGCGGCAATCGCACGATTCTTGTCGAGCTTCATCCGTCCGCCCGAGTAATACGCAGGATTGATGTAGCCAAGCACGACGTCTGCGTCAGTAACAGTCGGCTCCGTGCCTCCGAGACTGAAGCACGCAGGCCCGGGCATCGATCCCGCGCTGCGCGGACCCACTTGAAGCTGATTCTGCAGCAGGGGATTGATCGACGCGATCGACCCGCCGCCGGCGCCCACCGAAAGCGTCTTGATCATCGTGATGCCCACCATCCATCGATCAATGATCGGGCGGAAGTCATAGCTGCGTACACTGTCCTTCACCACGAGGCCGACGTCGAAGCTCGTCCCGCCCATGTCCGTCATCACCACGTTCTGGTAGCCAAGCGATTTCGCCACGTGATGTGCGCCCATCAGGCCTGAAACGGGCCCGCTGTTAAAGGTTCGGCAGGCGGTGGTGCGAAAGACTTCCGCGATCCCGCCCGAACTCTGAATCATCAGGAGCGGTTTTTTGTAGCCTCGCTCGCGCAGCTTGTCCCACATGGCGGATAGCTCGATCTGCATTGAACGCTGCAGATAGGCATCGAGAATTGCAGCGAGGGTGCGCTCGTACTCACCAAGTTTGCCGACCACCTGTCCCGCCAAGACCACAGGCAGATATCCAATGTGAAATTCCTTGTACTCATCCCGAATGATTTCCTTCACGCGCCGCTCGTGAGCGGAATTGAGAAAACCCCAAAGAAGCGAAACAACAAAGCCCACGTGCGCCACGGCTCACGAGATAGCGGACTTTTTCGCGAACGTCATTCTCGTTGAGCGGCCGGATGATTTTGCCGCGCGAATCCACTCGCTCCTTCACGCCCACGATCATGTCGCGTGGTATGAGCGGCTCCGGCTTTTTCTGGATGGCAAGATTCCTGCGCTCCTGCACCCGCGTCCCGTCAATCCACTGCGCGCCGCGCCCAATCAGGACCACATCCTCATGCCCTTCCGTTGTGATCAACCCGAGCCGCGGCCCCTTTTTCTCGATCAGGCGATTCATCGCAATCGTCGTTGAGTAGCGAATCATGTCGATAGCCGGAAGAAGCTGCTCGATCTTCAGTCCCAACGCTCCCGCGCCATCTTCGATCACGCGC